>CADBAG010000030.1 GCA_902792635.1 uncultured Prevotellaceae bacterium | reverse complement strand
CAAAGATGACAAGCAAAATAGTAAAGTTGACTAAATATTGACAAGCAATTCAGTAAACCTGGTCGAACTTTGACAAGCGATTTCAGTAAAAGACAATTCAAGTGAATCGTCATTGTTTCGCAGCTGCGTCACAATTATGACGCGGCCGCGTCACGATCTTTTCGTGGCCGCGTCACGATCGTGACGCGGCCGTGACATAATGACATCCCTTATTTTACGAAGTGAATCCAGTCAACATCCAAGAATGGAGAATCATTTTTCGAAGCTGGCTTCATGCAATAGAAACCGAGCTTAGCGCCTATCCACTTACCTTCTACAATTGTGAACGGCTCACCGACATCTTTATATTGCTTCCCGTCCTTGCTCCAGGAGAACTGTGCATGGCCTTGAATAGCATTGCCGATGCCCGTGCTCCATACCTTCACGCGTACATATATATAAGGTGTAGCGGACCGCGGCTGAGGAATATCATCTACTGCATACTTCTGCGTATAAGGCTTCTGCATAGCCTTGATTGGGAGAGAGGTCTCAGCAATGGTCTGCTCAGTTTTCCCTTTCTGAGCCCCTTTACAAGTAACATAACGTAAAGAGCAACCATCTGCCGTGCTCACAAACTTAATACCTGCATAATCCTGTCCCATGAGCATGAAGCCTCCCTCTTCACCTTTGGGCTTGAAGTCGGGATTGGGAATGAACCGCACACGAGCCGTAGCTGTGAAGTTCTCTGCAGGGAGCTTCTGTAAGAGCATATTCTGAAGATCGCTCAGATTCTTGAAACCTTCAGGCTGCTGAGGTCCATAAAGTCTCAGCCTTCCGTTGTTAGCATCGCAGAAGTACCAATACTGGCTCCACGGACCTTCAAACTGCCATTGTTTTCCAAGCTCATTGCTGTTGAACTCATCATCTTCTTGTGGCTGAACGTTACCCGAAGAGGGAAGGTTCGGCTTCTTCCACGATGCCACAGCATCGCCACATCCATCGCCATCTTTATCCTCACCGATGACGAGCCATCCGTCTTTCCACTTTGCGGGCTGGAGGTGAACTACGCGGCCATACGCATGCTTGTCCTGGAAATGCAGGAACCAATCCTCTCCATTCTGCGTATCAACCCACGCACCTTGATGAGGGCCATTGACCTTACTCTTTCCTTGTGCTAACGTCACCTTCTCCTCATAAGGACCATAAGGCGACTTACTGCGGAGCTCTACTTGCCAGCCATACTTCACGCCACCTGCCGGAGAGAAGATATAATAGTAACCATCATGCTTGTAGAACTTCGTTCCCTCAATCGTCGGCTGATCCTCATGACCATCGTATACCATTCGTGAAGGACCCGTCACATGAGTACCATCAGCAGACAGCGGAGCGACGAAGAGCACACTCTTTACACCTGCTCGGCTCCCTGCGCAGCCATGTGAGAGATAAGCTTTGCCATCAGAATCCCACAGCGGGCAACAATCGATCAATCCCTTACCTTCCTTCACAAGCACAGGCTCTGTCCAGTCACCAGCGGGGTCCTGCGTCTTCACCATGAAGAGGCCCTGATCAGGATCGCCCCAATAGATATAAAACCATCCATCATGATAACGGATAGCCGGGGCCCAGACATAGTTACCGTGCTGAATCTTCTTCCGATAATCCAAATCAGTACCCTTATATTGAGGGAGAACAGGGTAGTGATCCTTGAGAGCTGCGCCTATGATCGTCCAGTTGACAAGATCCGTAGAGTGAAGAATCTGTAAGCCCGGGAAGCAGGCAAAGGACGATGCCGTCATATAATAATCGTTTCCCACACGGCAGACATCAGGATCACTGTAGTCGGCATTGATGATCGGATTGCAGTAACGATTCCCTTGCAAGTTGGGGTTCCACGTGTGCGACGCCGTCTGAGCTGGCACACTAAGAGCCATTAATGAAAAAAATAGTAGGCTTAAATGTCGTGTCATAATTGTTTTTATATGTTTTCTTTATATGATGTCTTTATATGATGTCTTTATATGATGTCATTATATGATGTCATTATGTGTTGTTTCGTTCACCAAATGTTTGCAAAACTACGAAGATTAATTGAATCTCCGTTGTAATATTGTACGGATTTAGCCTTCCTATTACGCAATATTATGTGAAAAGTAGAAAAATTGTCGGTGGAACTATTGTGCAAATTGAGAAAAAATATGTAAGTTTGCAAACGATAATCGAAAAATATGAGACATACCAACAGATATATACAAAACATTAATATCCTAAGCCTGTTTTTATGCTTGTTTTTCCAGTTATATGCAACAAGTATAAAGGCTCAGGTTGTCTGCAATGTTCGCACATTCTCTATGAACGACGGACTGGCGGCAAACCTCTTTTCAAGCATCGGTCAGACAAAAGACGGACTGATGTGGTTTGGTACATGGAATGGACTGAGCTATTTCGATGGTTATAGCTTCACCACTTACCGGGATGCACCCGGAAAGACCGAGGTGCTGTCTTCCAACCGCATCTTCAACATGCAGCCTAACTCCAATGGCGATCTGTGGTGTGTCACCTATGACCGCAAATTATATCTCTTCGATACACGCCAATGCAAGTACGTGAGTGTAGGACAGATTCTACATAATCAAGGGAAGAGTTATAAGACGATGCGAGATATCTACCCTCTTGCAGACGGTTATTCGTGGATAGCTGGAGACAAAGGCTACCCAGTAGCTATGCGCATCAAAGACAATGATATGCAAGGAGAAGGAGGAATCACGCTCTTCAAGGGCTTTACGCTACAGAAGGCTATGCTTGATCAGTTCGGCCGCGAATGGCTTTTTACAAACAAAGGGTTAAAACTCTTTGGTGGTGCAGATTTTCCCCATTTCAAAGCCTGCAATATGGCTAACCTCGGAAACCGTACTTGGTTCGTATCAACAGATGGGAAGTTAGCATCCATCGGTAAAGGCGAGAAGCGCCTACGTGCTGAGAACATTGGAGTAAAGGTCTCCGACATCTACGATCTCTGTAGCTATGGCAAGCAACAACTGCTTATAGGTACGGATGGAGGACTTGTTGTCTATGATATCCGTGCACGAAAGGGTTCCCTTGTCAACTTGCTCCATCCAATGGTCATGACACAGACTGTGAAAAGGATCTTCACTGATTCTCATCGCAGAATATGGATGTTTACGGATAATGACGGCATCGTGATGCGCTGGCCCGACGGCAAGACAGAATGGCTCCAGGCTACAGCCGACAACCTGATTAACAGAACTAAGAGCGAGAAGCCCTTCTTCTATCAGGATGAACACGGAACGATATGGACTGTTCCTCAAGGCGGAACATTTAGTTATTATGATGAGCAAGCACATAAGTTAGTACCTTATGTATTAAGAACGGAAGGCGCTGAATACTCCAGCCTCCCACTTATCAAGAAATACTTCATTGACAACCAGCATAATCTCTGGTTCTGTGGAGAGCGTGACCTCACGTGCGTCGACTTTAGGTTACGCCGTGTGCACCGCACCATGGTTGTCCTCAATCAGGAGGTTCGTTCTCTCTGCGAAGATAGGAAAGGAAATATCTGGGCGGGTGACCACGAAGGTGTCATTGGTGTATATGACAAGAATCAGCAGCTCATTGGTTATCTGAACAAGAGTGGACAGTTGCAGTCTGCGCCACAGCCTTTCACAACAAGAGTCTATACCATGTTCCAAGACAAGAAAGGACGCATGTGGATAGGTACAAAGCTTGATGGTCTCTACTGTCTTGATGGAGGCAAAGTGCTTCATTTCTTGCATGATGCAAAGAACAAGTGGAGTTTGAGCTGCAATGATGTCTATGACATCTTCCAGGACAAGATGGGACGCATCTGGATTGCTACATACGAAGGCGGACTGAACCTTGTCATGGAAGATGGAAAAGGTGGAATGAAGTTTATCAATCATTCCAACTTGTTGAGGACCTATCCTAAAGGAGACTTTTTGGATGCCCGACGAATCACTGAGACACAGAGCGGCGTGATGCTCGTTTCGACAAACGGTGGACTTCTGACTTTCTCGGGAAAGATCAAACAGCCACAAGCCATTCGATTCTATAAGAGCAGTTATATCCATGGTGATGAAAATTCCTTGGAGAGCAGTACTGTTCTGCAAACCCTTGTTACACGCAGTGGTAAGATCTTTGTCAACGTCATGGGCGGAGGATTGCAGCAAGTTGTAAGCAGCAATCTTCTCGCTGACAACCTTCGCTTCAAGAGTCTCGACGTGGCTTCCTCTGCTGAAGGTATGGTGCAGTCGATGGTTGAAGACCACAAAGGCGGCATCTGGCTGGTCAGAGAGACAACATTGGATAAGTTTGACGACAGATCCGGCAAACTCTATACCTTCGGCATCAACGAGATTGGCAACAATGTGGAATTCTCTGAAGCAGAGCCTTTGTGTAGCCATAACGGCACAATCTATATGGCTTGCAACAGTAGCTTCATCCATTTTAACCCACGCGAAATGGTGAAGAGCACTTTTGTGCCTAACATCGTGTTCACAGGTGTAAAATTTCAAGGAGAAGATAACATACAGTCTGTCCTCAATACACCGGAACTTATTGTACCCAGCGACAAACGTAGTCTGACAATTTACTTCTCTGCACTCGACTACAGCGACAATCACCTCATCCGATATGCTTATCGACTGGAGGGGGGGGACGGGAAATGGAACTATGTGGGGCAGGAGCATAGTGCTGCTTTCAACCGTCTACCAGCAGGACACCTTAAGTTGGAGGTCAGATCAACGAATGCCGATGGCGTCTGGCAGAATAACGTGCGCGTACTGAACATCTATGCACAGCCTACATTCTGGGAGTCGTGGATGGGTTGGATGACCTATATCATGTCGGGTGGTGCACTGATCTTCATCATCCTTTATATGTATGGTCAGCAGCAACGCATCAAGATGCAATCTGAGATGAGCGATTTGCGCACAACCTTCTTCACGAACATTGGACATAAGCTTCGCACCCCGTTGACGCTTATCGGTGGACCGGTTACCGAAGTCATGAAGAATGAGCATCTCTCTGAGAAGGGACATGAGCTTCTTGAGATGGTTCGGCGAAACAGTGAGAACATGCTTTCCATGGTGAACAGTATGCTTTCCTATAATCAAGATCCGGATAATTATCTCGTTGATGATATCAATGCTCCTTTTGCAGGAACATCTGAAGACGACAATCTGAACGATCAAGACGGTGTCAATCCGAACTCTCCAGAACATCCCGACATCAAACTCTTAGTTGTCGAGGATAACAGAGACCTCCGTCGCTTCCTCTTCTCTATTCTGTCCTCAGTATATAGTGTTATCACAGCAGAGAATGGTAAGGAAGGGTTAGAGAAGGCAAGTACAGAACTCCCAGACTTCATCATCTCTGATGTTATGATGCCTGAGATGGATGGACTCACGATGGTGCATAAACTGAAAGAGAATAAGAACACAAGCCATATTCCTATTATCATTCTTTCAGCGAAGGCTTCATTGCAAGACCGACTGCAAGGCCTACGTGAAGGTGTGGATGATTACATCACCAAGCCTTTCTCAGCTACGTATCTGAAGGAGCGCGTTGCTAACATCATATCACGCCGTCGCAGTTTCCAGCAAGACATGCTCTCTGAGTACTCCGCGTTGGCCGATGGTAAGAAGAAGGAACCACAAGCTCAATCTGAGAATGAGGTTTCAACACCATCCAAGGAGGATAATGAGCAGAAAAACGAGCAAAAGACTCAACAACAGCCTGCCGAACAATATACGCTCAAGACTCCGGAAATCATCGACGAGGACAAGTTGATGATGGAGAAACTCATGGCTTATCTTGAGGAGAATCTTGACAACTCGGCTCTCAGAATGGAAGATCTCGCAGCTGCTGTTAACTTAGGTCGCACTGTATTCTACGGAAAAGTGAAAGCTATTGTCGGCATTCCACCTAATGAGTTCGTAAGGCATATCCGCTTGCAGCGAGCTGAGGAGCTTGTGGCTAAGAGCAAGGAGAACTTTTCTCAGATTGCTTATGCTGTAGGATTCTCTGACCCTAAGTATTTCTCCAAGTGCTTCAAGAAGGAAACAGGATTGTCGCCTTCTGAGTATCGAGAGAAAAGCCGGCAAAACAAGGAAAAATGAAAGAATGAAAAAATGAAAGAATGAAAAAATGAAAGAATGAAAAAATGAAAGAATGAAATAATGAGCCACTCCTTTTCATTATTTCATTCTTTCATTCTTTCAATATTTCAATTTAAAGTTGTGCTGTAAAGGTAAAGCACTCAGGGAAAGCTTCCTTCACATCCGTTGGCTCTTCCCGGAAGATGCCGAAGAGTGCACTGCCACTGCCAGACATCGCTGCATAAACAGCTCCAAGACTATAGAGCTTGTCCTTGATAGTTGCAAGCTCAGGATGAGCTTTGAAGACAGGTTTCTCAAAGTCATTGATAAGGTCGTCTTTCCATGTGTCGATAGGTTGTCTGACGATATCCCGACAACATTTGAATGGCTTCCGGCTTACGATCTCTTTGTAAGCCTGAGCCGTAGACACAGCGATATCAGGCTTTACAATAGCGATATAGTAACCATCAAGGTTGCCCTTTGGTCCATCGGCAGGCTCAAGAATCTCTCCACGCCCCGTAGCGAAGGATGGTTCAGCCTCTATAAAGAAAGCACAGTCGGAGCCAAGCTGAGCCGCATAACGCTCCATCTCAGCAATACCTATATTGAGACGGAAACGCTCATCAAGGAGCCTGATCATGTAAGCGCCATCTGAAGAACCACCTCCAAGTCCTGCTTGCATCGGAATCCGCTTCACAAGATGAGCATGGATGCGGGGAAGCTCATAATCGGCAGCTAATAGCTCATAAGCCTTCACTACAAGATTCTTTCGCTCATCACAATCAACAACATTACCCGTGACTTTGAGATCGCAGGGTACATCAGACGGAAACTCATCACTCATGTACTTGATCTCCAACGCATCAGTGAGTGGGATAGGGTAGAACACGGTCTCGATGTCGTGGTAGCCATCGGGGCGCTCTGCTACAATGTTTAATCCAAGATTGATCTTGGCACAAGGAAATGTAATCATAGTCGTGTGGTTTTTATACTTGCAAAAATAAATCTTTTTGTTGAAACTGCAACGCTTTGAGGCAAGAATTTTGTAAATTTGCGCCGAAATAATTAGTAATATGCCAGAACAGAAAAAGACTACTCGACGGAAGTCATCCGCCCCCATAGATCCGGCTTACGGCCATCTTCAGCCCCAGGCTCTTGATATAGAAAAAGTTGTGCTCGGTGCACTGATGATAGACAAGGACGCTTTCTCGGTTGTTTCTGAGACCTTACGCCCGGAGGTGTTCTATGAGCCCCGTCATCAGAAGATTTTCGCAGCCATACAAAAGTTGAACATGGACGAGAATCCGGTGGATATTCTCACCGTGACCAATGAATTAGAGAAAGAGGGAACACTCGATGATGTCGGTGGACCTACTTATATTGTAGATCTCGCTTCGCATGTCGGCTCAGCTGCAAGCATCGAATACCACTCTAAGATTCTTCAGCAGAAGTATATGGCGCGCCAGCTCATCTCCTTCGCCAGTAAAATTGAGACCGATGCCTTCGACCCTATGGTGGACACTGATGAGCTTATGCAGGAAGCAGAAGGTGCCCTCTTCGAAATCTCACAGAAGAACATGCGACAGGACTATACGCAGATTGACCCCGTCGTGCGTCAGGCTGTGGACATCATTCAGAAGGCTTCATCGAACAGTACTGGTCTGACAGGTATACCTTCCGGCTTCACTAAACTCGATGATATGACCTCAGGATGGCAGAAGAGTGACCTCGTCATTATTGCAGGACGCCCGGCCATGGGTAAGACCTCGTTTGCGTTGTCCATCGCCAAGAATGTGGCCGTAGACTATCGGGAGCCCGTGGCTTTCTTCTCTCTTGAGATGAACAATGTGCAGCTCGTAGACCGCCTTATAAGTAATGTGTGCGAGATTGAAGGCAAGAAGATCATGAACGGACAGTTGGCTCGTGATGAATGGGAACGCCTCGACAAACGAATCACAAAACTTCAGGGTGCACCTCTTTATATAGATGATACACCGGGTATGTCCATCTTCGAACTCCGAACGAAAGCCCGCCGACTGGTGCGTGAGAAAGGTGTAAAACTGATCATGATCGACTATCTTCAGCTCATGAACGCCAGTGGTGCACGCTTCGGCAATCGTCAGGAAGAGGTGTCAACCATCTCTCGTTCGTTGAAAGGACTTGCCAAAGAACTCGATATCCCTGTCATAGCACTCTCACAGCTCAACCGTACCGTAGAGAACCGCGAAGGATTGGAAGGGAAGCGGCCTCAGTTGAGTGACCTCCGTGAGTCAGGAGCTATTGAGCAGGATGCTGATATGGTGCTGTTTGTGCACCGTCCTGAATATTATCACCTCTATGAAGATGAGAAAGGCAACGATCTCCGAGGCAAAGCACAGATCATCATTGCCAAGCACCGTAAGGGTGCCACAGGCGATGTATTGCTCTCGTTCCAAGGACAGTACACACGCTTTGCTAATCCCGAGGATGCCATGCTCAACCCAATACCCGGAGACATGGGCGGTGAGATTATCGGGTCACGGCTCGGTAGCAACGAAGATGACCCATTGGGTGGGGGAGATATGAATCAAACACCATTCTAAGGTAGTATAGTGAGAGATTATTACGAATAATCTTAAAAAAATAACAGATTATTTGTTTATATCTCCGAAAATGTATACCTTTGCAACCGATAACAAAAAGATAACGTTTCAATACAACGTTTGAAGGACAACATAAAAGACATACAACAATGATTGCACTTATCGCCATCCTTAGCATTATTATTCTAGGCATTCGACTGCGTAATACGGTTGGAAGTGAATGGGCGTGCGTGCATGCGTAATAGGATATTCCATAGCGAGGCCTTTCCACTTCCAGTAAGCGGAAAGGCCTTTTTGCTATTTATAAGTGAACAATAAACACTCAACGACAAACATTGAACAACAACATTAAACATTTCACAATATCATGAGTGAGAGACTTTATATTTTTGACACAACGCTCCGTGATGGTGAGCAAGTGCCCGGATGCCAATTGAACACAGTAGAGAAGATTCAAGTTGCCAAGCAGCTTGAACTCTTAGGTGTTGACGTCATTGAGGCCGGCTTCCCCATCTCCTCGCCCGGCGATTTCAATTCGGTGGTGGAAATCAGTAAGGCTGTTACATGGCCTACAATCTGTGCACTGACACGTGCCGTAGAGAAGGATATCGACTGCGCAGCCGAAGCCCTGCAATATGCCAAGCACAAGAGAATCCACACCGGTCTGGGAACAAGCGACTATCATATTAAGTATAAGTTCAACAGTAACCGTGAAGACATCCTGGAGCGTGCCGTACGCGCCGTAGCGTATGCGAAGAAGTACGTAGAGGACGTAGAGTTCTATGCTGAGGACGCAGGCCGCACGGATAACGAGTATCTCGCTCGTGTCATTGAGGCTGTCATCAAAGCTGGTGCCACAGTGGTGAATATCCCCGATACCACTGGTTACTGCTTGCCCAATGAGTATGGTGCTAAGATCAAGTATCTGAAGGAGCACGTCGATAATATCGACAAGGCAGTTATCTCTACTCACTGCCACAACGATCTTGGCATGGCTACAGCCAACACACTGGAAGGTGTACTGAACGGCGCCCGCCAGGTGGAGGTGACAATCAACGGCATCGGTGAGCGCGCAGGTAACACTGCCCTTGAGGAGATAGCCATGATTCTGAAGTGCCATAAGAACATCGGTATTGACACGAACATCAATACCCGCAAGATCTATCCGATATCTCGCATGGTTTCTTCTTTGATGAACATGCCTGTTCAGCCCAACAAGGCTATCGTGGGCCGCAACGCCTTCGCTCACTCATCTGGTATCCATCAGGATGGCGTGCTGAAGAATGTGCAGACCTACGAGATTATCGATCCGAAGGATATCGGCTTGGAGAACAACGAGATTGTGCTCACCGCACGTTCTGGTCGTGCAGCTCTGAAGTATCGTTTGGAGGTCAATGGCGTTGACATCAAAGATCCCGAGCGTCTCGACAAGATTTACGAGGAGTTCCTCAAGCTTGCTGATAAGAAGAAGGAGATTACCGACGACGATGTACTGATGCTCGCTGGCGCCGACAAGGCTGCTGCTCACTCTGTGAAGCTCGACTACCTCCAGGTTACGGCAGGTAAGGGTATCCGCAACGTAGCAAGCATCGGTCTCGATATTGCAGGTCAGAAGTTCGAAGAGAGCGCTACAGGCAATGGTCCTGTTGATGCAGCCATCAAAGCACTGAAGCGTATCATCCACAAGTCGATGACACTGAAGGAGTTCACCATCCAGGCTATCACGCAGGGTTCTGACGATGTAGGTAAGGTGCACATGCAGGTGGAGTACGATGGTCACGTCTACTATGGCTTTGGTGCTAACACCGATATCGTGACCGCATCAGTTGAGGCTTACCTCGATTGTATCAACAAATTCAGAAATAAATAATATCATCCAGGGAAAATCATAAAACATTATGAATACACTTTTTGATAAGATTTGGGACAGTCACGTTGTGCAGATTGTCAAGGACGGTCCCACACAACTTTACATTGACCGTCTCTATGGTCATGAGGTGACTACTCCTCAGGCTTTCGACGGTCTGCGCCAGCGCGGACTGAAGGTGTTCCGCCCGAAGCAGAACTTCTTCATGCCCGACCACAATATTCAGACTCACGATCAGGACAAACCTATTGCTGACCCCGTAGGCCGCAAACAGGTTGATACCCTCGACAAGAACTGTGAGGAGTTCGGTCTTACTGAGTTCAAGATGAATACCGAAGACAACGGTATCATCCATGTCATCGGCCCTGAGAAAGGTCTGTCTCTTCCTGGAATGACAATCGTCTGCGGTGACAGTCATACATCAACCCACGGTGCTGTAGGTGCCGTTGCTTTCGGTATCGGTACCTCTGAGGTTGAGATGGTGCTCGCTTCCCAGTGCATCCTGCAGCAGAAGCCGAAGTCGATGCGTATCAACGTAAACGGAAAGCTCAAACCGGGTGTTACCGCCAAGGATGTAGCCCTCTATCTGATGAGCCAGCTCACTACTTCCGGTGCAACAGGTTACTTCGTTGAATATGCCGGTGACGTGGTCCGCGACATGTCTATGGACGGCCGCCTCACTCTCTGCAACCTCTCTATTGAGATGGGAGCCCGCGGTGGTTTCGTAGCTCCTGATGAGACAACATTCGACTATCTGAAAGGCCGCGAATATGCGCCTAAGGGTGCCGACTGGGACAAGGCTGTGGCTTACTGGAAGACATTGAAGAGTGGTGACGATGCAGTCTTCGACAAGGAACTGACCTTCAATGCTGAGGATATTGAGCCGCGTATCACCTACGGTACGAACCCGGGTATGGGCATCGGCATCAATGGTACCATTCCTACGCTCGACGAGATTCCTGAGGCTGAGCGTGCAGGCTTTGAGAAGAGCCTTAAGTATATGGGCTTCACACCGGGTGAAAAGCTTCTCGGTCATCCTATCGACTACGTGTTCCTCGGTGCTTGCACCAATGGCCGTATCGAAGACTTCCGTGCTTTCGCCAATATCGTGAAAGGCCATCACAAGGCTGACAACGTCGTGGCATGGCTCGTTCCCGGCTCTCATCTCGTGGCCAAGCAGATCAAGGAGGAAGGCCTCGACAAGGTGTTGAATGAGGCAGGCTTTGCTATCCGTCAGCCGGGTTGCTCGGCTTGCTTAGCAATGAACGACGATAAGGTGCCAGCTGGTAAGTATAGCGTCTCTACGAGCAACCGTAACTTCGAAGGACGTCAGGGTCCCGGCAGCCGTACGATTCTCGCAAGCCCACTCGTGGCTGCTGCCGCTGCAATAACAGGTAAAATCACTGATCCCAGAACTCTTTAATCATGAAGCAGAAATTTAATATCATAACATCCACCTGTGTCCCTCTTCCTTTAGAGAACGTTGATACAGACCAGATTATCCCCGCACGCTATCTGAAGCTGACCCAGAAAGACGGCTTCGGTCCTTACCTCTTCCACGACTGGCGCTTCAATGCTGACGGTTCAGAGAAGAAGGACTTCGTGCTCAACAACCCCGACTTCAAGGATGCTGTCATCCTCGTGGCAGGCAAGAACTTCGGTTCCGGCTCCTCCCGTGAGCACGCTGCCTGGGCTATCGCAGGCTATGGCTTCCGCGTGGTCATCAGCTCTTTCTTCGCTGATATCCATAAGAACAATGAACTCAACAATTTTGTGTTGCCCGTCGTCGTCTCTGAGCCTTTCCTCAAAGAACTCTTCGACAGCATCAACAAGGACCACAAGACACAGGTGCGTGTGGATCTCCCCAATCAGACTGTCACGAACCTTGCTACTGGTCACAGTGAGCATTTCGAGATAAATGGTTATAAGAAACATTGTCTGGAGAATGGTCTGGACGATGTCGATTTCCTGGTCCAAAACCGCGATAAGGTTGAGGCTTGGGAAAAAGCACATAAATAAGCATGACAAACAAAGTTCGTGAAGTAGAAATCATGGACTGCACCCTACGCGACGGTGAGCAGACCAACGGCGTGAGTTTCCTTCCTCATGAGAAACTCATGATAGCTCGTTATCTGCTCTCCGAAGTCGGAGTAGACCGCGTAGAGGTAGCTTCAGCACGTGTTTCTGAAGGTGAAAAGGATGCAGTCAGGATGATATGCAACTACGCCCGTCAGCACGATATGCTCAATAGGGTAGAGGTGCTCGGCTTCGTAGATGGAACAAAGTCGGTTGACTGGATTACAGAATGTGGATGCAAGACTATCAATCTTCTTGCCAAAGGTTCACTTCGCCACTGTCAGTATCAACTGAAGAAGACCCCCGAACAACATATCGCAGACATCAAAGAGGTTATCGCTTATGCCCATTCCAAAGGCATGGATGTAAACCTCTACTTAGAGGATTGGTCGCAAGGTATGCGCGATAGTCGCGATTATGTCTGGAACATGATGGACTCACTCAAAGACGAGGGCATTCTGAGATATCTGTTGCCTGATACACTCGGCATTCTCAATCCCCTCAACTCCTACGAGTACATGAAAGCCATGACCGACCGCTATCCAGGAGCAAAGTTTGAGTTCCATGCCCATAACGACTACGATATGGCTGTAGGCAACTCTTTGATGGCTGTAGAAGCCGGTTGTACCGGACTTCACGTCACCGTCAACGGACTCGGTGAGCGCTGCGGTAATGCGCCTCTGAGCAGTATCCATGTGATGCTCAAAGACCAAATGCATGTCAAGGAGCATATCGATGAGTCGACACTGATGGAGATCAGTAACATCGTTGCAGGATACAGTGGCATCGGCTATTCTCCCAACACTCCTGTCATCGGTGAGAACGTCTTCACGCAGGTTGCCGGTGTTCATGCAGATGGCGATAACAAAGCACATCTTTATAGTAATGCCCTGGTGCCTGAGCGTTTTGGCAGACACCGTGAGTTTGCGCTTGGCAAAAATTCTGGCAAGGCAAACATCATCCGAAACCTTGAGGATTTAGGTCTGGAACTGACAAAGGATCAGACGAAAGCTGTCACCCAGCGAATCACGGAGCTCGGCGACCGCAAGCAGCTCGTCACACAAGATGATCTGCCTTACATCGTCAGCGATGTGCTCAAGCACTCTACACCTGAGCAGAAGGTGAAGCTCGTCAGCTACATGGTATCAACGAGTTATGGCCTGAAGCCTATAGCAAGTCTGAAGGTGAGCATCAACGGAAAGGAATATGAGGCCGACTCTACCGGTGACGGTCAATACGATGCCTTCGTGAAAGCGCTCCGTAAGATCTATAAGGAGAAGCTTAACCGCACGTTCCCGCTCTTGCAGAATTATGCAGTAACTATTCCTCCCGGTGGCCGTACCGATGCCCTTGTTCAGACTGTCATCACATGGAATGACGGTGAGAAGCAGTGGCGCACACGCGGTCTCGATGCAGACCAAACGGAAGCAGCTATACAGGCTACCATCAAGATGCTGAACATGGTTGAGGAAGAAGCGAGCGCATTCGCTAAAGAATAAATAATAAAGAATAAATTAAACATAACACATAATCATGAATCTGAAAATTGCTGTACTGCCGGGCGATGGTATTGGTCCGGAGATCATGCCTGAGGCTATCAACGTATTGAATGTGATTGCCAAGAAGTTCGGTCACACCTTCACTTACAAAGAGGCTATCTGCGGTGCCCATGGCATCGACGCTTGTGGTGATCCGTTCCCTGACGAGACCTTCAAGACTTGCATGGATGCTGACGCCGTGCTCTTCGCTGCTGTAGGCGATCCTCGTTTCGATAACAATCCTACGTTGAAGGTACGTCCTGAGACAGGTCTACTCGCTATGCGTAAGAAGCTCGGCCTCTTCGCTAACGTTCGCCCTGTGGCTACTTTCGACTGCCTCCTTCACAAGAGCCCTCTGAAAGAGGAACTCATCAAGGGTGCTGACTTCGTTGTCATCCGCGAGCTGACGGGTGGTATGTATTTCGGTGAGAAATATCAGGACAATGAGAAGGCTTACGATACCGATATCTATTATCGTCCCGAGATTGAGCGCATTCTGAAGGTCGCCTTTGACTTCGCTATGCGCCGTAACAAGCACTTGACAGTGGTTGATAAGGCTAACGTCCTCGCAAGTTCACGCCTGTGGAGACAGATCGCCAAAGAGATGGAGCCGAAGTATCCTGAGGTAACAGTTGACTATATGTTCATCGACAACGCTTCGATGCGCGTGCTCACAGAGCCTCGCTTCTTCGATGTCATCGTCACAGAAAACACCTTTGGAGATATCCTTACCGATGAGACATCAGCTATCACCGGTTCTATGGGTCTACAGCCTTCTGCATCGCTTGGTGAGCATACACCGCTCTTCGAGCCTGTTCACGGCTCATGGCCACAGGCTGCCGGCAAGAATATTGCTAACCCACTTGCAGAGATTCTTTCTGCTGCCATGCTCCTTGAGCACTTCGGCCTGAAGGAAGAGGGTGCAGCTATTCGCAAAGCCTGCGATGCAAGCCTTGTGAACAATGTCCGCACGCCTGAAATCCAGGTTGAAGGTGGCAAGCACTACGGCACCAAAGAGGTGGGCGAGTGGATTGCCAAGTATATTGATGAGCACTAAACTTATGAACTTATGAACTTCTAAACTTCAGAACTTCAAAAATTTAGTAAAGATCCAAGTGTATGCCGTGTTCACGTGCCATTTTGCGCATGTTGAGCACGGCATACCTCATTCTGCCCAACGATGTGTTGATACTAACATTTGTAGTAGCAGCTATCTCCTTGAAAGACATCTGCTGGAAAAAGCGCATGTAGACGACCTCGCGTTGAGATGCTGGAAGATTGTTCATCATCTTCTTTACATCTTTCAGTACCTGACTATTAATAATCTCAATCTCTCTGTTTGTCTCCTGCACACTATCGACCTTGAGATTAGACAGATCGTTGTCTTCTGTTGGCTCAACAATCTTACTACTGCGCTCATTGCGATACTCATCCATAATGACGTTATGCGCAATACGCATACACCATGCCAGGAACTTACCGGATGGAGAATACATACCATCCTGCAATTTCGTGATTATCTTGATGAATGTGTCCTGAAAAAAGTCGTTTGCCTTT
This sequence comes from uncultured Prevotellaceae bacterium, assembly GCA_902792635.1. Classification (GTDB taxonomy): domain Bacteria; phylum Bacteroidota; class Bacteroidia; order Bacteroidales; family Bacteroidaceae; genus Prevotella. Next base: position 16,910 of record CADBAG010000030.1, on the reverse strand, counting down.
TCCTCATCGTGGACCATAAAAAATATATAGGTGAAGAGTTTCGACTGGTTATGCTTCAGCAACAGGTCAAACGCTTCGTTATCCCCATCCATGTAGCGCACCGCCAACTCCTCATCAGTCAAAGCTGTAAGGGTCTTCATTGAATCCTTCATTGATGTCTCTTTTTATTAAAGAAGTAAAAGTCTATCCTATAGGCAAACGTTATTTTTCTTGTTATTTCATGTTTTATGCTGCAAAAATAAAGGTTTTTACTCTACTTACCAAATTTTTAACACTAAAAATACAATAAACTTTGCATCGAAACTTCGTCGTATATCAATTATTATGCGTATTTTTGCATGTCGAAAGCAAACAATGGCTTTACGAACAATAAAAAGAACGAATAGAAAACAATAGAAACAGGTACTTTTATGAACTTGAAAATACGTTTATCAGTGTTGACGTTCCTTGAGTTTGGCGTTTGGGGCGCTTATCTTACATGTATGGGCAACTACTTAGGCGTAGCAGGCTTAGGAGCAGAGATCTCATGGTTCTATGCCATTCAAGGCATCGTTTCAATTTTCATGCCGACCCTCATCGGTATCGTAGCCGACAAGTGGATTCAACCTCAGAAGCTCTTGGGCATCTGCCATCTGCTCGCAGGAGGTTTCATGCTATGCTTGTGGGCCATGGGCATGTCGGCAGGATTTGGCAATGAGATACCGAATAAGTCTTTGTTCATCGCACTTTATACACTGAGTGTCGCATTCTACATGCCGACGCTTGCTTTGACCAACACGACAGCGTTCACGGTTCTGAAGAACAACGGAGGAGATACAGTCACTGACTTTCCACCGATCCGCTCTTGCGGTACTGTGGGATTCATCATCGTCATGTGGTTCGTCAACTGCGCTGTATGGGACAATGGCTCATTCTCCATGACCCTCGCACAGAACGCACACAAGTTCCAGTATACCTATAATCAGTTTTTTGTTTCAGGCATTCTGAGCCTTATCATGTTCTTCTACGTCTTCACCCTTCCTCAATGCCGCATCGTAAGAGAAGCCGAGCCGCAAAAGAAGACGCTGATGGAGCTCTTTGGCTTAGATGCTTTCAAGCTCTTCAAAGATCGCCGCATGGCTTTGTTCTTCATCTTCTCGGCATTGTTGGGAATGTCCTTGCAGGTGACGAACAGCTTTGCGGGTCCTTTCATTTCCAGTTTCCAAGGCAGCAGCGATCCAGTCATCGCCTCGTCTTTTGCAGCAAGCAACGCCACGCTGCTGACCTCCATCTCACAGGTCAGTGAAGCCTTCTGCATCCTGCTCATCCCGTTCTTCCTCAAACGCTACGGCATCAAGAGCGTCATGCTCATTGCCATGTTTGCTTGGGTGCTACGCTTCGGTTTCTTCGGAGTAGGCAATCCCACGATGCCCGGTGTATTGTTCTTCATTCTCTCCTGTATCGTCTATGGTGTGGCCTTCGACTTCTTCAATGTGTCGGGCGGCATCTTTGTAGACAAGGAGTGCGATCCTTCAGTAAAAGCTTCCGCACAAGGACTGTTCATGCTGATGACAAATGGTATCGGAGCAACCATAGGTACACTCTCTGCGGGCGCCATTGTCAATCATTTCTGCTCATGGACCGACAGAGGAGGATCGTCTTACCTCATGGGCGACTGGCAGGCATGTTGGTTCATCTTTGCAGGCTTTGCCCTTGCAGTAGGCCTGGCTTTTGCACTGGTCTTCAAGCCGGCTAAGCACAAAGCTCAATAAAAGGAGATATTTTTCATGGCAAGAATAAAGTTATTTTTACAACAAGCTACTGAGGTCATGGGCGAAGAGAAGGAAGGATTGCTCATCCTTACCGACTCGTTCCAGGAGCGGCAAATCGCCGTGCCTTGCAGCAGCAAGATGTTCGACGAGTTCAAGTCGCGCATGAACAACCCCAAACATCAAACAGAGCTATCTGATATTCTCTTCAATGTCATCAAATGGCAGACAGAACTATCGCTGGAACTTGTCATAATCAATGTTGACAACGGTCACTACTCGGCGATCCTTAGCAACACCGATTCCTTGGAGCAAGTGCCCATTGATGGAGCACAGGCTGTGCTGCTTAACTATATCAGTAAAGACAAGATACCTCTATTCATAGAAGAGAAACTCTTCTTGAAACAAAGTTCTGTATACGACATGAAAGCCAAGGGCGTGTCTCTTCCTGTCAACACATTGTCCAGTTCAATGCTCCGCAAAGCCATGGAGAAGGCGATAGAAGCAGAGAACTATGAGCTTGCCTCCCAACTGAGAGACGAACTGAACAGAAGACAGACGAACACCCACGAAAACAACGCTACAGAAGAAAGTAGCAAATGAAGCGATGAAAGAAGAAAGATACTTTTATGTCCCCGATGCAGCGAACAGCAGTGAGCTCCCTGAGCAGGAGGCACAGCATGCTATCCGCGTGCTTCGTCTCGTGGAAGGTGACGATATATGGCTGATGGATGGAGTGGGAAACTTCTACAAGGCTGAGGTGGGCATGACTTCCAAGAAAAGATGCTTCTACAAGCTCTTGGAGACATTGCCACAGCAGAAGACATGGTCGGGGAATATTCAACTCGCCATCGCTCCGACGAAGATGATGGAGCGTATCGAGTGGATGGTAGAGAAAGCTACCGAGATAGGCTTCGACCGCGTGAGTTTCGTTGACTGTAAGTTCTCAGAGCGCCACGTCATCCGCACGGATCGCATCGAAAAGATTGTAATATCCGCCATGAAGCAGAGTCGCAAGCCTTTCAAGCCCATTGTAGACGAGATAACTCCGTTCAATGATTTTGTTACATCATGTAAGTCTGACTATAAATTCATTGCTCACTGTTATAACGATCAAGAGCGTATCGATCTCTTTGATCAACTGCATGCCTTACCTAAAGACGCTACAATATGCGTAATGGTAGGCCCCGAAGGTGACTTCTCAACGGATGAGGTAGAGACAGCCCTTGCTCATGGTTTCAAGCCCATCACGCTTGGCAACAGTCGCTTGCGCACAGAGACAGCAGGCCTGATGGCGGTGACCATGGCACAACTCACAAAAAGAAATTAATATAAAAGATATTATAATACAAGATGATGAAACGTTGTAATCGGATAAACTTAGGGATAACAAAATCACTTTTATCCATTTTTCTGTTTTCATTGATTGCATTCATGACTTCCTGCGCCGGCAACGATTATCTCAATGCTATTCCTTCAGAGAGTCAGATGCTCATCCGGCTGAATACGACAAAGCTCAGTGGTACCAAAAGTCCGCTCATCCTCAAGTCATTGCTTCATGTGAACAATGTCGATGAGACTGGCCTGGACCTCTCGAAAGACGTCTATTTCTTTGAGGATGGACAAGGCAACTTCGGTATCTGTGCCAAGGTGAGCAGCGACAGTAAGTTAGAGAAGACCCTGAAACAGGCTGGACTCAGTCTGACCAAGCGTCGCGACTATAAGTTCACAGCGCTTCCGTCCAACTGGGTCATTGGCTTCTCCGACGAGGCAGCACTTCTGATGGGTCCTGTCGTGCCTGCCCAACAAGACGATATGATGACACTGATGGCGCGTTATCTTGGTTCCGACGAGGACGATGGCATCAAGTCATCTCCGATGTATGCCACAGCCGATTCTATCGATGCACCAATGGCTATGGTCTCCCAGACCAAAGCCCTGCCGGAACAGTTTGTAGCCCCATTCACAATGGGAGCTCCGAAAGATGCTGATCCGGCTGATGTCATTCTCGCTGCTGCCATGGAGGTAAAGAACGGCCGATTGCTCATGCACGGACGAACACTTTCTTACAAGAAAGGTATCAATACAGCTATCGAGAAAGCTACAAAGATCTATCGCCCCATCAAAGGATCTTATCTCAAGTCGATGTCACAGAACGATGTGCTCGGCCTCTTCCTCAACGTTGACGGAAAGCAGTTCCATCAGTTGATGATCCAGAACCGAGCCGTGACAGCCATGCTTGCAGGAATCAATGCAGCGATCGACATGGATAATATCTTGAAAAGTGTCAATGGCGACCTCACGCTCATCACCTCATCCTTAGGTAAAGACAATTTCCACCTGATGATGTCTGCCAAGCTCTCCGGTGCACCATGGCTCGCTGATGTCGATTATTGGAAACAGAGCGTGCCCTCCGGTGGACATATCGGTGACTGGGGCAAGAACTGCTACTATTACACGGGCAGTGGCACGACCTATTATTTCGGAGTAACACCCGACATGCAGTATATGAGCGGAGGATCTCCCGAGGAAGCCAAGCAGAGCATCACTTCATCGAAGAAGCCTATCCCCGCTGATCTTCAACATCTTATCATCGGCAAGAAATTTGCGATGATTGTCAACTTCCAGGCATTGGGCACAGGCAAGGCAGCAGCCGTGACCTCACTCCTCAAGCCCTTGTTCGGCAATGTCAACACCATCGTCTACACCATGGATAAGAAATAAGGTGTTAGGTGATGGGTGTTGGATGTTGATGAAGTACCTTAATGCGACTGCGACTGCGACTGATTGCGACTTTTCGCAGCAAGGGTGACAGTGCATACATAAAAGCAAATATAAACATAAAATAATGAACAAGATAACTTTCCAAAAAGTCGTGCCCAGCGTCTTCTCAGAGCGCAAGGACCTTGTCTCTGACATCTGGGCCAACGACATCTCTTTTGAGAAAGGACATCTCTACCTTGTCGAGGCTGACTCCGGCAAGGGCAAGAGTACCTTCTGCAGTTATGTCGTAGGCTACCGCCACGACTACACGGGTCACGTCTTCTTCGACGACAACGACACGATGCAGTACAGCGTTGCCCAATGGGTTGACATGCGCCGCAGCCATATCAGTCATCTCTTTCAAGAGCTCCGTCTCTTCCCGGAACTGACCGCCATGGAGAACATCCAGATCAAGAATAAGCTCACCGGTTTCAAGTCGGAAAAACAGATCCTTGAGTGGTTCGACATGCTCGGCATCGGTGACAAGACCAACTCGCTGATTGGCCGCATGTCGTTCGGTCAGCAGCAGCGCGTAGCTATGATCCGTGCCCTCGTTCAGCCGTTCGACTTCATCCTCGCTGATGAGCCTATCTCTCACCTCGACGACCGCAATGCGGCTATCATGGGAAAGATCATGATGGACGAGGCCAAGAGCCAGGGAGCCGGTGTCATCGTAACGAGTATCGGTAAACACATGAACTTAAACTATGAAAGGACGGTGAAGCTATGAATCTCGTTTGGAAACTCTTACGTCAACATATCAGCATCCCTCAGTTTGTGGGGTTTGCCTTCGCCAATCTCTTTGGCATGCTGATCGTCTTGTTAGGCTATCAGTTCTATAAGGATGTCTCCCCAGTCTTCACGAGTGAGGACTCGTTCATGAAGTCCAACTATATCATCGTTGAGAAGAAAATAGGCACCGGCAGTACTCTGTCGGGCCGTTCCAATGCCTTCACAAAAGATGACATCAGCGATCTCAATAACGCTCATTTTACTTACAAGACGGGTGCTTTCACGTCCAACCAGTACACGGTCACTGCACGCATGGGCATCAGCGGCACGAACATCCTCAACTCCGAGATCTTCTTAGAGAGCATCCCCGATGCTTTCGTCGATGCACCGAAGGGCACATGGACCTATAAGCCGGGCGATCATGTGGTGCCTATCATCCTGCCACGTAGCTACATCGCCATGTACAACTTCGGCTTTGCACAGAACCGCTCACTGCCGAAGATCAGTGACGGTCTCGTGGGGATGATCGACTTCGACATCTTCGTTCAGGGCAATGACAACAGTGGATCATTCAAAGGTAAGGTCATCGGATTCTCTTCGCGCGTGAGCAGCATCCTTGTGCCACAATCTTTCATGGACTGGTCCAATCAGACCTTTGCTCCAGACAAGCACCCCGATCCGTCGCGTCTGATTCTCGATCCCGACAATAGTAAGACGGAGCAGATGACGAAATACTTCGACCGCCACGGCTATGAGGTGGAGGACGACAAGCTCGACACAGAGAAGACCACTTACTTCCTTCGCCTGATGGTCACGATGGTCATGGTCGTGGGTCTCGTCATCTCCATCCTCAGCTTCTATATCCTCATGCTCAGCATTTATCTGCTTGTGCAGAAAAACTCGTCGAAGCTCGAGAACCTCTTGCTTATTGGCTACAGTCCGCAGCAGGTGGCTAAGCCTTATCAGTTGCTGACGATCTTCCTAAACCTCGGCGTGCTTATCATCGCACTCATCGCTATCGTCTTTATCCGGGCCTATTACATGGGCGTCATCTCAACGCTTTTCCCGAACCTTGACAGTGGCACGATGCTGCCGGCTATCATCTTAGGCATCTGCCTGTTCCTCTTGGTAAGCGTTTGCAACATCATCGCCATCCATCGCAAGATCACGTCTATCTGGCAAAGAAAAGAATAATGCAAAATAAAAGATCACACAACGCCGTCGGTCAGAAGCCGGCACAGCGTTTCGACAGTTACACCGTTGAGGAGCCCGCACAGCTCCTCGACTGGCTGCTGTCTCATCTCCACGAGAGTCGCACAAAGGTAAAGGCAACGCTCTCCGGTCATGGCATCAAGGTCAACAACAAGATTGTGACCCAGTTCGACTTCCCCTTGCAGCCGGGTATGAAGATCTCCGTGAGCAAGTCGAAGCAGAACGTGGAGTTCAAGAACCGCTATGTGCACATCGTCTACGAGGACCGCTATCTCCTCATTGTCGACAAGAAACCAGGCATCCTCTCGATGGCCGCAGGCCACAGTACGCTCAACGTCAAGACAGTCCTCGACGACTATCTCCGTCAGACGCGCCAGCACTGTACGGCTCATATTGTGCATCGTCTCGATCGCGATACGAGTGGGCTGATGGTCTATGCCAAGGACAAGGAGACAGAACTGCTATTCGAGTCCGACTGGCACAATATCGTTTACGACCGTCGCTATGTGGCTGTGCTCTCGGGTGTCATGGAGCAGGATGAGGGTACTGTGGAGAGCTGGCTCAAGGACAATCGTGCTTACTTCACCTACAGCTCAAACTACGACAACGGAGGCAAGTATGCCGTCACCCACTATCATGTTCTTGCCCGCACAGATACCCACTCCCTCGTTGAGTTCAAACTCGAGACCGGTCGGAAGAATCAGATCCGTGTCCATGCTGCCGACTTAGGGCATCCCGTGTGTGGCGATGTGAAGTATGGCAATGGCGATGATCCCATCGGCCGTCTCTGTCTCCATGCTTTCCGCCTCTGCTTCTACCATCCGGTCACTCACAAACCGATGGAGTTTGAAACAGAGATCCCGCGCTCGTTCACTTCACTTTTTTCGGAGTCAGGACAACTCCTAACTCCTATCTCCTAACTCCTAACTCATTATGACCGACTACATCATCGCCCTCCTCGTTATCATCGTTGCCATCTTCATCATCAAGAAGGTGGCGACCTGTCTCATCAAGACTATCGTAGCCATCATCGCTATAGCGATCCTCGTCTATCTTTTTTCAAAGACAGGATTAATCTCAATCTAAAGGTGTGACGAGATATACAAATTAACTGCAAAGCATTTCGAGCTGTACGGTTGGAATTTAGGATTCTGATAGTGGCAAAGGGAGTAGACAAACTGACGTTAAATGCCCTCGAAGAGGGCAAACATGGTTAGCCCCACGTGAGGCGTAGCCGAAACGTGGGGTTGGAATGGTGCAAATGACCTGAATACCGGCCTCTTCGAGGCCGACAGGTCTGATTAAACCGCCACTCGGTTAAACCCCAGGTTACGTCGCTGCGCTCCTCACTTGGGCTAACCGAGTGGCACCTCTCCGAGGTGCGGTACACCAAAAATAGAAAAGTTTTAACCGTACAGGCCCAAAGAATTTTTCTCTCTTTTTCTTCTCCATTTTTCCGAAAAGCCTTATCTTTGCAATTGGAAATCAAATAATACTCCCATTATGAAGCACCAAAAGAAATTTCTACTCTCAGAACAAGACTTACCCACACAGTGGTACAACATACAGGCAGAGATGCCCAACAAGCCTCTGCCTCCTTTGAATCCCAAGACGCATGAACCACTTCATGCTGAGGATCTCGCCCACATCTTCAACCTCGAATGCTCTAAGCAGGAGCTCGACCAGACCCATCCCTGGATCGATATTCCCGAGGAGGTTCAGGAGAAGTACGCTTACTATCGCGCCACACCGCTCGTCCGCGCCTATGCCTTCGAACAGGCTCTCGGCACCCGCGCCCACATCTATTTCAAGAACGAGAGCACGAACCCACTCGGCTCCCACAAGATCAACTCAGCCCTCCCACAGTGCTACTACTGCAAGAAAGAAGGCGACACGAACGTCACGACGGAGACGGGTGCCGGCCAGTGGGGCTGCGCCCTGTCCTACGCCGCCAAGCTCTATGGGCTGGAAGCAGCCGTCTATCAGGTGAAGATCACGATGCAGCAGAAGCCGTACCGCTCGTACCTCATGCGTACCTTCGGCGCAACGGTGCAGGGCTCTCCCTCGATGTCGACACGTGCCGGTAAGGACATCATCACGCGCGACCCAAACCATCCTGGCTCTCTCGGCACTGCTATCTCTGAGGCTATCGAGCTCGCTACGACGACGCCGGGTTGTAAGTATACGCTCGGATCGGTCCTCAACCACGTAGCGCTCCATCAGACCATCATCGGCCTGGAAGCAGAGAAGCAGATGGAGATGGCGGGCGAATATCCCGATAAGGTCATCGCTTGCTTCGGTGGCGGCAGCAACTTTGGAGGCATCGCCTTCCCGTTCATGCGCCATGTCTTCGACGGCTCCCACAAGGACACGGAGTTTATCGCAGCTGAGCCAGAGAGCTGTCCGAAGCTCACACGTGGTAAGTTCGAATACGACTTTGGTGACGAGGCTGGCTACACGCCGTTGCTGCCGATGTACACGCTCGGTCACGACTTCAAGCCGGCTAACATCCACGCCGGAGGTCTGCGCTATCACGGTGCGGGCATGATCATCTCGCAGCTTGTCAAGGACGGCTACATGCATGGCGTCGACATCCCGCAGCTCGAGAGTTTCCAGGCAGGCATGCTCTTTGCTCAAACAGAGGGTATAGTCCCGGCTCCGGAGAGCTGCCACGCTATCGCAGCTACGATCCGTGAGGCGCAGAAGGCCAACGAAGAAGGCAAGACACCCGTCATTCTCTTCAACCTCTCCGGTCACGGTCTCATCGACATGCCGTCGTACATGAGCTACATCGATGGTGACCTTTCCAACTACCGTGTCACAGACGCTGAAATTCAGAAGAATTTAGAGGAAGTGCCACTGAAGATTGAGTAAAATGGTGAAAGTGATTGTGAAGGACGCTGCCTTGCAAGAGGCAGCAGAGCAAGGCATGGACGAGTTTCTGCAAGCCATCACCGATGCCATCTACAAGGCTATCGGCGGGGAGCTGACAGCAGAAACGATGGCGGAGCTTAACAGCGACCAGATAACGCTCCTTGCTTATATCATCCTGCGCGATGCAGTGATGGACGGTGGCTTTGTGGAACTTATCCACAACGGCTACGGACCGTTCATCTATCTCAATCCGTTTGCCAAGGCAGTACGCAACTGGGGTCTGCACGATCTCTACAAGATGATCAGTGAGACCCACAGGCTCTACGGCAAATACCATGAGCAGATAGAGCAGGACTGCACGCAGGAGGAGTTTGATGCGCTCTACGAACAGTTCCCGGAGTTCGACGACTACGACGACGCCTTCGTGGAGCATGAAGAGGAGTTTACATCCGATGTGGCCCACTATGTAGACGACCACTTGGATGACTTCTGCAAGATAGAAAAATAGATTTATGAACAAGACTGAACAGGAACTGCGTCGGAAGAGTCCGGTGCAGATTCGTAACAAGAAAGCATCGTTTCTTTATAATTTCATCGATACTTACACCGCCGGCATCGTGCTGACGGGTACTGAGATCAAGTCGATACGCATGGGCAAAGCCTCGCTTGTCGACTCGTTCTGCTATATCAACAACGGAGAGATCTGGGTCAAAGGCATGAATATCTCTCCTTACTTCTATGGCTCACGCTCTAACGTGCCTTCTCGCCGTGACCGTAAGCTTCTGCTCAACAAGCGGGAGATCCGTCATCTCGCTGAAGACACGAAGACGCCCGGTCTGACCATCGTTCCGACGCTTGTCTTCATCGACGATAAGGGGCGTGCCAAGGTCGACATCGCCCTTGCACGCGGTAAGAAAGAGTACGACAAGCGCCAGACGCTCAAGGAGAAAGAAGACCGGCGCGAAATGGATCGCGCCACGAAGCACTACAGGGTATAAATCATTATCCGATTTTCCACCCCTCGATTGTCCTTGTCTCCTTGTTGACATTTACGCCGACCTTAACAATGCTGCGACCGTCAGTTTGATAAGGTTCGGCATACCCCTTGTCATCAATTTGCTTCAAGGCTTCCTCGGCACTGCCACTAGCCTTCATTTCGATGATATAGATAGTATCAGGCATGAAAACGACCATGTCGGCACGGCCTTTGGCAACCCGTACTTGCGTTTGCACATAGACGTTGAGCATGGAGAAGATGAGGTAGAACGTATATTCGTAGAAGGCCTCCGTTGATGCAGCCTCAGCTAATTTCTTTTTGAAGCCATCAACATAAGGAATACCTGCGAGATAAGCCTGCATATGGCGAAGAGCGAGGTCAATATCGCCACTCCGTAAAGCTTTCCAGAACTTCGCTGCAAAGCCCATTCGGACGTCAGTATCATTCAAACCAATGTATGCTGGAAGAAGGCCACTGACATAACCTATCTTGACCTCTAAATTTGGTATTGCCAAGGTATATGATTCCAAATCAGCATCATAATCTTTTATCGTGAGGTAGCCACACTGATAGAGCAACGGCAACGCATCATTCATATTCTCTGTTGGCTGATCGAATGCCACAGCCGGCACCTCCAATCTATCCATTGAGGTTATGTCAGTATTGAAGTGCTTCAACTGTCGAATCAAGAATGTCGGAGTACCGCTCTCAAACCAGTAGTTGTCGATTTTCTGCATTAGAAATGCCTTGAGAAGACTGTAAGGATTATAGATCTCTGGCGAGTTCTCTGAAAAATGATAGCCATCGTAGCGTAGTTTCAACCGTTGGTGCATCTCAACAGCTGAAACCTTATTGGCATCAGCCAAGAGCTCGACATCTCTCCAAAGTGTCGAGCACAGTTCTTCCTCTGTAATTCCGCAGATTGCGGAGAACTTCGGAAGGAGGGTGATATTCGTAAGGTTGTTAAGCGTAGAGAAGATGCTCAACTGCGAGAACTTCGTGATACCAGTGATGAAACAGAACTTGATATAAGGCTCCGACTTTTTCAACCGCTGATAAAACTCCTGCAACACTTCTCTTATCTCGTGAAGTTGGCCTTCATCGTGCAAGACATCAAGCAGAGGTGCATCATACTCATCAATGATGACAGCCGCCGGTTTACCTGTCTGTTCATAGGCACGAGAGATGACGCCTCCCAACCGCATACCCGGTGAAAGTTCTGCCTCATTCCTTCCATACAGTCTCTCGTATTCACCCAGTTGGAGTCCTAACTCAGCCTTGAGTCCCTCTGCGCCCAAGTGCTTGGCGGTGCTCAGATCGAAATGCAATACAGGATAATGCACCCATTCCTTTTCCAAGGACATTATCTTAAGGCCCTTGAACAAATCCTTCTCACCCTTGAAATATGACTCAAGGGTGGAAGAAAGAAGCGACTTGCCGAAACGACGGGGACGGCTCAGGAAAATGTATTTGGCAAAATTGACCATCTCCCATACAAGATCGGTCTTGTCAACATAGACATACCCATCTTGAATGAGCCTTGAGAAAGTTTGTATTCCTACCGGATATTTTCGAATCTGCTGTGCCATGCTTCAATCTGCATTATAGTGTTCTCTTGCAAATTTAAGCAAAACCTTTCGTATCGGCAAGTCTTTTCTTTAATATTTCTGAATCCACATCAAAGTTTCACTGTAGATGTCATAGCATCACCCAATCGCTGATGTGATAACGACCTTAATGCGACTGCGACTCAATGCGACTGCGACTCGATTTTGAACAGTGATCCCATGGGGCAGACGAAGCGGCAGTAGGGGCGCATGACGATGGTGGAGAGCAGAGCGAAGACTACGGCAATCGTGATGACCACCCATGAAGCTGACTGGAAGATGAAAGCAGAGAAAGGCTCATAATCGACCCAGTCGGACCACACACCCGTCCAAAGACAGAGCATGAGGACAGCAAAGAGAACCTTGCGGAAAGTGTTGAGGTTCTTAAGGAGCTTCGGACTCATCTTGACTTTATACTTCACATTCTTACCGATCAATTCCTGCAGACTACCATAAGGGCAGACGTTCGTGCAATAATAGTTCTTCTTTCCGAAGAGCGGATAGATGAAAGCTACAATGAGCAATAGGGTGGGGAGGAGCAGCGCAATGACGTTTATGCCATTAGACATGTAGCCTAAGATAGCCGACCATGACATGAACGAGCCGCACCAGAAGCCGAGCACTGCGATGTTGAGAATCTGCTGACAGAGACGATAGCGGCGGTTCTTGACAAACAGCGGGAGGATAGCTGCCATAAGAGCAACGATGAGCCCACAGATGTTCTTTGCACTGGGGTCGAAATCAGCGAAGATGCTTTTCTTTGCCGTCTGCTTGGCAGCATACTGTAAGCCCACCCGCATATTTCCTAAGATACCACGCGAGGAGAACGTTGCTCCCGACACGCCATCGACTTTCATTGCTGAGGCCTCCTCCACCGTCTTTCCGTTCCACCGCGTCAGCAACGCTTTGGCCTGACCAAAGAACTCAGGAGTCTCATGGTTTGGCAATGCCTTAACTTGTTGAATCACACCATCCTTGATATAGATCTCCAAAGGCACGGCGCCTCCATAACCCGTGATGTCTTTACCGAGGGATGTCGTATTGACCACCAACGTGCCATCGGCAAGCGTACGCACAGTGTCTACTTTTGCCGTTGCCGTCTGCGTAGAATCCTCGCTGAACTCATGTCCGAGCAATTTACCGTCGCGACGGATAGAAGCGGCTGCCACCATGAGGATACATATCAAGAGACTCAGAAGTGTCGAGAGTCTGTTCTTCTTTATATTCATACCTAATTCTTATTGTAATTTTATTTATTTTTTGTACAATGTGTGATTATCAAACTCATTAAGGCAAAGACCAAACCACAGAGCCCTACACCATTCCAACCCCATAGTTTCCATCCGGCACTTGAGAGCATCGTTCCCAAAGCACCAAAGACGAAATAGGTCGTCATGAAGATTGTGTTCACGCGGTTGGCAGCCTGGGGCAGTTCACTCATGCAAGCTCCCTGGTTGCTGGCAACACTGCTCCCGCACCGGAGAAACGATTGACGCCAAAGCGAGGAATATACTTTCCGATGTTCATCGAAGCCAAAGCCCCGGCCACGCCACACATACCCAACATTCCCACTGTCTCACTGCTCGCATGAAACGGAGCACCGGCAAGATGGAAAGCCATGCATGACCACACGCTCATCATACTGCCGAAGCCTAAGCCCGCGCGCGTTGAGTTCATTCTGATACGCGGATGATGAATGAAGATGTCAACGACGGAACCTGAGCCGTCGCCGCGATAATTTGTCACCCAACGGAATAATGAACAGCAAGCCCAAGGCATAACCGATCTGCGCAATAACAGTCACAAAACTGGCCTGAAGCTCATTCACCCCCATCTCTTGTCGGATGACATCAAGCAGTGGCTGATTGTAATAAATGTTGGCAGCCATGAAAGCAGCCACCACTGACAAGAGAATGACCAGCGACAAAGGCATGCCGCTGTTCGGTGTCAATGTGTTTCGGTTCTGTTTCTTGAAGACAATCTTTTTCATGATATAACAATCTAATAGCTCTGAGCTTATATTTCAAGAGCTGTTCGGAGCTATTTCGACTATCCAGATAGTCAGGTTCCTGCCAGAACCTCAATGCGCATGCAAAGGTAAGAAATAAAACGCAATAAATAGCCTTAGATTATCATTTTTCTTGAGCGGCCTTCACGAGACCGTAGAGCCAGCTTTGATGACCGTCGATCATCGTGTTGGTACCTGCCATAGCTGCGGCGGGCTTACCGATCTGACTCTCTTGAGTGAGGATACGGAGACGGTTGCCGGGAAGTTCCTCAAGGAGCCAAGCGTGAACAACATCGAGACGGTGGTCAGCGTCACCCTCTGCCCAGCCGTGCCAGCTGATACGAGCGATACCATCCTTCGGAGCCTGGAACTCTACGATCTCAGCGTCGATGGGGAAACCGAAGGTCTTGAAGAAGAAGGGAGCGTTAGGATAGAGTTCTGTCTTGCCTGCCTCCTTATAGTGAGCATCGGAAGAGTTGGAGTAATACTTCTCCCATACGGTTGCATGAGTGAGATAAGGCCATACGTCAGCAGCGCGAAGACCTTTAACGATAACCTCATTGCTTGCGAAGTTGTCTGTGGTGCCGGGAAGATACTGCTCCGGCCAATTGATTTCGTTCAACATAATTGTTGCCTTTCTTTATGATTAAAATATGTTCGTTATATATCCTTTATTTTTGATTCCTCCAAATTTCAATCTAATATGGCAAGCAGCCTCGGAGAGACTGACTTTTTCATAACCCCAGACTAAAGGAGCGATAGCGACTGCAGTCTGGGGTTTGTTGTGATGGTTTGTTTGACTGATTTCCTGCCTCGAAGAGGCAGACTGCACGACAGTGCGCAATGTCTTTAATGGTTTATATCATAAACAACATAGCGCGCCAAGGCGCATTCAGCCTCTCCGAGGCTGGAAATCAGTTAACCCGTCTTCAGTTTACTTCCCCAGACTGCGGTCGCTACGCTCTCTTAGTCTGGGGTTATTAAAAATTGTGCCTCTCCGAGGCACTCTTCAACTCGAAACCGGTAAAACTCATTCGCTCTGATTTACGGTTGCAAAGTTACGATGAAAAAACATGTGCCATGTTACGTCAAACGACAATGCTACCTTTTCTCAAACGGCTTTTTGCCAAACAACAACTTTGTCGTTTAAGAAAACCTTAAAATGCCGTTTGAGGAAATCGCCTATATCATTTTATTTCCTAACTTTGCAACCGAAATCAAATAAAAACATTCACATAAACAAGAATATTATTAATAGAAAGGAAATTCTTATGGAATACGTTACATTAAACAATGGAGTGAAAATGCCACAGCTCGGCTATGGCTTGTATCTGATCGACAACTCTGAGGCTGCACGCTGCACACGTCAAGCCTTAGAGACCGGCTACCGTCTTATCGATACCGCACAGATGTACGGCAATGAGAGTGGAGTAGGCGAGGGCATCCGTGAGAGCGGTGTAGATCGCAAGGACATCTTCCTTGTATCGAAGATCTGGCCTTCTGACTATGGCTATGAAAAGGCCAAGGCACGTATCGACAAGAGTCTCGAGCTCCTCAAGACCGACTATCTCGACCTCATGCTGCTGCACCAGCCCTTTGGCGATACCTATGGTGCTTATCGTGCATTGGAGGATGCTTATCGTGAGGGAAAGATCCGTGCCATCGGTGTAAGCAACTTCTATGCAGACCGTCTGCTTGATATTGCTTCCAATGTAGACGTGAAGCCTGCCATCGACCAGGTCGAGACCCATGTCTTCAATCAGGAGAGCGATGTTCGCGCTGTCGCCCAGGAGTTTGGCACCGTCGTGATGGGCTGGGGTCCTTTGGCTCAGGGCAAGCTCGGAATCTTCGACAATGAGACATTGAAGAAGGTTGCAGCTGCTCATGGCAAGACTGTTTCTCAGGTTGCTCTGCGCTATCTGTTGCAGCT
This sequence comes from uncultured Prevotellaceae bacterium, assembly GCA_902792635.1. GTDB lineage: Bacteria > Bacteroidota > Bacteroidia > Bacteroidales > Bacteroidaceae > Prevotella. The sequence goes on along the minus strand of CADBAG010000030.1, from coordinate 1,039 downwards.
CGGCATCATCGTTATCCCGAAGTCGACTCACGTAGAGCGTATGAAGGAGAACCTCGATGTCTTCGACTTCACCCTCTCTTCCAATGAGATGGCTGAGAGTAAAAGTCCCAGTGAGGTATATCTGAAGACAGGCTTCAAGAACCTCAGTCATTTCTCCACAGCCTTCAAGAAGGAATACGGCGTGCCACCTTCGCACCTTACAGCAGTAGGATAACAATAAAAATGTTTTCAATATCATGAAAGAAAAAGTATTGATTCTCGGCCTTGCCCTGGCACTCGTCATTGTCTGTGTCCAATGGGTCAAGGGAAAGACCACATCAAGCAGTAGCGCCTCTAACGGTGACGATGTTTATACCAACATCATGACACGTTCGAGCGTGCGCAGTTATCAGGACAAGCCAGTTGAGAAAGACAAGATTGAGAAGTTCGTAGCCGCATATCTCTCGCGTGCTGCTGCATCCTTGATGACGACGAAATGCCAGGGCTGCATGTCACAGGAGGTAGGAGCCGCCATACCTGCACGGAGCAAGGTATCAATCTTGCCTTCCTCCACGGGTTGCTGCTTAAACTTCCGGATGCTGCAGCGTGTCATGATGTTCTGTATAGCTGCCTCGTTGGCCATTCTCTGCGCCATCATGGGAGCGGCGAGGAGGAGGGCAGAGAATATAGAAAGGATTGTGTGTTTCATGGGTTGATTGTACAATGTTGAGTGTAATAAAATTATTCGTATTGTACGGCTGAAATTTGCATTTCTTTTTGCGAAGTTCACAGCCTCGGAGAGGCTGAATCTTTGATAACCCCAGTCTAAGGAGCGAAGCGACGCAGACTGGGGGTGTTTAGGATGGAGTAGAAACCGTTGACCTTCTGCCTCGGAGAGGCAGACTGCACGACAGTGCGCAATGTGTTTCAAATCATAAACCAACATAGCGCGCCAAGGCGCATTCAGCCTCTCCGAGTATTGATATAAAGTTTTTTATAAACCTGCCAATATAACAAAATTCGGATGTGCGTGAATCTAATTACCTTTTCCTTCGTTTTT
>CADBAG010000029.1 GCA_902792635.1 uncultured Prevotellaceae bacterium | reverse complement strand
GTAACTGACAAATCTTTAGCAAAGGTTTTGAAGTTACCGCATTAATTTGTTCTATTGACTGCTTTGGAAATAGCTTACATCCCTACTCGGAGAGGCACACTTATTCATAACCCCAGACTAAGGAAGCGAAGCGACCGCAGTCTGGGGTTTGTAGATGAGAATGAATTAACTGACACTCAGCCTCGAAGAGGCTGAATGCGCCTTGGCGCGCTATGTTGGTATATGATACAGCGCTTGCAAAACATTGCGCACTTTCGTGCAGTCTGCCTCTTCGAGGCAGGAAATCAGTCAAACAAGTCCTCACATCAGCCCCAGTCTGCGTCGCTGCGCTCCTTAGACTGGGGTTATTAAAAAGTCAGCCTCTCCGAGGCTGTCCCTCGCTAAAATAAAGATTTTTTCTTTCCCATGCAAGAAATGACTAATGTATGCATTTATTAGGTGTAAACAGCGCGGGCGCATTCCCCTACTCTATTTTAGGGAAAATCCTATGCGCGATGTGTTCAGGATGATATACCTTTGCACGCAAATATAAAAATGCTATACACATGAAAATTACAAAGACTCTCGTGGCTATGCTCACTATGCTCGCCACAACAATGACAGTAAATGCAGCCGACAAGTTGGTTAACTTCACGGTGCTGCGCAACTATTTCCATAACAACGACGCTCCAGCGCTCCCCTCTCCGCTTATCACCAATAAGAAGGCCTTCGATGAGCAGTTCGGCATGGCTGCGTTCATGGGCAAAGGTGGTCAGCCTACTCCCGTCAACTTCAAGAAGAATGCGGTGCTTGCCATCGTTCTTCCGGAGACGAACAAAACGATCGATATCGACTCTGTGAAGGTCACGGAGAGTGGTAAGAATGAGCTCACGCTCGCCTACACCGTGCATGAGGGTGCTGAGCGCAGCTATTACACCAAGCCGCTGCAGCTCATGGCGATCAACAAGAAGTATAAGTCGTACAAGGTGAAGGTCGTGCCTACCGTGCATCAGGATGTGAGCACTGCTACAAGCTCTTACGATACCTATTTTTACAACGATAGCAAGCACGACGTAAAGTTGTCCGTCGACTATCCGACAGCCGGAAATAAGGCACTTGTAGAGGGCGTACGCACATGGCTTGGCGAGCGCTTGGGTGACATGGAGGACTACTTCGACTTCAGCAATGCTAAGGAAGTGGTGCGAGCTGCTGTCAATACGAAGGCCAATACGAGTGCTTTCGTGCAGGATTATGCTGCTCAGATTACGGCTAACATGGATCGTCTGAACAAAGGCAACGGCAGCAAGGAGAACCGTTGCGCCCTCACGGCTTCTATCACTCGCGTGTGGGAGAACAACCGCTTCGTGAGCTTCGAGGCCGATGGCTATTATTATACGGGTGGAGCGCACGGTCAGAGCTTCTGCGACGGTGCTACATTCGATAAGCAGACCGGTAAGAAGGTGACGCTCGTCAAGGGTGATGCAGCGCTGCAGAAGATGCTCACTGAGCGTCTGAAGAAGACCACGGAAGTGGAGCATTTCATGGAGGAGCCCGTTCCCATGCCTCAGGCTGCACCTTATGTCGTGGCTGGTGGCAAGATCAAGTTCGTCTATCAGCCTACAGAGATTGGTGCGTACGCCATGGGCATGCCCGAGTGTGAGATCTATCCTTATGAGCTCGAGAAATGGCTCACGGAGGAGGGAAAGAAACTTATGAATGAATAGATCTTGATTGAGCCCTACGGTGTAGATGGTATTGCATGTAGTTTATTTTTAGTTTTTCCGGTTTCCGGTGTGAGTGCCTCGGAGAGGCACACTTTTCCATAACCCCAGACTAAGGAAGCGAAGCGACCGCAGTCTGGGGATTTTTGACTGTGTGCGGATACCTGATTTCCAGCCTCGGAGAGGCTGAATGTGCCGTTAGGCGCGCTATGTTAGAGTTATGCCTATAAAAACATTGCGCACTGTCGTGCAGTCTGCCTCTTCGAGGCAGGAAATCAATCAAGCGAGCCTTCACAACAAACCCCAGTCTGCGTCGCTGCGCTCCTTAGACTGGGGTTATGAAAAAGTCAGCCTCTCCGAGGCTGTCTTATGCAATAAACCCGAAAACAGTTAGTTAGCTCTTCCCCGTAACGATCTTTTTTATTTCATTGAGTTTATTGAGCGCATCTACGGGCGTGAGGTTGTTGATATCAAGCCCAAGAATCTCATCGCGTACCTGCTTCAATACAGGGTCATCAAGTTGGAAGATATTGAGTTGGACGCCATCACGGTCCTTCCCAATGTTTTCCACTTTTGGTTTTCCGGCACTTCCTACTTCCGCGTTGTCAGCCTCCAACTCTTTCAATACCTCATTGGCTCTTTTTACGATTGAGCGCGGCATGCCTGCGATCTCTGCCACATGGATACCGAAGGAATGCTCGGAGCCGCCGGGGGTGAGCTTGCGGAGGAAAATAACCTTATTGTCAATCTCCTTCACCGCCACGTTGTAGTTCTTGATACGTGGGAAGTGCTTCTCCATCTCGTTGAGCTCATGGTAGTGGGTGGCGAAGAGCGTGCGAGCCTGAGAGCCACGATGCTCATGCAGATACTCCACGATGGCCCAGGCGATGGAGATACCGTCGTAGGTAGATGTTCCCCTACCCAACTCATCGAAAAGTACGAGTGAATGCGGAGAGACATTGTTGAGGATGTCGGCAGCCTCCGTCATCTCCACCATGAACGTCGACTCACCGAGCGAGAGGTTATCGCTCGCCCCTACCCTTGTGAAGATCTTGTCCACTAAGCCTATTCTCGCGCTCTCTGCGGGCACGAAACAACCTATCTGGGCCAACAGTACGATGAGTGCCGTCTGGCGCAATAACGCTGATTTACCGGCCATATTGGGACCCGTGATCATCATGATCTGCTGCTTCTCGGTATCGAGATAGACGTCGTTGGGCACGTAGCGCTCACCGAGTGGCATCTGCGTCTCAATGACGGCATGGCGGCCTTGATGAATGTCGAGCACCGTGGTATCGTCTACAACAGGACGCACGTAGGCATTGTCCTCAGAGACTTTGGCAAACGACAGCAGACAGTCGATATGCGCTAAGATATTCGCATTGATCTGTATCTGAGGGATAAACTCCTGCATGTCGACGATAAGTTCAGAGAATAGCTGCGCCTCGAGCTCAAGAATCTTTTCGTCAGCACCTAAAATCTTCTCCTCATATTGTTTCAGTTCGGGTGTGATATAGCGCTCAGCCTGAGCTAATGTCTGCTTACGGATCCAGTCGGCTGGAACATGGTCCTTGAAGGTATTGCGCACTTCGAGATAATAGCCGAAGACGTTGTTGTAACCCACTTTCAGTGAGGATATTCCTGTCTTCTCTGCCTCGCGCTGCTGGATTTCCAATAGATAGTCTTTGCCACCGCGGGAGATATTACGCAGTTCATCGAGCTCCTTATTGTAGCCTTCTGCAATGACATCACCCTTGGAGACGAGCTGTGGCGGGTCGGGCTGAATCTCTTTCTCGATGCGGTCTCGCAGACTCTCGCAGAGGTTCATCTGCTCACCGAGCCGCTTCAGACTGTCGTTGTTGGCGTAGAGACAAGCCGACTTGATAGGCTGGATGGCTTGCAGAGCTGTCTTGAGCTGTACCACCTCGCGCGGCGTGACCCTTCCTACGGCTACTTTAGAGATAATGCGTTCGAGGTCCCCTACCCTATGTAGCTGTTCATCAATGACTTGCCGGAAGTCTGGAGCCTTGAAGAAATACTCCACGACATCGAGCCGGTCGTTGATATGCTTCACATCTTTCAGAGGGAAGACGACCCAGCGGCGCAGCATGCGGCCACCCATCGGCGTGATGGTGCGGTCGATAACGTCGAGGAGCGATTTGCCGTCTTCCTGCATCGGCTGAAGGAGCTCTAAGGAGCGGATAGTGAACTTATCTAAGCGCACGTATTTCTCTTCCTCCAAGCGCTTCAGCGACGTGATATGGTTGATGTTCGTGTGCTGCGTCAGCTCGAGATACTGCATGATAGCACCCGAAGCTACGATACCTTCCTTCAGATGCTCTACACCGAAGCCTTTCAGCGACTTCGTACCGAAATGCTTCAACAGTTTCTGTCGTGCGTTCTGCTCTGTGAACACCCAGTCGTCGAGCTCAAAGACAGTGAGTTTCGTGCCGAAATATTGTTCAAACTCCTTGCGCTTTGTCTTATCGTAGAGCACTTCTTTCGGAGCAAAGTTGCCAATGAGCTTCTCCACGTAGTCGTAGGAACCCTGACCAGTGAGGAACTCACCCGTAGAGATATCGAGGAAGCTGATTCCGCATGCTGTCTTTCCGAAGTGAACGGCCGCAAGGAAGTTGTTCTCCTTGTAGTTCAAGACGTTATCGCTCATGGCGACGCCTGGGGTCACAAGTTCCGTGATGCCTCGCTTCACCATCTTGTCCATCTCGGAGAGCCCTTTCTTGCCTTTTATCATGGCGCGTTTCTTCTTTGGGTCCTCGAGCTGGTCGCAGATAGCCACACGTTTACCCGCACGGATAAGCTTCGGCAGATAGGTGTCGAGGGCGTGGTGGGGGAAACCTGCCATCTCAGCGCCTGCAGAAGCACCGTTGTTGCGCTTGGTGAGCGTCAGACCAAGAATCTTCGAGGCTTCCACGGCATCGTCGCAGTAAGTCTCGTAGAAGTCGCCACAGCGGAAGAGTAGGAGAGCGTCGGGATGCTTCGCCTTCATGGAGAAGAACTGACGCATCATGGGGGTAAGGGAAGAAAGGGAGGCCTCCCCAAGCCCCCCCTGAAGGGAAGAGGCCTCCCCAAGCCCCCCCTGAAGGGGGGGATGTTGATTACTTATAGTGTTCTTATGACTTGACATATTTTATCTTTCTTTTGTTTTTATCTATAGTATCTATTATCTTAATTATTTTATGTTTTTTCATTCTTAATGTAATCAACATCCCTCCCTTTAGGGAGGGCTTGGGTAGGCCTCTTATTTCTTATTTAGTAATCAACATCCCTCCCTTTAGGGAGGGCTTGGGTAGGCCTTACCCCTAACCCTGCGAGTAACGCTTGTGCCAACGGGTTATCAGCCATATCATCTTGTTTCTTTTCTTCCTGAGCATCTTCCGTGAAGTCGAGACGACGGGGATCACGCGGCACGATACGGTAACAGGAACGGCCATGGATACGGCTACGCGTGAAGCCGGCTTCCTGGAGAGCAAAGCCTACATCCTGGTTGACGTGCTCACCCGGTGTCCAGTAAGGATACTCCTGCATGAGTCGGTCGATGATGGTATCGATATAAACAGCCTTGGCTTTCTGACCCTTGGGTGGGTTGGCATAGAGCAGTCGCACCATCTTCACGAGATTGTCAGCCTCCTCGAAAGGTGAGTTCTGACCCGCCATACGCTCACGCTCGTCATCGGTGAGCAGATAGTCGGCACCATCCTCGAGCTCTTCGCGAAGCTGCGCATAGAGTTGTTCGTAGGGGATAGGGGAGAGGTCTATCTTATGACCGACCTCCACACAAGCGAGATGGGCTGCTCCTGCAGCATCCGTCATCGGATGGAGGTTGCCTGTCGTAGCGATGAAGCCGGCATACTGTCGGCGTGGCTCCTCCGTGGTGCCGTAAGCACGGCGGAAGACAGGTGTGGAGCGGGAGAAGAGATAACGCACGAGGGGCTCTTGAAGCGTGTTCTCTTGATAGAACTCGTCGAGGTTGACTAACAAGTTCGTCGTGAGGAGCTCATAGACATCGGCTGATGAACTGAGCTTGATCTTATCAGTATAATAAAGTCGTAGGGTAGGGGGGAGGATAAGGTTACAGAACGAGGTCTTGCCATAGCCCCATTGCCCGACAAGTACGGGCACGATGATATCGCGATGGGGCACCTCCATATCCATCCATCGTGCTACCGTCTGCAGCAGCCATTTGTGGAAGCGGTCGCCCCAATCGGGATTAGAAGTAACGATACGCTGTGAGAGATCAAATACATGGTCTTCGCCGTCCCATTCCGGAAGATTCTCGAGCCATTCGCGGGCAGGATTCCACTGGTCGATGAGCGTGGAGTGAACAAAGCGGTCCAGCGTCTCGTCAGTGAGCATGACCCCGTCGCGTTCTGCTTCCAAGATAAGCGTGTTGCGGCCTTCTTTTGAGAGACGGTGCCAATGTTCACCTTGCTCACCTTGCTTGCTTTGGGCGTCATCAGCATAGAGCAGTTCGCCTGTCAGCACGTTGCGACGCAGTCTGTGCTTTTCCTCCAGATATGTTATGGCATCCGTCATCGTTTTTCCTTGTTATTTGCTATTTTATCAGTTTGCAAAGATAACAAGAAAAAACGAGAAAGGGGATGATGTTAGAAAGATTATTTGGTACTTCCGGTTGAGTTAGGGACGCTCGCACCTCGGAGAGGTGCCACATGGTTAGCCCCACGTGAGGCGCAGCCGAAACGTGGGGTTGAAATGTTGCAGTTGACCTGAATACCGGCCTCGAAGAGGGCGAACATTTATATTTCAGCACCAATCACTCATGACCATGTTCGCCCTCTTCGAGGCCGGATTGCAACGAAATGCCACCAATCTTAAACCCCATGCTGCGTCGCTTCGCTCCTTGTATGGGGCTAACCATGTGTCACCTCTTCGAGGTGTTTACTCAGCGAGGGCATTGAATATCAACTGTACAGTTCGAATTATTTCTCGCTGAAGATGACTTGTACCATCGTCTGGCCGACAGCCTTGAGGACATTCTTGTCGATATTATCCATGTTGTCGGCAAGGGTGTGCCATGTCGGGCCGAAAGAACTCTGTTGGCATGTGGGGTAGTAGGGGATGATGTCGATACACGGGATCTTCGCTGTCTGGTTCACAGGGATGTGATCATCAGTAATCATGCCGCCGTCCTGATTGGGGAAGAATGAACCATAGCCTGCCTGACGCGCTGCCCGCCACACTTTCTTCACGATAGCCGGAGCATACTGCAACGACATGCCCTCACGATAGAACTGGGCACCGGCACCACCTACCATATCGAGCAAGATGCCGTAGCGCGGGGCATAGCCGTGGGGGATATGCTCGGACCAATACTGGGCACCGAGAGCAAAGGATGAGCCATCATCCTGTACATCGCTCCACTGTGGCACACCATAGTCCTCAGCGTCGAAGCAGACGAAATCGATGCCGAGTTGGGCATTGGGTGTTGACTGTTGGGGGTTAGGTGTTGGATGTTGGGTGTTAAGGAGGCGCGCAAGCTCCAGCATCACAGCCACTCCACTCGCTGCATCGTTGGCAGCGAGGATAGGCTTGTGGTGATTGAGTGAGTCGGGATCGTTATCAGCCCAAGGACGGGAGTCCCAGTGGGCACAAAGCAAGATACGCGTTGTGGCTTTGGGATTATAGTGAGCGATGATGTTCGTGGAATGAAGCATCGTGCCGTCCCAGCCTTTGAGATCAGCCTTCTGCAACTCTACCTCACAGCCGTACTGCTTGAACTTCTTCTCTATCCATTGCAGACATTTCTCGTGGGCCTCACTGTTCATCGGGCGCGGTCCGAAGTCGCACTGCGCCTTGGTAAAGGCATAGGCGGAGTCGGCATTGAATGCCGGGCCCACAGGCTGTACTTTCTCTATGTCTTCTGTCTCCTCGGTCTCTTCTATGTCTTTCTGGGCGAGTGGGCCATAGGTGAAGAGCCATGCCGCCGCCGCACAAACGATTGCTAACACGATAACAACGATGATTATCTTTTTCTTTTTCATGCTTCTTTTCTCTCTGATTGAACCTGCGCCATGACGCGTAGCCAGTTGCCGCCCCATATCTGCGCTATGTCTTGCTCTGAATAGCGGCGGCGGAGCAGCTGGATCGTGAAGTTGATGAGCTCAGAGGCATCCTTGCATCCGCGCACGGTGCCATCGCCATCGAAATCGGTGCCGACACCTACATGGTCAATGCCCATGATGTCTATGGCGTGCTCCAGGTGAGCCACGACATCGAGGATAGAAGCTTCAGACGAGTTTTTGCGAAGGAACCCGTGATAGAAGGTGGTATGAGCGACACCGCCCTTGGCAGCGAGTGCACGCAGCTGGTCGTCGGTGAGGTTACGGGGCACATCGCAGAGCGCCCGGCTGTTGCTGTGAGAGCATACGATGGGCGTACGACTGATGTCGAGGGCATCGTAGAACGATTTCTCGGAGGCATGGCTAAGGTCGACCATGATACCCTCGTCGTTCATCCGCTGGATCACTTTCTCCCCAAACTCCGACACCCCGTTGTGCATCGACGCCCCCCGGTTGGAGTCGCAGATATCGTTGTCGCCATTGTGGCAGAGCGTGATATAGACGACACCCCGCTGCGCGAAATGGCGCACGTTGGAGAGGTCATGGTTCAGCGCCAGTCCATTCTCAATACCGAACATGATCGATTTGCGGCCTTTGCGCTTGTCCTCATAGAGGTCTGCCGGGGTACGGGCAATGCTGATATAATCGCTGTTCTCATCCACGATCTGTTCCAGTTTGTCGAAGATAAGATCGGCATACTGGGTAGGGGAGAGGGAGGGCTGCAGTGTGGCAGATGCCGGATCCTTTGTCTCTGTCGCCAAGAGCTGGGGGGTATACTTCAGGATGCCAGCGATATCCACCTTCTGTGAGAACTGCTCTCCGAGCTTAGGCTGAGGGAGATAAGCTGCCATGATGACGGCATCGTGACGACCATCCGTCATCTTGTGGAGGTCGTAGAGGATCCGCGGGTCACGCTGGTCGAAACGAACACCCTGCGGGAAGAACATCGGGGTGTCGCAGTGGGTATCGAGCGTCAGGATACGGTCGTGGAGCTGCTTAGCCTCACTAAACTCCCGTCCTTTCTCTACGAGCCACTGGAAGAGGGGCAGTCCGTCGTCGCCGAGCCATTCGGGATGCCACTGGACGCCTAAGATAGACTTATATTCGTTGCTCTCAATGGCTTCGATGACACCGTCCGGTGCCGTGGCTGAGACGCGGAAACGGGACCCGGGGTCGGAGACAGCCTGGTGGTGGAAGGAGTTGACAAACATGCTGGCCCCACCCCGGCCCCTCCCCCATCCAGGGGAGGGGGTAATATGCTCTGCTAACTCCTTGCTTTCGGAGTTATCTTCATAGTTATAGATAGAAGCCAATACGGTGTTTGCCTCAATATTTATTGTATGTGTGGGCTCTGATCGATCCGCATCTTGTGAGTGTTTGATTAGTGCCTGGGTATAAGCAGGCACATTTCTCCCTCCCCTGGATGGGGGAGGGGTAGGGGTGGGGCCGTTAGGGCCAGTAAGGCCAGTAAGGCCAGTAGAGGTGGGGCTTTTAATATCTTGATACACCTTTCCTCCCAGCGCCACAGCTAACGTCTGGATGCCACGGCAGATGCCGAGCATTGGGATCTGGCGGTTGTAAGCAAGGCGTACGGTGAGCAGTTCAGCGAGGTCGCGTGTAGCATTGATGGAGTGGAGCTGCGGAATAGGTTCTTCACCCGACCACAAAGGATTGATGTCGCCACCGCCAGAGAGCAGAAGCGCATCGATATGGTCGAGCGTATTGATGATAGTATTCTTATCAGTAACAGGTGGGATGAGTACAGGCGTTCCACCTGCACGCACCACCTGCTCATAATATTTGTCTCTCAGCGTGGCGTCACCGTCACTATAATTAGCAGTAATGCCAATCACCGGCTGGCGATTGGCTTCTGGAAAGGCGGCATAGATCTTACCCGTATGCTCGTCTAAATTGAATGATTTCATGTTTGTTTTACTCGTCGATATTGACAGGAATCTCGCGTTTGATACTTTGCTCCAAAGAGATTAAAGTCTCTGTAGATACAACACCGGGGATGGTCTGCAGCTTGTTGTTGAGCAGATCCATGAGCGCTTCGTTGTCTTTGGCGTAGCATTTGATGAGCATCGTGTAAGAACCTGTAGTGAAATGGCACTCAACGATCTCCGGGATATCAATAAGTCGCTTCACTACATCTTTATACATCGAGCCTTTCTCCAAGTTGATACCGATATAAGTACAGGTATGATAACCGAGGCTCAGTGGGTTGACGTCGAAACCACTGCCGGTGATGACGCCAGCTTCAATGAGATGTTGCACGCGCTGGTGAATGGCGGCACGTGATACGCCACATTCAGCTGCTACATCCTTGAACGGAATGCGTGCATTCTTTGAAAGGATAGAGAGTATCTTCTTGTCGAGCTTGTCTATTTTGTCCATATTAAGCTTATTGTTATTCTTTATTGTTATTCTTTTAATTCAGACTATTTAATTTCTTTATTATTAATAATATGGTAGCAAAAGTAGGCAATTAAATTGATATAAACAACAAAATGCACGGATATTTTTTATTATCCGTGCATTTCGTTATCAATTCCGTTATAATTTACTTCTTTTTAGTGCTCTTTTTGGTACTTTTTGAAGTTTTTGCAGGAACATTCTTACTATCGGTTGTCGTCTTTGCATCAGTAGCCGGCTTAGCTTCCGGAGTCTTGATGCCTACGAGCTCAACAGTGAAGATCAGCGTAGAATAAGGCTTGATCTCACCAGCCTCACGTGAACCATAAGCGAGATCTTGCGGGATATAGATCTCCCACTTGCTGCCTACGTTCATTGAGGTCAGCGCCTCAGTCCAGCCTTTGATGACCTGGTCGCAGCGGAACGAGTCGGTCTTGCGGCCTCCGTGGTTCTTCGTAGCGTCGAAGACCTTACCGTTGATGGTCTTGCCTTCGTAGATGACCTCTACCTCATCAGTAGCTTTCGGCTTGGGGCCATTGCCTTCTGTCAGCACTTTGTACTGCAGGCCAGAGGGCAGAGTGACCACTCCGGGCTTCGTCTTGTTGTTGGCGAGCCACTCCTCATTCTCTTTCTTATAGATGCGGTTACGTGCCTCACGGGCCTGTGTGGTCTTGGTCTGGAAGCGATCACGAGCCTTTGCCATCTTAAAGACGGCAGTGTCTTGTTTCACACCGGCAAGAAATCCTTCGTAGAAAGGTGCAGCAGCGATACTGTCGTCGGTACCTACGAGGTCACGGCTCATGTTTGGCAGAATCTGCTCCGTAGCCTGAGAAGCGATGGTGTTACCGGCGATGTATGCCTTGTAAGCAGGGTCTTTGACCTTACTTGCAGCTTCACGGAAACCGCAGATGAAATCAGCCATGTGAGCTGTGTCTATGTTCATGCGCTGCTGGAGATATTGCAACAGACCTTCTGTGGCTGCATAACCAGCGGCATAACTTGTTGAATCTGAAGAAGTGAGCAATTTAACAGGCTGCTCAGTGCCATTCGTCTTTTTCTTGTTATCCTTCTTCTTGCCGCCCGCAGCGATAGAGCTGACGGAGACAGCAAGAAAGAGGACTGCAAACAATAAAACCTTTTTCATTGTTTATTTATCGAAACTTATTTGCCTACCTTGACAAGTTCAATCTTGAAGATCAGCGTAGAGTAAGGCTTGATAGGTCCAGCCTGGCGATCTTTGTAAGCGAGGTTCTGAGGAATGTAGACCTCCCATACAGAGCCCTCGGGCATGCGGGTCAGCGCCTGTGTCCAGCCGGGGATCATCTGAGACGGAACCATGGTCACAGGGCCATTGCCGTTCTTATAGCTGCTCTCAAAGACCTTACCGTCGATGGTGCGGCCTTCGTACTGAACCTTTACGGTTGTTGTATCAGAAGGAATGGCGCCCTTGCCTTCCTTGATGACCTTATACTGCAGGCCTGAGGGCAGTGTCACCACTCCGGGCTTCTTCTTGTTGGCAGCGAGCCACTTCTCACCGGCAGCCTTGTTGGAGCCATACTGCTTCGACATGGTAGCGTTCTTGATCTGCTCCATCTTGCTCTGTGCGATAGCATTGGCGCTTTCAGGAGTCATCAGACCTTTCTTGCCCGTAGCACCGGTGATGAAACCAGCGAGAAGGTTCTTCAGAGAAATCGTCTTTGTAGAGTCCTCACCGAAGACCTCGTGGTTGATGCCCTTGACGAGCTGGGTAGAGATCTGCTGTCCTACCTGCAGACCCATGATATAAGCGGCTTTCTTCTTGTCGTCACCAGCGTTGACACCCTCGTTGATACCTTTCACGAAGTCGTCCATATAAGTCGTGTCGATGACCTGACCCTGCTCGATAGCCTGACGGACATACTGCGACTGCAACAGTCCGATGGCGTAGCTCATGGAGTCGACATCTGTCTTAAGGTCAGCTTTGGGGGCTGACGAGTTGCCGCAGGCTGAGAAAGCCAACACGGCGGTGGCCATGACGGCCAGTGTCTTTAAACTTTTCATGTGTTGTTATTTATAGTTTTATTAATATCCATCCATCCACCGTTTTCCTTTCGGAGTGCCCATCCACCAAAGTAGGATAAGTCCTACAATCGTACCTATAGAAAATATAAGCAATAATCCCATACTACTTCACCTTTATCAGCTCCACATCGAAGATGAGGGCTGCATAAGGTGGAATAGCCTGACCGGCACCCTGCTCACCGTAGGCGAGGTTGTAGGGGATGAAGAAGCGATACTTAGCTCCCTCCTGCATGAGCTGCAGACCCTCTGTCCAGCCCTTGATGACCTGGTTGAGTCCGAACGTAGCAGTCTCACCGCGACGGTAGCTGGAGTCGAAGACCTGACCGTTGATGAGGGTTCCCTCGTAGTGGCACTCCACCTGATCGGTAGCTGTCGGCTTGCGGCCGTTGCCCTCGCGCAGTACCTGATACTGCAGACCGCTGGGAAGTGTCTTCACACCCGGCTTCTTGGCGTTCTCGGCGAGGAAGTTTTCTCCCTCTGCTTTCGCTGCTGCTGCCTGCTCCTCAGCTTTCTGCTGGAAGAAGGTCTGAACGGCAGTCTGTGCCTCTGCGTCAGTCATTTGAACTTTAGCAGCAAACACATCCTTGATAGCCTGTGCGAAGTCGTCAATGTTGAGTTCTGTAGCATTCATCTGTTGCAACTGGTGCCCGATGCTCATGCCAAGGGCGTAGCTTACATTATCCATGTCTCTTTTTGATTTCTAATTAGTTGTTTTCTTATTAATTATTAATTGTCGCACAAAGTTACGCTTTTTTGTTTGCATAATCGTATTATTTTAGTATTTTTGTGGAAAATATTTGCTTGTATGAAGAAGAAAGTAGTATTTTTGACAGGCGCCGGCATGTCGGTGGAGAGTGGCTTCAAGACTTTCCGTGGCAATGACGGCCTTTGGGAGAACTATCCGGTTGAGCAGATCGCCAGTCATGAGGGGTGGGAGAGAGACCCGAAACTCGTGACGGAGTTCTACAACAAACTGCGTCGTAAGCTGTGGGATGCACAACCTTGTGAGGGCCATAAGCTCATCGCTGAGATGGAGAAAGACTACGACGTGACGGTGCTCACGCAGAATGTCGATAACCTCCATGAGAAAGCAGGATCGTCGAAAGTCATCCACCTGCATGGTGAGCTGACAAAGGTCTGCTCGAGTATCGACCCGTATGATCCGCGTTACATCCAGGAGCTCACGCCCGAGAACAGCGATGTGAAGCCCGGCACGAAGGCAGGCGACGGCTCGTTGCTGCGTCCGTTTATTGTGTTCTTCGGAGAGAGCGTCCCGATGCTAGAGCCCGCTGCTAAGGAAGCCTCCGAGGCTGATATCTTTGTGATTATCGGTACCTCACTTGTTGTCTATCCGGCTGCAGGTCTCGTTCAGTTTGTGCCTAAGGGTGCACCGATCTATCTTATTGACCCGAATCCGGTGAATGCGGGCGGGAGCGTGATACAGATTCAGAAGGGTGCTTCAGAAGGCATGAAGGAACTGTTGACAAAAATATAGTTGTTTCGTCTAATCAAATAGATGCATTCTAATTTTTAAACTTTAAAATAAATAATGGACACATTCTCAAAGAATTTCTCTCTTGAGGGCAAGGTAGCCCTCGTCACGGGTGCCGCTTACGGCATTGGTTTTGCCATCGCCGAGGCTTTTGCTAAAGCTGGCGCTAAAATTGCTTTCAACTGCCGCAGTCAGAAGCATCTGGATCAGGCTCTCGCCGACTATAAGGCTAAGGGCATCGATGCCAAGGGTTACATCGCTGACGTCACCGATGAGGAGCAGGTGAAGAAACTCGTGGCTGATATTGATAAAGAGCTCGGTACGATTGATATACTCGTGAACAACGCTGGTATCATCAAGCGTATCCCGATGGAAGAGATGAGCGTGGAGGATTTCCGTCAGGTGATCGACATCGATCTCAATGCTCCTTTCATCGTCAGTAAGGCTGTTATCCCCGGCATGAAGAAGAAGGGTCACGGTAAGATTATCAACATCTGCTCGATGATGAGTGAGCTCGGCCGTGAGACGGTCTCTGCTTATGCCGCTGCCAAGGGCGGTCTGAAGATGCTGACGAAGAATATCTGCTCTGAGTTTGGTGAGTATAACATCCAGTGCAATGGCATTGGCCCGGGCTATATTGCTACTCCGCAGACTGCTCCGCTTCGTGAGCGTCAGCCGGACGGAAGCCGTCATCCGTTCGACAGGTTCATCGTGAGCAAGACACCGGCAGGTCGCTGGGGCACTCCGGAGGATCTGATGGGTCCTGCTGTTTTCCTCGCTTCCGATGCCAGTGACTTTGTCAACGGACATATCCTGTATGTGGACGGTGGTATCCTCGCTTATATCGGTAAGCAGCCGAAGTAATAGTAATATTTTTCGGAGGTCATTCACTCCGTAGGGGCGGCCCTTGTGGCCGCCCTATTGTTTTTATGGTACTATAAGAATGGGTTAGGGCGGCCACAAGGGCCGCCCCTACATTGTTCGGCACGTGTCAGCCAATTGTTCGGCACGTGTCAGCCAATTGTTCGGCACGTGTCAGCTAACTGGTCGGCACGTGTCAGCCAATAGGTCGGCACGTGTCAGCCAATAGGTCGGCACGTGTCAGCCAATTGTTCGACACGTGTCAGCCGATAGCGATTAACTTTTAGTGTGCTTCGAGCCAATTGTTGCCCCATCCTGGGTCGGCAGTAAGTGGCACTTTTAGTTTGGCTGCACCCTGCATCTCCTCCATCACTATTTTCTCCACTGTATCAGCCTCTTGCGGGTAGACGGAGAAGTTTAATTCGTCGTGAACTTGAAGGATCATTTTTGAACGTAATCCTTCTTTCTTGAAGCGCTTCCAGATATTGATCATCGCTATCTTGATGATGTCGGCTTCAGAGCCTTGTATCGGTGCATTGATAGCGTTTCGTTCAGCAAATCCACGGACTGTTCCATTGCGCGAATTGATATCGGGGAGATAGCGTCTGCGGCCAAACATCGTCTCGGCATAGCCTTTCGTGCGTGCCTCTTCTTTTGCTTTTTCCATGTAAGCATGAACCTTGGGGAAGGTTTCGAAATAATCGGCAATCAATTGTCTTGCTTCTCCGTTTGGTATGTCCATTCGCTGAGCGAGTCCAAATGCTGTGATGCCATAGATGATACCGAAGTTTGCCTGCTTGGCTTTCTTTCTCTGGGCATCGCTCACTTCTTCCATGGGTTCTTTCCAAATCTTGGCAGCTGTAGCGCGGTGAATGTCGAATCCCTCGCGGAAAGCTTCAATCATGTTCTCATCGCCGGATAGATGCGCCATGATGCGGAGCTCAATCTGTGAGTAGTCGGCAGAGAACCATTTGCAGCCCTCATCCGGTACGAAGCATTTGCGGATCTCTTTGCCGTCATCATCGCGGACAGGGATGTTCTGAAGGTTCGGATCACTTGAGGAGAGTCGGCCGGTGGCGGTGATAGCTTGGTTGAAAGATGTGTGGATATGATCATCTTTCTTGTCTATCAACTTTGGCAATGCTTCAACGTATGTGCCTAAGAGCTTTTTCATGCCGCGATAGTTGAGGATATCGTCTACGATTGGAGCCTTTCCACGCAGTTGTTGAAGCACTTCCTCAGAGGTGACGTACTGGCCTGTTCGCGTCTTCTTTGGCTTTTCCACGAGCTGCATCTTACCGAAGAGAATATCGCCTACTTGGCGTGGAGAGGAGATATTGAATTCTTCTCCTGCTTCTTGGAAAGCATGTTGCTCGTAGGCATTCATTCGCTCTGTAAACTCTTTCTGCGTCTGCTTCAACTGCTCCGTGTCGAGTCTCACTCCGTTGATCTCCATGTCGGCAAGCACCTTGACGAGCGGCATCTCTATTTCCCAGAATAGCATCTCGGCATTAACCTCTTTGAGTTTTGGCTCCAAGGCATGCTTGAGCTGCAATGTGATGTCTGCATCCTCTGCTGCGTATTCGTACACCTCTTTTGGGTCGAGGTCGCGCATGTTCTTTTGATTCTTTCCCTTGGGACCAATAAGTTCTTCGATATGCACAGTCCCATAGTGGAGAAGTGTCTCGGCCATATAGTCCATGTTGTGGCGCAGCTCCGGCTGATAGACGTAATGAGCAAGCATGGTGTCGAACATCTTTCCTTGGATGTCGATGCCATAGTTGCGAAGCACTTCATAGTCGTATTTGATGTTCTGGCCTACCTTCAGTATCTCTTCGTTTTCATAGAGCGGTTTGAAGATATCAACCATCGCCTGAGCTTGCTCTCGCTCTGCAGGGATAGCTACATACCACGCTTCGTGTTCCTGAATGCTGAAACTGAGTCCTACAAGCTCTGCATCGATGGCGTTTGTAGATGTCGTCTCTGTATCGAGGCTCAGCTCTTTGCATGAATTAAGCTTTGCGCACAATGCTTCAGCATCTTCCTTGGTCTCTACAAGATGGTATTTGTGTTCCACCGTTTTGATGGAAGACATTGGTGTATTATCTGTTTGTGCCTCTGCATTAATGCTCTCGGCTGCGCTTGCGTCATTGCGTGCAATCACACTTTGCTTATTTGTATCATTGCGTGCAATCGTGCTTGCGCTTGAGAAGAGATCAGGTTGCACGGGTGCGGCTTTAGCTGCTGACTTACCCAAGAAGCGTTCTGTAAAGCGCTTGAACTCAAGGCTTTCAAAGATGGAGCGTAGTTTGTCTACATCCGGTGATGTTACCTTCAGTTCATCGAGATTGAGCGCAATGGGTACATCGGTGCGGATTGTCGCCAAGAACTTCGACATCTTGATGTCGTCCTTCGCATTCTCCACTTTCTCCTTCATCTTGCCTTTCAGCTGGTCGGTGTGCTCCAACAGGTTTTCTGTCGTGCCGAACTCATTGATGAGCTTTACGGCAGTCTTCTCACCGACACCCGGACAACCGGGATAGTTATCAGCAGAGTCACCCATGAGTGCGAGCAGGTCGACGACTTGTTTGGCTGAAGGAATACCATATTTCTCTTCTATCTCTGTCTCGCCGATCTTATCATAGCCTCCGCCATGTCGTGGTCTGAACATATAGACATTGGGTCGGATAAGCTGACCATAGTCTTTATCAGGCGTGAGCATATAGGTCTCTACGCCTTGCACCCCAGCTTTTGTTGCTAAGGTACCAATGACATCATCCGCCTCGAATCCTTCAGATACGAGAATAGGGATGTGCATGGCTTGTAGTATTTCCTGAATGATAGGCACGGAGAGTTTGATGTCCTCCGGTGTCGCTTGCCGTTGAGCTTTATAGGGTGGATAAGCTTCATGTCGGAAAGTCTTGCCTTGATCGAAGGCGACACCGAGGTATGTGGGATGCTCTTTGTCGAGAATCTCTTTCAGTGTGTTGCAGAAGCCGAGAACGGCTGATGTATTGAGTCCTTTAGAATTGATTGTTGGGCGGTTGATAAACGCATAATAGGAGCGGAAGATGATGGCGTAGGCATCCAATAAAAAGAGTTTGTCCATGAGAGGAATTCTATGTATTGTGTATTTTTCCGTAAAATTACGAAAAAGTTGGCATAGTGGCTCCACTATCTCATATAAAATAACTAATTTTGTGCTAAATATCTCATTTGGATGGATTACATATCAATCATACGGCAACCAATAGCATCAGAGTTGAACGATTTCAATGATTTGTTCAACCGCTCATTGTCACATACTAATGGTCTCCTTCAGCAGGCGCTTGATCATATTCGTCAGCGCACGGGGAAGCGCATGCGTCCTATGCTCATCCTTTTGATGGCTAAGTGCAATGGAGGCATCACTGATGTTACTCAGCATGCTGCTGTCGGCTTGGAGCTGCTCCATACGGCTTCGCTTGTTCATGACGATGTTGTGGATGAGAGTGAGGAGCGTCGTGGGCAGGCCTCTGTAAATAATGTTTATGGCAATAAGGTGGCTGTGTTGGTAGGTGATTACATCCTTTCTACGGCTTTACTTCACATTAGTTATACGCACGATGAGGTCATCGTTCGCTATTTAGCTGAACTTGGTCGTACGTTGTCTAATGGAGAGATAGAACAGCTGGAGAATGTTCATGCAAAGGACTTCTCTGAGGATGCCTATTATCGTGTCATTCGTCAGAAGACTGCTGCATTGTTTGAGGCTTGTGCAGCTATGGGAGCACTGAGTGGTGGTGCTAATGAAGAGGATATCGAATATGCCAAGGAGTTTGGCCGTAATCTGGGTATCATCTTCCAGATACGTGATGATATCTTCGATTATTATGATCAGTCGAAGATTGGTAAGCCAACCGGTAACGATATGGCTGAAGGTAAGCTGACTCTTCCTGCCTTATATGCGTTAAATTCAACGGATGATGAGGAGATGAAGCAGATTGCTTATAAGGTGAAAGACGGCACGGTATCAAAGGAGGAGATTGCGCGTCTTGTTGAGTTTACAAAGGCCAATGGCGGCATCGACTATGCAGAAAAGAAGATGTGGGAGCTTCATGCTGCTTCTATGGCACTTCTTGATGAAGAAGTGGAAGATGGCGAAGTCAAGAACAGCCTGAAGGCATATCTTGACTTCGTCATCAAACGGGATATGTAATTAATACCACTTTGTTTCTTTTCCTAACACCTCGCTGAGGAGCAGGTTAGTGAGGCGGCTTGTGCCCAATCGGAACATCTCGTTGGTGAGCCATCTCTCGCCGAGTACCTCTTTCACGATGGTGTAATAGATGACAGCATCCATCACCGTGTTGATGCCACCTGCAGGTTTCAAGCCAATCATGATACCTGTCTCATTATAGTATTCCTTGATGGCCTGGCACATTACGTAGACGCCTTCTGGGGTAGCTCCTTGCTTCTCTTTACCTGTTGACGTCTTAATATAGTCTGCCCCACTGTACATCGCGAGAATAGCCGCTTTCTTGACGTCTGAGAGGGTGGGGAGGTCACAGGTTTCGAGGATGACCTTCATAGGCACTTCACCGCAGGTCTGTTTTAGTTCGTTGATGTCGTCAGCGACACCCTCGTAGTCTTCAGATAGATATTTGCCTACAGGCAGCACAATGTCTACATTCGTGGCACCATCCTTGATAGCCAAGGCAGTCTCAGCAATCTTCACTTCCATGAATGTCTGAGAGGATGGGAAGTTGCCGGAGACTACAGCGATTTCTACGCCGTCTACCTCCAATGTATTGCGCACGAGGTGGGCGAAGTTAGGATAGACACAGATAGTAGCAACGTGGGGCAGATCAGGATAAGTACTATCGAACTTATTCACTTTCTCTACCATGGCGAGGATGCTCTCCTCAGTGTCTGTCGTATGCAGAGAGGTGAGCTCAACGGATCCTAAGAGAAACTTCTTGACGTCTACGTTGTCGTTCTCCGGTACCTTTGTAGCGATCAGTTCCTTCACTTTATATTTTACCTCATCCTCATTGACGTTGAGGTCATACTTTGCGAAAGCCTGGTCAATCTTACTGCTTTTCACAATGCCCTGGCTTCTCTGCGCCTGGATGTCCTTCGTGATTTTGTCTTTGATGATTCCCATATTTATGATTATAATTGTTTATGATTTTAATTTGGGGTTGTTCTTATGTCTGTCTTTGTCTCTTGCTGTTTTCTTCTCGATGCTTTTCTTGAAAGCCTCGGTGATGTCGACGCCTGTCTGGTTGGCGATGCAGCAGAGTACCCAGAAGATGTCGGCAATCTCTTCTTCCTCATTGTCTTTCTCTCCGGGCTTGAAACTCTGGTCTCCATACTTGCGAGCCATGACGCGGGCGAGTTCACCCACCTCTTCCGTGAGGACCGTCATGTTAGTGAGTTCCGAGAAATATCTCACGCCGTAAGTCTTGATCCATTGGTCAACGGCTTCTTGTGCTTCTTTGATGGTCATGTTTCGTTGCTTTGCAGTGGCCGCCCCAAGTGGCGGCCACCATCTTTAATTTCTGCAAAGATACGATTTTATTTTTGTATTGCCTTATTTCTCCTTTGCCTTTCTTCGAGCAAACTCTCAATCTTTCATTCGCTCAATGTTTCAATCTTTCATTCGCTCAAAGTTTCAATCATGATTGCGCACAATGGTTTACCTTATGATTGCGCGCAATGGTGCACACCGTAGGGGCGGCCCTGGTGGCCGCCCTATTGTTGATAGTGCCATTCGGGGGTTAGGGCGCCCACAAGGGGTGCCTCTACGTTTATACGATCTAAATCACCCTATAGCTATTGTAATAAATAAATCATATGATATTTAGATAACTGTCTATTATATAGTGATTTATGATCGCCGTGTTATGCTTCAACCCCCTCTGAGAATCGTTTCTTTTTGATCGACTCGACCACTCGCCTGATTCACGGGCCATAATTTTAAGGGTTGAAGCCATTGTTAACTCCTAACTCCTATCTCCTAACTCCTAACTCGAAGTTATTCCTTGTTTTTCGTATCCATGCAGATGGTGGTAGGGCCATCGTTGAGTAGCTCTACTTGCATCATGGCACCAAACTCGCCGGTGCCGATAGGTTTGCCGAGAGCTTCTTCGAGTTCCTTGCAGAACTGATTATAGAGGGGGATCGAGATAGAGTGGGGAGCTGCCTTGATCCAACTTGGCCGGTTCCCTTTCTTGTAACTCGCCATGAGAGTGAACTGAGACACGACAAGGATATCGCCTCCCACTTCCTGGATGCTGAGGTTCATTACGCCATTCTCATCCTCGAAGATGCGAAGACCGATGATCTTCTTCACTAACCATTTGATGTCTTCCTCTGTATCCTCTGAGCAGATGCCGACAAGGATCATATAGCCCTTGCCGATCTTCGATTTTACTTTTCCTTCTATAGACACGGATGCGTGGGTCACACGCTGAATTACTATTCTCATTAATTTGATTTTGTTGGGTTAGGACGGCCACAAGGGCCGCCCCTACGATGTTTCGTTAAGGGCTTCGTGCACCTTATGCGCCTTGTCAGGCCCTATAACGGTAGCAAGTTCTTCTAAGCTTGCACCTTTGATGTTTTTCACTGATTTAAAGCTCTTTAGAAGCGTCTCCTTCGTCTTAGGCCCTATGCCTTTGATGTCATCTAAGGCCGAGTGGAGGGCATGCTTGGAGCGCTTGTCGCGGTGGAAGGTGATGGCGTAGCGGTGCACCTCATCCTGGATCTGCGTCAGTATATGGAACAGTTCGCTGTCTGTCTTCATACCTATGACTTGAGGTGGGAAGCCAAAGAGCAGTTCGTTCGTCCGGTGCCGATCATCCTTCGCAAGGCCTGCGATAGGGATGTTGAGATGCAACTCATCCTCCACAACCTCGCGCACGACATCCATCTGGCCTTTGCCACCATCCGTGATGATGAGGTCGGGGAGTGGTGTACCTTCCTCCTTCATGCGCGAATAGCGGCGACGTACAACCTCTTGCATGGAGGCATAATCGTCAGGGCCAGTGACAGTCTTGATGTTGTATTTACGATAGTCCTTGCGCGACGGTTTCATACCTTTATATACGATACAGCCTGCCACGGCATCCGTACCTGAGATGTTAGAGTTATCGAAGCATTCAATCTGATAAGGCAGCTTGTCGAGGTGCAGCTTATCCTGTAGTTCCTTCATCAGGCGTGTCTGTTTCTGCTCCGGATTGAGCTTCTCCGTCTGCTTCAGCCGGTCAAACTTATACTGCTTTCCGTTCATCTCGGAGAGCTCCAAGAGGTGGTGTTTGTCGCCTCGCTGAGGAACAAAGAACTCTGCATCCTTGAGTTTCCACTCCATCTCGAAAGGCACGATAATCTCTTTCGAGGTACTCCCAAAGCGTTCCCGGATCTCCGGGATAGCCTGTATCAACAGATCTTCATCGCTCTCGTCAAGCTTGCGTTTATACTCATAGGTGAAGCTCTGATTGATGGTTCCGTTCTTGACGTGTATATAATTAATGTACGCGTTCTTCTTATTCTCGTCATCCGTGATGGTGAAGACATCGACGTCGGTGATGGTGTGACTCACTACCTCACTCTTGGATACGAAGTCCTGAAGGAGAAGGTAGCGCTCTTTCAGGCGCTCTGCTTCCTCAAACTTCATGATCTTCGCGTTCTCCATCATGCGCTTGTAGACCCATTCGGAGAGTTCGCGCGTGTTACCTTTCAGCACTTCCTTTGCCTGACGTATGTTCTCAAGATAGTCCTCACGTGTCTGCTTGCCTACACAGCAGCCGTCGCAGTTGTGGATATGATACTCAAGACAAGGACGGTATTTGCCGTTGTCGATGCCTTCCTGTGTAATAGGTTGACGGCAACGGCGGGGCTTGAAAGCTTTGTGAATCAACTCAAGCACATTGTACATCGCAGAGATGTGAGGGTAGGGACCAAAGTAAGTTCCCCACTTCTTGTTGATGTGCCGCGTCTTGAAGATGCGTGGGAAATACTCGTTCGTCACAAGGATAGAAGGGTAGGTCTTGCCATCCTTCAGGAGTACATTATATTTGGGATTGTACTTCTTGATGAGTGAGTTCTCAAGCAATAACGCATCCTCCTCCGTGTTGACGACGGTGTAAGAAATGTCGCGGATCTTGGAGACGAGCACCTTTGTCTTGAACCTATCCACCTCTTTGTGGAAATAGCTGGAGACCCTTCGCTTGAGGTTCTTGGCTTTTCCCACATAGATGATTGTGCCTCCGTTCTCACGCAGGTCATCATAGTATTGATAGCTTCCTGGCTTCTCCGGCATGTTGAGCACGATGTTCTTCAGATACGCTAATCGCTTTTCATTTTCTTCTTTAGTCATTGCTTGTAACTCACTGTTTATCTATCTCTTCTACGCTTGTCGTTTCACGTGAAACGATTAAAACTTCAGCAGGCTCGTAATCTCTACATCCTTGTCGAAGATCTCGCGGGTATGGGGAAATTCGGATGTGAGCTCCATGATGAAGTTGCAATAGATACGTTTTGGATGAAACTTCTTGACGAGGTCGCAGGCTGCTTTCATAGTGCCACCTGTTGCAAGGAGGTCGTCGTGAAGAAGGACGACGTCATCGGAGGTTATGGCGTCTTTATGGATCTCAATGGTGTCTATACCATATTCCTTAGCATAGCTCTGCTGGATCGTGTCGCACGGAAGTTTGCCCGGCTTGCGACAAAGGACGATTCCTGCGCCCAGACGGATGGCAATGGCGGAGCTCATGACGAAGCCGCGACTCTCGATGCCAACGATCTTTGTGATGCCTTTATCTTTGTACAGGTCGTACATCTCATCACTGATGATCTTGATGCATTCGGGGTTCTTGAAGATCGTTGTGACGTCTCGGAAATTGACCCCTTTAATCGGCCAGTCGGGGATGACTCGCAGATTGTCTACTAACGTTTGGTTGTTCATGTTTTACGTTTTACTTTAAGTGTTATCTCGTTTTATTTCAATGCTTTAAGTATGCTCAAGTTTCACGTGAAACTTTTGTGAAGCTATCTACCAAGCAGTACGAGCAATACGTTGATATCGGACGGAGAGACGCCGGGGATGCGACTTGCCTCCGCCAATGTCTCGGGATCGATACGCTCTAACTTCTGGCGGCCTTCGGTGCTGATCTCCTTGATCTCGGCGTATTTGAAATGGCCGCGAATCTTGATATTCTCCAAGCGGCGCATTTTGTCGGCAACGATATTCTCGCGCTCGATGTAGCCCTTATATTTAATGAGCACTTCGGCGGCCTCGCAGATTTCTTCTTTCCGGTTCTTCGGTGCGTCGAGCACTTCTTTTAGTTCGGGGATGACTTCTGAGAGACTTGCCATCGATAATTGTGGGCGAGCGATGAGTTCGGACACTTTGCAGCCGAAATGGAGTGGGGTGGTACCGAGCGCTTCCAACGAACTATTGATGTCTTTCGGATGCACCGTCGTGTTGTTGCAGAAATCGAGAATTCTCGCGATCTCCGCTTTCTTCTCCATCCATCGGTCGTAGCGGCCTTTCTTGGCGAGACCGAGATCGTATGACTTCTCCGTGAGGCGTGCATCGGCATCATCCTGACGGAGGAGGATACGGTACTCTGCACGAGACGTGAACATTCGGTAGGGTTCATCGACACCTTTCGTACAGAGGTCATCGATGAGCACGCCGATATATGCTTCATCACGTTTGAGCACGAATGGATTGCTGTCGCTCACCCTGAGCGCGGCATTGATGCCGGCCATGAGTCCTTGTCCTGCGGCTTCCTCGTAGCCGGTCGTTCCATTGACCTGTCCGGCAAGGAAGAGGCGCGGGATAACTTTTGACTCCAGCGAATGGTTCAGTTGAGTAGGATCGAAGTAATCGTATTCGATGGCGTAACCAGGGCGGTAGGCTTTGACGTCTCTGAGAGCAGGTATCTGATGGATGGCTTTCAGCTGAGTCTCCATCGGCATGGAGGAGGAGAAGCCGTTGAGGTACATCTCATTGGTATCCTCGCCCTCGGGCTCTATAAAGAGAGGATGATGATCACGGTCCGGGAACACGGCAAGCTTTGTCTCAATAGAGGGGCAATAGCGTGGACCGGTGCTTTGAATCTGTCCGTTGAAAAGGGGAGAATTGGCTAAATCATCTCTGAGGATGCGGTGAACCTCCTCATTGGTGTTGCAGGTCCAGCAAGGTAGCTGCTTTAAAGCATGCTGCACCCCCATATAAGAGAACTGATGCCAGTCGGCATCGCCGGGCTGTTCCTCTGTATCTTCGAAGTGGATAGTACGCTTGTCGAGGCGCACAGGCGTGCCGGTCTTCATTCTCCCGGAGCGTACACCCCAGCGGGTGATCGACTCTGTGAGGTGATAGGAAGCAGGTTCAGCAATCCTGCCCCCGGCTACTTTATGATGGCCGATATGCATCAGTCCGTTGAGGAAGGTGCCGGCGGTGATAACAACGGCTCCGGCACGGAACTCTACGCCCCAAATGGTTCTTACGCCCACGGCTTCACCGTTCTCCACGATGAGCTCGTCGGCCTGATCCTGCCAGATATCGAGGTTATCTGTGTGGTCGAGAACTCGGCGCCATTCCCAGATAAACTTTCCGCGGTCACACTGGGCCCGGGGAGACCATACGGCTGGACCCTTGCCTTTGTTGAGCATACGGAACTGGATAGCTGTCCTGTCCGTCACCATTGCCATCTGCCCTCCGAGGGCATCAATCTCGCGCACAATCTGGCCTTTGGCAATACCGCCCACGGCGGGGTTGCAGCTCATCTGTGCGATCTTGTTCATATCCATCGTTATGAGGCATGTCTTGGCACCCATGTTGGCTGCTGCGCATGCAGCCTCGCAGCCTGCGTGTCCTGCCCCGATAACGATTACGTCGTACTTAAAATCCATAGTCTTTTTTTTCTTTGTTCGCAAAAGTAAGAAGAAAAAACGAGTTATGTGTAAAAAATAACTTAGAAATGATTTTTAGTGCTCGAAAATATTAGAAGTGTACGGTTGAAATTTGCTCTTCCTATATGAAAATTGACAGCCTCGGAGAGGCTGAATTATACATAACCCCAGTCTAAGGAGCGCAGCGACGCAGACTGGGGTGTTAGGTCGCATGCGGAATACTTGAATGCCAGCCTCGGAGAGGCTGACTGCGCCTTGGCGCGCAATGTTTCGTATGATACGATCTATTAAGACATAGCGCACTACGTGCAGCCTGCCTCGCCGAGGCAGAAGGTCAACTGTCGCAACTCAATCCTAACATACCCCAGGCTACGTCGCTGCGTTCCTTGCCTGGGGTTATGGAAAGCCAGCCTCTCCGAGGCTGTACCACACTATCAATCCGAAAAGCGGAACCTCTTTTTGTCAATCTATTAAGCGTGTTTCACAAATATTGTGTAATTTTGTATGCAGTTTCAGACGATAAGTTAGAAATAAGATGGAAAAAGTGAAGCGAAGTAAGAGAGAATGGGTGAGGCGTTATATCAGTTTTGTCTTCATCCTTTTTGTGATAGCGTTCGGCACCTCGTTGTCGATCCGCGCCAACTTAGGGTCTTCCCCTATCTCGGCTCCCCCGTATGTTCTCTCCCTTGTTCCCGGCATGCCATTGACCATGGGAACGATCGTGATCTGCATGCATGTACTGTTCATCATTATCCAAATTCTGTTGTTGAGACGGCAGTATGAGCTGCGGCAGTTGACTCAGATCTTCGTGTCGTTCCTCTTCGG
Source organism: uncultured Prevotellaceae bacterium (assembly GCA_902792635.1). Lineage (GTDB taxonomy): Bacteria > Bacteroidota > Bacteroidia > Bacteroidales > Bacteroidaceae > Prevotella. Next base: position 15,518 of record CADBAG010000029.1, on the reverse strand, counting down.
TTTCTATACCGATGTAACGATGTGGATGACGAGTTTCATGCAGATTCCAACAACCTTACCCCATGCCATCGGCTATCCCCTACAGTTCATCGAACTGCTTATTGGTGGCGGACTCCTTGCGTTTGGTATTGCCTGTGAGGTTCGCTGCGACTCACTGATGCTTGCCGGTGAGGGCCTTCCTTTGGCCTTGTCGAAAGCCGTGAAGAAAGACTTTGGTAAGGTGAAGATTTGCTCCGACACATCGCTGGTCATCATTGGTGTGGCGCTGATGTATTATTTCTTCGGTCATTGGGACTGGAAGATGATCGGTGTCGGAACGCTTGTGAGCATGTTCTATGTCGGCTTCATGGTGCGTGTCTTTGCTCCGCATATCTCCTGGCTCGATATCATCTTCATTCCTGCTGACGAGCGTCAGGTTGAAGAGACCGAAGAAGAGGAGGAGGAGACCGAGGAAGAGGCTGTGCCTTATATCATCACCATTGCGCGCGAATACGGCAGTGGCGGCCTGACGCTTGGCAAGCTCCTTGCCCAGCGCTTGGGCGTCGACTACTACGACCACGCCATCATCGATGCCACCGCCAAGCGATTGGGTTATACCTCCGAGTTTGTGCGTGAGAATGAGCAGAATATCAGCAACGGAAAGCTGTGGGAGCTCATCTTTACCGACAAGAGCATCCCGATGTCGATGAACCCGTCGCACGACGACGCTATCTTCGTCAGTGAGAGCCGGATTATCCGCGCCCTGGCTATCAAGAAACCGTGTGTCATCATCGGGCGTTGTGCCAACTGGGTGCTGCGTGGTGACCATAAAGTTTTCCGTATCTTCGTCACCTCGAACCGTGAGGATGCCGTGAAGCGTGTCATGGAGAAAGACCATCTGTCACCGGATGCTGCAGCCAAGCGCATTGAGCAGGTCAACACGGGCCGTAGCAACCATTATTTCCAGTATACGGGCCGCAGATGGACCGATGCCCACGACTACGATTTAGTGTTCAATACCAGCGCCCTGAGCATCGATCAGTGTGCCGACATGGTCGTGAAATGCATTGAAGACAGGCTGAAGTAGTCTTCAATTCATCATCAGCGTCATCACGGGGCGGCAATCGTAGAAGAGGAAAAGTGCTAACTCGCTGATAGTTAACGATGTAGCATCCGTAAGTGGACGATCCGTCTGCCGACAGGTGCCATTGGCGATGTGGAAATAGGTGTTGTTCTGCGCAATGTCCTTGTCATTGTAGACACGGATGTCAATCGTCGTGTCGGGGTGCTGTGCAGCATAGAACTGCAAGGCCTTGCGCGCATTGATGACATGGAGCATGGCGGGTGCAGCCGGAGCGTTGGTCTCACCACATACCTTCAGCATCTCCTGAGCCGTAGCAAAACTCTCCGCGGTCTGAAGCACGGCACATGGTTGCTGTTGCTGCCAGGCATCAAAGTCATCAAACGTCATATTCGCAACGTTCTCAGGAGCAGCAATGGCACTGACGACCTGCGTATAGCCCATCGTCGCATACCAGTCGTAGAGCCAAGGCTCTGCGGGGATCAATACTGCAAAAACACTGTCGCGATAATAAAGGCTGTGGTGCGCCTGTCGCATGAGACTGCTGCCGACATGCTGCCGGCGATAATCCTTGTTCACGGAGACGGCATAGATATAACTTGCGTTAGCCTCCTGCTGACCTTGTCGGAGCGGGTAGGGGATTGCCTGGAGTGCGCCCACCACATGGTCGTCAATCTGACAGACGATGTTGCGCTCATCGGTGAAGACCTTGTCGAAATAGAGTTGTTCAAAAGGCTTGGGGTCATGGAAGGTGTCGTCGTAGAGCAGTTGCGTCTCCTCCTTGATGCGGTGCACGTCCTCAAAGAGGCTCAGCGGGTTCTTCTCCATGATCGAATATTTCTCCAAAAGTATGGCGGGCTTGTAAGAGAGCTTCGCCTTGCGCAGTCCCTCAGCGCCAAGATCCTCCTCGCGGTTCATATAGATATACTGTTCGGGAAGATGACGCGCAAACTCTTGATTGATAATGGAAAACGAGCCTTCGTAGCTTGTGTCGGCCTTCTCCACACAGACATCGAAGGTGTCGTTGTTGATAGGGCACCCGAAGGTGAAAGCCACTAACTGTCCGTCGACAAAGATACAGCCACCAAGACAGTTGATATAATCCCAGTTGACAAACGCGCGGGTCATGGCGCGCAGCTCCTCACAGAGTTCCGTGTTCTCCTCCTCACCCGCGTCTTGCTTCGTCTGCTTGCGCCACACCTCCTCGAGCTTCAGACACTCGGGGATAAGACTCTTCGTCAGCGGGCGGTATTCATAGTTGGGATAGAGAGCGCGGAACTTGTTGCAGTGGTTGCGCTTGCCCTGCAGATGCTTGCCCGAGAGGGATGCGAGCTTCTCGCGCAGATAGATATAGTCGAAATAGTCGCGCTCCGCCTTGAAGGTGAACTCTCCCGGCATGATCTGTTCGAGGCAGTCGGTCATTGAGCCGCTGCAGCCGATGAGCAGGAAAGGATGGCCCATGGCGATGGCATCGTTGCGCATCTGGCGGATGACGGAGGCCGGACACACGCTGTCCTCGGGTACCTTGTAAGAGCCGTCGGGCTGGATGACAGGCTTTGGGATTGGAGCCATATAAGCGAGATGGCGACCCGTATAGAAGCGGAAGACGAGGTAGTCGTCGACAATAGCAAACTGGGTGTCGTAGAGGAAGCGCCAGCTGATGAGGTTCGCAAACGATAGGTCACAGTTGCGTCCCGTGCCATTCAGCGTGTAGCGCTGGATAAGCTCACGGTCGCGCGCAGAGATGTCATGAAATCTAATCATAATGTTGATTTCTTTGTGGAGACTATAATTTATAACTGTGGCAAAAGTACAAATAATATTTGATGTGGCCTATCAAGGTTAGTAAATTATTTGGATGTTCTAAAGTTGTTTACTAACTTTGCACACAAACAAGTTCGAGCTGTACGGTTGAAATTAGAGATTCTGATAATGGCAATAGGGAGTAGCCAAGCTGACGTTGAATGCCCTCGAAGAGGGCAAACATGGTTAGCCCCACGTGAGACGCAGTCGAAACGTGGGGCTAGAATAGTGTAGAAGACTTGAATTCCGGCCTCGAAGAGGGCGAACATGGGCTTGACACTAGACTGGAACGCTTTCTGCACCCTGCCAAGGTTCGCCCTCTTCGAGGCCGGATAGCAACGAACTCCAATCGAATCTAACCCCCATGCTGCGTCGCTGCGCTCCTTGCATGGGGCTAACCATGTGGCACCTCTCCGAGGTGCTTAATAGCTAACCATGTGGCACCTCTCCGAGGTGCTTAAAAGCTAATCATGTTGGCACCCTTTGAGGTGCTTAATAGCTAATCATGTTTGTCCCTTAGAGGTGCTTAATGGCTAATCATCTTGGTTCCCTTTGAAGGTCATCCTATTCCGAAAACCAGAGGCCTATCTTTTCTTTTCTGAATATTCTGACGGCTTGATACCGAAATGCGATTTGAAGCATTTTGTGAAGTAGCTCGGAGATGAGAAGCCCGTCTGCAGAGCGATCTCGTTGATGGATAATCTGCCGTCTCGGAGCAGTGCTGCGGCTTGCTTCAATCGGATGTTCTTGATGAAGTTGACGGGCTTGTCACCCGTCAGCGCCACGATCTTTTTATACAGTCCCGTCCTTTCCATGCAGAGGTCGGCAGCCAACTGCTCCACGCCATAGGAACTGTCGGAGAGGTGCTGCTCAATCAGTGTTCTCGCCTTTTGCAGCAGCTCTTGCTCTGAGGAGTCGGAAGAGACAGGCTCAGAGGCAGTTGATGCGAAGTCTACTATTGTTGATGTCGGCAACGATAGTGAATCTTCAGATAACGTATCTTTGGTCTTTCTCTTCTTTCTGATTATCAATAAGGTAAGCAGAATAACAACGACTGATACGACCACGATAGCGACTGTCTTTCCATTGTGCTTCTCCGGCTGAAAGAATAGACCGAGATATGGAGACACATAGATGATACCATTGTGATAGGTACCGAACCAGATGCCTCCGTCGTGATCGCGATAGACAGTGTTGATGCCTGTGCTGAGCGAGGTGCCATCGGGGAGCGATAGTTGTGTGATCTCACGCGGAAGATCGCTGATATTCAGGTTAAACAGCAGATAACCATGCTGAGTACTGATGAGAATCTCGTTGGCGGAAGCTACGTTCAGCGTGTGCAGCAGATAAGAGCAATGGAAAAGCTCTCTAACCTTTCTCGTCTGCGGATCGAAACAGAGAAAGACTGAGCCGCCATTCCCCGTACGAATCTGATAAAACTTGTTGTCAACAGACTTTGCTACAAGAGAGGTCGATGAATAGTTGTCTGCTACGCTTTTTGGATAAGCGCTGAGGGTCTCTACAATCTTTCCTGTGGTGATATCCGCTACTCCAATCTTTCCCGAGCCGTAGAAAGAGTAGACTGTATTTTGGAGCACGTCCATATCCTGCAGATTGCCGAAAGAGGGGTCTAAAGATATGTGCGCCTTTCCATCGGCACTCATCAGACAGTTGTCGACAACGAGCCACACCTGCCGATTATGGTCTACGAATACGTCTTGAGGCTGTCTCGGAAGCTTGAACTGATGGAAAGGCTGATGGATCCAACGCAAGGTCTTAAGATTGAGACAACAAACCTTCCCTCGTGTTTTAATCCAAAGAATCGATTGCCGGTCTATATAGAGATGCGTTTGTCCCCGATAGTTGCTGATAGGAGTGTAGAGCGTGGTATCCAGTCGCACCGTCTTGAAGGCCCGGTCGCCATAAATATTGATACCCTCGTTGGTCATGATCGCCATCCGGTCATCAGGCAACTGCAGCATTTGCAGCACATTGTCATCGAGCATCCCGTTGCGGTGGGTCAGTGTAAAGAAATAGGCCTCCTCCCTGCTCTCAGCCTGTGCCACAGTGGTCAAGGCAAAAAGCAGAAACAGAATAGTGGTTATATGAACAAGAAGTGTGCGCATACTTTCATTTCTGTTGCAAAGATAATGAAAATATGCGCACCGACACTATTTCTGCGGAAAGATTATAATGCTACGGTCAGTTTCTTTCCATTGTATCGGACGGAGGTCGTGACCTTCATCGGCTCCCGTCCGGTGCCACTGTTCTTGTCGACGAGCACGATGTTGAAGGTCCGGTCTTTCAGCATTCCCTTGAAACTGCCGCGGCGAGGGCCGATCGTGAGCTTATGGGCTTTATCGTCCCAGGAGAATGTGATCTCGGAGAACTGACCTTTCTCATAGTCGTAGTTGTCGCCTTCATCCTCGTAGAGCGTATAATGGCCGTTTTCACCGGGGTAGACTCTGATCTCAAGACTGTCCCAAGGCTTCTCATTGCTGTACTGTACCTCGGGTCCGAAAGGCATGATCGTACCCGCCTTGACGAACACAGGCATGATGTCGATGGAGCAAGGACGCTGAATGTCCTCACCTCCGTCATACACCGTATTGTCCCAGAAATCATACCATTTAGTGCCTTTCGGCAGATAGACCTTCACGGGTGCAGCGGCTTCCTTGACATTGGGATAGACCAGATGACCATTCTGCTTACTGTCTTTCCATGTGAACATCGGGTCGGTGATGGGCTTGACGAGCAGATTCCTTCCGAAGAGATATTCGTCGTTGAGTCGCGAAGCCTTTGGATCGTTGGCGAAATCCATTACCAACGGACGCATCATACTGCCGTCATGCTGCACGCAGTCGCCTAAGTTACTGTACGTATAAGGAAGCAGCCGGTAACGCAGTTTGATGGCCCCTACAATGGCATCGTAAGCCCAGTCGCCTTGATTGCCCATTTCATAGATCTCACTCAGCATCGGCGAAGAGCAGTGGTTGCGCATCAAAGGCATGAAAGTGCCCCATTCCATCCATCTTACTTTCAGCTCCTGAACAGCTACGTTCTTGGGATCATTGTTATAGTCGCCATAGAAGAATCCACTGATATCCGTGTTCCACATCGGTATGCCGCAGAGGATAAAGTTCAGTCCGGAGGGCACCTGCTTCTTCATCTCATCCCATGTAGCCAAGATGTCACCGCTCCAGGAGAAAGTGCCGTAATGCTGCAAGCCGAAGGCACCGCTGCGTGTCATCTGCACCGAGCGCTTGTCGTTGCTTTTCATGGCGCGCTGATGCTCGTAGATAGATCTGTTGTGCACCAGTGGGAAGGCATTCTTCACACTGAGCCATGAGCCGTCGTGGGTGAGATAATTTTCATCTCCGGCTTTCTCAAAATGGTCCGGCTCAGAGGAGTCAGTCCACCATGCATCGAAGCCCATGTTATAGAGATATTGAAGATGTTTCCAATAGATCTCGCGCGCCTTGGGGTTGAAGACATCGTAGACGAGAGCGCCCGCATTGCGTGGCCAGGTATCGAACGGCAGGAGGGCATGAATAGCCTTCAGCTCCTTAAACTGCTTCGTCCACGGACCGAAATCGGGCCATATTGTGATCATCAGATGAGCGTCGTTGCGATGCACATAATTGACCATTTCTTCGGGATTTTTCAGTCGCGGCTCTGCTTGTGCCTTCATGTTCTTCATGTCTACGGGAAGGTATTTAGCCCATGCGGGGTCTCCTACTTTGTTGATATAATAAGGATTCTGAAAGCGCATCGCATTCCAGTTGGAGTCGCAGCCCCAGTATTGCCAGTCCTGGACCATGGCATCGACCGGGATCTTCAGTTCACGGTATTTGTCGAGAACACCGGCAAGCTCGTCACTTGTCTTATAGCGCTCGCGGCTCTGCCAGAAGCCCATCGTCCACAGTGGAAACATCGTGGCCTTGCCTGTCAGCGTGCGGATACCGGCGATGACTCCGTCCTGAGTGCCGTCCTTGTAGATGAAATAATAGTCGGCTGCGGTACCGGTCTCACTCGTGAAGGAGGTGCCAGCTTCGTTGTCGTCGAAATAGCTCTTTCCGGCGTTGTCCCAATAGACGCCATATCCTTTCTCGCTTGTGAAATAAGGGATAGAGGTATACGTGTTGTGGTTCCAGATCTCCACATGTCTTCCGCGCTGGTTCATATGAGTATCGCGAAGCTGACCGAGGCCGTAGATAGCCTCGTCTTTGTCCAGTAGCCAGGTCTGACGGATCTTATACTGACCCTCATTGGCTTTGTCGGTACGCTTGTCGAAGGTCGTGGTTGTATCCGTCAGGAGTCGCTCGTTCTTCTTGGCGGCAAACGTTATCTTACCATTGTTTGTGTTCAGCGTCACGCGGATGCAGGGAGAAGAAAGGGTCACCTCGTCACCGGCCTTGCTCTCCTTGACATCCTTTAGAGTTTCCGGCTGCATAATGACGGAATAGCTCTTTTTAGCTTCCGGGCCATTGACAACCGTCTTGGTTACTCTCACGATGGAAGGGGAATAGAACTCGATACGGACATTCAGTCCGCCGATCTGTCGTTCCGCTCCGTTTACAGTCTTCTCAGTTTTTGCCATGCCGCTCCCGATGGAAAGCAATAGCAATAAAGACAGGGAAAAGAATCTAATGATTGACATGCTTTTTAGTTTTGTTGTTTTCGATTGCAAAGTTAGTGGGAAAAGGCGAATAGATGATAAAACAAATGAAGAACAGAATAGCAATAATGTTGAAAGTCTTGTCTTATTGAAAGTCTTTTCTCATCGCGCCCCATATGTGTCGCGTTACCGCCTTAGTTGTCTTTTTGTTTTCCTACATTCTAAAGACAAAAGATTATGATCAGAATTAATGAGAAATAGTTAACTTTGTATTTGGCAAGCTAACATCGTTGCTAAAAATGAGGTTCTTCCGGTTTTCGGGTTGGTAGGAGAACAACCTCGAAGAGGTTGAACATGGTTAGCCCCACGTGAGGCGCAGCCGAAAAGACACCCATCGGCTATAACCAGCATCCCGCCCATGTTCGCCCTCTTCGAGGCCGACAGGTCAGATTAAATCGCTCGACCCGAACCCCAGGTTGCGTCGTTGGGGATCCGCACAAAGATAATGAGCAGTATTTTCAAAGCAGACTGTAAAAGAACTACGTATGATGTCTTTTTGTCTTGGTATACTAAAACAAGAAGATTTTCGCCTGTCATTGAATTGGGATACAGATACATAAAATCTCGCTCGGTAGAATTAAGAAACTATAGTAATGTCTATATGACATTGGGTATAAGATATTAAACCTTGAGGGGGCTTCATGTTGGTTTTTCCAATATGAAGCCTTTTTATTAGATTGCCCAAGCGAGACCATTAAATTGAAGATGTTCTCAGAGCCGCTTAGGGTGCTATTCTGCCTGCCAGTGTTGAGCACATCGGTGTCGAGGCATTTGCCAGCTCAGTGTATAAATATTGCCATTTATTTGGCTATGAAATGAATTTTATCTATCTTTGTAGCCAAATAAAAAGCAATAGCATGGTAATAGGTAGAGACAAGGAGATAGTAGAACTGAATCGCTTGTATAGCAGCCATCAGACGCTTGTTACTACCTATGGCCTTAAATACAACGAGTACAGCGGAATATTTCAGAATGTCGTAACCCTTGAAGATTTATTAGCCATTTAAAATCGTCAGACAGTGTCTGCTGAATTTGCAATCTTCTGCCATTTTGCGAACACCAAACACGATTTTGCGAACACGGAGGGATGATTTGGTGAAAATGAAAGACCCAAATTCTGACCTAAATGGCCCAAATTCTGACCCAAATGGCCCAAATTCTGACCCAAATAAATTATCAGAGAGGCAGAATACTATATTGAAGTCTATCCGACTTCATCCAGAGTTCTCAAGAAAAGCTATAGCAGAACTAACAGGAATGTCAGATTCGACTGTAAAACGTGTAATTAGATTTCTTAAAGGATGTGGTTTTTTCCGGCGTGATGGTCTGACCAAAGGTGGAAAATGGATAGTAATAAGAGAAATACCAATGAATGAATAATCTATGAACAAACTTCACAAGCCCCACGAGATCATGTGTTATGCTGCAGAGGAAGAAATGAGGTAAAGCCCCAAAAGATAAGATCATATCTCCGCCTTCTTCACACCACCGCCAGCCACCCTCCACGACTTTGGATGATTTGTGGCAAGCTGCAGCCATTTCTAAGGCGAAGAAGCCGAAGGAAAAGCAGGTGTGGATTGATGCTGACCTCTGTCATCAACTTGAGCTGCTCAACCTCAAGCATGGTAAACCGTCAAGTGTCAAGCATATCATCAACGGCATTGTGAAAATGTATTTTGATGAGCATAACTCGGTCATAAAGTAAAAAACAAAACTTGAATATGGAGAATGCTTGCATCCTCCATATTCTTTAACTCAACGCTGTAACTAAAGAATGCTTAATCGTAGGTAATAATCCGTTGATATATGCTTTTCTAATGTTAAATAGACCTATCTCTTTATGGTATGTTTTGTAAATGATTGATTATAAGTATATATGTCGTATTAATCATCATTGCTAAATAGACCCATATTACTTGGCTATGTCAGTTATTCTGATTAAATTTGCAAAAATATTATATGATGAAAAATAAGTTTCCCTTCTTTATTCAGTTGTTTCTCCTCCTAATTTTATTGACGGGTTGTGGAGATCGGCACAACAAGGCTATAGACACTTCTTACGCCATTGTCAATGACCATCCAGATAGTTCATTGACAAAACTTAATCATATTAATAAGCATAGGCTTGCCACGAAAGAGTTGGCAAGGTTCGCATTAGTTTACACAATTGCTCAGGATAAATCAGGTATAGATGTTGGCAATGACTCTTTGCTTCGAATTGCTTATACATATTATAATATAAGACCAGATAATTCGCTATATGCCAAGTGCGAGTACTATATGGGAAAATACTATATGCTCAACGACAGTACAGAACTGGCTTCAATCTGTTTACAAAAAGCAGCTGATTCCGCTGAAAAACAAGGAGACAAGTACACACTGTGCCTCGCCTTGGAAAAACTTTCTAAAGTAATTAGACAAACTAATCCGTTAAAGGCAGTAGAGGTCGCGAGTCTTGCAGAAAAGACGTATGTAAGCCTCCCAAATGCGTCATTATATAATATCATTTACAGCAAACTAAATGTCTGTGAAGCTTTACTTTTTGCAGACAGTCTTCAAAGGGCTGGCAAGAAGAGCGAGGAAGCATTGGCTATAGCCATAAAGCTGAAGGACCCTAATGTACTCTCTGATGTTTATCAAGACATGTCTGCTATAGAGAGACAACGGCAAAATTATAGTAAGTCTCTGTACTTTGCAAAGGCATCGTTTAATTCTTGTTCTTCTTTTGACATTTCAAAAGCCTTGAACCTTGCCACTGCTTATCTTGATGCAGATTCTTTATCATCGTGCAATACATTACTGAACTCTATCCATACAGACAATGCTGAATACAAATATATTATTTTCAACGTTAGACATTTAGCTTCAATAAAAGAGCACGATTATAATGGGGCGCGCAATAATGCTGACTCTGCATACTACTATTTGGAGCAAATGTATGGTAAACAGCTTAGCAGTAAACAAGTTTATTATAATTCTTTGGTAAAGTCAAAATATGAAAGAGGCATTGCTAAGGGAGAAACGCGATTGTTGTCATGGCTCATTGTTGTGACCATCATCTTTGCTATAACAATAATAGCGCTTATACTTTACTCTTACAATCAATATAAGGCAAAAGCAAGGATCAAGCTACAGGCAGAAAATGAAAAGTTGCTACAAGAAGAAAAGATACATAATGAGGAAATGCATCATAAGGAGATTCAACTTTCCACTATGCGCAACTTTATCCTCAAAAGAATAGATACCGCTCAGAAGATTCAGGAATTAAGAGGCAACAGAACTAACAGCGTATTGCTAACAGAAGAGGATTGGGAAGAAATAAGGTTTTTTGTAGATAGTGTCGAGGGAAACTTCGTGACCAAACTACAGAACAACTTTCCTGACCTCAGCGAGGATGACATTCGTTTTATGATGCTTGTCCGCCTTAAAATGCCCACCAAAGCGTTAGCCTTGATATATGGGATTAGCGAAAAATCGATTAAGCAGAAATTGTTTGTCTATAAGACAAAAGTAGGAATTAATGGTGAAAAAATCTCTTTGCGAACCTTTATTGAGGCCTTCTAATGATTCACAATCTAAAGAAATAGACCCATGCTTAGGGGAGGGGCATGTATAAATGTCTAATATATAGAATGTTATCAATGTGAGAAAAACAAAGAAATAGACCTTGATTACTTGCTTGGTATCTCTAAAGTACCTAAATTTGCAGTCGAGAACAATAAAATAATTTAATATGAAGAAATTGTTTGTATTCTTATTAACAGTTGTCCTATTGATACCTTGCGGTGCTTTTGGTATTGATATCCGAAAGGAAGGTACTGTTCAGCATGGTGGTATGCGGATGCCTTCTATTGAGCGTGTTTCTGCTGATTATGAGAACGGAATCATAACTATAGCAGTTAAAGGGTACTCTGGCGGAGTTCAAGTTTTTGTTAGTGATTCTCAGGGGAACATTATAGGATACACCATATCTTCTATTACAAAGGAGGGTTCTGTATCATTAGATTTAGACACCCTTAAAGAGGGCAGCTATTCCTTAAAAATAGTTTTGGATAATGCAACATATTATGGGCTATTCTATGTGTAACATTTAATCAATTCACAATATAAAACAGAAGCGTAAATGAGATTATTACTTGGTTCATTACAGAGAATGTACGCCTGCATGATTGTTCTTTTGATGACTGCTGCGGGCTATGCCCAGGAATTGTCGGGTATTGTAAGAGATGAGAATGGAAACGGTGTAGAGTTTGCCAATGTCGTTTTAATGTCAGCCGATTCTACTTTTATATCCGGAACGATTACCAATGGCAAAGGAGAGTTTAAAGTAGCCAAAGCAAAGGATCAGGCTTTCTTGAAGGTCTCATACGTAGGCTATAAAGATACCTTTGTGAACTTGGGCAAAACAACAGACGATTCCTTGATTAATGTTACGCTCCGGAAAAACGACATTCTTCTTTCTGAGGTGACAGTAAAAGGTAACCTTCCTGTGTTTCGCCAAAAGGGAAATGCCTTGACAACGCAGGTGCAAGGCACGATTCTGTCGAAAATAACCTCTGTCTCCGATTTGCTTTTGCAGATTCCGGGAGTTGTAAAAGGTAAGACTGGAGAGATTGAGACTTTCGGTAAAGGAGCTCCAATCTTTTTTATCAATAATAGGGAGGTAAAGTCGAACGATGAGTTGGACCGGCTCACTCCTTCGGATATCAAACAGATAGAATTTATCGCATCCCCAGGTGCTAAATACAGAGCCAACGGACGATCTGTCATCAAGATAACAACCATCCATAACACGGAGGGACTATCCTTGTTGGCGCGAGGCAAGGTCAGCCAGAATGAGCAAACATCATATGGCCAAAGCACACGCTTAGGCTACCAGTTCAAGAATCTGAACATCACGGCAAACTATGATTATGAGAATTATCGTACTAAGGTCACTCAGCCTTCCGTTCATGAATTAAATTCAGGAGGAGACATCCACCGTTATGACATGAAGCAGTGGGGCCGTGCTTCCGATCCTAAACTTACTTTTGCGCTCAGCATGGATTACACGATAGATAAGTGTAACTCAATAGGCTTCTCGTGGGATGGAAATACATATAAGGATTCTGAGCATAGGAATGAGATTCTCAACTATGCATTGAATGGAAAGCAAGTCCAGGAGTCCCAGGTGGCACACAACTACAGCAATAAGGTCACTTATCATCACCTGAATGCTTTCTATATTTTAGACAAGAACAATTATACCTTAAGCTCGTATGCTGATTATATCCACAACAACAATGATTATAACCAGAACACGAACGAAAATGTAGATAACGGCAAGGATATTAACACAGTCAGTGTCGGTAACGGCAAGCAGGATATGTCCTCGTTAAAAATAGATTATACACAGAAGATTGACAAGACTTTCAGTTTATCTTTGGGAGGAGACGCATCCTATACCAAGTCGACAGGATATGTCAATATTTCTTCTCAAAACATAGGCAACTCGTCTTATAAGTCACAGGAATACAGATACGGTGTCTATCTGGAACTCAGCAAGACTTTCGGAGCCCTTGCCACGAAGGCTGGAGTAAGATATGAAGACTATATCTATAAATACAATGATCTGACTAATCAGAATAAGACCCGGAATGACTTCAGAAACTGGTTCCCTTCTTTCAGTGCGTCCTACAGCAAGGGCGGCTGGAGTAACAGTCTGTCCTTTTCCTCCCAAATCGTAAGACCTACTTTCAGGCAGATGAGCAATTCGGATTACTATTCCAATGAGTTCATGTACCAGCAGGGTAACCCTCAGCTGAAACCTACCCGCATTTACCAGACCCAATGGATTACCAGCTATAAGTTTATCACCCTGTCAGCAAGCTATACTTATAAAAAAGACTTCATAGAGTTCTATTTTGACAACAATGGCAAGGATAATATTATTCTTTCTACCTACCACAATGTTAACAATATCCAGAATCTAACTTTCATGTTAAACTTACAGAAGCGCTTCGGATGTTGGTCTCCGTCTTTGACGCTCGGACTTGACCAACCGTTCTATAAGACTGAGTATATGGGGCAGCAGATTCGACACGACAGGGCTTTGCTTTATTGTGTGTTTAACCAGCAATTGAGTCTACCGCACAACTATATGATCTCATCGTATATCTATCTCAATGCCGGCGGCAATCAAGGTGCTGTGAAGCTCCTGCCGTTCCATAATTTCAACCTGACGCTACAAAAGACGTTCTTCAACGACAGGCTGACTTTCAGCCTGCAAGGCAACGATCTTTTCCGGGGAATGAAGTTCAGGGAGCATCTGAAGATTAATCGCGTCGATCTGTCTCAGACAGAAGATTATCATCTTTGGAACTATTCATTCAATGTGACGTACAGGCTCAACTCCAAGAAGACGAAGTATCGTGGCAAGAATTCATTAGGCGATGAGATAAAGCGACTGTAAGCATATGTGTCAAAAAGTGTGTTATGTATTATAGAGTTTAAGGAATGGAGCACTTTCATTGTTTTATTCAGCATGACTCCATGCTTTGCGGTATAGCATGCCTGCAAATGGTATGCGAGTTTCATGGCAGGAAGTATACATCCGACTTTTTGTCAAGGCTATGCTTTGCCTCCGTCGAAGGTGTGTCTTTGCTGAGTATCAATGAAGCTGCGAACAGATTAGGATTCCACACCGTATGTGCAAGAGCCGATACGGAAACCTTATCTAAGGCGCCACTTCCTTGCATCCTCCACTGGAACCAGAACCACTTCGTTGTGCTTTACAAGATCAAGAGAGGAAAGAAGTTCTATGTTGCCGATCCAGGAAAAGGACTGATAAAATACAATCTCGACGAGTTCAAGAGACACTGGATAAGTACACGGAGCCATGGTGAGGACAAGGGCATCGCGATGTTCCTTGAACCAACACCGGCGTTCTACTCGCACAAGGAGGAGAGGGAAGACGAAAGACAGAGCAATCCCCGTTCTTTCCGGTTTCTCTTTGGCTATGTCAGGAAATACAAGCGATATTTCGGACAGATCGTATTGGGAATGGTCGTGGGCAGCCTGTTGCAGCTCGTTCTGCCGTTCCTCACGCAATCTATCGTGGATGTAGGCATCAAGAATCAGAATATAGGCTTCATCTGGCTGATTCTGCTTGGTCAGCTGATGCTGACGTTCAGCCGTACGGCTATTGACTTCATCCGCCGCTGGCTGTTGCTGCATATCTCTATGCGTGTCAACATCTCGCTGGTGAGTGACTTTTTCATCAAACTCCAGAAGCTCCCGATGTCGTTCTTCGACACCAAGCTCATGGGTGATCTCATGCAGCGCATGAACGACCATAGCCGGGTGAACAACTTTCTCACCAACCAGTCGCTGAGCATCACTTTCGCTATGCTCACATTCCTCGTCTTCTCCGTTGTGTTGTTCTTCTACAACAAGCTTGTGTTTGCCATTTTCCTTCTCGGCAGTTTCCTGTATGGTGCCTGGATATCCCTGTTTCTCCGCAGGCGCAAGGTGCTTGACTATGAGTTGTTCGAGCAGCAGGCCATCAATAATAACAAGACCTATGAGTTCATTACTTCCATGCAGGAGATCAAGCTGCAGGACTGTGAGCAGCGTCGCCGCTGGGAGTGGGAGGACACGCAAGCCGATCTCTTCGGCGTGCAGATGAAGTCATTGAAGCTGCAGCAGACGCAGGAGGCCGGCAGCATACTCATTAACGAAGTGAAGAACATTGTCATCACGGTTGTCTCTGCGGCGGCCGTCATCCATGGTCAGATGACGCTCGGTATGATGCTCGCCGTGCAGTATATCATCGGACAGCTGAACTCGCCCGTGGAGCAGCTGATGAACTTTTTCTACTCCTTGCAGGACGTGAAGATCAGTCTTGAGCGTATCAATGAGATCCACCGGGTGGACGATGAGAACGGGAAGGAAGGACTACGGACCTCGCTTGCCGACAACAGCAAAGGCATTGATATC
>CADBAG010000028.1 GCA_902792635.1 uncultured Prevotellaceae bacterium | reverse complement strand
ACTAGATAAGTTGACCAAGTTACGCAACAACCTAAATGAAGGTGTTGCGTAACTCACTAATTATCAGTTGAATAAAATTTGTTCTATGATAGGCACTGTTTCACCTAAAGCAGACAGAGATCAAGAAAACAAAGGAACATAAGAACATTAAACATTATGCAAGACAATCCCAATGAGCAGTTCCCGATCGTGGATGAAGACGGGAACATTCTCGGAGCCGTCTGTCGCGGACACGCCCACGACGGCAGTAAGATCCTTCATCCCGTCGTTCACCTTCATGTCTTCAACAGTAAGGGCGAGCTCTACCTCCAGCATCGCCCCGCATGGAAAGATATCCAGCCGGACAAGTGGGATACGGCCGTAGGCGGTCATATTGACCTCGGCGAGAATGTAGACCAGGCCCTGCACCGTGAGGTCCGTGAGGAACTTGGCATCACTGACTTCCAGCCCGAGTCGCTTGGTCACTATGTCTTTGAAAGCAAGCGTGAGCGTGAGCTGGTCTATGTCCATCGCTGCGTCTACGATGGTCCAGTCAAGCCAAGCAAGGATGAGCTCAATGGCGGCCGCTTCTGGACCAGGCAGGAGATCCTTGATAATATTGGCAAAGACATCTTCACTCCCAACTTCGAGAACGAATATAAGAAGTTCTTTGCTTAGAGCTCTGTTAAATCTGTACCGTTCCACGCTTTGGAACTATCAATTCCACGCTTTGGAACTGTCAATTCCACGCTTTGGAACTGTCAATTCCACGCTTTGGAACGGCCAGTTCCAAACTTTGGGACGAAGCCGGTATTACGTTATTGCTTTTTACTGAATGGTTAGCACGTCGGCAAAATGATCAATCATGATATCGGGATGAACTGCTAACAATTCTTCTCGTGTTCCATTGCCCCATGTCACGGCACATGTCTTCGTACCCGCATTGCGCCCCATAAGGATATCGTAAGGAGCATCGCCGATGACGAGCGCTTGCTGCGGCTCGAAATGAAGGCGCGTAAGGATGAGGTTGACGGGCTCCGGATAGGGTTTGGCGTTCACTACATCATCGGCCCCGACAATAGCTGTGAAGAGATTCGTGATGCCAAAATCGGCTACCAATCCATCGAGCGACTCATGTCGGCGACTGCTGGCTATGGCAAGCACGTTGCCGTCCTCATGGAGTCGCTTCAATGTTTCTACAACATCCGGGAAAGGCTGGACCGCTCCCGGCACGTTGTTGATCTTGAAGATCTTTCGATACACCTCGGCACACGCCTCACTCTGCTCCGCATCAAGATGAGCTGAGACCGCAAAGCACTGATCAAGGGGCAAGCCTATCGTTCCGATGCACGCCTCGGTGCTTGGTCGCTCGATACCCATCTTGTCAAAGGTGTCCATCATGGTCTTGACGATCAGCCCTCGGCTGTCCCCAAGTGTTCCGTCGAAATCAAAAATGTATAATCGCATTTGTTTTTATTTTTGCAGTGCCACGTCTCCTGTTCGTTTGAGTACGCCCCACTGTTGCAGTTCGCCCTTGATAGCCTTGAGGTAACTCTTGAAGAGGACGTAGTACATGATCCAACGATAGAAGAAGCGCTGCGGAATGATCCACAAAAGTACCCACAGTTTCTCATGCTCGAAGAGGTAAGCCATGATGCTCACGCTGGCATCTACGGCCAGGAAGAGCAGATAATAAGCGAGAATCTGCATGACATTGCCCGAAAAGAGTCCGATAAACATCATCACATCGGCCAACGGCGAGAATGTCGGGATGATATACTGGAAGACGAGCATGTTAGGCATTGCCCACAAGCCGAATCCTTTCTTCTTCGCGTTGAAGAGTGAGGAGCGATGCTTCCAGAACGTCTGCATGACACCGAAGCACCAACGCACGCGTTGTTTGACGAACTGCGACACTTTCTCTGGGGCCTCCGTCATTGCCACGGCAAAGTTCTCATTTTCAATGACGTATCCGCTCTCAATGATTCGCATCGTCAGGTCGCAGTCTTCAGCAAGCGTATCGGTAGCGAGCCCACCGGCTTTTACGATAGCCTCCTTGCGGAAAGCACCGATAGCACCGGGCACCACTGTGATGGCGTTGATATAAGAATAAGCCATGCGATCGAAGTTCTGGCTCGTCGTGTACTCGATAGCCTGCCAGTGCGTGAGCATGTTGCACTCGTTGCCGACCTTCACATTTCCTGCTACGGCACCGATGCGATGCTCCTTGTCGATGAGGAAATGCTGCATCAGTTTGCTCACAGCATCGGACTTAAGCTGCGTATCAGCATCGATGCAGACCACGAACTCAGAATCGGTATGCGAGATACCATAGTTGAGTGCTGAGGCTTTGCCACCATTGGGTTTACCTAAGATGTGAACCTTTGGATTGCCGTCGAAAGCCTGATGCACGCGCTCCAAGGTATGATCCTTACTCCCATCGTCGACAAAGAAGATGTCGAAGTTTGGATAGTCTTCTTTAAGCAATGTCTCCACCGTACGTGCTGCATTCACCTCTTCGTTGTAAGCCGGCACAATGATGGAAACCTTTGGGGCATTGTCTTTCGTGAGGGCCGGATAATGGCGCTGGCGCTCCTTGCGCTTCTCCATGACCATGAGGTAATACATGAAGGCGAGACGCATGAATCCGAGCACAATGAAGACGACGAACAGAGCCGTGAGGAAGTCGGTGATATGATAGATGAGTTCAGCCAACGTGAGGTTGAGCTGCATCGCATAGTAAGTCTTACCTTTTGGCACCGGCGGCATCAACTGAGCACGGCTCATGCCGAGGTATTGCTCGAGTGAGATGAAATGATAACCCTCATGCTGCAAGGTACTGATGATACGTGGCAGTGCGGCTAAGGTCGGCTTACGCGTGATGCCACCGGCATCGTGGAGCAGGATGATATGTCCGTCGCCACGATGAACGCCTTCGATGACACGGCGGTAGATCTCATTCGCAGAGATGCCCGGTTGCCAGTCGTTGGGGTCTACTTCCTCACCGACGAAGAGATAGTTGCGGCGGCTGGCGAGGATCATCGGCTCAATCTCCTCATGCTGTGTAGGGTCAGCATCGGCGTTGTAAGGAGCACGGAAAAGGATTGTGCTCTGACCGGTCACACTCTCCAAGAGCATGCGCGTGAGCTTCAGCTCTGCATAGGTGCGGTTGTCAGAGTTCTCTATCATGTTGTGGTGCGTGAACGTATGGTTGCCGATGGTGTAACCTTCCTTGTAGACTTTCTTTACGAGTGGCAGGTTCTTCTCCATCTGCAAGCCTACCATAAAGAAAGCAGCGGGGGCATGATACTTCTTCAGTGTCTTCAGAACGTGAGGAGTCCAGCGATAGTCAGGACCATCATCGAAGGTAAGCAACAGATCTTTGGGTCCACAGTGGCCGAGCTTCGTGACCGTGTAGGTAGAAGGAAGACTCAAGTATTTCTCTTCGGAGATGAGCATGTCGTTGGAATCCATCGCTAAGCTGATCTTGCCTTGTTTGGGTTCTGACTCCACATCCATGACCTCACCGGTGCCCACAAAGTTGACATCGTCGTAGCCGGAGAGCTTCATCACCTTGTTCATATTCCATTTCTTCACCTTCTCCCAGGCTAAGTCCTTGCCGAAGAAGTTCCACAGACGATGGTCTTCAGTACCGAGACGCCATACGCCGAAGCCTGCAAGATGATAGGTCACACCGAAGCGCATGATGTTGAACAGCGTGGCGGCATCATTGAAAAAGACATGATGATACAGGTTGTCGTCATCATAATAAGAGAAGGACAAGCCGTAAGAGTCGTCATCAAACTGAATCTGTGCACCGGCATCGAGTGCGGAGGCGATTGTTTGGTCGAAAGATACTGTGTTTGCTTTGTCACCGTCCGGCCAGTCGTAGCCATAAGCAGCAAGTCCAAGCACGAGCTTGTCGTTGGGAATATTCTTCGCAGCCCAGTCGGTAGCTTTCTCCACCCAGTGTTGCGCACTGATGTCTCCGGGCTTACTGTCGGTGTTGTGCTGATCGTAGGCCATGAGGAAGAGATAATCGTTGTAGCGGGCAAGCGGCTGCATGTCGTAGTCGTCGTTGAACGGCTCCACATCCTGGGTGACATACATGTCGTTGTCGTGGAAGAGCAAGGAAAGTTCCTTGACGAAGTTGGTCAATAGCGCGTTGTCGTTGATAGACAGCTCCTCGAGGTCGAGGTTGATACCCTGAAAATGATTGTCGTGACAGAAAGTGAGCAGACTGTTGACAAACTGTTTACGCAGCTTTGCATTGCTCATGATGCGTCCGATGCCTTCCGGCCGGAAGGCATTGTCATAGTTGTTTGTCAGCATGGGGAGGATAGGCATGCCAGTGCGGCTCATGATAGCCAACGCTTTCTTGTCGACGCGTGTCTCGAGCTTGCATGTCTTCGGGTTGATGAAGAGCCACTCAGGGATGACCATGTTGAGGTTCTTCATGTTCTGTTGAAGAGAGCGTTTGGAGTGCTGATCCCAGTTGACGTACCAGGCTGCGCGTACACCCATGCGTGGATCAGTCCACTCATTGATATATTTCTGCGTCAGCCCTTCACCATGACCTACGAAACGATGTTGTTTGTCGTATTGTTCCTGGTAGGTATTGTGCATATGCTGCTCGAGGATGTTATCGCGTAGCGAGCGATAAGTCTTCGACAACTTCGTATCGCGCAACAATGGTTTCGAAGCTGACATCACCCCACGATAATCGTGGCGGAAGGGCATACCCGGGCTCCCTTCCATAAAAAACATGGTTACGAACACAATCAGAAGCAAGGCAATGATGGTTGCGAAAAACCGCATTGTCCACTTGAATCTCATCCACCGGCGGCGTGAGTCGGTCTGGAACACTTGCTTGCTCATATTATCCTTTGATTACAATCCTTTTAGAGCTATTTTGCGGTGCAAAGGTATACCATTATCCATGAGCATGATACAAAAGAGGTGTAAAAATGATTAATCGCAGATTAAAAAGCTATAACCTCGAATAATACTTCCTGTCAAGCTTCCCATTGTATGTATGTCGAATTGTATCTGTTTGTTCAAAAATGCGTGGGACCTTATAACTCTCGAGGCGCGATGCAATGAACTGGGCAAGATCACGCTTGCCTATTGCCGAGCCTTCTTTTACAACATAGAGCAGCTTGATGGTCTCACCAAATAAAGGTGACACGGTATGGTAGCAGATGCAGTCTTTAATGCCGGGACAAGCCAAGGCAGCATTCTCTACTTCTTCGGGTGATACTTTGTATCCGCCGATATTGATGACATCATTATTGCGTCCTTTGATATGAAGGTTACCGGCAGCGTCAATCTCTCCTAAGTCTTCTGTGAACACAGTATCATCATGAAGCACGGAAGCTGTGAGCAGAGGATCATTGAGATAGCCACTCATGAGTGTATCGCCTTTGCAAGCAATGGTGTTGTTGGGTGTGATAAAAACAGAGGCATGAGGCATTGATTGGCCTACACATCCGGCTATTGTTGGATTATGATTGAAATCGTAGGTGCAGACGATGCCTGTCTCCGTAGAGGCGTAGGTGTTGTAAAGACGGGTATGGGGCAAGGTCTGACACAAAGCCTCCATATCGGCTTGCGACAAAGCTGCTCCGCCTGTCTCGATGAAATCTATCCGGTCGGATAGTTGAGCAAGCCGGTCTTTCCCTAACTGGAGAACTATCCTAATACTTGCCGGTACCATAAATGTGGCTAACTTTCCTTGGGGATAGCTCAAAGCCTTGAAGAATTGTTCTAAGTCTTTCATGCCATCCAAAAGGATGATGGTGCCTCCAACGATGAGTGTCGGCCATAACTTCGACAGACTGCCAATGTGGTTGAGGGGACCGCAGATGACAAAGACAGTATCGCTACAGAATCCTTGCGCAGAAATGAGATTTTCAGCATCGGCAAGGATTGCGCTGTTGCTCTCCATCACGCCCTTGCGAGCTCCTGTTGTACCTGTGGTGAAAAGAACATCCGCAATGTTTTCAGATGGATCATCTTCAGAAAACTCTAAAGTCGTATGAGACAATGATGATTGAATTTCATGGAAGTTTTCATCCGTCGCGTCTTTCTCCAAAGGTACGGCAGCAGCGCCTAAACAGTGCAATGCCAGGTAAGTAACAAGAAAGTCGTGGGTAGGTATCGCCTTGAACACATACAGTGTACCCTTCCCTACTTCATCCTGTTCCAACTGCGCACATCGGTCGGAAACTTGCGCCCAAAGCTGAGCGTAAGAGATGGTTATATCATTATATATAACGACTGTTTTATCAGGTGAGTCTATAGCATGCTGATGTACGTAGTCTTCTAGTTTTTCCATGAATCGTTATTTTCATCGTAGGTGTATGGACATTACGCTGATTTCTTTGATTTAACCAGCTCCACTAAACTGTCGAGATTCTTGAAGTTCTTCGGGGTTACATCCGTCGACTCTAAGTCGATGCCATAAGCCTTGGACAATGTCATGAGGATGGCTGTGATACCTAATGAGTCGAGCTCGGCAAAGAGAAAGTCTGAATCGAAGTTAACAAGTGGAAGAATGTCCTCCAACATCTTCCGAATCTTTTCTTTATTTATTTCTTTTTCCATAATCATATTATTTTTCAATCTTAATATTCTGAGCCACCCGACATGCTACATGCTGGCAGACTGCCTGATCATCGTCATCATTTGGCTTATAATCGATAGTCTTGTCGGGATAAAGCAATGAAGCCAATAAAGCGACAGCACCGTATGAGTCTCCATCTACTATAATCGTTCCATCGCTCTGCGTGTGGATGAAATCAACATAGTGCTTCAACGCTTTCTTCACTGTTCTTACAATGTCAACACCGCAATAATAATACACGTCCTTCACGTAAGCTATGTAGGCTTCGGGTGATAGACCTTTGTCACACGTCTGCGGATAACGTTTCGGCATGAGCAGCGACTTCAGTGTTAGTGGGCGCTTTCTTAATGACCCTCTTTTGCTGACGATCCATCGGAAGACAAATGGCGGAAGGATCCAAGCCATCAACACAACAGAGAACATACCTATAACAGTTACGACAGCCAACGAGTGCAAGGCTGGATGGCGAGCTGTTATGAGCGCTCCCATGCCGATGAACATGATCATCGCAGAGATAAGGATGCTGTTCTTGTAGGATGTGAGCATCTTGCGGCCATAGGCGTATTCGTATTGGCAACCTTCGGTCATGAAGATGGTATAGTCGTCTCCCTGACCAAAGATGAATGTGGCGAGGATGATATTCACGATATTAAACTCAGTTCCTGTCAGTCCCATGAGACCGAGGATCCATACCCAGCTCACTGCCATGGGGAGGAACGACAGAGCAGCTAACTCGATGTTTCCAAAGGAGAACCAAAGGAAGAAGAAGACGATGAATCCACAGGCATAGCCGATATAATTGAAGTTATTGGACAAACTGTTGGCTACGACACTGTTGAGTCGACTTATCTCAAAATGATAATGATTGGCATCATCAATATGCTTACCTACCCAAGAAAGAGCTTCGTCAGTAGCAGACTTAGGTACGGTAACCACATTGATAATATTGAAGGTCTTTGCAACGTCATCATAGGCAAGGTTCGATGAGAATGCCGTCTTATAGAATGATGCAAAGGCCGTGGGAGACGCTACTCTGTATTGTGTTGACAGAATCTTGAAGAACTCATTGAACGATCCGTTGGCAAAGCCCTGCTTCGAAGATTCGTTATTCAATTGAGAAATAATGAGTTGTCTGTATTTTGAGATAAATTGATCCCAAGCCTCTAATCGCTCCGTTTGAATGCTGCTTGAACAAGAGAATTGACCAAGACCTGAGATTTTACTGTTCTTCGCTGGAACTTGACTTAAAGTCTCTTGTATTTTTTCTTGTTTGGATAAAGCCTCATCAAGGGTCTTGCCTTCAGACACGACATAGATCTGAGATTGGCTATCCTCGTTCTTCTGCAACTTAGAAAGATACTCCATGTCTTTTTTCTGTTCCTTGGACATGTAGTTGATGTGGGAGAGATTAGAGTCAAAGCTTACACTCAGACTGAAGAAACCGAAAACGACAGTGAGCACGGCTACGCCAACGATCAGCCACGGCTTCTTGTCGAAGTTTGTGCTCCCAATCTTATCCAAGAGTTGATGACTCCCTTTCGCTTTTCTGCTTACGATATGTGGAAGGAAGACAAGTACAAAGAGGATAGTTCCTAAAAGCAGGAAGGATGCGAAGAGACCGAGGTCGCGCAGCGCGATGGACTTCAAAGGTACAAGCGTGAGGAAGGCACCTATCGTCGTGATGTTTCCAACGAGCAATGGGGCAAGGATCTCTTTGAGCGCCTTGCGTATATCTATTGTATGAGAGAGATGAGCAATGAGATGAAGTGGATAGTTGATGGCGATACCTAAGATGACCGAGGAGATGCCAATGACAATCACCGACATATTACTGTTCACCACCGATAATCCGGCAAGGGCAAAGAGCCACCCCCAGGCGATGGAAATGGCGATAAGTAGAATATTCCACACATTGCGGAAAGTAAAGCCGAGGATGAGCAGGATTAATACCACAGCGATGGTCACGGAGAGGATGCTGTCTGTCTTGATGCACTTCGCGTTGTCTACTGCGATGACGGGGCCTCCTGTAAGATGGATGGATACTGCGTTGTCGTGCTCTGTCTTTTGAAGAACTTTCTCTATTTTATCGATCAGTTGACTGTTATGCTCTGTCTCGCTCGATCCATAGGGTGAATTGATGACGGCAAGCGCATACTTCATGTCAGGTGTGAAGATATAACCATCGTAAAGCTCGTAATTCATCTTGTAGGAGGCAGACGAAAGCTTTTGAACTACTGGCGTGAAGAGGTTCAGCGGGTCTCGCATGATATTTGACGAGAGCATGGAACCAGATGGGAAGAGGAGCATCTGCTTGTCCTTTGCGAGTTGCTGAGAAACATAGTCCTTATCTTGAAGCAAGAACTCCATCCGCTGATAATCCTTTTTAGTAAGAAAGTAAGGAATGTGGCTATAGACGAATGATGAGGTCTTCTCTATCCTATCCATGTCCATCTGAGCTACGATCGATGAGGCCGGAAGCTCGGTAGTCTTCTTGACGCCGTCGACGAACTCATCCACGGCACCAACAATGAGGTCTGCATCGTTTTGTGTGGAATCTTTGGCTCCTACAAGAACAAGAATTTTGTTAGCCCCAGACACATTCTGATAGATACGCATTGCCTCCTGGTCTCGGCTGTCCAAAGGAAGGAAGTCTGAGATGTCCTCCTTGAAATGCACACGTGATACAAGCAGGAGCATAAGGGGCAATGTAAGCACAAGAAGGGCGAACATTATTCGCTTGTGCTTGCAGAAATAACCGTATATATTAAGAAATGTGTTTGTCATCCCGCTATTATTTTTTAGAGAGGTTCAACGTCTTGAACCATTTGATGAATTCCGACTTCCATTGTCTGCATTCAGCAGAGCCTTTCTCTTCGGAAGCACCGAACCCATGACCTCCAGTCTTGTATTGTATATATCTGTGAGGCACTTGGTTTGCTGTTAAGGCAGAATCTAAGAGCTCTGAGTTATGATACTTGACAATGGGGTCATCCTTGCAGTTTACTAAAAACACGGGCGGACAATTCTTGGGCACGTGCCGTTCCAAGGAGAGAGAGTCGCAAAGACGCTTGTTGTGTTCCCTACTGTCTCCCAACAGTCCTCTCCGTGAACGTTTGTGCACACAAGGGTCTACGAAACTGACCACAGGATAGATTGGCGCAACAAATGCCGGCCATTCGCTGCGAGGAAGTAGTTCTATAGAACTCATGGCAAGATGCCCGCCTGCAGAAAAGCCCATGACACCTATCTTTGTGGTGTCAATATGATAGTCTTGAGCATGCTTCCTTATAAGGCGTAACGATTGTTGCAAGTCATTGAGGGCATCCGGATATCGGTTGCCGCGGAAAAGAAGACGATAATGTGTTATGAATGCCGGTACATAAGCGGTGCGGTAGCGCAAGACAAAGGCTGAGATCCCATTGGCATTGAGCCATTGAGCCACCTTGCTCCCTTCGTTGACCATATCATGCCAGAAGTAGCTGCCACCGGGACAAACGATCACAGCAGGAGCCGACTTATCGCTTTTTACCAGATAAGGTGTCAACTCTACACGATGATGCACGGAGGTTCCTTTCCAGATATTGATCTGAGCTTGGGCAATTTCCGTATTCATCAATAGGATGAAAGCGATTATGAGATATATGATCCTTTTATACATCTTGCTCTATCTTATTGGAGAGTTCCGCAAAATGTGAGATATATAAACGGTGAAAATACTTCGTCTGCTTCCTTACGTCTCCTATCTCCATTAATTGATCATGTGTATAAGGCTTGTCTACTTCAAGATAGACAGGGCTTTTCTTCAGTACGTGGGTCTTCTTTTTCAGTGCACGCCCGGTACCATAAAGCATCATGGGAGTGATGCCGATGCCAAGCTCATCGGCTACATAGAAAGCACCCTTATGGAAAGGACCTATATGGCAGTCTATGGAGCGTGTGCCTTCCGGGAAGATAGCAATGCTATAACCACGCTCAACGAGCGAGCGAAACTTCGGAATGAGGTTATCGATACCTTGTGAAGCCGGATAATACTCTGCATGCCGGATAAGGAATCCATAGAAAGGATCGTTCCACACCCAGTCGTTCGTGAGAAAGATAAGTTTCGGTGTCAGAGACAAGAGATAAGCCAAATCGAGATGCGACTGGTGATTGCAGATGATGACCGATGGCGTATCGAAGTTGATCACAGGATCCTTCTTGAAAGAAAAGCGTATGCCTGGAATCCCTATATGGCATGTAACAAACTTTGATGCGCGATACATAAGAAGATGGAGGTTCCACTTTTTCTTCTCTGACATCTTTCCACAATGAACATAGATCCACGTAAACGGTGTGACAATGAAAAGCATCACGATAGCAAAGAAAGCTGCTGAGATGAAAGTACGGAATAAGGTTGCCAATGTTCTATAAATGAACAAGGGTAATCCATAGATGATTGCTAAACAGCAAAGAACAGTGTTTAGAACGCTGATGCGAAAGAAGTCGGGACCTGGGCGGAAATGACTTACCCGCTCTTCTTTCGGTGGATAATATACATCCACAGGAATGGAATGAATCTTTACTTCATGCCATGAAGCAAAGACAATGAGTTCCAGCTCAGCTTCGTAACGTGAAGTTAAGAGTTTATAGCCATAGAGCTTCTTTAGTGGGTAGAGACGGAATCCTGTCTGTGTGTCGGGTACAGCATGAAGCGTTTCAACAAAAAACCAGAAGTTGGCAAAGTTGTTGGCGAACTTACTGCCTGCTGAACGCACTACGCCACGTGTATCTCTCTTTCCAAGAATCAGCGAACCCGGCCAACGTTTGTTTGCCTCTAAGAAACTTGGGATGTCCTTAGCAAGATGCTGCCCATCGGCATCCATCGTGATGGCATAAGCAAAGCCGTCCTTTAATGCTTGGGTAAATCCGCGCTTTAGGGCATGGCCTTTACCTTTGTTGTTTGGATAGGATACGAGATGGATATCTTGAATATTTGCGAGCACTTCATGTGTGCCGTCATTGCTACCGTCGTCCACAACATATACGTCGTTGCAATAGTTGAGTGCATCTTTAACGACATGAGCAATCGTTCCTACGTTATTATATGTAGGAATAATCACGCAGATGGCCCGCTCATGCAAGGTCTTTCTGATGACTTTTGTATCGAGTGCATTATCAGTCTGGGAGCTCTGTTCCATCATCGTTATTATCAGATGCTTCTTCTATTGGGGTAAATGTATAGTTTATCTTGTATTTTTCGTCAATATAACTGTCTTTGCCGTTCTTTAATCCTTTGAGCACATTTCTGAGGTCTGCTTCTAAAACTTTGCGTATGTACCATTTATCCATCATGGCGATGACACTCTTCAGTCGAACTTTGTCTTCTTTACAGTTATAAACAAAGTCGAGCAGCGACACTCCGAACTCATTGACAACCGCCCCTTTGATGGAGTCGCTGTCCTGTACTAATATACAAACTCCGCTCATGCTTCCTTTCTGCATGGTAATAGAAGCATTGTATTCTGCCTTGTCACCATTGCGCTGAGGAAAGTGCTGTTGAGCTGAGGCTATTGTAGAGAACAACAGACAAACGAGGAAACTAATGGATGCTAAAGTTCTTTGCATTGACAGGAGTATTTATTTCAACGTTTTTCAGCACGATAGAGGTAGCATCTCCGTTCTTATCAATCATCTTCACGCCATAGACCTCCGATTTCCGCATGTCGAAATAGATGGTGATCGTCTTGAACATCTGTTTCAGTGGGCTCTTCTTAGGAACGAGGATCGCTTTCCAGTTGTTGCCCTGACCATTCAGAGATACGGCGAAATCACGATTGTTGGAAACACATGTGCCAAGGACGCTGCTCATCATGATACGTGTGATCTCTTTGAACATCTTGCTCTGAGCTACATCGATTTTGCTGCTTCCTTGTGTGTTCTTCATCCAAACGGTCTGACCATTGAGGATGAAGATATAGTGATACGGTGCTGTATATTCCCATCTGAGTTTATTGGGCTTGCTGTAGAGCATGCGCCCATGGGACACCATCTTACTCTTGAGCATCTTCAACGACTTGGTCTGAACAAAGTCGCATTGCATCGTATTCATCTTAGAGGCAGCTGCATTGATGCGTTGCCTCACTTGTGCCACAGTATAGTTTTGGGCGAATGATGCTGACACAGAGAGCAACATCAGCATTATTATCAAAATATATTTTCTCATATTATCTAATACTAATTATCCAACATCCTATCATAATCAACCCAACTCCTATCCATCTTGTTGGTGGAACTTGTTCGTGAAAACAGAGAATAGCTGCTATCATGCCGAAGACATAACTCAGGGAACTTAGCGGATAAGCAATGCTCAGGGGGAAGACCTTCAACATATACATCCAAAGTAAAGATGCAAAGAGAAAGCATAAACCACAGGCTGCGAACTGCCAGTTGACAAGCAATGACCCCCAAAAGTCCCACGTCCAACCGAAAGGTTTCATGCGCATCAGCGCATACTTGAGAAACACCTGACCGCAGGCTAAGATCGCGCTCTGTAGCAGAGCAAAAGACAATATCTTCATCGCTTCCCCTCCTTTAGTTCTGTGTGCAGCCGTTTACGGCGGCAAGCACCTTAACCTTCGAGCAAACTATAGGTCTGGGTGCATGTCCCATCCTCTCCAAGAATTCATTGAAGAGCGGGGTGCTTTCGTCATGACATCCTACAAGCACCGTCTTGCATCGACCCAAGCGAAGTAGCAGGCGGCCCTGATACTCAGCCCATGCCATCGACTTCTCTCCTTGAGAGAATGTCGTGTTAAAGCCGTGATCATGCAGGTGGATAGCGATGAGGCTACTTAGTGTATTGTGCGTACTCTGCATAAAGAATGTAGGCTTGAAGCCATCCTCTTCCTCTATCAATTGCTTCAACAGTTGTTCGCTGTACTCGAGGCTCCCCCACTCTGTTCCTGAAACTATAGCGTCGGTTTCCTTTATACCTGCCTTAGACAAAGCCTGCAGAGAAGTAAGCAAAGTGCTCTTCATGAGCTTGCCCATACGTCGTGCCTCCATTGGCTTGACATATTGCTTCACTTCGTTCAAAGCCTCAACGTCATTGTTGGAGACTTCGGACAACTCCACAATAGCTTGATCGTCAATGTGCTTAACATCGGCCTCCCCGCAAGGCACTTTTGAGAGAATCAATGACGAGTCGTTGCCTCCGAAGCCAAACGCATTGACCATGACATGCTCAAGATTAACATCGTCAACACCCATCGTTGGCGTGATTCCATTCTCTATTAAGTTATTGAACCCAAGATTTCCGGGAACGAACCCTTGTTGCATTGCAAGGATACTGATGACTGCGGAGACGGCTCCCGCAGCGCTCGTCGTATGCCCAGTGAAACCTTTCGTACTGGAAACGAAAGGGTTAACTCTTTCGAAAACGCTTTGAATGGCAACTGACTCACTCGTATCATTGTTGGGCGTGCCTGTACCATGAGCATGGACCCATTGAATTTCCTTTGGCTTAAGACCAGCCATGCTTAGAGCCTTCTGCATAGCGAGTTGGGCACCTGTATCTGCTGGTGATGAGGCTGTCTGATGGAAAGCATCACAAGCGTTTCCATAACCTGCAAGCCAAGCATCAACCTTAGCTCCACGGAGCAAAGCCTCTTCCTCTCGCTCCAACACGACATAGGCAGCACCTTCTCCGAGGTTCAGTCCGGCTCGTGTCGCATCAAAAGGTCTGCAACGTTCGTGGTCGAGGATCATCAGAGAATTGAATCCATTGAGATGGAACTTTGATAGCGCTTCAGTACCTCCAGCTACGACGATATCTGCATCGCCTGCTTTCAGCATCTCTGCACCAAGAATCAAGGCATTTGCTGCTGAGGAGCAAGCTGTGCTAATGGTCGTATAATCAGTGAAAACACCAAAGTAAGTTGCAATATCTGCTGTGCAAGCACCACACTGATGATGCTCAAGGCAAGTCGTAGGAGCTTTACCTTCAAGCATGTCGCTGAACATTTCTTCAGTGATATCCATCCCTGCTACTGTCGTTCCAGAGATGAGAACGATACGCATTGGCTTCTTCTTGGAGTCTTTTGTGATCTGCGCCTGCTCCAAAGCTTGGCGCACTGCTTCAATACCTAAGAGAGTCGTACGGCTAACAACCTTGCTCTGAGGAAGATGTAAGCGTGTCTTCAGTTCGTCATTAGATAGTTTCACCTCGCCAACAGGCAGTTCTTTGTGAATAGATGAGAGATATCTCATCTCTCCAATCCCAGTCTGCTGTAAGCGTAGAGAATCGGATACAGAAGTCTTGTCAATGCCTATGGCACTGACTATGCCTTCACCTGTTATGACGATACGACCGTTCATGTCTATTGCTTATTTCTTTCTGTTCTTGCTGACGTATTCAGCCATTGTACGTACACTTTTGAAGATGTCCTTACCCTCAGCTGCACTCTTTAAACGAATGCCATAATGCTTCTCCATGAGAACAATCAGCTCTAAAGCATCAATAGAGTCGAGTCCAAGACCTTCGCCAAATAGAGGTGCATCAGCATCGATATCTGCTGGCGTCATATCTTCAAGGTTCAACGCTTCGATGATCTCCTTCTTTATTTCTTCTATCAGTTCTTCCATTAAATTATTTTATTATCTCGTTAATGTATAAATCTGCTTCAAACTCATTTTCCTCCTCACATTCAAGCCATCCTCCGATAACACTGTGCGTATCAGAGTCAAGGAAAGCCGCGTGGATGATCTGGTTAATCAGAGAATCATCCTTCTTTGCAATGCTATAATAAGCCGTCTCGCAATGATAATGATTGCGGATTGCTATCTCCCCAGTGCTGATGTTTGGCAACGTGTAGACAAATCGCTCCGGACTCGGATAATAATCGTTCGGGTCTTTGATAGAGTTATAATAAGCTCTATCAGCAACAATCGATCCGCTTCGACCGATGAAGATAACAGCACGATTAGAATTATCTACAAACCGCTCTTTGCCTTCTGCCTTCAGCAAAAGTTCTGTGGCTATGAATCCTAACCGGCTCAGCATATCCATCTTATAGAAGCGAGGATAGGTGGCTACCTCTTTCTTATAGAGATCAGTAAGCAGTTGCTTTCCTGTTGACTCCGTATCTATTTTTTTACCATCTAACTCAACAGATGAAGGTAGTAGATGCACATGATGCGTCTGCCTCAATGAGATTTCTCGCTTGCTCTGTGCATCATCCTCATTGAGATGTTTATCTTTGGTCATCATTATGGCAGCATTGCAACCGCCGAATCCTGATAACATCTTTACGAAACTCTTGGTATCAGAAGACATGTCATTAACATCTAACACCTTGTCACCTACCACCTTCACTTGTCCCGATACACCAAGCTCAGCAAAGCCTTTTGTCGGCAATATCACATCATGGTCTAATGCCTCCATGGAAACAATCGTCTCAAGGATACCACTGGCGCCCATCGTGTGTCCGTAGCAACCTTTGTATCCATTTACAGGGACTGATGATAAGCCTGTACGCTCTATCGCCACAGATTCCATCTGATCATTGAACAGTGTAGCAGTGCCATGAGCATTGATAAAAGCGATGTCTTCTATTGGAATATCTTTTGTTACCTTTTTCAAGGCCATTGTAGCTCCGATCCCATCTTTTGCCGGGGCACTTAGATGGAATGCATCGTTGCGAACTGCCCCCTTTGTGAGTTTCCATCCATAATCTCCCTCTTTTCCGAGAATCATCGTAGCAGCTGCTTCACCAAGGTTCAAGCCATTGCGCTCGATATCAAAGGGACGGCAAGGTTCGGGCGACATGGCTTTGAGAGATTGGAAGCCGGAGATGATGAACTTACTCTGACACTCTACTCCACAAACGATAGCTTGGTCGTAAAAGTTAGATTCTATCAGCCTTTGAGCGAGAATGAGAGCGGATAGTCCAGAAATGCAAGCGTTATCTACGACGATAGGCTCTGTTTCCAGCCATAATTTCTCAGAAATGAGCTTAGCGCTGCTTATAGGAAGACAACGGTTTCTACTATACTCTGTGCCAAGCAATTCGATATTTCCCTTTGTCGTGCTGAGAATAAGTACAGTACGCTTGGGAGACAATGTAATCTTGCCTTTTGCAACAGCATCCTTGATGGAAGCCCATGCAAAGGCCTCCACACGCGAGAAGCCATCCTGACGAACAGAAACTGTCTGCTCGTCGCTGAATAGAGAAGCCATGAAATCCGTAGGAATTCCCCAGCGACCATGCCATCTGCGGATAGACGACTTACCTTGCAGCACCGCTTTGAAGTTTTCTTCCGCAGTGTTGCCCAAGGGTGAGAGGATGCTATATGACAAAACGGATATCATGACTATTGCTCGTTCCAAAAATTAAAATAGTTGTACCACTGCTCGGGATATTTCTTCAATACGCGGTCTAACTCACGCGAATATCCATCGGCTAACTGCTGTATCTGTTGCTTTCTGGGTGCAGTCTTATCGTAGCTCAATGCGGCGACATAAGCGGTATATCCCGTGATGCTTGTCTTCATCACATTGACTGTGATAACATCCAATCCACGCATGGCAGCTACACTGAAGGGGCCAGAAGGAAGCTGAGCTGGGGCGCCTAAGAGGTTGACGGTAACCGTTTTCCGTGAGCCTAAGAATCTGTCTGCAGGAATGCTCATTATTTCTCCATCAGCTAAGGCTCGGTCAATTTCAAAAAGATGACCCATGTCCTTTCTCACGGGTATCATATTGATATGTGAATGTTTGAAAAGCTTTTCGCGGCCTTTCATCACCGACTCCTTCTCACCTGCAAACACCAAGGCGTTGAAAGGCTTGCGGTCAGAGACAAGTTCATAGCCAGCCATTTCATAGCAACCGACATGAGCGCTGAGCATGACGAAGCCAAGCTCTTTTGCGGCAAGGTCCTTGAAAATATCATAGTGCTCAACGCTGAGTTTTAATCTTTTGCCTGCGAACATTGCAAAGCGGTCAATGACAACCTGCGAAAAGAGCACAAGATTAACATACGATTTCCACAGACTCTTTATACTTCCATAATGATGGCGATGGCGAAAATAGCTGAAGATATGGTGAGTAGCTGGGGAGAAGACGACGCAGAAGGGAATGATGCACACAGCTGCAAAAGTATACCACAGTCTCACGTCGGTATGACGCAAGGCCTTGATAAGCCAGCGGTGCATGAATCCTGTACCGAAGGTGGTACCCTCCCACGCTTGTTCTGCCATAAACTCTTTATTCTCTATTATTGGTTGTTTAATTCTTTACTTCTTCTTTTTTACTACAAGAATTGAATGTCCTTGACCAAGATGGTCGTGAATCTGCTCTATTTCGAGTCCCGCCTCATGAATGCACTGTTCCATATCTTCGGTATTGTACATCTTTGAGTTGCCGTTGGCCAATGCTGCAAAGTAAAGGCTTGTCATCGTAAGGCACAATGTAGCAGGCTCGAACTTCTGACGGTCCCACAGCGTCTCCATAATGTAGATTCGCGTCTTATCTGTCATCGCTTCCCGTGCACGCTTGAGGATGCTCACGATTTGTTCCATGCTGAAGCAATCGAGGAACTGACTCATCCAAATAGCATCTGGACCATCTGCTGTCTTGGGAAACTTCTGATTCTCATCGAGCAGATCTATACCATAACCCTTGATACGCTCGTGTCCGGGTTTGTCTTTGACGTTAGCCTCCATCATTGCAATTTGCTGTGGAAGGTCGAGGACAGTTATCTGTGCCTCAAGGCTATAGCTCACGCAATGGAGTGCCCACTTGCCAGTGTTGCCTCCTACATCATAAAGTGTGCGAACATGGTGCTCATCGAATACGATGCGAAGTGCATCTGGGAAGGATGATTCACTGTAGAAATGATCGAAGCCAAACCAACTCTTCTGCACATCCTTAGGTAATCTTGAGAGACCTTCATAGATCGTAGGCCAGGAGCCAAAGTGACGCAACCCCACGGGCTTGCCTTCTTTCAACGACTCTTCGAGGTGGAACCAGCCCTCGTAGTTGACATCCTGATTGAAGTCGATGTTCACTCTTGTCGCTGGATCATTGAGAAGGAACCATCCCGTTTTAGACAGTGAGAAGCGGTCTGTTGCAGGGTCTACAAGCACTGTACCGATACTCAAAGAGGCTTCTAATAAGCATTTTACTGCATAATCGGAGAGATGGGCTTTGCTGACTATTTCTGCCCGTGTCAAGCCTTTATCACTATCTCGGAGTAGATCCAGAATACCAAACTTCAACATTAGTCGTGAAGCCTGAAAGATGGCTGGTCCCCATGCGATAAACTCGGCTAATCGCTGAGCCTCACGCGCAGACATTTGCTCGGAGGTATATTTGTTTAATAAGGATTCTGATAAATGCATGAGTAATGTCGATTAATTAATTCCTGCCTTGGAGAAGACATCATCAATGCGATCTCGCACTGTAGGATCGTAGCCTAAGCCCTTGCAGACAGTCTTGCCGAACTTCTTTCCAGCACTCTTCATACCATCGCCCCAAAGATTAGACATAGAACCGAAAGTGCCACCTTTGCCATTGACTACAAATTCAGCCAACACTTTACCAGTAGCTGTTTCTACAAAGGAGCATTCGATACTGTTGTTTCCTTTACGCTCAATGTTTTGTGGACGGAGATAGACCGTATACTTACGACCTTTCTCGCTCGAAAGAAATAATCCTACTTTTTCCAACTGGTCATTAGCGTTTGAGATGAAATCGTTGATACGAGGCATCAGCTGGTTCTCGTATTCGTATTGTGCATTATATTCGGGTTGCTCTGTCTGACGGATCTCAAGCCAGTTCTTGGGAGAAAATCCAGCAATCTTGAGATTCGTCCAGTCAACAATATAACTAACGGCTTGCTCCCCCTTAAGGAAAGTAAAAGAAATCTTATCGGCCCCCCAAGTGGAAACCGTGTTGATGAAGCATAGAATGATCAAAAAGATCGTTTTTCTCATGCCAGCTATCATGTTAACTTCTTTCATATCTGTCATAATTATATGATTATTTGATGTATTTATCTCTATTTGCAGATTTCAAAGTCCACATTATGTGCAAAGTTAAGGCTTTTAGCGGAAAAGACAAAGATTTTTTGAAGATTTAGGACTTTTCCTTTTGAATAATTAGCATGAATTTCTTATCTTTGCAAAAAGTTCAACGTGGGAGCTTTCTCACATTAAAATAAACCGAGTATGAAGAGGTTTGTAATCATCACGCTGTTTGCTTTGTCGCCTTTAGCTACATTTGCTCAGAGCAACAAGACCGTTGAAACACAGAAAGATCGTTATGGTCATATCACGGGGACTGCTACTACGACAACAGATAGTCGTGGCAATCAGAAGACTGTCTATAAAGATCAGTATGGTCATATTACGGGGACAAGTGAAGCCCGCCCGACTTTTGGTGGACGCGTTCAGACAACTTACAAAGACCGATACGGGCATATCACTGGCTCAAGTGAGACACGTTCTTCCTATGGAAGTCGAACTACAACAACTTATAAAGATCGGTATGGTCACATTACGGGTTCAAGCGAGACCCAAACTAATAATTTGGGGAAGTCTACTACGACTTACAAAGACAAATATGGACATATACAGGGTACAAGCAATACGCATTGATAACGATAGTAAGAATCGTGTTGCGATTCAATAGGAAAGGCAAGTTGATTTCAGCGTAATCGACTTGCCTTTTCAATGAAATCGCAGTGCGATTCCTTATAGAATGCCACAACGTTTCAAACTGTCTTTTACATCCTTAGGACTTGTGCGTAGCGGTTGTCCGAGTGTAGTTTCACTTCGATTCAAAATTCCACTTAAATTGGACTGTTCACTGACAGGGGCAATCTCATAAGCGAGAATCTCTTTAGAAATACCCTCCTTCCACAGTCGCTGACCTTTATCTTGCAATCGGCCAAGCTCTATATTCGAAAGTGTATCAACCCTTACCATGATGCGACCTTTTGAATTGTCTTCTTTATTGACGCTGATCAGTGCATCGTCATCGGTAGCTATAGTCGCAAAGAGAAGTTTGGCACCCGTAAAGCGGAGATACTCACGATAATCATCAAAACGCAAAAGTTCACGAACGGGGACTTTATTGATTGTTCCATCGTCATAGCCTAAGACAAGGTTGCCGTCTTGTGCTTCCTCATCGTATACAGCAAGGGTCAGTTCTGTGCTTTCGTCATAGTCGTAATCGGAAATCTTGCTGAATTTTCCGTTAGGAAGGAATTTGAAGAATGCTACAGAAGGCCTGTAATCACCACTGCCATCGTCAATGAGCGAATTATTTCGAGAGGTACTGGTGTTTATCTTCTCTATCGAACTTGGTTTAGTTGCGCTATTAACAAGCCCATTTGTTGGTTCTGTCTTACTCAAGTCTTTGACATTTTCAGATGGCTTGTCTATATTAAGCTGAGAAGCACCTTCCGTTAGCATCCGCTGAAGCTTTTCCTTGCGTCTGACGTTATACGACTCAAAATCTTGTTTCGAAAGGCTTCGCTTGCCATTATCTTGACGGAAATACCATACGCCATAAAGACTAACTCCTTCCGGGCATGGCTCAACATCGATCTCTAAGACATACTTGCCACTCTTCTCGCCAATATTCCATTTGGAATGAATGTAAGTCGTGGCATAGTTTCCGAATCGAATGGCACATTGGTCAAGAATATAACGCTGATACTTATCACGGTCACCATTGAATTCCTTATACTCGAGGTCGTTTTCGACACCTATACCGGCTCCACTGTTGTTAGCACCGATATAAACAGTGCCGCCATAAGCATTAAGGAAAGAGGCAATGGCTTCAAGGACATTATCTGTACGAAGTCTCAGTTCTGGACGCATGTGATTGCCTGATGGATAGACCAGTGATTCCTTATATTCGACCTTGTCTGTCTCTATGCCAATGCCATACGTCTCAAGGTTGGACTCGTATCCTTTAAGATTAAGATTGTCCTTTATACGATTGAATACATCGTTGGCTTGACGATCCATGTTATTTTCCCTGAGGATATTGTAAGCCATAACTAAAGAAGATAACTTTTGAGTTGTTCCATCTTCCATGCTACGGCATCGCCACAGCTCATCATCATGACCTCGATAGCCTAAGTAGCTGACGATTCGTAGCTGATGAAATTTCTCAGACATCGAAGTATCTGCACCAAACAAGTCAGGAGACGTATTTTGCAGATTATCAAGACGCTCTGGGTCGATATGATCATTGATTGCAAAATCATACAGAAGATATATTAGCTCCAAGCGGCCACGATAATAGGCTGCTTGTGTTCCCCAGCCTATCAAACGGCATAAGGCGCGAGCAAAAGCCAAATAATTGTAAGAGCGTACATAGTCGTCATCGGTAAAAGCCATGCGGTCTAAGATACGGATAATTTCCTTGACATATGTCACATCAAGTATGCGGTCACTGTTTTCAAAGTCATCGTTCGCTATATTGGCACAGCCCTTGTCATCCGGTTGCTGTGTGTCCTCTGTGTCATCATCGTCTGCATAAGCATAATTCAACATGAGGTTGTGGAATGCTTTAGCTAAGTTTACGGGTTCTCCTGTAGCCCGACCTTCCACAGAGCAGAATAAATGGAAGGTGCCGGAAGCTGTATTTTGATAGGTGGCCTTTACTAAGTCACCCACATTGAAATCTTCATCACAAAAGCCTGCTAAGCTAATGCTCTCCCCATCGGGTGTCACTGCTGGAACTGGAATTCTATGATCACCTCTCTCCATAGATTTTCCCAATGAGCAAACAACTTCATCACCAGGAGAATATAATTCTTCGCTCACGTAACGCTTAATCGTATTCTGCATGGAAAAATGAATCATGCCATCACTGTCGAAGCCTTTTATCTCAGCTTCCATATTCAGCATTTTGCCTCGGTCATCGGTGAACATCCATGGCTCAAGGTGATGGATATAGCTCACAATATCTTCACCATAGAGATAGCCACTTTCTTCTTTCTCACCTTGAATGATGCAATAAGCTTTTGATTCATTCTCATTGATAAACTCCACCCTTGTGATGCTTATCGTTACACAATCGCCAATATTGCGAGTTTTCTCTTTGATTGCCGATGTGTGGTCTTCATGAATAACTGATTGCTTCTGCTCGAAGAATACATGCTCAATATCATCCCAAAGATTTTTACAATCGCGGACAGTTACTTTACCGGATATGGGGCGGATCCAACGTCTGTCAGCGTAAACCTGAAGGTTCTCCCAAAGCTTAAGATTCTCAGGAAGCACTGTCTTCTCTTTTGAATTGCCAGAGAACAAACTAATACCTTCCGGCGAGATTACAAGACGATTGTTGCCACTGATGAAACTATTTCTTGTATCAATGGGCCATTTCTGCATTAGCGGCTTGTAAGTCTTCAGAATAAAGGTTACTTTATTACTCGCTGTATCGTTGAGTTTATAAAAGGGGCGGAAATATTTGCTGCCTGTAAGATAGTTGAGGGCAAGCGTAAGCACTTCATGATTATTGTATTCTTCCTGATAGGTAGAAAGTACACACAGACGTGAAAAATTCAATCTTTCATCTGGTAGTGAAGAATCATAATTATCCTTGTTGTCGGCGAGAAGCAATAGAATGGTGATAGCTTGTATCAGGCTGTTTACCAATTCTTCATTGTTTTCCTGACGATCGACTTTCAGAATATTCTCCTCTATATATAGGCTAAGCACTTTGATCAGTGTGCTTTTGAATGGTTCCTTAATCCAGATCTCTAATGGCCATCGACGGATAATGTCGAAAAGGCGTGTAACCGTGCTCGTCATCAAAGAAGGATCGTTGAGTAACAGGCATGACATGATATTGAAGTTCTTGGCTGGATGATAGACATAGCCAGTTTTCTCTAACTTGTTGAGTATTCCCTCAAGAAAATCCTTGCCTTTTTGCTCTTCCTGCAGCTTGTCTGCTTCAATATAATAACTCAGCAAATCGATTAAAGTAGTTAGCCGTTGCTGATAGATATCGCGCTCAAAATCATTGCAGAGACTCAGAAAATCAGACTCCTCCATAAACTTGGTGCAGTCTTCACGGACTCTGTTCAGATCCTGTCTCTGGACTTCTAAAGTGCTTATCCATTTACGGCATTCACTTTCGAAAGACTTATCTTCTACCTCATTCATCATTAAAAGGTCTGTAAAGTCTTTGGTCTCCCAATTTTGAGCAATGGAACGAATAATGCTGTCAATCTTCTCAGGACTGAGTCGGCTATCATTGCTGTATACCTCAGCATCCACCAATTCTATTTTAGGACGAAGTTGTGAATTGGCTGTTACAAGGCACCTTATCTCTTGCCCTTTGTTAAGTCGAAGCCCATTAGTGTGTTGGAGATAAACTCGAAATCCTGTTTCATCTACCAACTCACAAAAGTCTTGATGAATAGCCCTAATCTTAAATGGATAGGTTTTGCCTACTTCATAGGTAATCTCTTTTTTTTCTTCTGTCATATTTGTCACATTTTGATTTATGATTTTTTTAATGTCCACTTCGCCGCAATCGTTGGAATGGCATAGAAACGGTTGTGTTCTCCACGTTCGTTGTAGACGAAGTTGTTGCTGATCTCTACCTCTGAACCAAGATACAGATTCTGACTTTGGATGCCCATAAAGGGAATGAAAGCGAGAAAAAGCACAGATGCAATTCTGATGAGAGAGCTGTGCTTCATTTCATTGTACTGTTAAGATGGTTCGATGATGATATTCCTAAACGCTTATAGTGCGCAAAGTTAAGAAAAAAATATGTCTAATTTCATACTTTCTTCTTTTATTTTGCTAATTTCGCAAATCTATAAGAGATTCTTATATCAGTCTTATCGTTTGTGCAGATATGCTTGACATTGGTCAACGGAAAGATTAATGGGTATTTTTCATCGACGACTTTCTTGCATATGATAATGCGGCTAAGGGCATTATTGACCTTTGTCGGCAAGGTGAGGCTGAGTTCGTCGGTTTAGGCTTCATCATAGAGAAGGCTTTTTGCGGGGACGCGAAGTGATGGATAAGGAAGATGTGCGTGTTGAAAGTCTGGCGATTATCGATTCGCTTGATAATTGCAAGATAAAGTTGAGAAATTAGATGGAAAGTTAATAAATTTTAATAATAAGAGATATTTTCTTATCGACTATTGTTTATTCAATATTTTTGTCTACCTTTGCACACGCTTACAAAAAGCAAGGTACAACAATACCATTGGAGAGATGGTAGAGTGGTCGATTACAACGGTCTTGAAAACCGTCGTACCGAGAGGTACCGGGGGTTCGAATCCCTCTCTCTCCGCCAGAAATGCGTAACTCGTTGTTTATCAGCAAGTTGCGCATTTTGCGTTAAAAATGCCGGACGATTGACGGACGGCTTCTGTTAAGCATTGTTGGACGTGCATCTTTTATAGCTGGGAACGCAGCGACAAAAGATGTTAAAAAAATGTGCTCTAAAATTCAAGGAAGTAATGTTTCCAAGCTCGTAGGCTACACCTACCCAAAACTCCACAAAGGCAAAGAGTGGTATGTCGACTTCTATGCACTCGACCCTGCCACCGACACGATGCGGCGTAAGAAGTACAGCATCAGTACAGAATTTCGTGTTGCTGAACGCAACCGGCGCGCTACAGAGATTATCAATGTAGTGAGCAGCAAGCTCATGAAAGGATGGAATCCGTGGGTACAGACCGACAATTCACGTGCTTATGTACTCTTCGAGGATTGCTTGAAGAGGTATCTCGATTATGTCGACCGCATGGATCGCAAGAAGACACGGCAGAGTTATCACTCGCGGGTCAATGTACTCAAAGAGTATATTGCCACCCGTACTACCCCATTCAAGTATGCTTATCAGTTCGATGAGTCCTTCTGCAACGACTTCATCGATTGGATCTTTCTCGACCGTGAGAGTTCTCCCCGAACGCGTAACAATTATCGTGGCTGGCTCTACGGCTTCTCTGAGTTCATGGTTGCCCGCAAGTACATCGCTAACAATCCTGTCGAGAAGATCAAGGTGATGCCA
Source organism: uncultured Prevotellaceae bacterium (assembly GCA_902792635.1). Classification (GTDB taxonomy): domain Bacteria; phylum Bacteroidota; class Bacteroidia; order Bacteroidales; family Bacteroidaceae; genus Prevotella. The sequence goes on along the minus strand of CADBAG010000028.1, from coordinate 10,254 downwards.
GAGAACGGGGAGAAGTTCCGCAAGGACCTCACTCCGGAGATGCTCAAGACGATGACCAAGTATCTCACGGAGCATGACAAGTCCTTCCTCCTGGCCTGTCTAATGCAGTACTACACGCTCATCCGTCCCGGCGAGCTCAGTAATCTGAAGATTGGAGACATCAGCCTGAAGAATCAGACTATCTTCGTTTCCAAGACTTTCAGCAAGAACCATCGTGATGCTGATGTGGGTCTGAACAAAATCATCATCAAACTGATGCTTGACCTCGATATCTTCAAGAGTACGAGCGACTGCTATATCTTCAGCCACGACTTCAAGCCGGGCAAAGAGCATGTAGGCAGCGACCAGTTCAACAAGCGTTGGAAGACGATGCGCAACGCACTGAAATGGAGCGACTGCTATCAGTTCTATTCTCTGAAGGATTCCGGCATCCGTGACCTTGCCAATTCCGAGGGCGTTGTCGTTGCCCGTGATCAGGCACGCCACAGGGACATCTCCACCACCAACCGTTACATCCAGAAGCATGATGTGCAGCCGGGAACGCTCAACTTTGAGGGTAACATGGTCTATGAAAAGCCCAAGGCGAAGGATGACGCTAAAGACAAATAGACAATAAACGAAACCAGCCACCCGTGGGATTAACCTTACAGGTGGCTGATTTATTATATGTGTATGGTATGAGAGTGCGATTTTTCCTTGTATCGTTGTAGCACTTATGGCTGTTGTGAGAAATTTATTTGATTATCAATCATTTATAAAACGATACACCTTGTAGCGCCCTCCCTTTACGCTACAAAAACTACTCTACAGAGAACGTATAACAGATACTGGAGAGCGTCGGTGAGATCATATTACCGAGGTAGAACACCCCATAATCGCCCGGTGTCAGCCGTGCTGCAGGGATCGTGATGATGGAGCTGTGGTCTCCGAAGTTCTGATACCCGAACGACAGATAGCCAGCCTTGTCAGCCTTCTCCGAGTCTGCGGTGTTGATGAGTGCCGCTTTCGTCTGGAACCACTGCAGCCGGCGGTCTTTCTTCGACGAGGCGAATCTCACGACCTTGAACAGTGTCATGCCGTCCTCCCGTTTCTCTGCCCTGAGATTAATCAGCACCTTCACGTCCTTACCCTCATGCTTGCACTTCAAGGCAGATGAAGAACCGCTGAAGGTGAAGTCCATGCCCTCGGCTCCAGCCAGCGTGTTGGCGGCATCGGCGAGACTGCCCACATTGGCAGCCGTACCCATCACCTGGGCACCAGCCACTACGGCTCCCAAGGAAGAGCTCCCTGCTCCCGCAATCATCCCGATACCTCCTAAGGCCCCGGCGGCACTGGCGGCAGTACTCACGATGGAGGCAAGCTTGCCGAACTTGTTCTTGTGTGTCTCCATCTTGCCGTCTTCCATGGGCAGAGCCTTCAGGCTGTTGTCTGCACCGACTAAGAACATTAGATCTGTGGCGGTTGTGTCAGGTTCAACGATTTCGGCGGCCTGCGCCTTGGCGGTTGAGCATAATCCTCCGGCCATCAGCATGAGGACGAATGTGAAAACACGAATCTTGTTCAAATGTTTCATAACGTGAAAATGTTGTTGGTGAATAATATGAATTGTTTTATGTTCTTTGGGTTATACTTTCGCTTTTTATCGGTGCAAAAATAATCAATTTCCTTGAAACGACCAATACATCACTTAATAAATATGTGCTTATCCACATTTTGTTGTACCTTTGCAACTATGAAACATTCATATCTGCGTCTGCATGCCTCCATTCTGCTGGCAGGAGCTACGGGCTTGTTTGGCAAGATCATCACCATCAGCGAACTGCCGCTGGTATTCTATCGCGTATTGTTCTCCGCCCTGCTCCTCGCCTTTGTCATGGGTGTGCAGCACCGGCTCCACCGTCTGCCGTGGCGTCAGGTAGCCATGATGATGGGCTGCGGCGTACTATTGGCCGTTCACTGGGTGTGCTACTACGGCAGCATCAAGATGGCCAACGTGTCCATCGGTGCAGTGTGCTTCGCCCTCGTGGGATTCTTCACCGCCATCATTGAACCCATCATCGGACGGCACCGCCCTTCGTGGCGTGAGCTGCTGCTCAGTCTGCTGACCGTCTGTGGCATCATGCTCATCTTCGGATTCGACGTCCGTTATCGTGCCGGCATCGCCGTGGGCTGTCTCTCATCCCTGCTCTATTCGTTCTTCTCCGTACTCAGCAAACGGGTACAGGCCACTACGGGACGCGCCAGCAGTACGATGCTGCTCTATGAGCTTACGGGTGGTGGCATTATACTTGCCATAGCCATCCTCGTCTATGGCTTGGCAGTACCCCAGGCTGTCGTCGCACCGTCAAGCCACGACCTGATAGCCCTGCTTGTCTTCGCATCATTGTTCACCATCGGACCGTTCCTGCTCCAGTTGCAGTCGCTCCGTTCCATCTCAGCCTTCACCGTCAACCTGAGCTATAATCTCGAGCCCATCTACACCATCACGCTGGCCATGCTGCTCTTCGGCGAGGCCGGTGAACTCTCGCCTGCTTTCTGGGGCGGCATCGCACTCATCCTGTTGTCGGTAGCCGTACAGACAATTCTTGCCGTGCGTTCAAGGAACAAAGGCAACGCATAACTTCGTCCCACGCCAGGCTTTTTCCCACCCTTCCCTACTTTTTCCTGCCATGCCGTGTCCTGCCATTCCGTTGCGCATGGAGTCGCAAGTCTTCGCCGTTGCGCCGTCATGCTTCACTCCATTTTCAGGCACCGCATGGCAAACGCTTGCAGCGGGACGGCTCTGCGATACCGTCCTTCCTTGATGCCGGTCCATGACTGGAGTGAAGACTGCACAAGTTCCGTTTCCTCTCCAGTCATCAACCGCATCCGCAAAAGTTCCGGCTTATTGCTTTGCCCCACCGTTGCGAGGCACCACGAAGAAGGCACTTGCAGGGTGCCTCACGACCCCTACCCGATTAAAGGGTCACAGCCGTTGCCCGATGCCTAAGTGTTTTCTTAGCCCATGCCCACTCCACAAAACGGACGACGGCTATTCTGCTTTTCTGACCGTCCATCCATTGCCGTCCGCACACTCCCGGCAAAGGCTGGCCGCTCAGCAGAACGTGCCGGCGAATTGACTTCCCTGCCAAGGCGCAACCGCAGCCCGACGTTGCCGGTCTCCACTTGCGCTTTCTTGTCAGTGAAAACAATTCTGTGCCGTCACTGTAGCCGCCGTCCGCTTTGTTCCCACCCTTCCTGAACCGTTTCCGACCACTTCGGGAAACCTAAAGAAAGGGAAATTGACTCCTTGTCTATACACGTGCCACCGCCACAGCATTGGCAGCCCTCGACATCGACGGATATTCCATCTGGACATCATACATGTGGAGTATCCTGTAGAGGTTGCTCTTGCTGCGATAACCGGTACGTTCCATAATCTCCTTGATGCAGTACCCCGCCTTATACATATTGATGACCAGCTTATAGCGTTTCAGTTTGCGGTCGTTGTAGTTGGTGGAATAGAGTTCCGCCTCCAGGTCATCGTGCGTGTTGCGGTCGCGCTTGCTGAACACCTTGCAGATAAGGTCCAGCGTGTTGACCGTCTTCGACTCCGGGAACAGTTCGTCCTGCGTGTCCAGTCCGTCGGCGATGGAGACAATCCTTATGCCCGTCTTCCGGCAGAACTTCACAAAGAATATCATATCGTGGAAGTTGTAGAAGGCGTTGTCGAACGAAAGCAGCACCGCGCAGTCACCCTCATGGAGTTCGTTGATGAACGCCTCCCATTGAGGCCGTTTCCTGCCCTTGCCGTTTTCCTTATAAAGCGTCTCACACCCGTGCACCCGCATCTGCTTGAGTGCATCCTCACCGTGCTCATTAATATGAGCATTACCGATATATCCGATATGTTTCATATTTCTCTGTGATTTATTTACAAAGATACTAAAAATATTCCATTTCTCGGCAAGTTAACCGTTATAATATCAAAAGATTACGAAATTAGTACCAAATTCGGTGTATTTGGTTCTATTTTCGAGTTTTACAGAACCAATAAGTTGTAAAACGCGTAAAAGACATACTATTTTGAGGAAGAATTGTTATCTTTGTTGTAGTATCTCACCAAAACCATCACAACAATGACAACAACTGGAAAAAACGGATTGCAACACCATCATTATCAGTCGGAACGGAGACTTGTCCGGCAAACCATTCATACCATATTCACCGTATTACCCATATTATCCATATTGACGTTTTCCGTCCTTTTGTCAGCTTGTAATAAAGACGACAAATACCAGTTCACCACCAGTCGCAGTGCGGTCGAAACCTACCGTGCGTTTCTCAGTAAAATCAAATCTGTCAGGACCAGCAATACCAAGGAATATGTCGCCTCATTGAAGGAATGGAAGGAAGTAAACGATACCGTTTACAAGTTCCTCGTTGCTGACTCTGCTTTTGAGAAGTACCATAATGAGGCGAACGACTATTTCCTTATCCGTGACTCCATCCGCAAAGAGATGCTCCGTCTCACCGAGACCTGGCGCTATGGCTACGACGATGTACTGTCCATCAAGGAGCAGACCAGCGCCTACAAAGATGACGGGGACCTGGCGGAAGCCGTCAGCCTTGCCACGCCTTTCTTTGCCTCCCTCGACAGCACCGGTATCAGTGTCTGCGACAAGGCCTCCATCCTGAAACGGTACCGATACTTCCTGACCACCACCCTCAGCAAGGGCATCAACAACCGTGAGGACATGCTGCGCTTCATCCGTGACGAAGACTATATGTTCCGCGCTTTCCTCCATCACCTCTATGAGATGGACGATGAGCCCCTGGCAGACATCAGCCGGAACACCGAGGCCATCTGCCGCAACATCTTCATCGCCGCCCGTGAAGGGCGCATCCCCTACAAGGATGCCATCGTCTATATGTCCATGCGTACCGTGCGCCGGCTGTTGCAGAACTCCGCCGAGTGTGTCGAGAACATTAACCGCCTGGAGATGAAAGGCAAGTCACAGGGCAATGCCTACCTCTGGATGATTATCCAGCCCTTTGTCAGCATCGACCCGTTCCTGCTGGCCACCATGACCCCACAGGAGCGCAGCCGGTTCGAGTATATCGTCACCCAACTGCCCAAGTCGCGGCGGTTTGCCGATACCTTCGACATCAACCTGAGCGCATTGAACTATCTGCTGCCACAGCAGTTGCTCAAAATATATGTCTTATCCATTTAATCCTAATTATTATGATTGTAAAAGAAGTAAACAAGTTTATGGCCCTGATGCCATTGATGCTGCCCAAACTCATTGACAGCAAGCAGTGTGTAGAACCCGACATCGCCGAGGACTCGGCGGTACTGTACTTTAACCTTGAAGAGCGTTTCCCCATTGGCATGGTGATGGACATGATCGACGACGACCTCGACCTTCAGCTCCTCTACCACGGCTCAAAGAAGTCAGAGCCGCGCATCCTCCACTGCTGCTTCTTCGCCAGTCCCAAGCTCGGCAAGAGTATGTTCAAGATCAACCTGCTCACCGGCACCGACGGCTTTGTAGACAGTGTTGCCGTCACCGTCTATGACACCGTGGATGTCTTTGCCGAAGAACTCGACAGCGATCTTCTCTCCCACACGCTGTCCTTCGACTTCACCGAGGCGATGACCAGCCAGGAACTGTTGTCTGTTTTTTGCAAGATGAGCTATGAGACCTGAGCTGCTTTATTCCATTGCCGATGTCATCAACGCCCATGGTGACACCTATCATGCCGTAGTGCCTTTTGCCAAGCACGACTATATGGTGCAGGAAGGCAGCCGTCTCGTGCGTTCCTCCTGTTACGTACTCCGTGTCATGCTTTCCGGCAAGGCAAAGAATCATGTGCGCCGGACGGTGTGGAACGTCTATGAGGGCGACATGGACAAGATCATTAAGAAGATAAGTCGCCGCGACAAAGCCTTTGCCGAGCGGATGAAGACCTGCAATCCTTCCCCCAGGGATGTGGAGTGGATCATTCGCCGGGCAACGCTGAAATCGCTGACGCTGAAGATCTCCAACTCGTCTTACCATCTCTATGTAGATTGCATCAAAAACTAATCCCAACCATCATGTATTACCCATATTACTATTAAGAAATCATGACTGCAAAATTACTCTTCGTATTACTCGTTTCGCTGCTGCCGTTGGCCGTCTCCATCGCACTCGCCCGCAAGGGCCGCCTCATGGTTGTCCGCCGATGTCTGTCACGTTCCGAGAAGCGCGCCAACTTTGCCGCAAGCCTGCTTGCCATTGTCATTCTCCTCTTCCATTTGGCTTACTCGTTGGCTTTCCCGGTGACGATCGGGCTGGCCTTCTCATCGCTCTATGCGTTTTTTGCCATAGCCGTCAAGCGCAACACCCTTCTGCTATTGTTCATCCGTTCCTCCATGCCCATCTATCTTGGTATTTTCGCCATAGCGGTTCCTATCGGCTTTGTCCCTGGTATGCTTTCCATCGCCTACACGTTGTCTGCAGTCCTGATTACTGCCGCCTGCCTGCCGGACATACCCCAGCAGAACATTACAGAATCTGATACCACTAAACATTGAATCAACGAATAAGCAATGAAGCAAAAGAAGAAATCGACTGTCAACTGGATGGCCATCGGTCACGAACTCATCAACTGTCTTCGAACCAAAGACCGTCACCGTCTGTCACGTTACGATGCTTTCGTGTGGCTCATGGAGTCTATCGGCAAGGGCATTCCCGTGTGTAATGAGCAGGGCGAGCAGATCCATGTCCTGCCGTTCTCTGCCTCTTACATGCGCCTGGCTGAAGAATGGAACTGGGAACGGCACACTGTACAGCAGTTCCTTGATGAGCTTTCCGCGCTCTCGGTGATCTCACGCCAGCGCAAGGGCAACACCTTCGTGTTCTCCTTGGCCAGGAAGTCCCACAAACATTTACTCCTTTAACCTCATGTCGCGATGCTTCAAATCCTACCTCTTTTCCATTCAATCCTCTCAGGAACCGGCGCACTCCGTGTCAATAATTTTCTAAGTCGAGCGAGCTTGCTTGCCTTTCTTCACCGGTTTAGTGCAACCTACGGTTTAGGCACGATTTTCCAAATCGCTAAGCCTAATTAGCGTTAACTTACATTAACGCCCTGAGAGCCCCTCCAAGGGAGTTCCTGCGGGGAGCAAGCTCGGGCTGAATAGGTAATAACATTGTCAATAAAAACGAATATGGCAGGAAGAAAACAAGTCATGGACATGCGCTCTGAGACGGGTGGTGTCAGTCAAAAAGAGAGCGATGAGCAGCAACGCAACTGGACTGCCCAGCAGTGGAAAAAGAAAGCCGCGGACAGTCTCGCCAACTACGACCCTACCCGTGCAAAGCTCAACTTTGAGGTTGTCCGGGGAGGTGTCGTGCAGCCCATCGATACATCCAAGAGCATCGCTCAGAAGATGGCTGAGAACCTGGCAGCTCGCGGCATTAGGGATCCGAACAGTAACGCTGACGGTAAACGGAAGTACCGCACCATTGCCAAGTTCATCTTTGGCGGCAACCGTGAGCGGATGCACGAGCTCGCCTTTGGCACTCAGAAAGTAGATTTGACGAAAGGGGCGGACAACAGTGGCATCACCCGTTGTCAAGAGATCGAGGACTGGGCACGTGACGTATATAACTTCATGGCTAAGCGTTATGGCGAGGATAACATCATCAGCTTCTATGTTCACCTCGACGAGAAGAATCCCCACATTCATTGTACCATGGTGCCGGTCGATATAGCCCGTAACCGTATCTCATGGAGAACAGTCTTTGGCAGTACCATTGAGGCTGAATCGGCAAATATGACTGCCTTGCACTCCGAACTTGTCGAACAGGTCAACAAGAAGTGGGGACTGGAGCGTGGCAGCAATATGGAGGAGACAAAAGCCCGGCACCGCTCCACTGAGGAATACAAACGTGAGCTGGTATCGGAGGTGTGCGACCTGGAGACCACCCGTCAGGGATTGCTCCGGCAGATCCGTCGGGCAGAGATAAAGTTGAAGGGCATCTCGACGATGATTGCCAACCTCCGGGAGCGTAAGCAGGCCATTCAGGACGAGATTGACGAGATCGCCCGTCAGTTTGGTCAGGACGGTTGCGACCATGCTGCCTTGGCAAGTAGGATGGCGGCTTTGCGGAGTGAGCTCGAAGACGTCAAGAGCAAGCTGTCTCTCCGTCAGCAGATGTTGGAAGATGCCGAGCGCACCATCCTCGCTGCCCGTGCGCGTCTCGCTGCGTTGAAACAGGAGCATGCCGAGATACGGGAGCATCTGGGTGCAGACTTCAACTATAAGACCACGGAGCTGCAGAAGAACCTCTTGGCAACCTACAACGACATGGTGGCTTCGTCCTGGGAACCCGTCCGTCCGACGCTCTCCGAACACCAGCAGCATCTTCTCGACGAGTCAGGCTTCACCCATCTCACCGACAATGCCGCCGGTGTTATCAACTGTGCCCTGCTCTTGTCCCTCAACTGCATCCGCGAGGCCACTGCCTATGCCGAGTCTTTCGGCGGCAGCACCGTCAACAATGCCGGCTGGGGCCGGGACAAGGATGAGGACGACGAGCAGTGGTGGCGACGCTGTATCGCCCGCTCAGCCGCCATGATGCGGCCGGGTGGGAAGAAGCGGCAGAGAGGGCGGTAAGATGGGTAACCTGCTCAGAACCTTACCGCCATTTTATCCAACAGACGCTTGTCGAGCGCGTGCTTGTTCAGGAAGATATAGGTGGTGTACATCGCCACGAAGCTCTTACTGAGATACCAGATGCCATGGTAGTTGCCATAGTCGCCCCACGAGTTCTTCACCATATAGTATTCCTTACCGTTCTTGTCCTTCGCCGTACCGAAGATCAGCATCACGTGGTCGTACGTAGCCTCCCACGTATCAAAATATTTCTGTCTTAAAGCCTGTGTCGGCGTTACCTCCGGTGCATCCACACCAAGACTGTCGAGTTTGCTCTTCTGCTGTGCCTTCGGCAGTTTGAGCCACCGCTCCGCGTCGCTTCCTGCCAGAGAGTACGCTTTCTGCTTGTCCAAGGCCAGGCCGATGCCGCTCCGTGAGAAGTTGTCTCCACTCACATCTCCGCCCCATGCCACGCAGTAGCCGTGGGCAAGGGCATTGTCGATGACCGCCATCATCTGGTCCAGCGGAATGTTGAAACTCGGACGCGGACGCCATTTGTAAGGTGCCTCTATCACCATCCATTCGTTGAAAGGATGATGGGTGTAACTGGTCACGCTGACATAGTCGTCCCAATCAAGTCCGAGACTCGCTGCAAACGATTGCGGGGTATAGCGTTTGCCCCCATAGCTAAACTCCTTCTGATAAGTGCCAAGATAAGCATCCAAGATACCCGTCATGCCCTGCCGCCACTGCGTCGTGATGGAGGTCTGCTTGCTGTCAGCATAGTTGTTGACATACGCTTCCAAGGCAGGGAAGAACTCGTTGAAATTGGCGAGACTGTCGCCTACCATCGCTCCCGGTCTTGTCATCGCCTCTTCTGGCACGATCCCGAATCGCTTGATGACACTCACCACGTCGTCGCAGGAGCCGCCTTCCGAGAACCGGCTGTTGCCATGCATACGGATATGGTAGTCGGCACAGTCGAGATAATCCTGATATGCCACATACATCTCGGCGAGGTCCACCGTCTTGCCCGTCTTGCGCAGGATCTCACTCTCCAGGAACCCGCAGGTGGCATAGTCCCAGCACGTGCCACTTCTGTTCTGATCCTTCACCGACGTTATCGCGTTGGCTTTGATGGTTGTGAATACCGGTGCTTTGCTTTGGGCAAAACCAGCCAGTGCTGTCGTTGCAAAAACGACTGACAATAGCATTTTCAATGGTGTCATCATAATTGTAAATTTTATGTTGTTCAAATATGATTTTATTAAAATGTGCACTATTGGCCGTTGTGTGATCCCCTAGATATGTTTACCTTTGCATCCGGAAACCTGCCTGTAGGCGGTCAACTGTTCTGCACGAACTTCGTCCCTCGGATGCGCGCATCTCTGAGGTGTCCTTACGAAAGCTAACAGCCCGCCTGCTTGAATCAGCATGTGTGAGTATGCTGCACGAATCTGGCTCTACGACGTGCCTGCACGAGCGAATGCCCCTGTACGATCTCTCATTCTCCACTTGCTGAAGGCTTCCGTTTTCTATACTGAGAATTCTATGTTCTATTAGGAAACTTTTGAAGAGAATCATGTTTCTCTATCGTCTTGGCGAATATAGGGAATATGATAGTC
>CADBAG010000027.1 GCA_902792635.1 uncultured Prevotellaceae bacterium | reverse complement strand
AATGTAGAATGAAATTATAATCCAAACTTTAAAAAGCCAAGTATCTGTAATACAGAAACTTGGCTTTTACATATAGATTTTTGATTTGATTTGATTATCGATCTCACTGACATTCATACCTTGATCGATTTCTGATTCACGGTTAGTATCATGGGAACCACCTGCATTGACAAGTGGATTGTTGACTCGGGTGGTACTTTTAGAATTATGGAGGGCTTGCGTGGTGGGGATAGTTGCACCATCGACATCAATAGTCTTCCCTTGTGAGGTTAGGTAATTCCGACGGAGCTGCTCGCACACGGAATCTTTGAGCGTGATCGTTTCACCGTTCCATGAAACGGTACCTTGATGGATGCGGGTACCAAATTGGCGATAGAGAATGCGGTTGATGTCGACGGTCGTAAGATTAGGGGCGTCTGCTAGAAGCGTATCGATGGTTTGTTCTATCTTGGCAAAGCGGGTGGCTACGTCTTCAAACTGCTGCAGCTCACGGATGCTGATAAACTCGCCCCCCTTGAAGACGGTCTTGTTCTTGTGGTCAACAATGGCATAACCGTATGGACTGTCTTTCTTGCCGAAGAACACCAGGCTGATGCCGAACTTCTTCTTCATTTCTGCTGCCAGCTCTTCCTTGTTGGCTGACAAATCACGATATTTCTTGAGGATAGCTCTCAACTGACGACGATGCTGGTCTTTGGGTCGGTTATCCTTCAGGGCATGTTGCATGATAAGGTCCGTGGGGACGGTACCAACTTCCTCACAATTTCTATAGATATGGACGACGGGCTTATCCTCGTCATCCTTGCAGTCGAATCCTTGACTTTCAAGGATAGCACAGAACTGAGACTTGGAAGTGTAGCGATAAGACAAAGCATGATCAACGGCCTTTTCCCATTCCTCCTCAGTAGGGAGGGTGTGAGTAATACCTATGCTTTGCTCGAACTCCTTCATGATTCGCTCAGTGACCTCCCGGCTGCGCTTTTTCTCGAAGTCCTTACTGATTTTATGGCCATCCGGAGCAACGCGACTGGTAACGATGTGGATGTGATGATTGGGGGTGTCGTGATGAGCATAGACTAGAAGTGGCTGGCCTTCCTCGGCATAGCCCATCTCTTTCAGATAACGGTGGGCAATGTCAAGCAACTGTTCGTAGCTGTATTCATCTCCCTTACAGGAGATAGCAACATGAAACTGGGCATTTTGAATACGGGTGTTGCGGCGGCTGTAAGTCTCAAGGTAGTCGGTGAAATTCTCTGCGGTGTAGTCCTTAGGCGAGGTGATGTAGGAGAAGTTTCGAACTTCTATCAGTTCAGCTTGTCCCTGTGAGACCTTTCTCTCGTTATAGGCTACGGCATGAAAGTTACTGCTGTTGGGGAGAATGGTGATAATCATAGTTTCAGAAGTTTAGAGTGGATGCAATCAAGTTCACGTTTTATTTCTCGAATCAGTTCCAAGCCTTTTCCAGCTACAGGAAGGATTATCTCGGTCAGATGTTTGTCGGTAAGCTGACCAGATACATTCAGCTCATTGGCCCGGTGCATATACTGGTTAAAGTTACTGCCGAGCCAACCCAACTGCTGCTCGTACTTGACATAGAAGTTTTTCAGTTCTGTCAAAGATTGTAGCTTGCCCATGGTCTGTCTGTCATTGAACTGTCTTACGGCATCTCGGATCATGCTGCTCATCGTAGGGTAGCGTACTGACTTTTGGAAGAAGAGTTTCAGTTCTTCGTCGTTCAAACGTAGCTTGATAATGGTCTTTCTGTTGTTATACATAATTCTTTCGATTGTAGGTTAGTACATGAATTTCAAGTTAGAAATGGGGAGTTGCGACCCAGTTTCACCCTGCCTTAGCAGGCAAGATGCCTTTTGGGTTACGCAACGGCTCCAGCCGGTGTGTGGCCACAAAAGGACAACTTGCTATCCGTTGGCGTTAGTTTATCTACTGTATGTAGTGTATATAGGTGATGTAGTGTATATAGGTGATGTAGTGCATATAGATAATGTATTATATGTACCATACATACTATATGTAGGTGCTCTATGTACAGTAGATGATATAGGTACTGTACATATGCTACTGTATGTACATGATCTACTTATCCTTGTTCGGTGACAGGCTGACCGTAAACCAGACGCCACATTTGTCGCGTCCACCTTTATGCAGATTTGCGCAGATCATTTCCTCGCGGTCATCCGGATGAAGAGAGGGTGGTAGTACTGAAGAAGTATGACTACAAACTTCCTCACATCACCAATCAGAAGATGAACCTCTACCTGCATGATATCGAGGCACGTCTTGGCATCAACAAGAGTATGACGAGCCATGTCGGCCGTCACAGTTTTGCCACAATGGTTCTGTCACATGATGTACCCATTGAGAACCTTTGTCGCATGCTTGGTCACACGAACATTGTCACAACACAAATCTATGCCAAGATCCTCAAGAAGAACATTGAGAAGTATGGCGACAAATTGGACAACGAGTTGATTTAGCAACTCTATACTACCTTTATCAGCTGTCCCTGTAAGAGCATTCCCTTGTAGATGCCTTACAGGGATAGCTTTTTTATGGGCAATGTTAATCTTCCGAAATTGACAAGATTGACACATTATTATATAGGAGGTGTTGGAGTGGATTGGAGCGTGTTGGAGTAACGAATTAAATAATGCCAACAAAAGGGAATTAGAAGTCCAACATCTTTGTACACAGAACTTTAAGGTGTACCTTTGACATCAAGGTACAGCCCTAAAGATCATCTCGTATGATATCAATAGCCTCTCAGCTTGCGCAGCCGGATCCAGCAGTACAGGTCACGAAGACCCATGAAGGTGAAGCCGACAATGTAGAAAACGGCCATGCAGATACCGTAGATCAGGTAGTAGATGACCATGCAGATGAATCGCAGAAGCATGAATGTAACTGTGAATGCAACCATAGCTATTCGTGTTTGAGGGTGAGTAATCTGTATCTTTATGCAAAGATACTAAAAATATCCGAATAATACAAGTTTATATGCAATTATTTACGATAAATATTCAAATTATATGAGGCAAAAAACTACACTCTTAGAGCGCGCATATTCTCCGCGCGTAGATGACGGCAAGGTTACCTTCGTTACGTCGCTCCTTAAGGATGTCCCGATGCAAAAACTGCTGCAGACGGTCGTGTCTTCTGAACCGGAACGCTGGGATTACATTCGCAGAATCTTCAAAGGACGCCAGGATGTGACGCTCACTGTTCTCGACAGATTCGTCAATACTCCCTTCCGTTGTCAGTTGCTGGCATCCTTCATCAAGCAGTTGCAGACAGACCTTCAGTTCTCCTACAACCGAATAACAGTCATGCTCACTCCTCTAAGAGACAGAGATAATATCATCCCGAGCAATGTTGGTAACGATAGTCCGATTCGTTGTGGTTGCACAATGGATCCCAACGAAATTTTCGTCAACACTGAGTATCGAAACATGTATATGCATGCTTGTGCCCAATGGGAACTCAGTATGGATATTCACCTCAAGGTGCGTTCTAACCCAGTGTATATTCGAGACCTGGTACTGACTACCCGTGACCATACGCTTCTGATCCACACGCCGAGCAGCATCACTTATGGGTTTGAGGGACGAAGCCAGACTACACCTTTGCTACCATAGCAGGCTGAAGGATAGGAGTGAAGAAATCTGCACCGGTCTTGATTCGGCTGCCGTCGATATAGTATATCTTACCTTTCTTCTCCGTCATGCTATCAAAATCGAAAGCCAGTGCATCGCAGTAGCTCAGTCCGGTATATGCACAGAACACGAATAGGTCCCGTGCTCGATCCAACTTTGCAGGCAGCTTAGCCTCACGAATCAATTTGAGCTCCTCTTCGGACAGAGGCTTGCGCTCCTTAGTCTTCCCACAAGGTATACGAAGATGCGCATACGGGTCATCAGGAATCATGTCTATCATTCTCAGCTCGTGAATGAACTGATGCACCTTCTTGTGATAGTTGTGGTAGATGGTGTGGTCTGTACGCTTACCATTGCGCAGCCATTTGTCGAAGGCCATGATATTGGCAGGAGTAAGGTCACAAAGACGATTCAACTTACCGAATGCCTTCACAGCATTGATGACGACCTGTTTATGTGCACGCGTTCCATCAGCATTGTCCGACTGATTAAGGGAGTCCTGCATGAACCCAATGAACGACTGGTTTTGGTCGTAACCGTTGTATTCGTTCTTAGGGTTCTTAAGAGCATGGATTTTTACCTCCTTGTCATAATAGACGTTGAAGTTCTCCAAGTTTACCTCATTCCCGAGAGCGACCAGTCCGTCAAGGATTCGCTTGCAGTCTTTAATCTTGTCTAGAACTGCAGACGAATTTTGAACGTTAGGAAGATCTGCACTGCTGCATGATCCCATGGCGATGTACTTCCGCGAGGTGCGGGAGAAGTTCACTACGATTTCCACCTTCCCTTTACCGGTCTTGGCGCATCGTTTCTTACGGTCAAACATGACCACTACATTTGGGTAGCTCATAATTTAATAAAGTTTAGCACGGGAAAGGAGGTTTGAACCTGGATTGCATGGTCTTCGAGACGCCTCATTGGGATTGCATGCAAGCCCAGAGGATAGCGGACGGGATTGCAAAACGTCCAATTCAGTCAAATCACGTCCAATTTAGTCCAATATTGTCAGCTCTTACCAACCTCCCCGTGATGGTTAAAAACTATGTACATCATCAATCGAGAGGCCTGTAAAAGCCTTAAAAACAGCAGTTTCTTGAAAAATAGGGCATGAAAAAAGGGTGTCATTTTGTGACATCCTTTTTGAAACACTATTTAACAATTTTATAGTTCGTGACTCGCATGGGGTTCGAACCCATGACCCCAACATTAAAAGTGTTGTGCTCTACCAACTGAGCTAGCGAGTCAGACAAAACATTGAAGGTTTACACCCTATTTTTGTTTTGCGTGTGCAAAGGTAGTAACTTTTTATTAATTGACCAAATATTTTGGTAAATTTTTGTTGTGACCCCGGTGGGACTCAAACCCGCGACACTCAGAACCGGAATCTGATGCTCTATTCAACTGAGCTACGGGGCCATTCCAAATGAGTGATGCAAAGTTATTAAAAAACGATGGAATAACAAAATATATTAGGATTATTTTTGGTACGCTTTTTGTAGACAGGGTAGAGGATATAGAATAGGAAAGGAAAGATATAACAATGAGACAACTTAAGATTTCGCGCAGTATAACCAATCGTTCAGGTGAGTCGTTGGAGCGTTACCTCGGTGAGATTTCACGCATTCCTATGGTGAATCTTGACGAAGAGGAACAGCTTGCCTACGATATCAAGCAGGGCGGCAAAAAAGGCGAACGTGCCAAGGATCGTCTTGTGGCAGCAAACCTTAGATTCGTTGTATCTGTTGCCAAACAATATCAACATAAAGGATTAGGTCTGACAGACTTAATAGATGAGGGAAATATCGGTCTCGTCAAAGCCGCAGAAAAGTTTGACGAGACCCGTGGCTTCAAGTTTATCAGCTATGCCGTTTGGTGGATTCGTCAGAGTATCCTCCAGGCTATCGCAGAGCAGAGCCGTATGGTTCGTCTGCCGCTCAACCAGGTAGGAGCGCTGTCGAAGATCAACACGGAGATAGAGAAGTTTGAACAGAAAAACCATCGCAAACCCTCGGCAGAGGAACTGTCGGACATTACGAATATCGACACTGACCGCATAGAGAGCACGATGAATGCTGACACGCGCCACATGAGTATCGATGCACCATTCACGGATGAGGACAGTAACTCGTTAGCAGATATCTTGCCATCGACGGACAACACGCTCTCCAACGCTGTGGAGAAGGAGTCAATTGACGAGGATTTGAACGCCATCTTCAACAAGGTGCTTAAGCCACGTGAACAAACGATCCTTCGCAAGAGCTTCGGTATCGGTTGCCAAGAGGAAGGGCCAGAGGAGATAGGTGCTCAATTAGGGCTGACACGTGAGCGTGTGCGCCAGATCAAGGAAAAAAGTATCGAAAAGATACGTAAGAGCGGCTACGTGAAGGTACTTGCCAAATATCTCGGATAAAAAATATCCAAAAATGTTTGGCAGTTACAAAAACAGTCGTTAACTTTGCAAAAATTATCGGCCGACAGTGGTCGGCCATTTACATCGATATTGGGCTTGTATGGATTTGACGGCAAGACGAAATCGTATGTAAGCACGCGGAGCCTCGTTGGCTAGCTCCTTAATCTGAGTGAACACAAATTTAATTGGCGAAAACAACTACGCTCTCGCTGCCTAATTGAAGTATAGTAGATTACTGGCTTAATCCCTGCGCCAGGCGCGGGGACGAGACATCGCTCCGAGGATCGTTTTCCGAATCCAAAGATTCAGCGGTGCAGACTTCTTCGGAAATAGTCAAGGATGGCCCCACATTCTTGATGAAAAGCTTTAGGGGATAAGACGGCAGTTGGTGGTCCAGGTCTTGCTGCCGTACGAAAATGAAGGCTGGAATAAGCGTGTAGAAAGCGTATGGCTTCCTTGTTCGGACCGGGGTTCGACTCCCCGCAGGTCCACTTAACGCGTCTCGAAAGGGCGCTTCGCTAAAGATTAAAGAAGAAAGAATAAAGAATACTGATAGCATCGTAATGGAGCAAGTATTCTTTATTCTTTCTTTTTTTTTATTCAGCATAAACTTAATGCGCGTGGGTTAAAAGTATGGTTTACAGATCCATGACCATGACCAAACTTGATTCCGACACTATGACTAAGTGCGTCATACAGATAAGCAATACCTTTGTCCACAGCTTCGGTCAATGATAATCCGCTGGCGAGATAGAAGGCGATAGCTGAGGAAAGAGTACAGCCTGTACCATGCGTATTGTTGGTATTTACCAAAGGGTGAGAGAATAGATGTGTTTCAATCTTTTCATTCTTTGTTCTCACAAACAAGTGGTCAGTAACGGTGTCCTTTCCAATGGCATGTCCGCCCTTAATGAGTACAGCCCGACAATGCATATCGAGAATAAGACGAGCCGCACGTTCATAATCATTCTCGTCAGTGATTGTTATTCCTGACAACCGCTCTGCCTCCGGAATATTAGGCGTGAGAAGTGTTGAGATCGGAAACATTTTTTTAACTACCACATCTATAGCTTCATCCTCCATGAGAATGGCGCCCGATGTAGAGACCATTACGGGATCGACGACAAGCGGAACTGCAGCATATTTACGAAGGCTTTCAGCAATGGCTCTGACAATATTTGCATGACATGTCATACCAATTTTGACAGCTTTCGGCTCTATGTCTGTCATTACGGCATCTATCTGTTGGGAGACTAAGGAAGGCGAGACGGCTTCCACAGCCGTCACCCCCAACGTGTTTTGTGCAGTCACCGCCGTGATAGCCGCGGCGGCATAGCCTCCGAGGGCTTCTATCGTCTTAATGTCGGCTTCAACACCGGCACCGCCACTGCTATCAGAACCTGCGATCGTAAGCACAGGAATACAATGTTTTAATTTTCGCATGAGCCAAGGGTGTGAGAGATACGTGCCGCACAGAAGTTAGGTCCACACATAGAACAATAGCGTCCTTCCTGCGGATTGCCTGCAAGATAATATTCGCGGGCACGCTCGGGGTCGAGCGAGAGATTGAACTGATCATTCCACCGGAACTCGTAGCGAGCTTTCGACAGGGCATCGTCGCGCACCATGGCTCCCGGATGGCCTTTCGCCAGGTCAGCTGCGTGCGCTGCTATCTTATAGGTGATGACACCCGTGCGCACATCTTCACTGTCAGGCAGTGAGAGATGTTCTTTCGGAGTGACATAACAGAGCATTGCTGTGCCATACCATCCAATCATGGCTGCACCGATGGCACTTGTGATATGATCGTAGCCGGGGGCAATGTCGGTGACGAGCGGACCGAGTGTATAGAAAGGAGCGCCATGACATTTTTCAATCTGCCGGTCCATGTTCTCACGGATCTTTTGCATCGGCACATGACCGGGGCCCTCTATGAACACCTGTACGTCTTTGGCACGAGCCCGCTCCACGAGTTGTCCCATCGTATCGAGTTCAGCAAACTGTGCTGCATCATTGGCATCATGAATACATCCGGGACGCAGACCGTCTCCCAACGAGATTGCCACATCATATTTGCTACAGATGTCGCAAATGTCATCGAAGTGGGTATAAAGGAAACTCTCTTGCTGATGCATCGTGCACCATTTGGCAATGATACTTCCGCCACGGCTCACCATCCCCGTAAGTCGTCCTTGAGAGAGGTGCACATTTTGCAAGCGGATACCACAATGGATCGTGAAATAATCGACACCTTGCTCGGCTTGTTCGATGAGCGTATCGCGGAAAAGTCCCCATGTGAGATTCTCAATCTTTCCACTCGCTTTTTCAAAGGCCTGATACATCGGAACGGTACCCACGGGGACGGGACTGTTGCGAAGAATCCATTCGCGCGTCTTCGTGATATCATTGCCCGTAGAAAGGTCCATCAATGTGTCGCCGCCCCATTTGCAGCTCCATACTGCTTTCTGCACCTCCTCTTCAATACCTGATGAGACAGCAGAATTTCCAATATTCGTATTGATTTTAACAAGAAAGTCGGTACCGATAATCATCGGCTCACTCTCCGGATGATGGATATTGGCAGGGATCACGGCACGACCTTCCGCCACCTTCTGACGGACAAACTCAGGCGTGATATAACTCTTGATGCCTAACTCCTTGCAGTTCATGTTCTCACGTATTGCGACATATTCCATCTCCTCCGTGATGACACCCCGCTTGGCCCAATAAAGCTGTGTGCCATTGCCTCTTCGCGTTATCCAAGGCTCACGCAGACGCGGCAAGCCACGACGAAGGTCGATGGCAACATTCGGATCGCTGTAAGGCCCCGATGTATCATAGACGAGGACGTCAGCATTAGGCTTTTCTATCCGCTTTCCATTTTCAATAGTCACAGTAGGTGTCAGATGAATACGACGCATACCGACTCGAATGTTGGGAAAGATCTGACCTTTCAGATAAACTTTCTCTGATTTTGGATAAGTGATTCTTATATTATTTTCCATAGGTAATAAGTGTTTTCATTGCTTCAACTGGGTCAGGAGCATTGAGTACATATCCGCTCACAGCAATACCATTAACTCCAATACGCTGCAGTTCCGGGAGGTCATCCGCAGTGACCCCACCGATCGCCACCAACGGCACATGGATATTTTCTTCATGCATAGCATTAAGAAGTCTGCGGTAACCGTCAAAGCCGAGTAGGGGAGCGAGGTTCTTCTTCGTCGTTGTAAAGCGCAGAGGCCCACAGCCTATGTAGTCTGCACCTTGACTTGCCACGCGCCTGATATCCTCAATGGTATTTGCTGTACCCCCGATGAAACGGCTCGCTCCTAATTGTCGTCGAGCCTCGTCAATGGGCATATCGAGATGGCCAAGGTGTACGCCATCAGCGCACGCGGCTTCTACAAGCGCCACACGGTCGTCGAGGATGAGTTTTGCCCCATAACTCCTGCAAAGACAGCGGGCTACCTTTGCCGTAGAGAGGAAGGTCTCGTCATCAGCGTCCTTCATACGCAGTTGTATCCAGCGACAGCCACCTTGCAGCGCCAAACGGATTCCGTCAAGCGTACTGTATCGCGAGGTATTATTAGAGATAAATTGTACGTCCATTTCTATTCGTTTTTCAGAGATTGGCATCAACGGGAGACACGAATGGACGGTGACGGGCTAAAACAAAAAGTCTCTTAAATGACATGCACTTAAGAGAGGCTTCTTCACGATAAACGCGATATATTCGCAATTCCTACGGCAGCATTACCTGCATCAGGTCATACGGGTATAATCTCAGCTGGCTCACAAGAGCCGCACCCCTCATTTCGGTTCCTTCCGAAGTTTATCGAATGCAAAAGTATAGTTTTTTGTGCAAACAAGCAAGCTTTTCCGTCTAAAATTGTAACTTTGTCTTTACAAAAACAACATTCACCTTATTATATATGAGAGTTATTGTCATCACACCCCCGGAATACATAGAAAGAGAAGCAGACATCATCGTGCAGCTTCTTGAACATGGTGTATGGGCTGTTCATCTTCGTAAGCCGGGCTCAGATACGGCAGCCCTTGAGCATCTTATTCAAGATATTCCGTCACAATGGCGATCTCGACTTGTGCTTCATGACCACTTCGAATTGGCAATGCCTTACAAACTTAAAGGCGTTCATCTGAACCATCGTAACCCGACACCACCTTCAGATTTTCATGGTTCAGTCTCTCGTTCAATGCATTCGTTAGAAGAACTTAAAGACATGTCTCATCTTGATTATGCCTTCCTCAGTCCAATCTTCGACAGCATCTCTAAGCAGGGTTATCATTCGGCGTTTAGCCATGAGCAGATTGTAAATGCCTATGAGCAAGGTCTCATCAATGATCGCGTGTTTGCACTCGGAGGTGTATCTATTGACCGGCTCGAAGAAGTGGCTTCTTTAGGCTTCGGTGGGGCAGCAATGCTTGGCGACGTATGGAAGCATGCTACCCACCCCGACTTCAATGATTATCTAAATGAGCTAAGAGACCTTTGCACCCGTCTTCAATGAGGTCGAGAGCTAATTCAAAGTCCTCTCCATCTCCATAATAAGGATCGGGCACACTCGTACGACCTTTATATTTGATGAAATAGTCAGCCATTCGGATCACTTTCTTTCGGTCCTCTTCGTTTTGTGCCTGACGTGTGATGTTCCGGTAGTTGTCTTCATCCATCACAACGATATAATCGAAGCGGTCGAAGTCCTTCGCCGCATCAAACTGTTGGGCGATATGATCAATGCGATAGCCTCGCCGTGCGCCATGCTCCCGCATCCGCTTGTCGGGCAACTGTCCCACATGCCACGGTCCGATGCCGGCAGAATCTATATCGAACTTATCCGATAAGCCGGCTTCATCCACATACCTTTGCATAATAGCGTTGGCAGCCGGGGAGCGGCAGATATTACCAAGACAGATAAAGAGTAGACGGGTTGTATTATTCATTTTTCTTAGTGTATTCGTGTATATTCTTTGATAACATAACATAGAGTTCTTGCAAGGCTGGATTATCTTTCAGAAGTTCTGCCTGTGCATGGATGACATTCTCATCATAACGCACAGCAGGTCCCGTCTGTGCTTCATGCGGTGAGAGTTCATGCACCTTTCGTGCCGTCTCATCGATGAGCGGAAGCATGACGTCGAAAGGCAGATGATGAGCCTGCAGCAGCTCTGCTGCGACATCATAGCAATGATTGACAAAGTTACAAGCCCATACAGCAGAAAGATGGAGATATTTTCGATCCTCTGTTGATAACGGAGTTACGCGATTACTTACGCTCTCTGCTAAGGAAAGAATTGTCTGATGTGACTTTTCATCGTTCCATTCGATAAAAGTGGGAATAACACTGAAGTCAACCTCCCGTGCCTTAGAAAAGGTCTGCATAGGGTAGAGCACACCATAATGATGCGCGTAGCCGCGGAAGATGTCCATCGGCATCGAGCCTGCCGTGTGAAGGAAGACCGCATTGGGATGTTGCTCACACACCGTAGAGACAACATTTTGGAGCGCTGCATCCTTAATAGAAATAATATAGACATCCGTCTCAGCCAACTGCTCCAAGCCGTTGGTTGCTGGACAGTCGAGAACTGTTGCCAACTGTTCAGCCGAAGCCATCGTATGGCTGTATACCTGTTCGATAGTATGTCCGGCATGCTTGAGCGCCTTGCCTAAGTTTGTTGCAAGGTTACCGGCACCGATAAGAACGATATTCATTATTTATCTTTTCTATTAACATAGCTCAGTGCAGCTCCAATGGCCGTACAGAATTCACTGTTGCGCGGGATGATGAACCGCACATTATATATCTCCTCCAACTTTGGATAGAGCTCTGCACACTGGGGCAGACGGGAGAGGTTACCTATCAGCACAAAATCGCGGATGCCACTGTTGAGCGAACTAAGAATCGCGGAAGAGCCTATGGCTTGCAGCACCATGCAGATGATGCCCTTGGCTATGTCCTCCCGACTCGCATTACCTTGTGCATTGGCAAAGAGACTGGCCGTGGCATTCATGGGTAACCCCGGCAAAGGCTGAGCAGAGATATCCTTGATAAGCAGATTGATATGTGCCGTGTCGCCTCCAAGAGCCATCTGTGAGATCTGCTTGATGTCGTCGGTCTTGAGCAACAGTCTGCTAAGCCCATTGAGTGTTCCTCCACCAATGCCAATACCTCCGATATGCTTTATATCACCGTCCACGTAAGAGACAAGAGAGGTACCAGTACCCATTGATACGACAATCATGCGGTCGAGTTTTGACTCAAACTGAGCCCCCAGGCCATCGGCCACGAATTCCTCCGTCTTCTCTGTAGGCAATCCATAGATAGGACTGTTGATGTATGCAGCTCCCACACCTGTCAGCATGACGCGCTCCACATCCTCAAGGTTGATCATATTGTCGTGAAGAAACTTTCCAAAAGCTCCATACAGTGAGGTCACGGGGTCGGTAGCCTTGATCCACAAAGGAGAGACAACCATCCCATCACGTATTCCTACAATCTTGGTTGTTGAGATACCTACGTCAATACCTATTGCTATCTTCATAATAATTGTTCTAATTGATCGATGATATCCGCTGCTACCTCCGCCTTCGGTTTCTTCGGAAAGTCGAGACGTCGGGAGGGAGAGATGATAGCTATCTGATTGTCGTCAGTTCTGAAGGTCGTGCCAGGGATACGTGTGGAGTTAAGCACAATGAAGTCGGCATTTTTTTTCTTCAGCTTTGCCTCGGCATGCTGCGTCTCGTCATTGGTCTCCAATGCAAAGCAGACAAGTCGCTGACCATCTTTCTTCATCTTACCGAGCGTCGCTGCGATATCCTGAGTCGGCTGCAGGTCGATATGCAGTCCGTTTTTTTCCCGGTTGATTTTCGTTTCAGCAATCTGTGACGGCTTGAAATCAGCAACAGCAGCACAGAGGATAGCGGCGTCACTCTTCGGGAATATTTCGGTAGCAGCCTGATACATCTCATCGCAACTCTCTACATTGATACGATGGATACCCTCCGAACATTTCAATGCCACTGGCCCGGCAACCAGCGTCACTTCAGCTCCACGGCGGTAGCATTCTTCAGCCAAAGCAAAGCCCATCTTACCACTCGAGTAGTTGCCGATAAAACGTACGGGATCAATCTTCTCATAGGTAGGACCTGCCGTGATGAGTACATGCTTTCCTGTCAGAGGACCGGTAGGCTCCAAAGCACGGTCGAGCACATCTATTATCTTCTCAGGCTCTTCCATGCGTCCTTTCCCCTCAAGTCCAGATGCTAAGAATCCCGTTCCTGGCTCAATAATTTGGTTGCCAAAGCCTCGCAGCAATTCGAGGTTATGCTGTGTGGTGGGATGACTGTACATATCAAAATCCATAGCTGGCGCAATAAACACCGGTGCTTTCATCGAAAGATAAGTGGTGATAAGCATGTTGTCAGCAATGCCGTTAGCCATTTTGCCTAAGCTGCTCGCTGTGCAAGGAGCGATAAGCATGGCATCAGCCCACAAGCCGAGGTCGACATGCGAATGCCACGTGCCGTCGCGCTGTGAGAAAAACTCACTGATGACGGGCTTGTGTGTCAAGGCACTCAGTGTGATTGGAGTGATAAATTCCTTACCTGCGGGAGTGATTACGACTTGTACCTCAGCCCCGCGCTTGATGAGCCCGCGGATGATGAGGCACGCCTTATAGGCTGCGATGGAACCGGTGATTCCAAGGACAATTTTCTTTCCTTTAAGCATTTTATCGGCTGTTTATCGGATATGTTTTCGTTTTACGCTACAAAGTTACGAAATAATTATATAACTTTGCACACGATAACAACTAATAATAATGGGTTACTTAACAGCAGACAAGAAAAAGATTACCACTAAGACTATCTTACAGATGAAGGCCGCCGGCGAGAAGATCGCCCAGATGACGGCTTACGACTTTACGACAGCAGGCATCCTTGACCGTGCAGGCATCGATGCGATCCTTATCGGCGACTCAGCCTCCAACGTCATGGCAGGCAATGCCGATACGCTCCCTATCACCCTCGACCAGATGATTTATCATGCTCGCAGCGTGGCGCGTGCTTGTAGTCACTGCCTCGTAGTATGCGACATGCCTTTCGGCTCTTATCAGGTCAGCAAGGAAGAGGGTGTACGCAATGCAATCCGCATTATGAAAGAGACGGGCGTTGATGCCGTGAAACTCGAAGGCGGCGTGCGCATCGCTGAGACTGTGAAAGCCATCGTTGAGGCTGGTGTCCCAGTAGTAGGCCACTTAGGACTGACTCCACAAAGCATCCATGAGTTTGGAGGCTATGGACTGCGCGCCAAGGAAGAGGCCGAAGCACAGCAACTGCTCACCGATGCCCATGCCCTCGATGAGGCCGGATGTTTCGCTATCACTTTGGAGAAAGTTCCGGCAAAGCTCGCTGCACAGGTAACAAAAGAGGTGAAAGCAGCTACGATCGGTATCGGAGCTGGCCCTGACACAGATGGTCAGGTATTGGTCTATGCGGATGCCTTAGGAATGACTCAAGGCTTCAAGCCTAAGTTCCTCCGTCATTTTGCGAATGTATGCCAATGCATGACGGATGGTGTACAGGCATATGTGAAGGCTGTCAAGACTTCCGACTTCCCTAATGCGGAAGAAAGCTACTAAAGGCCTCTCCCCAGCCCTCCCCCGTAGGGAGGGAGAGGAGAAGCCCATCATATTATAATTTATTGCCTTCCTTAGGAATCACAATGGTGGGCTTGAAGGTCTTAGCCTCCTCAAAGTCCATCAGAGCATAGGCAATGATGATTACGGTATCACCAATCTGCACCTTGCGTGCAGCAGCACCATTGAGACAGATACAGCCAGAGCCGCGCTCACCTTTGATGATATAGGTCTCGAAACGCTCACCATTATTGTTATCAACAATCTGCACTTTCTGACCAGCAATCATATCAGCGGCATCCATCAAGTCTTCATCGATCGTGATGCTGCCACGATACTGCAGGTTGGCGTCGGTCACTGTGACGCAGTGCAGCTTGCTCTTTAATACTTCGATTAACATATTATTCTTTGTATTTGATGTGGTCAATAAGACGGATGGGAGTGTGCCCGCAATAGACCGTGATACAGCCTACGACATAGTTGCTGTCATCCCAGTCGTTGACATCCAACAGCGTGTTGCCGTCAACAATCTCAAAATACTCAACCTCAAGACCATCGACAGCATTGATGTCAGCCACCACCTTGTCGTGCGTCTCTTTCACCGTGTGCGTCTTGGCATAGTCTACGCTCTCCTTCAGAGCCTGATAGATACGCGGAGCGATAGCACGCTCTTCAGGAGTGAGCAGCGTGTTACGAGAACTCTTGGCAAGTCCATCAGCGTCGCGGACGATAGGGCACTCAACGATGTGCACGAGTTTGTCGTAGCCGATATATTTCACGAGGCGCTTCACCACAGCGATCTGCTGCCAGTCTTTCTCACCGAAGTAAGCACGATTAGGCTTGACGATGAAGAAGAGGCGGCTCACGACCTGACAGACGCCATTGAAGTGGCCGGGGCGCTTGGCACCTTCCATGACCGTTGACTGTGGTGGGAACTCGAAGTGACGGGTATCAGGCGTAGGATACATCTCTTCCACGGAAGGAGCGAAGACATACTGTGCACCACACTCCTCGCAGAGCTTGCAGTCGGCTTCGAGCGTACGCGGATAGCGCTCCAAGTCGCCTTTATCGTTAAACTGAGTAGGATTGAGGAAAATAGAAACAACAGTAGTACCATTCTCTTTAACACTACGTTTGATCAGAGAGGCGTGCCCCTCGTGAAGAGCTCCCATCGTGGGGACGAGTCCAATCTCTTTACCCTCTTTGCGAACAAGGAAAAGTTCGTTCTGAAGATCTACAATCTTTTTGAATACTTTCATTGTTTGTGATTCTAACTGCGTGCAAAATTAACAATTATTCCTCTGAAAAGGGAAAGAATCGGCTACTATTTAGTCTGCGCGCTTCACTTTCTTGTTTTTCCCTGAGTAATCAGTGATATCAATACGGATAATCTCCGTGCGATGGAAACTGGCATGCGCATACTTGTCTCCTATCTCCTTATAGTCGGGTGACAGTTTGTCGATCAGCAGATGGAGAGCCTTCATGCGCTCTTCTTCCGGCAGATGGATGTGGGCTTCTCCGAAAACGACGACACTCTCATACTCAGTCGTGAAGTTACGCGGCAAGAGATGAACATGCCCGATAGCACACAGCGAGACCTTTGGGTTTTTCTCAATGATGCGCAGTTTGCGGCCTTCGGGAGCACAGTGGATGTAGATGCTATCTTTCCCATCCCAAATGAAATTGACGGGGATGCCATAAGGCTGATCACCATCTGTCATTGACAACACACCATACTCTGCTGTCTTGAGAATCTCTCTTGCCCGCTCTTCGTCCATCAATCGGTCCTGACGACGGACAGTGTCGTTGATATACTTCATACGTTTAATAATTGATTATTCTGCTTGCAAAAGTAGGCAGATTTATCCGAAACAACGAATAATCAGAAAAAATAATCGTCCACCCATGTATAGACAGAAAAGTTTTTGTAAATTTGCAGAAAGGACACACGTATGTTTGAAAGAGGAACGCAAGGCAAGTAGGCCTTTGTTGTTCTTTTAATGTCACCTTTAAGACATCGGCTGACACGTGACAACCAACTGGCCGACACGTGACAACCAACTGGCCGACACGTGACAACCAACTGGCCGACACGTGGCAACCAACTGTCTGACACGTGACAAACAACATGATCTGCGAAGAAAAGCCTCCCCAAGCCCCTCCTTAAGGAGGGGATGTAGATATGCAAAGAGCCAACGATTGATGTAATCGATGAATGCACGCCGTTGAATGCACATTACAGCTGGTTAATGTAATCAACATCCTTCCCTTTAGATTGCTCTCCCTTGTTAAGGGAGGTGGAGGGATGTAGCTTGGTTAGGCCTTAAATATATATTATTATGATATACCCAAAGAATTTTGAAAAGAAGATAGGATTTGACGAGATAAAAGACAAGCTGAGCGGCGCATGCCTCTCTACATTGGGCAAAGGCTTGGTGGAGCAGATGTCTTTCTCCGAGAATCCTGAACAGATAAACACATGGATGGAGGAACTTCGCGAGATGCGAAGGATAGGGGAGGAGGAAGACGATTTTCCTCTCACGAGTTTCTTCGATGTGCGCGACAGCTTGAAACGAGTCCGACTGCAGAACACATGGATGGAGGAGAGCGAGCTCTTCGATCTGCGCCGCTCGCTGAAGACAATCGACGATCTCGTGAAGTTTCTCTATCGTGGTGAGGAGTTGCCCGACCAGGACGACGACAGTGACGTTGTGCTGAAGAACTGGGATTATCCGGCTCTCCACGATCTCGCTGACGGTATCGCGACGTTCCCTATCATCATCCAACAGATCGACCAGATTATTGATAAGTTTGGTCACATCCGCGACAACGCCTCTCCGGAGTTGCTGAATATCCGTCGCGAGATGGCGCATACGGCAGGTTCCGTGTCTCGTATTCTCAATAGCATCCTTCACTCCGCTCAGAGCGAGGGCATCGTAGATAAGGATGCTGCTCCCGCCATGCGTGACGGGCGCCTTGTCATCCCTGTGGCCCCGGGATTGAAACGAAAGATCTCGGGTATCGTCCACGATGAGAGCGCTACGGGGCGCACTGTGTATATCGAGCCAACAGAGGTGGTAGAAGCAAACAACAAGATCCGGGAGCTCGAAGGTGAGGAGCGGAAGGAGATTATCCGTATCCTCACGAAGATGGCGGAGCGTATCCGGCCTCATGTACGCGAGATGCTCGATTCCTATGAGTTCTTGGCACAGATCGACTTCATCCAAGCCAAGGCTCGCGTAGCCCGGGAGATGGATGGTTTCGAGCCGACGGTGAAGGAATCGCCTTACATCGACTTCATTCGCGCACGTCACCCGCTGCTTGAGGAGCACCTCAGGAAAGAGAACGGAAGTAGCATTGTACCCCTTGACATCATGCTGACACCTGAGAAGCATATCCTTGTCATCTCGGGTCCTAACGCCGGTGGTAAATCAGTGTGTCTCAAGACCACGGGACTGCTGCAATACATGCTGCAGTGTGGATTGAGTATCCCTGTGGATCCTCGTAGCAAATGTGGTGTGTTTTCGGATATCATGATCGACATCGGCGACGAGCAGAGTCTTGAGAATGACCTATCAACCTATTCTTCACATCTTCTTAATATGAAGAACATGATGAAGCAGGCTTCAAACAAGACGCTGATCCTCATCGATGAGTTCGGTACCGGCACGGAGCCGCAGATTGGTGGTGCCATTGCCGAGAGTGTGCTCGAACAGTTTTGTAAGAAAGGAGCATGGGCTGTCATCACGACTCACTATCAGAACCTCAAGCATTTCGCCGATTCACACGCAGGTGTCGTCAATGGTGCCATGCTCTATGACCGCCACGAGATGCGCCCGCTCTTCCAGTTGGCTATTGGTCGCCCGGGCAGTTCCTTTGCTATCGAGATTGCACGTAAGATTGGGTTGCCCGAGCAAGTCATCCAACAAGCTTCAGAGATCGTTGGCTCCGATTATATTCAGAGCGACAAGTACCTCCAGGACATTGTCCGCGACAAGCGCTACTGGGAACAGAAACGTCAGACCGTTCATCAAAAAGAGAAAGAGTTGCAGGCTCGCATCGAACGCTATGAGAAAGGCATCACGGATGTGGATGCTGAGCGTAAGGCGGTCCTCGCCAAAGCCAAGCAAGAGGCTGAGGAACTGCTGAAAGAGAGCAACAAACGCATAGAAAATGCTATTCGCGAGATTCGCGAGCAGCAGGCTGCCAAGGAGGAGACGCGAAAGATCCGTGCTGAACTCGATGCCTTCAAACAAGAGGTTGAGGATGACAACTGGAAAGACGCTGCGAAGAACAAGCAGAAAGCCGGTTTCCTCTCCGATGAGGACTTCCAAAAGAAAGTGGAGCAGCTCAAGGCACGCAAGCAACGGCATGAGGACCGCAAGAAAAAGAAGAAGACTGAAGAAGAGAAGGCTGCCGCCGTGCTGCGCGATGCCACGGGTAAGGGGAAGACAATCGCTGACAGAGACATCGTTGTGGGCGACACCGTGCGTCTCAAAGGCTTGCGCTCACAAGGTACAGTGGAGCAGTTGTCCGGAAAAACAGCAACAGTCCTCGTCGGCGATATGCGTACGAAGGTGCCTGTGTCGCGTCTTGAACTTATCACGAAGGAGCAGCAGGCCGCCGATGCTTCTGCTGAACCGAAGAGCAAGATGGATGCTATCAAGGAAGGGCTGCAGGCTTACCACGTGTCGCAAGTGACACAAAGCACCATTGACGATCATCGCAAGGACTTCCATCCAGACCTCGACGTGCGGGGTATGCGTGGTGACGAGGCGCTGCAAGCCGTACGCTACTTCATCGATGATGCTGTGCTCATGGGCGTGCAACGTGTCCGTATCCTCCACGGCAAAGGCAATGGCATCTTGCGCCAACTCATCCGTCAGTATCTCTCCGCTGAGCCCACCGTGAGCCATTATCACGATGAGGATGTGCGCTTTGGAGGGGCAGGAATAACCGTGGTGGACTTCTAAATGATAGAAAAAGTTAAAATGTGATAGATTCTTGGGCTTAATCGTTGCAACATAACAAAGTTTTTACTAACTTTATGGCATATTAAAACCGATTAAACCCAAGATTATGAACACAACAACTTTAGTCGTCTTAGCTGTTGTCATCATCTGCTTAGTTTTAGTAGGTGTAAACCGCTACCATCACCGTCAGCATCACTTCAATGCGGACAATCTCCGCCAGGTGGTCAAGAACATTCTGAGCCTTCAGCCGGATCATATCATGCAGCGTGCCGACTTCCTCAAAGCACTGCGCGACCACTATAACTGTCAGAGTAAGGAAGCCCTTTGGCTCCTTGGACGTGCCAAGGAGAAGGGCTTCGTCAAATATGACGAAAAGTGGGTGGAAGAATGTTAGGTGATGGGGATAGGTGCTGGGTGTTAATATCGAAGAATAGCATCCCTGCACTCTTCCATGAGCCACTTCGGTGTGCTCGTGGCGCCACAGATACCCACGGTCTGTGCATCCTTGAACCATGAATAATCGATCTCTTCCTCACGCTCAATGAGGTGACTGTTAGGGTTCACCTCCATACACCGCGTGAAGAGGGCATGACCGTTGCTGCTCTTGCGTCCGCTGACAAAGAGGATGACGTCGTGGTGAGCCGCAAATTCCGCAATATGCGGCATGCGGTTAGCCACCTGGCGACAGATGGTGTCGAAACTCTTGAAAGCAGCAGTGGGGGAGATGTTGTTCTGGATATAATCGACGATACGACGGTACTCGTCGAGGTTCTTCGTGGTCTGCGAATAGAGGTTGATATCCTTGGAGAAGTCGAGTTTCTGCTTTACATCGTCGAGGCTTTCCACGACGATCGCCTCACCATGGGTCTGACCGACGAGTCCCAATACCTCCGCATGTCCTTTCTTTCCGAAAATGACGGTCTGAGCTTCGGGACTGTCCGTCCACTTCCGCTTGATACGGCTCTGCAAGGCGAGGACCACCGGACAAGTGGCATCGATGATCTCTATATTATTCTGCCGGGCTATCTCATAAGTCTCGGGAGGCTCGCCATGGGCACGGAGCAGCACCTTTGCGTTGTGAAGCTCACGAAGTTGCTCGTGGTCGATGGTGATAAGTCCCTGCTCGTGCAGACGCTCCACCTCCATGCCGTTGTGCACGATGTCACCCAAGCAATAGAGTTTGCTGCCTTTTGCCAACTCTTCCTCGGCCTTGCGGATGGCAGTGGTGACGCCAAAGCAGAAGCCGCTGCCGTTGTCTATTTCTATCTTTAAATTCATTTGTTATCTAATATAATTGGTTCTTCGCATTTTGGGATGACAAGGTCCCCGGAGGGGGCCAACATGGTTAGCCCCAGGTGAGGAGCGCAGCGACGAAACCTGGGGGATGTCACGAAGATGTTTCGCTGAAATCCGGCCTCGAAGAGGGCGAACCTTAGCAGGGTGATAGCAGGTTCGCCCTCTTCGAGGCCGACAGGTTACGTTAAAACGCCCCTTCCTAACCCCAGGTTACGTCGCTACGCTCCTCACCTGGGGCTACTCATGTACAACCTCTTCGAGGTTGATTGCATTGTCAAACCGAAACATTATTTCACGTCTACATTTATCAATACCTTCGGCTGTGTCGGGTCATTCGTAATCATCAACACCTTGGGAACGGAACGTGACTTCTCGATCATGCTGCGGATGGCCGTGACCTTGAGCTTTGCCGACTCACCCGGCTCAATGAGCTGATTGTTCAGCGACACCTCAAGACCCGTGCCGATGATCTGCAGCGCACGGATGGTGAGAGGCGACTTTCCGATATTCGTGATCTCGAGGTCATCTTTCTTCTTCGATTTTCCGCCAAACGCACCGATATTGATACGGCCCTTGGAGAGCTGGAGGCGGGGAGCGGCATCCAACTGCTCTTTCGTCTGTTGCTCAAAACTCGGGATAAGGATGATGTTGACATCCAACTCCTTCTCCGGTGCCACCTTGTCACCGGGGAACTCACCGAGATAGATGCCTGTCTGTGTCAGTCCAAGATCACCCAACTGCTTTGAGTCGACCTGCAGCGTGACGGTAGCGGAGCGGCCCGGAGCAACACGCTTTGGTTTTACCTCGCCTCTGAGATACGGAGGAAGGTGCATGAGCTGAGGCTCCATCGTCTCGTCACTGTTGTTCAGAATATGCACTTGTTGAATGGGCATGTCGCCACGGTTCACATTGTCGAACAAGATCTCTGCCTTGTCAACGAGCATATCGCCAAGAGTATAAGGATATTCGCCTTTAAAGTTGCTCTTCTTCGCTACAACCTCACCTCTGATTGTCAGCAGCAACGGCTTGTCAGAGGCGTTGCTATAGATGCCTACTTCTTTCTGGAAATGACCCATCGTCTTGGCATCGTAGACGGCACTCACCGTAAAGGTCTTGCCCGGAGCAATGGCAACCGAGGGGTAAGAGACAGTGGTGCAGCCACAAGAGGTCTTGACATCACTAATGACTAAAGGCTTGTCACCACTGTTCTTCATCTTAAACTCCGCCTTGACGGGATGTTTGTATACTACCTGCCCACAGTTGACTGTGTCTGAAGGCAGCGAGATGGCTTGCGCATGCATGAGAATCGGCATGAATGCCATCGCAAAAAATATATATTTCCGCATTATTTCACATTAATTGTTCACTGTAATCGTTTTGCCACCCTCTCTTCCATTAAACTCCGGTGAATAGGCACACTGCACGGTGGCGATACCCGAGGTGTAGTCACCCGTGCGGTCCACATAATACTCGGTCTCAACAACATGACGGCCCTTACTCAGATGATCGAAGAAATAGTTGGTCACATTATCCTTCGTCTCCAAGTAGTAACCCCACTGATAACCGCTCACCTGACTGACGGGCTCCAGGCATGCTGCACGCTTGTCCTCGACCTGCACAAAGTCGTAGTCGCGGTCAGCCGTAACCGTGATGCGCACCTTTACCTTGTCGCCAACCTTCAAAGCAGAAACTTTCTGCTTGGAGTCTGTACCCATGATCTCGCGTTTGATAGACAGTCCAGAAGCCGCATTCTTCACCTTTGATGCGTTCTGTGTGAACTGTGCGTATACAGCGCCCCATGAGGTGCCGTTGTTCTTCTTATCAATCGTCAGCGAATGAGCATTGTCAATAACGTCACCCGACATCGAGGTCTTGACGTAGCCGAGGCCGGCCGTTGCTGTTGGCAATGTAATAGCCTTGCCATTGAGACTCATTGCGACAGATGTATTATTATTTATCGAGCCATTCGCCTCATTCGTTGTCGTATTCTCTAATCTTGTGCTGCCACCGTCGAGCATGAACGCATACACGGCATTGACGGCATCGATAGATGTTGACCACGACGTTGTGCGCTTTTCGTGGAGCAGCCATTGTTGCATCTGGCGGATCGTTACGGTGTCCTTGGGCTCCAAGAGATGCAGCGCCTCGATGGCGAAGGTCTGCGAAGGAATACGATAGTCGCACCAGCTGTACAGTGCCTTCGGCGTATCGAAATAGCGACCGGCCTCGTCGGTGTAGACGGAGTACTGGCGGATGCTCTCGAGATATTCCTTGGCGTGACTCATCTTGCCATATTGTGCGAGGATCACAGCCGAGCCAGCCTTGCCGTAGATTGTCAGCTGTGTGGCTGACTTATCGAGCAGATTGACGAGATACTCCATATCTGATGTGCGGCTGCGCCCGGCCAATGCCGAGGCATAGAGCCAGTGGCAAGCAGCCTCACTCGGCATAAGGTTCTTTACGCCTTTCTTAGCAAGCTTCTTCAACTCAGTTACCTCTGTACTCATGCAACCGTCGAGATAGCTGAATCCATCGTTGATAATATTCTTGAGGTCAGCCTGCTCGCCCGCAATCTTATTGAGGCGGACAAGAGTCTCAATGACATTGACAGTCATATATTTGCTGCCCTCCATGCCCGGCCACCAGGAGAAGGAGCCGACAGCTTTCTGCAAAGCACGGAGCTTGTTGATATAGTTGGTACGGCGGTAAGCGAGGGTGTTGGCATCAAGGTAACCGGCTAACTGCTGTTTGCGGTCGGTCTCATTTTCGGCATCAGCCACCCACGGCGTCTCGTTGAGCAGCAGTGTCTTCAGTTCACTGTCCTTGGCGAGAGAGCTCGTCAGCGAGGTCTCAGCGCCTTTCTCCTGTTTCCACTGCGCGATGGTCTTGGCGATCGTCGGCGAAGACGTGAGTACCTTCTGACCGATGATATTGGCGTAGATAGCTGCAGCGAGTGAGGCTGCATCCTTACTCAAGGGGTTCGCCATCGTCGGCATAGCCTGAAGTACGAGCCACGAAGGATTGGCGGTATATTCGACCGTCAGTTTGCGGTTCTTGCTATCTGCCGGGAAGAGCTTGTCGATCTCGACAGTCTTCGTGCCGGGCTGATGCTGATAGAACGGCAGGGTCGAGATGACATACTCTCGGTCGGGGAGGATCGGGAGCCACTGTTGCTCACCATCGCTGAAGCCGTTGCCTTCTGCTGTGAAGCGGGCAGCAAGGAGGGTCTTGTCACCGGCAAGCTTCAAGAGCTCTGCGGCATCGATATCGAAAGAAGCAGCTGTTGAACCATTGGCAACGAGTGAGAAGGGAGCCGACAGTTCCTTGAGCACCTTACCCGACTCCGGCTCAACGATCTGCAAACGAGCCGTACCGCTCACCGCCTTGTCGGAGGTGTTGAAAATGCGCGTGGAGAGCTGGCCCTTGTCACCTTCGCGAAGGAAACGTGGCATGTTCGGCTGCACCATGACAGTCTTGGAAGCCACTGCCTCGGCATTGACGATATTGTAGTTCATCGCCTTGTCATGTGCCAGTCCAATAAACTTCCATGTCGTGACGCTCTCAGGCAATGTGAAAGAGATATTCACCATGCCGTCCTTGTCCGTAGAGAGGGCGGGGTAGAAGAAAGCGGTCTCTGCGAGGTTTTCGCGAAGCTGGCCCTCCGACTGCATTCCCGTTTCATCAGAAGAATCGGATGTCTTCGCCTCACTCTTTGCATATCCTATTGTCACGACTTCATCGAGTTCTGCATCGTTAGACTCCCTTGCATTAACGCTTGCTTTCGACATCATCACCAAAGGAGCAGCAGAGCGCATCAGCCCACCTCTTATTCTAATATTACGACGCGAATAGTACCAATTGAACAGGGATGTATCGAAACGAGTGAATGACAGGTTCTTGTAACTCAGGTTGTTGACTGCCTGACTGCCAGAGAGCCAAAGGTCGTCATGGTATGGACCATCCCAGGAAGCACTGGGCGCGGAAAGATGGAAGTCGTTGTCTAACCGCCAATCTTTCTTATAGATGGCGTCGAGACTCTTGTCATACATCGTCGCCATAAGCTGCGCCTGAGCCGGTTTGCCAAGAGGCGAGAGGATACGTAGCGTCCACGTCTCTTTCTGACCGGGCATCAGTTTGTCGCGGAACGTCTTCCACTCTGTGCGCAGTCTCGTGTCTGGAACAGGGCGGTTGATCCTCACCGTGTAACTATTGAGATTACCATCGACGACCCAGGCAGCGGTAACAGTGATGCCATTGCCCATCGACGAGTCGTATTTGAAAGCACGGGTGAAGACACTGTTATTGATGGTCTTTCTCCCGCTCTCTATGACCTTGTTGCCAGAGAAGATGGAGTAATAGAGTTGCACGCCCTTGTCTGAGCTTCCTGCCTGAATATAGACAGGGGAACCATCAGCCGGGAACTGATCGTCAGAATAATAGAACCAGTCGTGTGTCGTCGTAGCCGGCTGCTTGTCCTGGAAGGTGAACACCACGACTTCCTCCTTCAAGGTATCGTTGCCACAGACAGCCTCAAGATGATGCTCGCCCGATGCTAACTTCTCTGTTAGAGCGACCTCTGCATTCGTCTTTGCAGTCTGCCATGCCCCGTTATCAAAGCGATATTTCACGGTACCGTCAATCTCTTCGCCCAAGAGGTTCTTGTAGGAGAAAGTCACAGTTCGCAGACTGTCGCGCAAGGACTTGTCGGGCAGATTGCTCGTGAGCATCGCCGTGCGGTTGCTCAGCGGTAGCGAGGTCAGTTCCTCATGGGTCTCACCCGCCATGTCCGTCACCTCTGCATCGATGTCAAAATCATAATACAGGTCATCATCCTCGTCCTCATCCTCCGGATAGACCATCGGCACGGGCACCTTGAAGGATCCGTCGTCGGCTGTTGTCAGCGTACCTTGTGCAACCTGCGTCGCATCTCTGCGTCCCCACCAGAACCAGCGGAGACCTTCGTAGCGCGTGACGGTATATTTAACCTTGGCGTGCTGCACGGGCACGCCTGCATAAGTCGTCGCCACACCGCGCAGACTGATGGTGTCGCCAGCCTGATACTTGTCTTTGTATTTGTCAAACGTCACTTGGAATGTCGGACGCTTGTATTCCTCTACACGGAAACCAGCCGAGACACTGCGGTCATTGCCCGCCGTGCTCACTTCCACGGAGAAGTAGCCTGTCAGACCCTGCGTGGGCAGCGTGAAATCGACGGAAGCTGTTCCAAAATCGTCGGTTGTCGCGTTTTTATTCGTCACTTCCTTGTCGTTGGCATCATAGAGCGTGAAGGTCAATGATTCATTTTCTTTTGCTTTTGAAGAAAGTGATTTATTGTCGGCATTCCACACCACAGCTGCCACATGTACAGTTTGACCGGGACGATAGATGGCTCGGTCAGTATAGGCTGCAATGCGGTTGCGCTGATCGGAGCCCTTCCAATAAGCATAATAGCTTTGAAGGTTGGTCTCTGCATTGGCCTTGTCGGTTGCCGTGTAGGCGTAGATCATGTAAGGACGGTTTCGATTGTAGGAGAACACAGCCTCACCGTTCTTGTCCGTGGTGAGCGTGCTCTTCGCCGTTTTGCCATCCTCATTGGGAGCATAGGTCGTGAGAACGATTGTCGTTCCCGGCAACGGAGCGCCTGTCGTGGCATTGACAGCCGCAAAGCGGATTTTTTTGTTCGGCAGCTCCTCATGGATGACGAAGACATTGCTCACACGGAGCAGTATGCGACGAGGGAGAATTTCCGCATTGTCAGTATTAGCTTCGACGAGGTAGACGCCTACAGGGAGGCCTTTGACAAGCATTGTATCGGTTGTCTCTTCCCACGGCTCCTTGCCTGAATAGTTAGCTGAATAGAATGCAACGGGAGTGGGGGCCATCAGCTTCTTCAACTGTACATACTGCGAACTGACAGACGGGTCGAGCTTGGTATTGCCATCGACCTTGACCTTGTAGATATTGAGCGTCAGCGCGTTGATATTGCGGATGGACCGAATCTCAAACTTCAAATCCTTGTTCGGTATGGCAATGCGGTCTAAAACGAGACTATACGAAGGCTGTTCGAGAAGTTTCAGCGAGTTGCGCAGACTGTTGGAGCGCTTCCATGTGCCCCATTTGTTCAGCGCCTCATTGATGAACGCCACCTGCTGTGCTGCTGTTGCGTCCTCGTTCTTCATGGCTTGAAGGCGAAGGATGGCGAGTTCACAAGCTACCGGCAGGTCGCCGTAAGTCTTGAGCAACGTGTCGATCGCTGCTGTGTTGTAAGGGTGGTCATTCCATGCCTGTCTCCGGAGTGCCAACACGTTTGCATAGCAAGCTGCTGTGCGGTTGCCCTGCTTCGTATAATAATCGATCAAGGCATCGTAGCACTCCGTCTCCAGGCCGATGACGTGAAGCAGGTCGTTATTGAAGAGCTCATCATCGTCACCCTTGAGCATCGCGGGCTCATAGCCGCTGCACTTATGAGCGGCAAGGAGCGAAGGGGCAGCCATCGCCTTGTTGAACCATACGGTGTCAGCACCTTGCTCGTCTTCGGAAGGCGCTGAGCCGTTCTTCTGGTACAGCTTGCCGATGGCGGTGGCATAGACAGCCTTGAGCGCGGGGTCGCTAACGCGGTTGTAGGTCTGCTCCATCCGCAGCAATGCCGGCTTGAGGGAGTCGGGAGAAATGGAGGTCAGTACGGCACCTTCCTTGAGCTGTGCCTTGAGCAGCTGGCCGTATTGTTTCTCCTTCGTTGCCTTGTCAGCAATCTGCCTGATGACCGTGAGCTGCGACTTCGGAAGATCTTTCTTTGCAGCCTCGTCCACCTTCTGCCAGAGCTGGTTATACGACTGTGCCGGAGCAATGAGCGAGATCATGGTGAAGAGAATGGTGAGTATGATTTTCATGTTATTGTGTTTTTCTGAATCTATATCTACTGCAAAGTTAATAAATAAGGCTGATACTTCCAACTCGAGACTCTCAAATACATAGTTAATTTTTATTTCCCGCTGATCTTCAGCACCGTATGGGGCGGTCCTTGTTAATGTGAAGCATCCCCCACCGTAGGGGCGGCCCTCGTGGCCGCCCTATTGTTGAATTCGCCATCCGGGGGGATAGGTTGAAAATACGGTTCTTCAGCTTTCCGGGTTGATTTCCGGGAACAACCTCGAAGAGGTTGAACTAAGTTAGCCCCACGTGAGGCGTAGCCGAAACGTGAGGTTGTGGTTGAGAGAGGATGACCTGGCTACCGGCCTCGAAGAGGGCGAACATGGTTAAAACACCCATCAGCTATAGCCAGCATCTCGCCCATGTTCGCCCTCTTCGAGGCCGACAGGTCAGGTTAAATCGCCCAACTGAAGCCCCAGGTTACGTCGCTGCGCTCCTTACCTGGGGCTACTCATGTACAACCTCTTCGAGGTTGATTGCAGTATCAATTCGAAAACCGGAGGAACCGGAAATACCATCCGGGGGGTGTGTTACGAATAGGAATGTCAAGATACTTCAAATTTGCGTTCACAAATTCACATATTCACAGTTCACATTAAGGTCGTTTTGAACTCCCAATCTTCGGACGCGCACAAGAAAGAGAAAAATAGAATACATTAATTATATTATATATATAATAATGTTCGCGAGGCTCAAAAATTTTTGGAAAGTATGGAAAGACCTTAATGTGAACTGTGAATTTGTGAATATGTGAATTTTGAGTAGTAGCCATAATTTTAGCATTGTAATAAAAAATGATATTGAGCTTGCTTGGTTAGCAATCTAAAAAATGAAAGTAGATGTCTATGCAACGACTTGAATATAATGCAATTATAAAATACTCACCTCTGATTTGCAATCAAAACTTGCATCGTATCCTTTTTCTTCTTAACTTTGCAGCATGAATCATCTTCTAATCACACAACATACAATGACAGACGCTTCACTTACCACTTCCTTACGCCATCTGGCTGCTAAATATGAGACTAAAGACTTTCTTCAGAATGATCCGTCCTGGTTCATGCATCAGGTCTTGGGACGGGAGAACCAAGAAGTCATGGCTTTCATCGCCTCGGTGCTGAGCTACGGCAAGCGGGAACTGTTCTTTCCGAAGCTCCATTTCATGCTAAAGGCGAGTCGGTTTCAGCCTTATCGCTGGGTCAAAGAGGCATTATTCAGGCGCGATATCGGTGATAACGAGCAGTGTTTCTACCGTCTTTATAACAATCACATGATGCTGCAGTTTCTCGACACGCTTCAGAAGATCATCATTGCGTATGGTTCTCTCGGAGCCTTCGCTAAAAGCTTAGCGGTGAACCACACAGCGTTGGAGGTGCTGAATGGCCTGTCTGACTATTTCTTGGCACAAGGCATCAAAGGCATGGTGCCGTCACCAAGAACGTCAGTGGCTAAGCGTCCGTGTATGTTTCTGCGGTGGATGGTGCGAGATGGCTCGCCCGTAGACCTCGGACTGTGGGCTGACTTCATCGACAAGCGTACACTGTTCATACCCCTCGACACCCATGTCATGCAGGAGGCGACACGGTTGGGACTGATAAAAAATAAGTCGGCAAGCTGGCACACCGTAGTGCAGCTTACCGACTCACTTAGAAATATCTTTCCCCATGATCCCGCGAAAGGCGACTTTGCGCTGTTCGGGGTGGGGATTGATAAATGATGTTTTAACCTAAATACTTGATGAGCAACTTGGCGTAACCGCTCTCACGCAGTTTGACGATGCTCTTCTCACGGATCTGGCGCACGCGCTCACGTGTCAGACCGAGCTGATCGCCGATCTCCTCAAGTCCCTTCTCATGGCAACCGATACCGAAGCACTCACGCACAATGGTGATCTCACGGTCCTTCAGCACGTTACGCAGCACAGTGTCGAGCTCCTTGGCCATGCTCTCATAGTCGACCTGCTTGTCAGCGCGACTGTCATCGCCCGAAGCTAAGACATCAGCCATAGAGTTGTCATCGTCCTCCTGGAACGGAGCATCGATACTCATATGATGGTTGTCGGCCTTGATGGTCTGGTCAATCTTCGTCTCATCGATATTCGTCAGCGACGAGAGCTCCTGCACGGAAGGACGGCGCTGGTTCTTCTGCTCAAACTTAGAAATCTCTGAGTTGATCTTCGACAGGGCACCGACCTGGTTGAGCGGCAGACGCACGATACGGCTCTGCTCGGCGATAGCCTGCAGGATGCTCTGACGGATCCACCATACGGCATAGGAAATGAACTTGAAGCCTCGCGTCTCGTCAAACTTCTCTGCGGCCTTCACCAGTCCGATATTGCCCTCATCGATAAGGTCGGTAAGGCCAAGACCCTGATGCTGGTACTGCTTAGCCACAGACACAACGAACCTCAGATTGGCTTTGACCAGTTTCTCCTTAGCGCGCTCGCCTTCGCGACCGCCTTTGCGGATCTTCTGTGCCAACTCAATCTCCTCGTCCACGCTGATCATTGGGACACGACCAATCTCTACGAGATACTTGTCCAATGCCTCGCTGGAGCGGTTAGTAATGCTTTTCTGAATCTTTAACTGACGCATTTCTTATTACCTTAGCTTTATTAATAATAAGGTTTCCCTTAATACCTATGAAGAATTTATGTATATCTGTCAATAGGGCGTAATACGCCCAATTAGGTTGCAAAGTTAATAAAAAA
The DNA here is from genome assembly GCA_902792635.1 of uncultured Prevotellaceae bacterium. Taxonomy (GTDB): domain Bacteria; phylum Bacteroidota; class Bacteroidia; order Bacteroidales; family Bacteroidaceae; genus Prevotella. Next base: position 12,228 of record CADBAG010000027.1, on the reverse strand, counting down.
TCTCCAATGTTGTATCCGTTTTATATTTATTTTTGTATTTTATTTAATTATTTACGTTCTAACCGTACCACATTCTCCACATGCGGCGTGTGGGGGAACATGTCGACGGGCTGGACGGCGACAACCTTATATGCACTGTCGAGGAGCTGGAGGTCGCGTGCCTGCGTGGCTGGGTTGCACGATACATACACGATGCGGCGGGGACGGGCATTGAGAATGACATTCACCACATCGGGATGCATGCCGGCACGCGGTGGGTCGGTGATGATGATGTCGGGACGGCCATGCTTCGCGATGAAGTCGTCGGTGAGGATCTTACGCATGTCACCGGCAAAGAACTTGGTGTTCGTGATGTTGTTGATCCTGCTGTTTACCTTCGCATCCTCGATGGCCTCCGGCACATACTCGATGCCGATGACCTCACGCGCCTGACGCGCTACATAGTTGGCAATCGTTCCCGTACCCGTGTAGAGATCGTAGATGAGAGGCTTCTCTTGAGAGTTAGGAGTTAGGAGATAGGAGTTATGAGTTGAGTTAGGAGTTAGGAGATAGGAGTTAGGAGTTTCAAAATCAGAGTCGGGGGATGATGCAGCGAAGGCAAAGTTCTTCGCCACATCGTAGAGGCGGTGCGCCTGCTCTGTGTTCGTCTGATAGAAGCTCTTTGGACCCACCTTGAACTTCAGATCGCCCATCATCTCATAGATGAAGTCGGTGCCCTTGAACGTCGTTAGGTCGAGGTCACCGATGGTGTCGTTGCCCTTCTGGTTGTTCACATATATAAGAGAGGAGATCTGCGGGAACCTATCGGCGATATGCTGCATGAGATTCTTCGCAAGATCCTCATCACCGGGGTTGTCGTAATGGAACTGTATGAGCAGCATCCACTCACCCGTGTTCGAGTTGCGGAACATGAGGTTGCGGAGCAGTCCTTTCTGCGCACGCACGTCGTAGAACGACATGCCGATCTCCTTGGCATAGCGCTCTATCTCATTGCGGATCTCGTTGTGCAGGTCATCCATGAGCCAGCACTTGCGGATGGGGTAGATCTTGTCGAAGGCGCCCGTGATATGGAAGCCGATGGCGGAGTGGTTCTGACCTTCGAGCGTGAGGCTCTCGTCGGCAAGCTCCTCTTTTGTGAACCAACGGCGGTCGCAGCAGCCGAACTCGAGCTTGTTGCGATACTCCGTGGTCTTGACCGAGCCTAAGATCGGCGTGATAGGCGGCAGTTCGACCTTCCCGATGCGTGTCAGTTGGTCGTAGACCTGCTGTTGCTTGGCTTTAAGCTGCTCCTCATAAGGCAGATTCTGCCACTTGCAGCCGCCGCAGATGCCGAAATGCTGACAGAAAGGCTCTGCACGCACCTCACTCTTCTTGACGAAGTTGACGACACGCCCCTCGGCATATTTGTGTTTCTTACGATAGATCTCCACGTCGACGACATCGCCGGGAACACAGAACGGCACGAAGACCACATAGTCGTCGTGATGGAACAGGCATTTGCCCTCTGCGGCAATGGCCTCTATGGTGACACCCTCAAGAATCGTGTTGGGCTTGTTCTTTCTGCTCATTTATTTTTTTAATACTATGTTTCTTAATACGTATTTTGCATGCAAAATTACTCGAAAAGTTGGGTATTCGCAAGACTTTGGCAAAATTGTTTGCGTACACACAAAAAAATATAGCACACATCACTATATTTTATGCAATTTTCTTTGCATTATTAAAAGTTATTTTCTATCTTTGCAAAGTAAACATTGCAAATATCTGACTTTAACAAGTAGGAAGCTATAAGACGCAATCACATTAATATAATATCTAAAACACAATATTTATGAACGAGAAAAGGGTTTATACCTTTGGTAACGGTAAGGCTGAAGGCCGTGCCGACATGAGAAATCTGTTAGGCGGTAAGGGTGCTAACCTTGCCGAGATGAATCTTATTGGTGTGCCAGTGCCTCCCGGTTTCACCATCACCACGGAAGTTTGTAACGAGTATTTTGAGAAAGGCAAGGCTGATGTCGTCGCTTTGCTTAAAGATGATGTGGAGAAGAGTGTGCACCACATCGAGAATCTCATGAGTCTGCGCTTCGGCGACGCTGAGAACCCGCTGCTCGTCAGTGTGCGCTCCGGTGCACGTGCTTCTATGCCGGGTATGATGGACACCATCCTCAACCTTGGTTTGAACGACAAGGTCGTTGTGGGTCTGGCCAAGAAGACCGGTAACGAGCGTTTCGCCTATGACAGTTACCGTCGTTTCGTACAGATGTACGGTGATGTGGTGCTCGGAATGAAACCTGCTAACAAGGACGACATCGACCCGTTTGAGGCTATCATTGAACAGGTGAAGAGCAAGCGCGGCATCGTACTCGACAATGAGATGAACGTCGATGAGCTCAAGGAGCTCGTCACCCTCTTCAAGGCCGCTATCAAGGAGCGTACGGGTGAGGTCTTCCCCGAGAATCCTATCGATCAGCTTTGGGGCGCTATCTGCGCCGTCTTCGACTCGTGGATGAACGAGCGCGCCATCCTCTACCGTAAGATGGAAGGCATTCCGCAGGAGTGGGGCACAGCCGTGACCGTTATGGCTATGGTCTTCGGTAACATGGGTAACACCTCGGCTACGGGTGTGTGCTTCAGCCGCGATGCTGCTACTGGTGAGAACCGCTTCAACGGTGAGTACCTCGTCAACGCACAGGGTGAGGATGTCGTGGCCGGTATCCGTACCCCGCAGCAGATCACGAAGGAAGGCTCGCTCCGTTGGGCTAAGCAGCAGGGCATCTCCGAGGATATCCGCGCTGCTAAGTTCCCCTCCATGGAGGAGGCTATGCCGGAGATCTACAATCAGCTCAACGGCCTACAGGACAAGCTCGAGAAGCACTACCACGACATGCAGGACATGGAGTTCACTGTTCAGGAAGGCAAGCTGTGGTTCCTCCAGACACGTAACGGCAAGCGCACAGGTACGGCTATGGTGAAGATTGCCATGGATCTGCTGCGCGAAGGCGAGATCGATGAGAAGACAGCCATTGAGCGCTGCGAGCCTAACAAACTCGACGAGCTGCTCCATCCCGTCTTCGACAAGGAGGCTTTAGGTAAGGCTAAGGTGCTGACACGTGGTCTTCCTGCTTCTCCGGGTGCTGCCTGCGGTCAGATCGTGTTCTTCGCTGACGATGCTGCTAAATGGCACGATGAAGGTCATAAGGTCGTCATGGTACGTATCGAGACCTCTCCTGAGGATCTCGCCGGTATGTCGGCTGCTGAGGGTATCCTCACGGCTCGTGGCGGTATGACGTCGCACGCTGCCGTCGTGGCTCGCGGCATGGGTAAATGCTGTGTATCGGGTGCCGGTGCTATCCTCGTCGACTATAAGGCACGCACGGTAGAGATCGACGGCGTACTGCTCCATGAGGGCGACTACATCTCCATCAACGGTTCTACTGGTGAAGTGTATCAGGGTGAGGTGAAGACCATCCCGGCAACGGTCTCCGGTGACTTCGCTGAACTGATGAAGCTCTGCGATAAATATACGCGTATGGTCGTGCGCACGAATGCTGACACGCCGCACGATGCTGAGGTGGCAAAGAACTTCGGTGCCATTGGTATCGGTCTGTGTCGCACGGAGCACATGTTCTTCGACAATGATAAGATCAAGGCTATGCGCGAGATGATTCTCGCTGAGGATAAGGCCGGACGTGAGGTGGCACTCGCTAAGTTGCTGCCGTTGCAGGAGAAGGACTTCTATGGCATTCTGAAGTGTATGGATGGCATGCCGGTGAACATCCGTTTGCTCGACCCGCCTCTCCACGAGTTTGTGCCTCATGACATCAAAGGTCAGAAGGCGATGGCTGAAGAGATGGGCAAGAGCCTCGAGTTTATCCAGAAACGTGTGGCATCGCTCGCTGAGGTCAACCCGATGCTCGGTCTCCGTGGCTGCCGTCTCGGCATCACTTATCCGGAGATCACAGCTATGCAGACCAAGGCTATCCTCGGTGCAGCCCTGCAGTTGAAGAGCGAAGGCTTCGATCCGCGTCCTGAGATCATGGTGCCGCTCGTAGGTACAGAGAAAGAGTTGGAGGCTCAGCAGCAGGTCATCAAGACTGCCGCCAAGGAACTGTTCCAGGAGAAGGGCGCAAGCATCGAGTTCAAGCTCGGTACGATGATTGAGATCCCGCGTGCTGCGCTGACGGCTGATCAGATCGCTAAGCATGCCGACTACTTCTCGTTCGGTACCAACGACCTGACGCAGATGACGTTCGGTTATAGCCGAGACGATGTCGCCCGCTTCCTGCCGACCTATCTCGACCAAAAGATCCTTGAGGTCGACCCGTTCCAGGTGCTTGACCAGACTGGTGTAGGCCAGCTCGTAGAGATGGGCGTGAAGAAAGGCCGCTCCACGAACCCGACATTGAAGTGCGGAATCTGTGGTGAGCACGGCGGTGAGCCTTCTTCCGTGAAGTTCTGCCATCGTGTCGGCCTCGACTACGTGAGCTGCTCTCCGTTCCGCGTACCTATCGCACGCCTTGCAGCCGCACAGGCCGCTGTAGAGGAGTAAGTAAAACTCTACAATAAATTTTGAGCGCAATTCCATTCGGGAGTTGCGCTCTTTTTTTTGTTACTTATGCCCCGTACTTAGAATTTGTTTTGTTTTTAAGCCACAAAAACAAGACTACCTATATCTTTTTTAAAATGTTTGATGGTTCTGCTTTTTATTTATATCTTTGCACTGAGTAAAAAAGCCTCTCCGCCACATTGTTGGCAGAGAGGCTTTGTTGTTATCCTTTACTTAATACCTATTGTTTATGCTTATTCTGCGCCACCCTGACTGACGCCACCCTCGTCCAGAGGGATGTTGCCGCCAGTAATCTCAATGGTGACAGTGGCACTCACTGCGGGGTTGTCCTTCGATGTGCAGGTGATGGTCACGGTGCCGTTCTTAATCGGGGTGAGCACACCGTCCTCACTGATGGTGGCCAGTGTGGTATCGTCCACGCTCCAGGTCACGTCGGTCTCGGTGATGTAGGCAGGAGTGAACACAGCGCTCAGCTGATAGCTGGCACCCACGGCATACTTACCACCAGCGGTGGTATGCGTGATGACATACACCGGCGTGTAGGCGGTCTGGTACGAGCGACCATCCTCCTTATAGAGCAGTGACAGACTATATGTCTTGCTGCCGTCGAAGCCGCTGGGCGTAGCGGTGATGGTCAGGGTACCCTTCGTATCGTCACCTGCAGCGGCGGTGATGGCCATGGCGGCACCGTGCTGGCTCACGAAGCTCAGACGGGTGATGTCAGCAGCCAGCGTGGTGGCCAGTTCCTTCGGCTCCACCTCATAGACGATGGTGGTAGCGTTGGGCTGGTCCACGGTAATCTGGTTCAGGCCGTCCTCGGTCTGGAACACCACGGAGTTCAACTGTGAGATGGTCTGGTTGTTGTAACTGCGCAGGGCATCATTCTCGGCACCCAGCTTGTCAATATCGTCCTGATAGTCTGTGCAGGACACTGCGCCCAGCATCAGTGCGGGCATCATCAATGCAAAAAATACTTTTTTCATATTGCTTGTCTTTTAATTCTTAATTCTTTTAGTCGGCGTTCCGCCTTTGTAAAAGCGGCATAGCCGAGCGCTTAACTCTTAATTCTCAATTGTAACGGCTACCGCAGCTCGGTCTTCCTTGTCGTTGCCCTTGCCGCGTTCGCCCTTACCCTCGGTCTTGATGCGTGAGGCATCGATGCCACGGGCCACGAGGGCCTTCTTCACGGCATTGGCACGCCAGCGCGAGAGTTTCAGGTTGTACTCCCACTTACCGGTGCGGCTGGCCCAGCCTGTCACGGTGAGGTGCTTGTCGGGATGCGCCTTCATGTAGTTGGCAATCTCGTCGATCTTCGACTCCTCAGAGGCTTGGATGCGCGACGATGCAAAAGCGAAGTACACCTTCTCCTCCGTCAACTCAGGCTCTTTCTCCATCACGGCCTGGGTCTCTTCCACCACGGGCTTCGGCTCTTCCTTCACCACGGGCTTGGGCTCTACTACGGGCTTTGGCTGCTCCACCACGGGCTTCGGTTGCTCTACCACGGGCGCGGGCTCCTCTATGGTGATGTGCTTGCGCGTCTTGCCCAGCGCAATCTTCACGCCCACCAGCAGGTTCTGCTGCCAGTCGAGGTTATCCTTCTTACCCTTCTTCGAGTTCCACTTGTCGGCCAACACGTTGGCGTTATATTCCAGGCCAAGGGCCACGCGCTCAGAGAGGGCGTACTCGATGCCGGCACCCAAGCGACCGGCGGGGAACAACTTCGTGCCGTCCCACAGCTTCTCGAAGCCACCGTTGGCCAGTGCAGGTATGCCCGTGCTCTCGTTGATAGCCTTCAGGGCATTCGCGTCGTCGTTCTTGAACGCAATGTTCAGACCTACGCCGGCCAGTCCATAGACATTCCACTTGCGGTCGGCATCCCAGCCCCAGATGAGGTTGGTCAGCGACAGTGTGGCGTCAAGGTTGGCCTGCACATAGTTCCATTTATACTCTGCCACGGGGTGTGTCTGCCAGTTGCGAGCCTCCCAGCCCGATGCGCCGAGGCGTAGTCCGAACACCGGCGAGAACTGACGGCCCACGCTAAGCGCGGCAGCAGGCGACAGCAGCTTCGAGAACTTGGCTTCGCCCACGTGGTAGCCCACGCCCACCTGGGGCTGGACGAACCAGTGCGGCTGGAATGCCACCGTGTCTCTTGTCTGTGCCTGCACGCCTGTCAGCGTCATGCAGAACAGTACCAGAATCAATACTCTTTTTTTCATATACTTGAATTCATTATATTTCTTTGTTTGGTCGCCTTCGGCTCAAAATTATAAGAAAATTTATTTCAAAAATTATAAGAATTTTTTCTTTCTTTGGAGTCCGACTGTCGTCGGAGAAATCTTTCAAATTTTATCAAATCTTACAAAATCTTTTTCTTTTAACATGTAATTGTCATTTAATTGCCCATATAATTTCTCATATAATTAATTCATGGATAATTGCCACTTCGTTCTCGCTGTCGCTCGCGAGCCCTTCGGCCTTCGTGTTCAATTTGTGGCAATTCGTGTTTAAAATATATTCTGTTCGATTTGGTCAGATTTGTCAGATTTCTGCTCGAAGAGCACTCCTTTTATAATTTTTTGATTCAATTTTTTTATAATTTTGAGCGAAGCGACCCTTAAATCACTCTCACTTAACGACTACTTTGCGTCCGTTCAGGATATACATTCCCTTGGTTGGCTTAGAGACGCGGCGACCGTTCAGGTCATAGAACCTACCGTCGTTAACTCCGTTAACTTCGATAACTTCTTTAACTCCTGTAGCAGAATCGTCGATCTTCAGCACGCGGGCGTTAGCGCCTGCCTGCTCGTTGCCCAGGTGCAGCACAGCCTTGCCGGCAGGCACCTTCACCTCGTCGCCCTCAGCCAGGATGGCGTGGAACTCGTTGTTCTGCAGCACGAAGTAATGACCGCTGTCGTAGTGCTTCTTCTCGATGACGGGCTCCAGGCAGTTCTTCTGACCATAGTCCTTGTTGTCGCTCGTTGCCACGGGCATACCGCTGGCGATGCGTCCACTGTAGGCCACCAGGTCGTAGGTCTGTCCGGCTGTGCCAAGCAGCAGCACGCCGTTGTTAGCCTTGATGATGCGCTCGTTGCCGTACTTCAGCTGGTCTTCGGGCACAATCTCCGTAGCCACCTCGGCAGTGTTCTTCACCTGCACGGTATATACGTCGATGCCCTCGGGGATGATGACGTCGCAACCAGTACCCAGTGTCCAGTACTTGTTCACGGGAGTTACGGTGCAAACCACCTTCGTGCCCTCGTAGTTGTCCTTCAGACTTGCCATCAGAGCATAGTCATCGAGCATAGCCAGTGTGGTGTGTATGGTGGCTGTGCCGGGGAATGCGCCTGCCTCAATCTCGATAGGTTTCTCCGTGTCGGGCATGATGATGTCGGTCACGTTGTTCAGGCCAGCCATAGCGTTAGCACCTACGCTCACCACCTGCCAGCCGTTGATAGTGGCAGGAATCTCCACGGTGATACCCTCGGTGCTAGGTGTGCCCTCGGTGATGTTGTCGATGCTCAGTGTCTGCTGGGTGCGGTCCACCACGCTCACGGTCATATCGATGTCGTCCACTTCCTCGCCGCTCTCGGTCTTCTCGCCTTCGCCGTCAACCACTTGGTCCTTGATGACGAAGTCGGCCGTTACGCTGCCCTGGAAGTTGGTCTTACCCGTTACGGTCACGGTGTACGTGCCCGGCTCGGTCTGCGTGTTGCCCTCCACATCGTACTGTTCGGCAGGAACAATCAGGTTGCCAGCCTTCACCTCAGCGATGCCTGCTGTCTGAGCCACCGGTGTAAACAGGTTGAACTGGAACTCTGTCTGAGCGAGCGTTACGCTGGTCAGCGTAGCGGGCTTGATGGTGAAGGTAGCCGTCTGCGTGCCGCTGTAGTTACCCTTACCTGTTGCGGTCACGGTAGCGGTTCCGGCGTTCGTGTTGGCGGTGTAGGCCAGCGTGTAGTCGGTGCCCTCGACAAGAACGGCTGAACCGTCCTTCACAGTTACGGTAGGCGTCTTGGCTGTGCCGTCGTAGATGTACTCGGTTGTGCCCAGCGTAATCTCGAACTCAGCCTCGGCCTCGGCAGGAACGATGGTGAACTTGGCAGTAGCCGTGTTCTTGAAGTTGCCCTTACCTGTAACGGTTACGGTGTATTCGCCTACGTTTGTGCCCTTATTGCCGCTCACTTCGTAGCTGTCGGCAGCCACAGGCAGATTGCCTGCCTTCACGCTTGCCACGGCCACGGTCTGCTCCTGCTGGTTGTAGGTCAGAGTGGTCTGAGCCAGTATCAGCTCGGTCAGTTCGGCCTGTGCGATGGTCACCTTGAAGCTCTGTGCAGCCACGTCGTTGTGGTTGGCATCGGCCACCACCTTGTAGTAAACGGTGTATTCCTTGGCCTCGAAGCCAGAAGGCAGAGAAGTAGAGTAGTTCACGTTGTCGAGAGAGTACTGCATCTCGCCGCCCTCGGCGCTACCTGCGGAAATCAGCGTCTGAGGCAGTGCGTTGAACACCAGTCCTGTCTTTGCTGTAGGAGCTGTCGGGGTGATGTCGGCGGTCTTGATGGTGAAGGTAGCCGTCTTTGTGCCGCTGTAGTTGCCCTTACCTGTTACGGTAACGGTAGCGGTTCCGGCGTTCGTGTTGGCGGTGTAAGCCAGCGTGTAGTCGGTATTCTCCACGAGGGTAGCCTCTCCGTCCTTAACGGTTACGGTAGGCGTCTTGGCTGTGCCGTCGTAGGTGTACTCGTTTGTGCCCAGCGTGATGTTGAACAGGTTGGCGTTGGCAGCCACGATGCTCCAGTTTGCGGTTACAGAGCCCTTGAAGTTGCCCTTACCGGTCAGCGTGGCGGTGTAGTTGCCCACGTTCGTTGCCTTGTTGTCGGCAATCTCGTAGCCTGCATCGGGAACGGTGATAGCTCCGGCGCTGACGATAGCCACCAGTGCGGTCTGCTCCTGCTGGTTGTAGATGAAGTTCGTCTCGGTCAGCGTAGCGGCGGTCAGGGTGGCCTGTTCGATGGTCACCTTGAAGCTCTGTGCAGCCACGTCGTTGTGGTTGGCATCGGCCACCACCTTGTAGTAAACGGTGTATTCCTTGGCTTCGGTGCCAGTAGGAATGTTCGTGCTCCAAGTCTCGTTGTCGAGTGAGTACTGCATCTCACCGCCCTCGGCCTGTCCGGCAGCAATCAGCGCCTGTGGCTGGGTGGTATAGACGAGTCCGGTCTGTGCAGTAGGAGCGGTCGGTGTGATGTCAGCCTTGATGATGGCATAGGTAGCGGTCTTCGTGCCGCTGTAGTTACCGATACCCGTTGCGGTAACGGTAGCCGTACCCACGTTCACGTTGTTGGTGAAAGCCAGCGTGTAGTCGGTATTCTCCACGAGGGTAGCCTCGCCGTCCTTTACGGTTACGGTGGGCTTCAGCTCTGTGCCGTTAAAGGTAAATGTGCTCGTGCCCAGCGTGATGTTGAACAGGTTGGCGTCGGCAGCCACGATGCTGTACTGAGCCGTTGCCGTACCCGTGAAGTTATCAGCGCTCTCCTTGGCCATAACGGTCATGGTGTAAGTACCTACGTTGGTGGCAGAACCAGAAACGGTATAGTCAGTTGCGGGCACCACCAGTTCACCGGCCTTCACGCTGGTGATCACGGGCGACTGCTCCTGCTGGTTGTAGGTCAGGGTCGATGCCTCCAGCAGCACGTTGGTCAGCGCAGCCTTGTAGATGGCCACATTGATAAACTGTGCGTCCACGCCGTTGTGGTTGGCATCGCCCACCACCTTGTAGAATACGGTGTAGCTTCCTGCGTTGACAGCTGTAGGCAGCTCCTTGGCATAGGTCTGTCCGTCCAGCGAGTACTGCATCTCGCATGCCTCCATATTGCCTGGGCCGGCAATGCTACCGGCGCTGATGAGCGTCTGCGCCTGTCCGTTGAAGGTCAGCTGTGTCATGGCTGTGGGAGCCGTAGGTGTGATGTCGGCCTTGTTGATGGTGAATGTCTTCTCCACCTGTCCGCTGTAGTTGCCGATACCCACGATGGTGGCCTTACCCGTGCCGACGTTCTCGTTGCTCTCGTAGTTCACGCTGAAGTCGGTGTCCTTGGTAAGAACGGTCTGTCCGTCCTTCACTGTGACGTCGGGTGTCAGTGCCTGACCGGTGTAGGTCACGGCTGCGATGTCCTCGAAGCTGATGTCGGTGTGCGTCAGCAACTTGCGGTAGCTCACCGAGATTTCGGCATTGGCGCGCTTCATCACGAAGGTGAAGGCATTGGGGTTGCCCTCTACGGGCTCCAGCTCAAAGTCCTTCAGCAGGTCGATGTTACTCTGTACGCGCTTGGGAGCCTTCACGGCGCTGCCAGCGGCGTACCACAGGCCCTTGATGCTTCCGGTGCTCCAGCCCGTGTTGGGCTCAATCGCTACCGTTACGGTGGCGCCTTCCTCAGCCTTTGTCACTTCAGTTTCTGCCACGTAGAACTTCACGCTACCCTGAGCGTTCGTGCCCACCTTGAGGTCGTAGGTCGGAGCGACGTCCGCCCACGCGCCCGTCACTGCCGTCACCAGCAGCACGAGCAAACTAAATAATTTCCTTTTCATAGATATATTGTTTTATTGTTATCTTTTCTTTTGGTCGCCTTCGGCTCAAAATTATAAGAAAATTTATTTCAAAAATTATAAGAGCTTTTCTTTTTTTGGAGTCCGACTATCGTCGGAGAAATCTTTCAAATTTATTCAAATCTATCAAAATATATTCTGTTCGATTTGGTCAGATTTGTTGGATTTCTGCTCGAAGAGCACTCCTTTTACAATTTTTTGATTCAATTTTTTTATAATTTTGAGCGAAGCGACCCATTACTCTCTCACTTCACAACCACTTTGCGTCCGTTCATGATATACACGCCCTTCTTCGTCGGCATCTTATCGAGCTTACGGCCGTTCAGGTCGTACCAGTTGCCATTCGTGAGATTCGTGAGATTCGTGTTCGTAATCTTCGTGGTCTCGTCGAATACGAGGTTGATCATGCGTGCATTCGAGTTGTTGATGCTCAGCCATGCCTTGTTGGGGCCTACCTCGATGGCATCCTTCACGAAGACGAAGGCCTTGCCGTTGAAGGCGTAGTTGGTCTGGCCCTCGGTGCTGGCGGCGATGGTGGTGCCGGTCAGGGTGCCCTGGAACTCAGGCGCTACGGTGATGGCCATGTCGGGCTCGGCGCATGGGATGAGGAGGATGACCTTGTCGCCGTTTACGCTCTCGATGGTGTAGAGCTCGGCGGCCTCGTCCTCCACGTAGAGGGGCTCGTCCTTATAGTAGGTGATGAACTCCTTGGCGGCCACCTCTACCTCGTAGCCCTGGAAGAGCTCGATCCTGCCAGAAGAGAAACTTCCGTCGTATTCACCGGTCGATGCCACGGCGCAGATGGCGTAGTTGCCCAGGTGTGCGTCGGCGAGGAAGTCGGCCAGGGGCACGAGTGTCTCTTTGTTGAGTTGGTAGAAGGTGTTGCCTTCGAAGTCAACCGCTTCCACCTCGCCCACCATGAAGGTGATGCCCTCGGCGCTGGTGATGTCCTTAGGATTGGCGGCATCGATGTTGTCGAGGAGCTGGAAGGTCAGACCGTCGGCGAAGTGGAACTTGCCGTCGCCGTCCTTGGCCAGACGGGCTCTGGTGGGTACGCCGCTGAA
>CADBAG010000026.1 GCA_902792635.1 uncultured Prevotellaceae bacterium | reverse complement strand
CAGCAATTAGATAGACTGAAAATGCGACAAGACGAGCTAGATAAGCAACCTGCGTAACATGCTGATAATTAACGGTACCGAAATTTGTTATATGGTAGGTGCGGGGTTGCCTACTACAAATCGACCACCGCCTCGGTCTCCCCTGGTTACGATTTGTCTTCATTGAGGGTATGATTTGTACATACCCTTGTTTTTCAGCCTTTTACATTTGCAATCTATCTCTAATCTCCTTATTTTTGCCATCGAAAATCAATAACAATTGCACCGGAACCGAACGATACGATCATGGCAAAACTTTACTTTTTAAAACCGGGAATTCTCTTCCTTTCCCTCCTCGCTCTTCCATTGAGCGGATGGGCCGATAACCATACCGTATTATATTCTACGGAATCGACCTATGAACATGTTATGCCGCTGCACCTCGCCACGGAGACTGAATACACGAACAGAGGAATAACGAGCATTCCTTGGTGGGCTAAGAATAATACGAGTGGCTGTTTTGAGACGTTCCCTATCTCTTTTTATAAGAGTGGCCAGAAGATATCTTCTTCAACTGCAGGTAGTGGTGAAATTTCCTGGATTGTCCCAGAATTGTTTTCTACTTCCAAGGCTGGAGCCATGCTTCAGATTTATGGAATGCAGATAGATGATGGTGATAAGCCCAACATTACGGGTACAATATCTTTAGCCACACACAACTTGAACAATAATGGTTATCCGGATCATGCAGAGAATCCAGAGAACATGTTGTTTCCCGGTTCCACAAGACTGCGCTATTATATCAACAGTAATGAAGAATCAGGTACATCAGGTAGCAAGAGCTTAACATTGAAGCCGGGCTATTTCCGCATCCGACTTACTTCCGATGTCTTGAAAACGCTGCAGAAATATGGACTTAGTCTGCAAGGACGCAACATAGAATATGATGGTGTGAGTATTGTCGATCCCTATGCTGTCTTCCCGGGCAAAGACAAGAGCGACAAGCTCACAGTGGCTGCTCCCAATGACTGGTGGAAGAATGCCATCATCTTGAACAAGAAACTATTTACAAATGCCGTAGAAGGCTATTTTATTCACGTTTATACCTCTCCGGATCTTTCAAAAAATCAATCTAACGGTGACGTGTACAAAGGTTACCCTACTGACGCAACCAAACAGTCGAGCAACGAGACCAGCCAAGTCTATTTCCAAGTCATCACGGGTTCAACCGATAATCCCACCAGCAAACTTGTTGATAAGGGGTGGGACTATATGACCTCGGATGCCTATTTCTATCTCTCCAAGAGTGATTTAGAGAATATCAAGAAGGACGGTACTGTTGCACAACTTATTGTGCGCGATGCCACAATCCGTAAAGTATCTATCGACCCGGTATGGACAGATCGTATGCTTTTCAAGATTAATGGTGACACGAAGACCTTGACAGAAAATGGTACCTGGAGCGACACTCCTTCTACCAGCACGGGGACCACTACGACTGGTTATACCGATGATGGTGTGACGATGTCCATCTACACCCGTAACCTCCAAGTGCTGAACCCTCAGGTGGGCGATACGATCCGTATCCCTATCCGCAATGTGAAGAGTGGAGCGAAGTATCAGTTCCAGCTCTTTGGGGATGAGAACAGCAGCGATGAGTCTTTGAAACTGAAAAACCTCACAGATAAGATTGATCTTGCCACAACAAAGAGCGTCATCAAATATACTTTGACAGCGGCTGATGTGGAGCAGATCAACAAGATGCAGACTGCTAAGCCCACTGACCCCGTGTGGTATTGGGTGGCGCTTCGCGGTGCCGGCTTCACGGCAGATGGTATGTATTTCGTGAAGAATACAAAAGACATTCAGATTCATGATGTCACGCTCGATGAAGATCTTCCAACCTCAACCATCGGTGAGGAACCGCACGTAAACGTCACCCTGCACCGTACCTTCAAGAAAGGTGAGTGGGGGACGCTCATGCTGCCCTTCGACCTCACAGCGTCTCAGATTAATGCTGCCTTCGGTCCTAATTGTCAGGTGGCGCGATTTGAGCGTGGCGATATCAATAATGATGATAAGAACGAAAGCAGCTATACGCACAAATATAAGGTGATCGTCCTTACTTCACGGACGCACATCTATGCCAATCAGCCGATGATCATCAAGATCAATGACGACGGCTACATCCCAAATGATAACAAGTACACGTTTAATAATGTCACGATGACCTTCAACAATGGAGCCACATCGGATGAATATGGCAATGGTTATATCCAGTGTGGTCAATACACAGTTGTAGGAACCTATAGTATGATTCCTAAACTTCCGAAATATGCTGTCATCATGCTCAGTAAAGCCAATGACCACCACAACAACGAAGTGAAACAAGACTTCTATTGGGTAGGTGATAATACGATTGCGAATGGAGGCAAGAAGCTTAAGGGCTTCCGATGGTATATGTACTTTGGCAGTGAAGGAAACGTCAATACAAGCAACTATTCTGATACTGGATATATCTATCCGGGCACGGGTACTGTTTATGCCAAGGTCTACCTCGATGGTCAGCTCCTCGATGATGTTTCTACAACAGCCATCACAGGTCTGCCGAAGGCCAATGTGGACGACGACTGCGTCTTCAACCTTCAGGGACAGTATCTCGGCAGGCGCAGCAAACTCAACCTCGAGCCCGGTGTGTATATCATGAATGGAAAGAAAGTAAGAGTAAAATAGAATTTATGGAAAAGAAGAATTATATTGCACCATCAATCATCATCATCAAGTCGGAGACAGACTGTCCGCTAATGGTCACCAGTAAGGATGATGGAAAAAAAGTGGAGGCCATCGGCGACTTCGAGTTCGTGAAAGAGGCCGATGGCGATGACAACTTGAGTGAGGGCGATGCCTGCGCCAAGCTCTTTCATCAGTATGATGCCTGGGCAGACTTACCGAGCTATTAAATTATATCCTGCTAAAATAGGTGATAACCTCTTCCCACGTCTTAAACTCATCGCTTCCTAATTGGATGGCGGTAGCAAGAAGGTTATCGGTTGGCTTCATCGTGATGAAGAAATCTCCGTATAGCATTTGTTTTTGATTGGTAAAGATGACGTGGTCATGTGCCGGCGTGGAGAGATATCGTTCTATCCACGCCGCACTTTTGTCTAAGCTCGCGTGATCGTTTGTCGGAGCCGGCACCACGATATACACCTGATAGCGCTCGATAAGATAGCTGAAGGCCTTCTGAAGACTTGCACGCGGCTTGTCGTAGCTGTCGGCAAGACAGTTGCTGTCGATATAGACGATCTGACGCTCGCGCCCTTCCTGACGGTCGTCGATCCAACGGATGACAGGCACGACGCCATTGAGAAAACTCTTGTCGTCCATGCGGTGAGCACCATGGAAGTGGGCGGTCTGGGGATAATGACTGCAATAGACATCCCATGTATGCACGAGGTCGTCCTTGTCGCCGAAGAGTCCCCATACGCGCTGCTGCTCCTTCTCTTTCTCCTCCGGGCTCATCGCCTCAAGGCCTGTGAAGCACTGCTCCGTGATCTCCTTGTATTCCTTCTCCAAGGCTTTCGTAACCATAAACTCTGTCTCGCCATCCTGACGTGGGTTCTGCCATGTCTGCTTGCCCGTCATGCCGTGCTCCTTCATTGTTGCAGCCATCTCGAAGGCAGGGTTGACGCAAATACGGTCAAAGCCATAGAGCATCTCCGTGTACATGCCACCCATCGACGTACCGATGATAAGGTCCGGCTTCTCCTCTGCCGCTTTCTGCTTCAGCAGGGCGAGGCCCTCAGCGGGGTGCAGTGGGATGTCGTAAGCAATGACCTCCGCGTTGGGGAACGTCTGGCGGATGAGTTTCACCGTGCCCGACGAGGCAGCGGAGCCAAAGCCGTGGTTGTACATGATCTTCTTGCCCTTCATCAGATCGGGGTATTGAGTGACATAAGCGTTTTCCTTTTCCATGATATGCTATTTGATTATGCTGCAAAAGTAATACTTTTCATAGTTAATTTGTTCAAATGCTTACTTTTTCTTCTTCTAATCGCCCCTAAATTGGATTTATTGTCTTATCTTTGCAAGGTAAAATTCTAATAAGGTAGTGATATGGCAACGATGACTTTAAGCTCTGGAGAATTTGCTTCTAATATGTTGAAATATTATCGAGAGGCTAAACGAGGGATTGATGTTGTGGTTCAATCTGCGGTTGGAAGCTTTCGGATTGTCCCTTTGACGAATAACCGACATACCGTCAACGATAAAGAAAAACAATGGAAAGAGATGCTCAACGCAGTCAGCGGTGCATGGGATGGATGTGGAGTTCCTGAAGATTTTTCTTGAGAAAATTAAGGCTATTTTGCCTTTATTATAATGCTTCACAGCCTCGGAGAGGCTGACTTTTTAATAACCCCAGTCTAAGAAGCGCAGCGACGCAGACTGGGGTGATGTGAGAATATACAATTGACTGATTACCTGCCTCGGAGAGGTAGACTGCACGATAGTGCGCATTGTCTCTACTTAGCAGAGTTTACTCTTATATTGCGCGCCTAAGGCACAGTCAGCCTCTTCGAGGCTGGCTGTCAAGTAAAGCCCTCCGCACATTAAACCCCAGACTGCGGTCGCTACGCTCCCTTAGTCTGGGGTTATGAAAGAGTGTGCCTCTCCGAGGCACGCTTCGATATGTAGACCGGAAGATTTGAAGAAATATTGAAAATTGGATAAATAGATAAACGATGGAGCTGAAACAACATTATGTACCGTCACCTACTCGCTACGACCACGCCGACACCATTTATCGTCGCTGCGGCCACTCGGGTGTCCTGCTGCCAAAGATAAGCCTTGGGTTCTGGAAAAACTTCGGGGCTGTAGACTCGTATGAGCGTAGCCGCGCCATCACGCATTATGCTTTCGACCATGGCATCACTCATTTCGATCTCGCCAACAACTACGGTCCTCCCTACGGCACTGCTGAGGAGACGATGGGGCGGCTGATGGATGATGACTTCCGCCCTTACCGTGATGAGCTCTTCATCTCATCGAAGGCAGGCTACGACATGTGGCCAGGACCTTACGGCAACTGGGGCTCGCGCAAATACCTCATGGCAAGCATCGACCAGAGCTTGAAGCGCATGCATCTCGACTATGTCGACCTCTTCTACAGTCACCGCTACGACCCTGAGACACCATTGGAGGAGACACTCCAGGCACTCGTCGACATCGTACGACAGGGTAAGGCGCTCTATGTCGGCATCAGTCGATGGCCTTTGGAAGCCTTGAAGGTTGCTGAGAAATATCTGCGTGAGCATGATGTGCCATTGCTCATCTACCAGGGCCGTATCAACCTCCTCGACCGTGCACCTATCGAAGAAGGACAGTTGCAGTTCTGCCGCGAGCACGGCATCGGCTTCATCTCCTTCTCGCCCTTAGCGCAAGGTCTGCTCACCGACCGATACCTCCACGGCATCCCCGAGGACAGCCGTATGGCACATGGGGGCTCGCTGAAGCGCGATGTGCTCACTCCCGAACTTCTCGCCCGCTTGCAGGCACTGAACAAAGAGGCTGCCGGACGCGGTGAGACCCTGGCCGAGATGGCGCTCTCGTGGGTGCTCGAGCAGGAGGGAGTCACGAGTGTCATCGTTGGAGCAAGCAGCACCAAGCAGCTTGACAGCGATTTGAAGGCGATGAAATAAGAATTGAAACTAAAAATTATACATCATGAGACAACCCAAAGGTAAACTTATTCCTTTCATGGCATTGGCAGCATGGCTGTCGATGCCTTGTGCGATGGAGGCTGCGCCCGTGAAGACTGCGGCTGCTGCGATGCCGACATGGACAGAGTGGCACGACCAACAAGTCAATGAGGTCAACCGCTATCGCTTACATACCAACTTCTTCGCTTATGCCAACGAAGCAGAGGCAAAGGGAGGTGATTTGGAGAAGTCAGCCAACTACCTCTCCCTCGAGGGTGCATGGAAATTCAACTGGGTCAAGGACGCTAATGAGCGCCCACAGGACTTCTACAAGACTGACCTCGACGACAGCTCGTGGAAGACGATGAACATCCCCGGTATCTGGGAGCTCAACGGCTATGGCGACCCTGAGTATGTCAATATGGGTCTCGCCTGGCGCTATCAGTTCAAGGACAACAACGTCTACAAAGGCTGGAAACCGGAGTATGCTCCTGAGAACGCCACGACGACGAGTGTGCCCGTGAAGGACAACCACGTGGGTTCCTACCGCCGCGTCATCGAGCTCCCCGCTTCGTGGAACGGCAAGCAGATCATCGCCCACTTCGGCAGCGTCACGTCAAACATGTATCTCTTTGTCAACGGACAGTATGTAGGCTATACCGAGGACTCTAAGGTTGCTGCTGAGTTCGACATCACGAAGTATCTCCGTCCCGGCAAGAACCTCATCGCTTTCCAAACCTTCCGCTGGTGCGATGGCTCGATGGATGAAGACCAGGACTTCTGGCGTCTCTCCGGTGTGGCACGCCAGTGCTATCTCTTTGCCAAGGACCCGAAGATACAGATGGAAAACATCCGTATCACCCCCGACTTAGAGAATAACTATGAAGACGGCGAGCTGCTCGTCGATACTTGGGTCAAAGGCAGCCCCATTGTGGAGTACCGACTGCTCAATGCCAATGGCACGGTCATAGCCAAGCAGACCGCTGACTTCCGTGGCAAGACGGAAGGTACAGCTCGTTTCATGGTGCGCAATGTGAAGCGTTGGACAGCAGAGACACCTTATCTCTTCACCCTCGAAGCCATCGTGAAAGACCGTAAAGGTAACATTGTAGAGGTCATCCCGCAGAAAGTCGGCTTCCGTAAGGTAGAGATCAAGAACAGTCAGCTCCTCGTCAATGGCCAGCCCGTGTATATCAAAGGTGCCGACCGCCACGAGATGGATCCCGACGGTGGCTATGTCGTCACACTGGACCGTATGATCCAGGATATCAAGATCATGAAACGGCTTAACATCAATGCCGTGCGCACATGCCACTATCCCGATGACCCACGTTGGTACGACCTCTGCGACCAATATGGTCTTTATGTCACTGCAGAGGCCAACCAGGAGAGCCACGCCTATGGCTACAGCAAGGACCAGTCAACACCTCCCGCTCAGCCGGCTTTCGCCAAGCAGATCCTTGAGCGCAACCAGCACAACGTCGAGATGCAGTTCAACCATCCGTCAATCATTGTATGGAGCCTCGGCAATGAGACCGACAACAGCAACAACTTCCTCGCTGCCTACAACTGGATCAAAGGTCAGGACACATCGCGGCCCGTACAGTACGAGCGTGGACTGTATGATGGTCCCAACACATCTGACATCTATTGCCCGATGTATTATGAGGTCAACCAGTGCGAGAAATACAGCAAAGATCCGAAGCAGACCCGTCCGCTCATCCAGTGTGAGTACAACCACACGATGGGCAACTCCGGTGGTAACCTCAAAGAATACTGGGACCTCGTGCGTAAGTATCCGAAGTTCCAGGGCGGTTACGACTGGGATTTCGTAGACCAGGGACTGCATCGCACGCCCGATTTCAAGGCTTCGCGCACCGTGGCCGACTACGATGCCATCAGTGCCAAGTATGAGCCGGGAACAGGCAACATGTCACCGCTCTATACCTATGGCGGCGACTATAACAAGATCGATGCCTCAGACAACAACTTCAACTGCAATGGTATCATCGCACCGGACCGTCAGCTTAACCCGCATGCACGTGAGTTAGCTTATCAGTATCAGAACATCTGGGTCAAGCCCGTGGACCTCTCCGAGGGTACAGTGTCTGTACACAACGAGTATTTCTTCCGTGATCTAAGCAACTATCGTATGGAGTGGGCGCTGATGAAGGACGGCAAGGCTGTGCAGAGCGGTACTGTCGACAACCTCAATGTTGCTCCGCAGCAGTCGGCTACCGTCAAGCTTCCCATCAATATCCCCGATGATGGTGAGGTGATGCTCAATGTCGACTTCAAGCTTAAGAACGCTGAGCCCCTCATGGATGCCGGTCAGACCGTGGCTTACGACCAGATAGCTGTCAACGAGGCTACACCGACTACGTATGTAGAGAACGACTGCACCGAAAAGGTAAAGATTGATAACGGCAAGAAAGATCCTCAGATCACCATCACCTCTGATAAGGCTACCGTAACGTTCGACAAGACTACAGGTCTGCTTGCTAACTATACAGTCAATGGTCAGAACCTCTTGGCTGATGGCGGCACACTGAAGCCTAACTTCTGGCGTGCGGTGACTGACAATGACATGGGTGCCAACCTGCAGAACAAGCTCAAGGTATGGCGTGAGCCGAAGATGACGCTCACAGCTATCGATGCAGAGAAAGATGATGAGAGCGATGGAACGGCAGCTAATGTTACGGCTACCTATGATATGCCGGAGGTCAACGCCAAGCTCACGCTCACTTATAAGGTTTATGGCGATGGCGAAATGGAAGTCACTCAGGCGATGACCAAGAATACACCTGATGCCAAAGCTCCGGATCTGTTGCGCTTCGGCATGGTGATGGATTTGCCTTATGGCATGGACAAGAGCGAGTGGTACGGCCGCGGCCCGATAGAGAACTACAGTGACCGCAAGCTCTCTGAGCGCATCGGCCTCTATTCGCTCACGGCTGATCAGCAGTTCTTCCCTTATATGCGCCCGCAGGAGACGGGTACAAAGAGTGATATACGCTGGTGGAAGCAGAGTGACGGAAATGGTCTCGGCCTGCTTATCCAGCCGGTAGACACTTGGATGGATGCCGCCGCCCTCCATTACAATATCAAGGACCTCGACGAGGGACCGGAAAAGCACCAGCGCCACTCTCCAGAGGTGCCGAAGAGCAAGTTTACCGAGCTCACCTTCGACCTCATCCAGCAGGGTGTGGGTGGCACGAACAGTTGGGGTGCACTGCCGCTTGAGCAGTATCGTGTGCACTTCGCTGACCGCACCTTCCACTTCGTCATCAAGCCGGTGAAATAAATCTCTAAAAATTTGCCCATCTCAAAAGAAAGCGGTAACTTTGCACAATAATAAGGTAAACAGCGAATAAAGAGAAGGAATTCCGACATTCCAAGAGGATGTCGGAATTCTTTTTCGTTTTGTCTGTCCTTAAAGAGAAACATTAACAAATTAACTGTTATTTAATACTGTTTTATTATGGCATACATGTCACAGGAAGGCTACGACAAGCTCGTGGCCGAAGTTCGCAGACTCGAATCTGTGGAGCGCCCCAAGGCTTCTGCGGCCATTGCCGAGGCAGCCGACAAGGGAGACTTAAGTGAGAACTCAGAATACGATGCAGCCAAGGAAGCTCAGGCACATCTCGAGGCTAAGATCGCTGAGATGAAGATGACGATAGCAAAGGCTAAGATTGTCGACCTCAGCCGTCTGAAGACCGACGAGGTGCAGATCATGTCGAAGGTGAAGATCACCAACCTCCAGAACAAGAAGTCGATGACTTACACCATCGTCTCTGAGAGTGAGGCTAACCTCAAGCAGGGCAAGATCTCCATCAAGACCCCTATCGCTCAGGGCTTGCTCAACAAGAAGGTCGGCGACGAGGTAGATATCAAGATCCCTCGCGGCACACTGCGCGTACGCATCGACGAGATCAGCGTCGGCGAGTAATATTATTCACTAAGAATATTGTCGAATAATAATATAATAGGAGAACAATACCATGGCAACGATTTTCAGTAAGATAGCTGCAGGAGATATTCCCAGCTATAAGTGCGCCGAGGACGACAAGTTCTATGCTTTCCTCGACATCAACCCCGTGAAGCAGGGCCACACGCTCGTTGTGCCCCGTAAGGAGATCGACTATATCTTCGACATGAGCGATGAGGAGCTCGCTGCGTTTGAGGTCTTTGCCAAGAAGGTAGCCATTGCCCTGCGCAAGGCTTTCCCCTGCAAGAAGGTAGCGCAGGTGGTGCTTGGGCTTGAAGTGAACCATGCACACATCCATCTCATCCCTATCGATTCTGAGGCTGACGTCGACTTCCACAAGCACGTCAAACTCTCTGATGAAGAGATGAAGGCTACTGCCGACAAGATTTACGCTGAATTTTTAAAGAGTTAGGAGTCTTTAAAAGTTAGGAGTTAGGAGATAGGAGTTAGGAGTTACAGGAGGTAGAAATTACGCCGCAATCAACTCCTAACTCCTATCTCCTAACTCCTAACTCAATTAAACTCCTAACTCCTATCTCCTAACTCCTAACTCTTTAGAGACTCCTAACTCTTATGCTTATTGATGCCCTTTTCAAACAATATTACCGGCCGCTGTGCCTCTATGCCGCCCATTATCTCAACGGTGACATCGTGACGAGCGAGGATATTGTACAAGATTGTTTTGTAAAGCTCTGGCAGCATGATGACACTGATAAGCATAATATTTCCGATAAGCGCAACATAACCGATAAGCGCGCTTTTCTTTATACCGCCGTGCGCAATGCATGTATTGACACACTCCGTTGTCAGCATCCAGAGATGACAACTATCGATCCTTCCGACCTTGAGGGTATTATCAGTGATAAGGAAGCCGTAGACCGCTCTGAACGAGAGGCAAAGGTTTGGGAGATAATCAATGACCTTCCCGACCGCTGCCGTGAGGTTTTCCTTATGTCGAAACGGGACGGTATGACCTATAATGAGATAGCGGAAGAGTTAGGTATCTCCGTCAAGACCGTGGAGCATCAGATCAGCAAGGCCTTGAAGAAACTCAGAAATGACAAGGATTTGCAGTTCGTATTGATATTTTTTTGAGAATTGAATGGGGGTATCCTGCTATTTCTTCGTCATAGGGGTGAAAAGACAAGATAAAAAGATGAAATTCAGAAGAAAATCGCTCCTGCTCCTCACGGCTTTCGCTGCCCTCTCGCTGATGGCCGAAGCACAAGGACGAACCGTCAAGGACGAGATGCTCCACATGCAGCAGACACGCAAGGTAAGCTTCGTCTATGACGCCTCACTCAAGACAAACATCCCCTACAAAGGCATCAATCTCGACAAGCTCAGTCTGAAGAAAGCCCTCAACAAGCTTTTCCAAGGCACCGGCATCAGCTATCAGCTGAAAGGCAGCTATGTACTGCTCAAGGCTGCCAAAGCCAAGGCTACGAAGCCTCAGGAGAGTCGCCCTACTCCCAAACCCATCGCTCCTTCCACGAAGGCTCAGCGCCATACCCTCAGCGGCTATGTGAAGGACGAGAACGGAGAGACGCTCATCAACGCCACCGTCTATGACCTCACGACCCACCAGGGAGCTATGACGAACGCCTACGGTTTTTTTTCGCTGACCCTGCCCGAAGGCAGGCATGAGCTCAGGATAAGCTATATCGGGTTCAACGACAAGCACGAGACCATCAGTCTCAACGCCGATGAGCACAAGGATATCATGCTCTCGGAAGACAAGAGCCATAACCTCAATGAGGTAGTGGTGACGGCTGACCTCAACTCGCCGCTTATCAACACGCAGACGGGTAAACGCTCGCTCTCCCGCGACGATATCAAGACGGAGTTCTCGCTTTTCTCCTCGCCCGACGTCGTCAAGACACTTCAGCGCATGAGCGGTGTGGAGGAAGGCATGGAGCTCGCCAGTGGCCTCTATGTGCATGGCGGCAACAACGACGAGAACCTTTATCTCATCGACGGCACTCCCCTTTACAGTGTCAACCACACGCTCGGCCTCTTCTCATCATTCAACGCCGATGTGGTGAAGAATGTCGACTTCTATAAGAGCGGCTTCCCCGCACGCTACGGCGGACGCCTGAGCTCTATCGTCGATGTGCGCACGGCCGATGGCGACTTCCACCATTTCCACGGCTCCTACCGCATCGGACTGCTCGATGGCGGTGTACAACTCGAAGGACCTATCCGAAAAGGAAAGACCTCATTCAACTTTGGCCTGCGACGTTCCTGGCTCGACATCATCACGCGCCCAGCCTTCGCTATCTACAACAAGACAAAACCAGCAGATGAGGATGTACTGTCTCTCAACTATTATTTCCACGACCTCAACGCCAAGGTAACGAATATCTTCTCCGACCGCTCCCGCATGTCATTGAGTTTATATTCGGGCCAGGACGGACTCTCTACAGACAGTAAGAGCGATTGGTCGCCTGACAATGATGATTACCATTTTAAGGATGACGAGAAGAATAAATACTCATGGGGCAACATCAATGTAGCGCTCGACTGGCAGTATCAGTTTTCTCCAAAGCTCTTTGCCAACTTCACGGCTGTCTATACCCATAACCGCGCCAAGCTTGAGACAATTGATGATGAGAACACGGAGAGAAGTGGAAAAATTCAAGATTTGGACTGGACACGCCACTTCTATCACTCCACCATCAACGACCTCGGCTACCGAATGGCTTTCGACTATCGGCCGTCGCCCCATCATCACATCCGCTTTGGCTCCGACTATACCTGGCATGCCTTTCATCCACAGACCAAAGACGACATGACACGCTACGGCGAAAACAACAAGATCGACACAACCCGTGTCTACAGCCGCAACAATGTCAAGGCGCACGAATGGAATCTTTATGGCGAGGATGAGATGACCATCAACGCTCAATGGAGCCTCAACGCCGGCATCAACGCCTCACTCTTTCATATTCAGGACAAGAACTTCACGAGCATTGATCCACGACTGGCCCTGAAATATCAGGCTATGCCCTGGCTCTCCTTCAAAGCATCCTGGACCACCATGACACAATATGTCCACAAGATCAGCAACTCCGTGCTTGAGCTCCCTACCGATTACTGGGTACCGACGACGCACAAGCTTCACCCGATGAAGAGCTGGCAGACGGCGGCGGGGGTCTACATGCAACCGGACAACCACTGGCTTGTCTCCTTGGAAGGTTACTATAAGGTGTCGCACCATCTGCTGCAATACAACTCCTGGAGCGGACTGGAGCCGCCTGCAGCAAGTTGGGAGACGGTTGTCATGGACGGTCGTGGACGCTACTACGGTATGGAGGTCGATGCTACCTACAAGACGCACGCTCTCATGCTCCAAGGCTCCTACACGCTCTCATGGAACAAGCGCAAATACCCCGACTTCTATCCAGACTGGTACTATGATAAGTTCGACAACCGGCATAAGATCAACCTCTCCGCACGATGGAACATCTCGAAGAAGGTGTCGATGTATGCTGTATGGAACTATCATACGGGCAACCATATCACGATTCCTACTCAGTATGTCCACCGTCCGGAGACCCTTCCCGACGGAGTGCCGACTTATGACAGTGATCAAGGCAATTCCGATGACTTTATCTTTGAGCGCCCGAACAACTTCAAGCTACCGGCTTATCACCGGCTCGACTTGGGTTTTGACTTCCACCACACTACGAAGCACGGACATGAGCGCATCTGGAACCTCAGTCTCTACAACGTTTATTGTCATCTCAACTCGCTGTGGGTGGACCTCGACTTCAACCACGAGGGTAAGTTCGTTATCAAGAACCGCGCTTACATCCCCATCATCCCATCATTCTCGTACACCATTAAGTTCTGATACAATCTAGTTTGAACATCATGAAAACATATATATTTCCTTTTCTGCTCCTTATAGCGCTGCTTGCTTCATGCAAGGACGACATCAGTCTGCCTGAAGCCGGCAACGAGGCGAAACTCGTGGTCTATTGTTTTCCTTCCACAAGCGACACGACTTATATCTCCGTGAGCCGCAGTCTGCCTGTGAAGCAATACAAAGAAGGTATGAAGATAAAGAATATCGACGATGCAAGGATCACCTACACCGTCAATGGTCAGCAGCGCAAGGTGACGAACAGCGGCAACGGTATCTATTATGTCGTAGGAAAGCAGAAGACAGGCGACAAGATAGCTGTGACCGTCAGTGCAGACAGCCTCCCTACAGCCTCCGCAGAGACTTCTATCCCCGATACCGTAGCCATCAGTGACCCGAAGAGCCGGCAGACGAAGGTTTATAACGATGACTATGAAACAATGATGGATTATGAGCAAGTGATGGCATCCTTTAAGGATCCGTCAGCTACCAAGGATTATTATGCTGTAAGGGTATTGCTGAAGAACATATCGGCTCAATATTCAGAAGAAGATTCGCTCTATTATGAGCAGTATTTCTATTACCCGGAAATCAATACAAAGAATGAGCCGCTGCTCGTGTCGAAGACGAATATCGACGATGCCTTTGGATTCTCTGACAACTACTATGGTGGCCTGTGCATCTTCGATGACGCGGGCATCAGCGGAGAGTACACTTTCCATCTCAATGTCTACGACAACAACCCCTTTTGGAGTCATAGTTATGGTACCAAGAGATATGAGCGTGTAGAACTTCTCCATCTCACACCCGAATATTACAAGTTTCTGTTCTCCATCAATGCGGAGGAGAACAGTGACTTGGCTCAATACGGTCTCTCCCAGCTCATGCCGACAGCCACCAATGTCAACGGAGGCTTGGGCGTCGTAGCCGGTTGGAATATGTCTCACACCGCATGGATAAAATCTAATAGATAACGATGAATAATGATGAATAACGATAAACGCCAACCTATGAATGAGAAGATCATCGACTTCGTGGCCCATTGCTACCGACATGGGGCAATGGACATCAACGAAGCCTATCGGCAGACGCTTGCCAAAGCCGGCATGAAGCCTCAGGTCCGTCCTATCCGACGCGGACTTGTGGGGCTCGTGGCGGCTTCTGTTGCTATTCTCTTGGTAGCCGGTACGTGGCTGTATCTCAATAACCGGAGCACCACACTCGTGGCAACCGACACGAGCCGCGTCGTGAAGCTCGCTGATGGCACGCTCGTGACGCTTGCACCCCACTCCACGCTGTCTTACCACGGCAACGACTGCCGTGAGGTAGAGGTCTCCGGCAAGGTGTTCTTAGAGGTCGTTCACGATGCGCGCCATCCATTCACAGTCACTGACAACGCCTATACCATCCGCGACATCGGTACGAAACTGATGGTCGATGAGACGGCGCAAGGTACGACCGTGCTCGTCA
Organism: uncultured Prevotellaceae bacterium; assembly: GCA_902792635.1. Taxonomy (GTDB): domain Bacteria; phylum Bacteroidota; class Bacteroidia; order Bacteroidales; family Bacteroidaceae; genus Prevotella. The sequence continues at coordinate 28,204 of CADBAG010000026.1, read as the reverse complement.
CCGAGGGTGCCGTGAGCTTCAGTGCGAACACGAGTCACGAGGCCGTCGTATTGAGGCAGAATGAGAGTGCACGCCTTACTGCCAACGATAACGCTCTTAGGCAGATGCAGCTCTCACCGAATGCCGCGACGTGGGCCACACACATGTTCAACTTTAACAATACGCCGCTCAGCGAGGTGCTGCGTGACCTCTCAGCTTACTACCACGTACGCCTCACGTGTGAGAATGGCTCCGACAAGCGACTTACCGGTGACTTCCATACCGACAGCCTCGATACCATCCTCAGCATCATCAATGAGACCTTAGAGGTGAAGATTGAAAAATTGAAAGAATGAAAGAATGAAAGAATGAAAGAATGAAAGAATGAAAGAATGAAAGAATGAAAGAATGAAAGATTGAAAGAATGAAATAATGAAAAATTGAAAAATTGAAATGATGAAAAAGATTATCTTTGCTATCGCATTGCTCTTCTGCATGCTCGGTCTTCATGCTCACACAACGTGGGAGAGCGACAGCATGCCCAAGACACGAGACATCTATCTCGAGATTGGAGGTCCGTCTATCATGGGCGGCGTCACTTATGAACAACGCTTCAACAACCACACCCGATGGGGATGGCGCGCAGGATTCGGTTTCGGTTACAGTGAAAACAATGGCTTCCTCACGCTGAACGGATCCACACGCGCCTGGACCCTTCCTCTTGGCGTCAACTATATGATAGGAAGTCGGAGAAACGCCTTAGAGCTTGATTTAGGTGTGAGTGTCGGCCTCTACAATGGGCACAACGACTATTGGCAGCAAGAGACCATCGACGAAGCCACCTATAACAAAATAAAGGATGATCCACATGCATCCTATGTTGTGAACACGACAATCGATGGCGAAACAGTCTATGCAGCTCTGAAATCCTACAGCAACTCCCAAAACGCGTTTGGTTATTTCTTCTTCGGAGGTATCGGTTATCGTCATGTCTCTAAGCAAGGGTTCCTCTTCCGTACAGGCCTCACACCAACCTTCAATTTTGGAGACAGTCATGCGGTATCTGTGGCATGGACTGACAGTTATCCGAAGGTAGGACTCACCGGTTACCTGTCTTTTGGTTGGGCGTTCTAAAACTATTAAGATTCTCCCAGTTTCAAATTGATGCGTGCCTCGGAGAGGCACACTCTTTCATAACCCCAGACTAAAGGAGCGATAGCGACTGCAGTCTGGGGATTTTTAGACTGTATGTGGGTACTTGATCTCCAGCCTCGAAGAGGCTGAATGCACGATAGTGCGCTATGTTTTTAGCTGTTTAAATCATAGGCAAGCATTGCGCGCCAAGGCGCAATCAGCCTCTCCGAGGCTGGCATTCAGGTATTCCGCATGCGACATAAGCCCCAGTCTGCGTCGCTTTCGCTCCTTAGACTGGGGTTATGTAAAATTCAGCCTCTCCGAGGCTGTTTCACTTGTTTCGTGTTAATCCGAGGCTCTTTCACTAATGTTTCGTATTAATCCGAGGCTGTACTGCCTAATGTTACGTGTTATAATGTTATAATGTTACATTTAACACTATAACAACCCTCTCTCCTTGAACGCTTCGTAGAGAGGCTGGGCAACGGCCTTGGCATCGGGATGGGGCTGACCCGTGGTGCCGAGGGCACGAAGGTCGAAGAAATGCTTCCAGTCGGAGACGAAAGCCGTATGAACAAGTTCTGTAGCGGTGTCGAGCGGAAGGATGACACGCGCCTCCTGCGGCTTGCGGCCTGCATTGATAAGATTCATGTACGACTTCTCCGCAGCAAGGTTGGCAAAGACCCAGTTGTCGAGCTCCGAAGCAGAGCCATCAGCCACCTCACGCGCCAGCTCCATGAACTGCTGACCACTGACCTTCAGAATGCCGTTGTTCACGTTTCCAGCCCATTCCGTGCCCGTCATAGCCTGCTTAATCCAGGTAGGGAGGTTGACGGTTATCTCGTTGCCGAACTTCGCCTTGGAGTAGTTGCAATAACGTGTCGACTGCTCCGCCATAGAATCAGCACGATGACGGTTGAACTCACGCGAGATAGCAATCTGTGTCGAGAAATGCACCGTCACACGCTTCGGATGAGAGACTAACGGCTCGCTCCAAAACTCCTTCAGGTCATTGAGGCGGTTGTTCTCAGCAAGGACACGCAGGTTGGTCGTGACATAATAGTTGCCGAAATCAAAATTCACCTGAGAGAACTTGTTGGACGCATAGAAATACCATGGATAAGGATCATAATATTTATTGTTGGATTGTCTTATCTCTTCTACTTTTTTCTTATCGAAGATCAGATAGACGGTGCCGTGCTCAAGCATGGCATAGTGCTGATTCTTGATCATTCGCTCCACAAAAGGCTGTGCGGAGTCGGCCGTGGTGTGGTCCTCACTCTTATAGCACACGCGTCCTACGCGCTCTATCTGCTTGTATACGCCGGCAACGCCCGGCTGCTGGTCCCAAATCTCGAAAGTTGGAGTATTGATTCGCATGGATATATTCGTTTGTATTATTGTTTAGCAAAAGTACGAAGAATTATTCAATCTATAGTCATTATTGCATAGTTTTATTTTGTTATTGCGGTTTTCGGGATAATATAGTGGATGTAGTGAATGTAGTGGAACAACCTCGAAGAGGTTGCACATGGTTAGCCCCAGGTAAGGAGCGCAGCGACGCAACCTGGGGGTTAAAACGAGAGGCAAAAATGACCTGTCGGCCTCGAAGAGGGCGAACCTCAGATAGGGTGCAGAAAACGTTTCCTGACCAGCGCCTCGCCCATGTTCGCCCTCTTCGAGGCCGGAAGTCAACGTAAGTCACCACACCTAAACCCCACGTTTCGGCTACGCCTCACGTGGGGCTAACCATGTGGCACCTCTCCGAGGTGCTTACCGGCTAACAAAGTGATAAGTATCCGAGGTGCTTACGAGCTAAACAAATGACCACCTTTCGGAGAACTTGATTACTGGTATATTCGTTGACCTATGTCAATTAGGCGTTGTGTGCGCACACACCAAGTTGACATATATCAAAAATAAAGCAGAAAAACGAATGAAAAGCATTATTTTTTTTGTGCGTCTTCATTTTCTTCCTACCTTTGCAGTGTCAAAAGGAAACAAGGAGCTCACAAAGAAATTTGATTCGAGCTTCCACTTCGAGAGAAGTCTTTCCGATAAAGACATTCATAAATTAGGATTAGTAGATTGTTTCATATAGGTTTTTAGTTTTTAGGTTTAAAGTTAGTTTTTAGGTTTTCATTAGGTCTTAGTTAGTTTTTGGTAAATAAATTAAGATTGGTTTTTAGGTTAACACAAATCCCCAACTCTGAGCGCAGAGCTGGGGATTTGATTTTTTATATATATCCATAAAACTGTAATGTCATCGCGCCACATATGGGGCGGAAATGCGTCACGGCCGAGACGAAAACGCGACACGGCCGAGGCGGAAACGCGTCACGGCCGTGTCGCGATGACATTTAAGTTATTCCTGCTCTTCCTCGAAGGCAGCAGCTTCAGCTGCTGCGATGATATCTTCGCGGTCATCCTTCTTTTCAGAAGGTGTACCTTCAGCAAGAACATCGTTACGTTCTTCGTCTACTGCACTCTCCTCTTCCGAGAAGACATGCTCACGGAAAGCTGTCTCATGCTTGTCATTATCCTCTACGGGAGCATTATCAGCAGGCTTCATGAACGCTTGCGTCTCATCCGTATCAGGGATAGCATTGACAGGCTCTTCCTCCATCTTCGTGCGCTCCCCCTTAGCCTTGAACACCTCATCGATGAACTGCGGCTCGCGTTTGAGCTTGTCGAGCGTATCTTTGGCAGCCTTCTGCTGACTCTCTTTCTTTGAGAAGCCGTCACCACTGCAGCCACAGACACCCTCCAAGAGGACCTGATAACTGAAGACGGGGTTACCGTCCTTGTCCTTGCCTCCCTTGATAAGCTTAAACTCGAGCTTTACCTTGTTCTTCTGCGTCCATTCGATGAGCTTCGACTTGAAGTTAACCTCCTTGTAAGCCACCTTGTCGATGTTGATCATATTCGCGAGGATACGCTTCTTAATGAAGGTCATGCAAGCATTGTAGCCCCGGTCAAGATACAACGCACCTACAAGCGCCTCAAAAGCGTTACCACCGAGGTAGCTGTTGTGGGTGTTAGAGCGTCCACTCGACAGGATAAGGTCACAAATACCCATCTCCTTAGCCAGTTTGTTGAGCGTCTCACGCTGCACGAGTTTCGAGCGCGTGTTGGTGAGAAATCCCTCACGCTTGCCAGGAAAATGACGGTAGACAATGTCGCCTACAGCACAGTCGAGCACTGCATCCCCAAGAAATTCCAGCCGTTCGTTGTTGATTGGTTTACCCTTATTATTACGGTGCCGGATGCTCTTGTGCATCAAGGCCGTCTTATAATAAGTGATGTTGTGGGGATAGAAACCGATAATGGAGTATAATGAAGAATAAAGCTCCTTATCCTTACGGAAGGGGAGCCTTATTCTGTCTATTATGTTGATTAACATAAAGTTATTCAGCATACTTCTTAAAGATAACACATGCGTTGTGACCACCGAAGCCGAACGTGTTGGAGAGCGCAGCGCGCACCTCGCGTTTCTGCGGCTCGTTGAACGTGAAGTTCAACTTATAGTCGAGCTCGGGATCATCGTCGCCCGCCTCATGGTTGATCGTTGGCGGCACAACATCGTTAGCCACACTCAGCACGCTGAACATAGCCTCAGCAGCACCGGCAGCACCAAGCATATGGCCTGTCATCGACTTTGTTGAAGAGATGTTCAACTTGTAAGCATCGTCACCGAAGAGATCCTTGATGGCCTTAGCCTCAGAGAGGTCACCCACGTGCGTGGATGTGCCATGCACATTGATATAATCGATATCCGATGTCTTCATGCCGGCATCCTCAAGGGCTGCCTCCATGACGAGCTTAGCACCGAGGCCCTCAGGATGAGAAGCCGTGATATGGTAAGCATCAGCACTCATGCCTTCGCCTGCCATCTCAGCGTAGATGTGTGCGCCACGAGCCTTAGCATGCTCTAAGGTCTCAAGGATGAGACAAGCAGCACCCTCACCCATGACGAAGCCATCGCGACTGCCGCTGAACGGACGGCTGGCATGCTCAGGATCATCATTGCGTGTAGACAAAGCCTTCATAGAGCAGAAACCACCAAGACCACACTCTGTGATAGCTGCCTCAGCACCTCCGGCCAGGATGATATCCGCCTTACCGAGACGCAGCAGGTTGAATGCATCGGCCAGGGCATGCGAAGAAGAAGCGCAGGCACTCGTCGTCACATAGTTGGGACCATGGAATCCGAAATGGATACTGATCTGACCGGCTGTGATGTCGGAAATCATCTTGGGGATAAAGAATGGGCTGAACTTCGGGCCTTCGTCGTGGTGCTGTCCATAGTACATCACCTCGTCCTGGAAAGTCTGGATACCGCCAATGCCGATGCCATAGATGACACCCACGCGGTTCTTGTCCACTGTATCGAGATCCATCTTCGAATCGGCCACGGCCTGCATGGCTGCTACCATACCGAGCTGTGTGCAGCGATCCATCTTACGGGCATCCTTGCGGTCAATGAAGTCGTTGGCCTTGAAGCCCTTGACCTCGCACGCAAACTGTGTCCGGAACTTAGAAGGATCAAAAAGTGTAATAGGAGCTGCGCCACTCTTGCCGGCAAGGATGTTCTTCCATGTCTCATCAACAGTGAGTCCTAACGGTGTGAGCGCACCCAGTCCTGTTACTACTACTCTGTTCAATTCCATTTAGTAAAAACCTTTCGTTAATACAAAAAAAGCGTTTAATGGCAATCATTAAACGCTGGGCATGACGCCAAAGTTATTTATTTAGCGTTCTCCTGGATGTAGTTGATAGCATCCTGAACAGTCTGGATGGTCTCAGCCTTGTCGTCAGGGATAGAGATGCCGAATTCCTTCTCGAACTCCATGATGAGCTCTACGGTGTCGAGAGAGTCTGCACCGAGGTCGTTAGTGAAGCTTGCTTCGGGCTTCACGTCTGCCTCATCCACACCAAGTTTATCCACGATAATTGCCTTTACCTTTGATTCAATGTCTGACATAGTTGTAATATTATTATATTAATGTTATCTTTTTATGTTATCTTAATCCCTATTCTTAATGCAAGAATTCATTTTTTCTCAAAAACGAGTGCAAAGTAAATAACTTTTTGGCAATTACGCAAATAAAAACTTGAAAAAGTGACTTTTAGCTGCACAATAAGTATAATATTGTGCATTTTTTCCTCCTTATTGTTGATATATATCACCTTCGCAATGTTTTTTTATTCCTTATTGGTTGGTCAGTTCGAAATAAGTTATTAATTTTGCAGAGAACTAAAAAACAGGATATTCATTTAAGGTTTCAAATATGTCGTTTACAGAGAAATGTAATGAGATCTTCAATAAGGCCATTGAGGATTACCACGTCAAGGACAATATCGACACGCCCATCAGCAATCCTTATGGGCATGACACGATAGAGAACCGGTTGTATCTGAAATGCTGGATCGATAGCGTACAGTGGCACATGGAAGATATCATCCGTGACCCACACCTCGACCCGCAGGAAGGCATGCAGCTCAAGCACCGCATCGACCGCTCCAACCAGGACCGTACGGATCTTGTTGAGCAGATCGACTCGTGGTTCCGTCAGCATTTCTCTGACGTCACCCCTCTGCCCGATGCCCGTCTGAACACAGAGAGTCCCGCCTGGGCTGTTGACCGTTTGTCTATTCTCGCTCTGAAGATTTATCACATGCGTGAACAGGTTGAGCGCGAAGATGCCACACCAGAGCACCGTGAGCTTTGCAAGGGCAAATTAGAGGTTCTTTTAGAGCAACAGAAAGACCTCTCGCTCGCCATCGACCAACTCTTGGAAGATATCAAGGAAGGTAAGAAATATATGAAGGTGTACCGGCAGATGAAGATGTACAACGATCCGAGCACGAACCCTATACTCTATCAAAAGAAGTGAAAACTGATCACATTCTTATCATTCGTTTCTCCGCTTTGGGCGATATAGCCATGACAGTGCCTATCGTGTACGGACTTGCCAAAGAGTACCCTGCACTTCGCATCACCATGCTTTCGCAGCCCTTTGCGCGCCCGCTCTTCGAGAATCTCGCTCCCAATGTCAACTTCATGGAGGCTGACATCAAAGAGGAATATAAGGGCATCAAAGGGTTGAATGCGCTGTACCGTCGCCTTGCTGCCAAGCACTTCACGGCTGTGGCCGACCTGCACAACGTGCTCAGGTCAAGCTATCTCCGCATGCGGTTCAACTTCGACCAGAACCATGTGGCGCATATCAACAAGCACCACGACCTGAGGCTGAAGCTCACGGCGAAGCGGAACAAAGTGCTTGCACCTATCCCCACCTCTTTCGACAATTATAAAGAGGTGTTTGCGGCATTAGGTTATCCTATCCATCAACTCGACTTCAAGTCGATCTTTCCTACCGGACAAGGATCGTTGAGAGAACTGCCTGCAGCTATCGGTGAGAAGAAGGACTTTCAGCAATGGATAGGCATCGCACCGTTTGCTGCGCATGAAGGCAAGGCCTATCCTGTTTATAAGATGAAAGATGTGATAGACCTTCTCATCAAGAAACATCCATCAGCTCGCATCTTCCTCTTCGGGGGTAAGAATGAGCGAGAGAAGTTAGCTGAGTTAGCTGCGCATAGAAACAACTGTACGATTGTAAGCGAATATCTGCATAACCTGCACGAAGAGCTTATCCTCATGAGTCATCTCGATGTCATGGTGAGCATGGATTCTGCCAACATGCACCTTGCCTCGCTCGTTGGCACCCCTGTAGTGAGCATCTGGGGTGCTACGCATCCTTATGCCGGCTTCATGGGATGGAACCAGAAAGAGGACAATGCCGTACAGGTATCCTTACCTTGCCGTCCCTGCTCCATCTTTGGCAACAAACCTTGCTGCCGTGGCGACTATGCCTGCCTCTACAACATCACACCCGCGATGATTGCGGAACGGGTAGAGAAGAACCTGTAACGTTAATAACGTTGATAATCTTGTGGATAAAGACCTGAAAAGGTTGTGGATAACTATTACGTTTTCCACAGCCTTTTCATTTATCCTCATGAGCGTAGGATATCCACAGTGCTGTAACATTCCTATCAAAGGTTTTTCAACGGTATTTCAACCTCAAAAGTTATCCAAGTTAGTGTTATCCACACCGAACTATTTTTGTGGATAACCTCATAACTGACTATAAACAACAAGATTATTATTAATAAACAATGCGAATAATGGAAGCTTTCAAGTTGATAATGAAAAAACCAAATATTCTGTCTTTTTAGTATCAACATATCCACAGCCTATAATCATCTTCTTAGATTATTTTTTATTTTTAGAAAATAGAATAGATAATAATAAGATGTTGTGGACAAAACTTCAGGCAAAATCGTTACCTTTGCAAAAAGAATGCTTTTAAAACATGCAAGGTCTGTCGATACTTATACCTGTCTATTGCGATTCGTGCGTAGAGCAAGTGAAGATGCTCTGCAATCAGTGCTGTGGCTTGCAGATATCTTGGGAGGTCGTTGTTGCAGACGACGGGTCTCCGGCTAACGCTGCTGCGCTCAACGATAAGGTAGCTTCTCTAAAGGGTTGCAGGCTTATCAAGTATCCGGAAAATATCGGCAGAGCCGGTATAAGGAACTTTCTTGCGCAGCTATCACATTATGACACCTTAATATATATAGATGCGGGCATGATGCCTTCTGAGCGCTTTATTGATACCTACGTAAGGCATATTGGGAAGGCTGATGTCGTAGTTGGCAGTCTGAAGGTAGCTAAGGAGCATCTCGACCTCTCCAATCTCCGTTGTAAGAATGAGCTGCGGGCTGAGCATAGAACTTCCGTTAAGACGCGCAATGCAAGTCCTTACACCAACTTCCATTCGGGCAACTTCATGATCCGTCGTCAGACGATGCTCGATAATCCTTTCCGTAGCGAGATAATGACCTATGGCTATGAAGACACGCTCTTCGGGAAAGATTTGGCTGACAAGCATGTAAGCATCCTGCATATCGATAACCCCTTGTATTTCGTGCGCTTTGAGAGCAATGAGCGTTTCTTGGAGAAGACGAAGGAAGCGATGCTTACGCTCTATACTTATCGTGAGGAGCTGCAAGGCTATTCAGGCTTGCTCCGTCTTGTTACCCGTTTACAACATTATCATATGCTGTGGATAACGGTGTGGATAAGTCGGTGGATAGGTTCTGTTATAAAGTATAATCAGATAGGAAAGCACCCGCGAATATGGATGTTTAATATCTATCGTATTTGCTGTCTTTCAGCGTATTATACAATGCATTAAATCAATAATAAACATTTATGAATCTTATGAAAAGTCTTAAGTCGAATGTCCTCTTCTATATATTGATAACATCTCCGATCTTCTTCTATATCGTTTCCTTGATGGGCCCGGTAGGAGATGATCTTACCTATTTTACGTCTTCCTATCCAGGCAGTTTGTGGAAGGGTATGATGCCGATATATTCTTGGTGGAGACCTTTCGATGCGCTGTTGGGTCACATCATTTATCTCTATCCAAGTCTTTTCCCGTTGATCAATCATTTGATCGTATGCGCATTTCATTTGACCAGCACAGTTATCTTCTATCTGATAATACGTCGATTAGACTTCAAGCAACTTGAGCAGAACATAGCGACCTTGTTCTTTTATCTTACTCCGAGCATCCTTGGTGCTATCTTCGACACGGATGCAATCAATCAGACAGGCGCCCTGTTCTTTGATTTGTTGGGCTTCTATGTTTTTGCCTTTTCGCGCAAAGGTCATGTTTTTGGCTGGCTATTGCTTACGTTCATAGCCATTCTTTTCAAGGAGAATGGCATCACGTGGTTTGTTATCACTCCTTTGTTAGCATGGACCTTTGATATACGTCGTAAGGAAATAATAAAAGGTCTCTGTTGGGGCGTTGTTATGGCTATCATGTATGGAGTATTGCGGCTCTCGCTGCCTCACTCCGGAGCAGTCAATGATGAGTATTTCGATTTCAGTCTTCGCAATGAGTTAAAGACGCTGTCAAAACTCATCACATTGGTATTTGTACCTACTGATAACATTCTTTTTATCCATGACCATCGTCTGCTATTGGGCTTACTGAGCTTTGTTTGTTCAGCGTCTCTAATGTTTTATCTGCTCATAAAGGCGCGCACCCAGTTGTTGACGCGTATCCCGTTGATGCTTCTTTTGTTGATTTTCATAGCACTCTCCCCTCATCTCGTCACCCTCTTTACAGTGATGCATGCTTATGGTGTCATTCCTTTTACAGCCTTGTTGTTGGCCTGGGCACTGTCGAATGTGCGTTTCACGCGAATGACGTGGACAGTATTGTCTTTGTTTCTATTGAGTTGTATAGAGATAGATGCTCATCATACGATAGAGAAGTACAAGTCGGGCCAGCGGATGCTGTCGTTGAGTCATCAGGCATTGGAACTCCTTGGTCCAGAGCCTGTGGACAGTGTCTTCAGCATCACTATTAATGGTAACTATACGAAGTATTCAACCTTCTGTGCCAATGCCTCTGATGCTTTTGCCTGGGGCAATGCCGTACAGAACCTGACTCATTATAAGTGGCCGAAAGTATGGAAGGATACAACTATGAACGCTTCGCCACAGAGTGATGAAGTTTATAGTGTTGGGCTACGGGCTTATAAGCAAGGTTATTGTTATGTGTTGATCGTAACTGAGGATAGTGTGTATATTGCTCCACATCTTATAAAAATGTAGTTTATAAAAATGTAGTTTATAAAGATGTAGTTCATAAAGATGTAGTTCATGAAAAGAGATACATTGCTTGATGTGAGTCGCGGACTGATCATGATGTACATCGTCTGTTGCATTCATGTGGTCTATTGGCTATGTCCTTTGAGAGAGCCTTTGGCATCTCTTATGCTCTTTGAGATGCCTGTCATCTTTTTGATCAGTGGGGCTTCTCAATCTCTTGCTAAAAGTAAGACTTTAGGTCAGATGATCATCAACCGCATCCGGCGTGTTATCCTGCCGTTATACATCTTCCTTGTGGTGATGGCTGTATTCTATGCCATTGTCCAACAATTCTATCCAGTTATTACGGGCCGTCTTACAGCTATAAATATTCTCAAGATATTGGCTACGGGCGGCTCCGATAAGATACCTTATTATGGCTATACCTGGTTTATCTCTACTTATCTCGTGGTTACCTGTCTGTTGCCAATAGAGAGAAAGTTAAGCCGCAGGATTCCTCTCCTATGGCAACTGATAGTGAACATATTATTGTTTGCAGCTATCCAGCCTCTCCATCTCCCTATGGAGATAGATGGCATGGTTTGTTATAATATATTCTTTCTGCTTGGATACTTGTTTTACAAGAAGTTATCAGTCAAAAATCTTGCAGCTGCAGCTTTTCTTCCAACGATATTGTCGATATATGGTTTCTTGTCTGGTGCTGTTATCCCAATGCAGGATCATAAGTTTCCTGCTGACTTGTGGTTCCTGTGCTTTGGCTTTACGGCTATCTGCTGGTGGTCTATTCTTTACACGCTTCTTGAAAGACGTGAGAGAATCGTAAAGCTTTTAGGAAGTATAAAGCTTATCCAGTTATGGAACAAGCGTGGATACACGATCTATATCTACCAGTCGATCAGTGCTTTTCTCGTCTTTATGATCACTCGGTCGTGGATCGATATGCTTCCTCACTTCCTTGAATTAATAGTCTATGCACTGATAACTTTTGCAGTTGCCACGTTAATGAGCTGCCTGTCTTATCCTTTGGAACGGTTCATATTACGCAAGAAAGTACCGACTATCTCACGATAGCAATCTTGCACACCACTCCTTTGTCGCCTTCGCTTGTAGCTACCTCTACCATGTACACACCGCTTGCAACCTGTTTGCCGTCAAGGTCAATGCCATACCATTTGTATTCACCGTTGGAAGCCGTGCCTTCATTGACTAACGCTCCATTGCTCGTCACTATCTTGACGGTGGCTCCGCTCGTAAGTCCGGTGATCGTGATAGCTCCCGTATAGCCGGGGCGTACAGGATTGGGGTAAGCCCACACGTTGTCTTTCGTCATGCCATTGCTGTTGTCTGCAAAATTAGAAGTATAAGAACACAGTCCTTTGTCGGTGCCTATGAATACTTCGCCTGTTGACTCATCGGCCGCCAAAGAAACAATATTGTTGGACAATAACTTACTGTTGTCTTTGGTGAAGTGGGCCAGCGTTGTTATGTTGTCTGAGTCGATGATATAGAGTCCGTTTCCCGTTGTTCCAAACCATTTTCTATTGCTGTTATCAACATAGATACTGTTGATATCCACACCTGTGAGCAGATAGTCCGCATAGTTAGTACCATCATTGCGAGGTACTTTCACTTGCGTGTAAACAGGCGAGGAAGCTGTTATCTGGTCTGCCTCAAGCAAGATAGGGCCTCTGTCTGTTCCTATCCACATGTTGTTGTCCTTGTCTTCAGCAATGGCACGTACATACCATAGATTGGCTATCTCAGTACCGTCCTCGTTGGTATATGGCGCTACAAAGCTTGCTATAGCATCATTGTCGGGCTCATAAGCAAAGAAGGAAGGGTTATTATAGTTGTTATTGACAAACCAGAAGAGTCCGCGGCTGTCAGTCATCAGTCCCTGCATCATACCGAGGCTCTGTGGCTCCGGGAAAAGATACTTCAGCTTCATCAGTTCACTGTGCTTATGCGACACCCATTGACCGTCTTTGGTATATTCAAGGATGGACTGTGTAGGAGCCTGACTGTTCAAAGCCCAGAGGTTGCCCTCCTTATCATACATCACGCTGAAGATGAGCTCATAGAGGTTGGTCTTCTTATCAAACATCTCAATGGGCGAGTTCTGATCATTCCACAGTTTAACGAAGTTGCCATTCTCAAACTCATAGATGCCTGTGGTTGCACCTGCCATAACATGATTCTCATCGCGTGGATCAATATCCAAGCTCATGACACATAAATAGTTGACGCCTGTAGTGGAGCTTAAATCATCCTGATAGATAGTCCAGTTGTTACCATCATAAACCTGTATACTGCCTTTAAAGCTCTGATAACCATTGCTGGTGTACAATTTATGATTATAGATTTTCATAAATCCAAAGGCATTGTATTTGGGGCCTTCGGGCTTAATGTTGTTGACAGTAGCCAGCAGCGTGGCGTCCATTGTCTTTGTACGGGCTACATAATCACCGATGCGGGTCCACTCATTGGGATTGAGAAGGTTGGAAGATAGCGCAGCACGGTAGAGCCCATTTGTGGAACTCGCTGCATAGATATAATCTTTGTCCGTATAACTATAATCCACGCGAAAGCCGAGCTGATAGGTATCAGCAAATGAACCGTCTGATACATTGAGCTTTACAATGCCGAAACCCGTAGAGATATAGGCGTAGCTTCCGGAGATATCCACACTATACACCGACTTATCCACAGTCATGGATGTGTTCATATAAGCCGGCATATTGAGAACATCCCCATTCGGCGACAGCAGGTCGATATTCTGATTGCTGTAGACGATAACGAGTTTCTTTGCGGCTTTGCACCAGGCGATGTGTGAGATGTCGCAGTCGGAGAGCACTGTGGTCTTGTCGTAGGTCTGTACTTCCTGATCCTGAGGATTATAGCTGAACAGTCCACCGGAAGCAAGGACATAGAGCATACCGTCGGAGGTTTGTTCTATCTCCGTCGGCTCATAATAGCTCGGATAAGCTTTCCACTGGGCCGAGGCTCCGCAGAGGAACGTTATCCACAACAAAGCACACAAAAGTATTCGTCTTCCTGTCATCGATATCAATATAAGTCCACTAAGATAACGGAGATCCACGAAGAAAATTGTCTACGAAAAGATCTATTCCCTCTTCTTTAATCTATACATGAATAAATTTTGGTTTTTCCTTTCTTCCATTGCAGGGACAAAGCCACATTTCTTGTAGAAAGGAATGGCTGAGTAATTATCTTCATTCAATGCTCTTACTATTATATAGTCTCCATTGAATGAGTCATCTTTTGAAATTTTATCTGCTATACTCTCTATAATGAAAGAACCTATACGCTGACGTTGATATTCTTTTGATATAGCAAAGTAGGTAATTTCTTTAGCTTCATATGAGGTTTTCCACCAATAATAAGAGTCTTCGTCCTTAGAAGTGTTCATAGGCTTAGGTTTATTCCCTTCTCTCATATTAGTTTTAGCTTCCTCTGAAAAAGTTATTGTACTGTTGTCAAGACAGAACATTCCTATAATAGTGGAATCATAACTTACAATATACATTTCACAACTGCCCATACCTATATAGTCTTGCAATTCAGAATGTATAAAGCTGTCCATTGATTGAATACCACAAGAAAAATTTGAGAGGACACTTGCATCAGTTGTCCTCTCAAATATCAATTTTATTTTCTTCTGATTATTTCCACTCTGACTCATACTCCTTAAGTATCATAAAAGAGTATTTCTGTAATTTTTTCTCTGAAGCATTAAGCTGTCCTTTGTGTGATCTGTATAATGCTTCTCTCATTTCTTGAGCATATCTTCCCTTTACCTCAGGAAGTTGCTCCTTATCTATTCCTAACATATTTACCTCCTTTTTCTGCAAAGTTAGTAATTACCTTTATATGTTGCAAATATTACGAGAATTTTAACTCAAAAAAGTTACTCCTCATTGTTGAGCCAGTCGGCGAGTTTCTTCACCGCTTTTGCTCTGTGGCTGATCTTGTTCTTCACCTCTTCACCGAGCTCAGCAAAGCTCTTGTCGTAGCCGTCGGGGATGAAGATTGGATCATAGCCGAAGCCTTCCGTGCCGTGTTTCTCGTAGGCGATGCGGCCTTCCACGACACCTTCGAAGCGATACTCGCGGGAGCAGACGGGGTTGCCGCCTTCCATCTGGATGAGCGAGATGACCGTGCGGAAACGTGCTTTACGGTTCGGGTTGTCGCCGAGCTTCGTGAGCAGTTTCTTCATGTTAGCCTCACTGTCGTGGTCCGTGCCTTCAGCATAGCGGGCGGAGTGGACACCTGGCTCTCCGTCAAGAGCATCAACCTCCAAGCCCGTGTCGTCAGCGAAGCAGTCGACATGATAATTGTCAAAGATATACTCTGCTTTCTGATGGGCATTGGCCTCAAGCGTGTTTCCCGTCTCGGGGATGTCCTCATGACAGCCGATGTCGTTGAGCGATACGATCTCAAACGACGGGCCGAGGATCTCACGGATTTCCTGTAACTTGTGTGCGTTGTTGGTTGCGAATACTATCTTCATTTTTCTTATCCTCTTCTAAGATTTGTTGTTTATTTTTCGGTACCTTCACCTTCACGTGGTCGAATCCCTCACCGTAGACACCTATACACGAGCTCTGCGACACGAAAGCGTTGGGGTCTATCATCTTGATGAGACGGAAGATAGGCGTGCTCTCACGCTTGCGCGCAAGGATGCAGAGCACCTTGATGTCCTGGCCCGTGTACCAGCCGTGACCGTCGAGGATCGTCACACCACGCTCAAGCTGCGTGCCGATGGCATCGGCTATCTCCTTGCTCTTCTTCGAGAAGATCATGAACTGTACCGACTCCTGTCGGACGTTCATCACGTGGTCGAGCATGAAGTTCTCTACGACCATGGTGCACAGACCGAACATCACCTTGTGCAGACGGCCGATGATGTCGCCAAACTGCGGGAAGAACATACAGCTGCCGATGATGCAGAGGTCGATAGCGAGAAGCACCTGACCGAGCGAAAAGCTGTAGTACTTGTTGACTGAGGCCGCGATGATATCCGTGCCACCTGTCGATCCGTTGCTGAGGAACACGATGGCGAGCGATGAGCCGGTGAGCGTACAGCCGATGAGCAGCGACATGAAGTCCTGGTTCTCACCAAGGATCTTGATGTAGTGTCCCGCCGCGTCCACAGGCATGAGTTTCTGAGCGAACCACAGCATGAAATATAGCAGGATGATAGCGTAGATGGTCTTCATGAGGAACTTCACTCCTAAGACCTTCAAGCCCACTATCAACAATGCTATATTGATGAGGAGGTACGTGTTTTGAATTGGGAAACCAGTGGCGTAATAGATAACAGCCGACAGACCGGTCACTCCTCCTGTCACGATCTCGTAAGGAAGAAGAAAAAGGGTGAAGGCAAAGGCATAGAGGCATACACCAAAGGTGATGCCTGCATAGTCCTTAGCCTCGTTGAATATTACTCGCTGGTTGATGGTCATGATTATGAGTTTTTTAGTTTATGAGTTTTTTAGTTTTTTAGTTCATGAGTTCTTAAGTTCTTAATTCCTTAATTCCTTAATTCCTTAAAAACATATTAAAAGCTTAAAAACTCATGAACTCAAAAACTTAAAAACTCATTTCTACTTCACTACGATATTGATGATACGTTTCGGCACGACGATGACTTTGAGCACCTTCTTGCCGTCCATGTACTTGCCACAGCGCTCGTCGGCGAGGGTCTCTTTCTCGATGGTGTCCTTGTCGGCGTCAGCAGCGAACATCTTCTGGAAACGGGCCTTGCCATTGAAGCTCACGGTCATCTGAATCTCGTTCTCGACGAGGTATTTCTCATCCCATGTCGGCCACTTGGCGTCGCACACCGTCGTGGTGTTGCCGAGCTGATGCCACAGCTCCTCAGCGATATGCGGAGCGAACGGTGCGATGAGCACTACGAGGTCGGAGAGCAGCTCGCGGTTGTGGCACTTCTGCTGACCCAGCTCGTTGACGCAGATCATGAACGCAGAGATAGACGTGTTGTAAGAGAACACCTCGATGTCCTGCGTCACCTTCTTGATGAGTTTGTGCACGCTCTTCAGGCTGTCCTTGCTCGGTTCAGCATCATCAACGAGGAACTTGTCGGTGCGGTTGTCCCAGAACAGTGCCCAGAGCTTCTTGAGGAAGCGGAAGCAGCCGTCGATACCGTTGGTATCCCAAGGCTTAGAAGCCTCCACAGGACCGAGGAACATCTCGTACAGACGTAGCGTGTCGGCACCGTAGTCGCGCACAATATCATCGGGGTTGACGACATTGTACATCGACTTCGACATCTTCTCAATGGCCCAGCCGCACTGATACTTACCCTCAGCGCCGTCGGCTGACTTGCTGCCATCCTCGAAGATGAACTCAGCATTGGCATATTCGGGGCTCCATTTCTTGAAAGCCTCGACATCGAGAATATCGTTCTTCACAAGGTTGATCCACACGTGGATAGGTGTCACATCCTTGTAGTTCTTACGCTGGCCGAAGCTGACGAAGACCGGCTTGTCGGCTGTCGACAGTTCGTTGGCACGATAGACGAAGTTGCTGCGGCCCTGAATCATACCCTGGTTGACAAGCTTCTGGAACGGCTCTTCCTCACAGCTCACACCGTAGTCGTGGAGGAACTTATTCCAGAAACGAGAATAGATAAGGTGACCGGTAGCGTGCTCCGTACCACCGACATAGAGGTCCACATGGCGCCAGTATTCGTCGGCAGCCTTGGAGACGAGCTCGTTGTCGTTGTGCGGATCCATATAGCGGAGATAGTAAGCAGAACTTCCTGCGAAGCCCGGCATCGTATAGAGGTCGAGCGGGAAGACGGTTTTGTTGTCTATCTTAGCATTCTCCACAACCTGCTTGCTGACAGTGTCCCATGCCCATTTCTTGGCTCTGCCCAATGGTGGCTCACCATCGTCGGTAGGCTTATACTCCGTGATCTCAGGGAGCTCCACGGGGAGACACTCCTCAGGCACCATCTTGGGGATGCCGTTGTCGTAATAGACAGGGAACGGCTCACCCCAATAGCGCTGGCGGGAGAAGATAGCGTCGCGCAGACGGTAGTTGACCTTCACGCGGCCGATACCCTTCTCAGTAACAAACTTCTTTGTCTTGGCGATAGCTTCTTTCACGGTGCAGCCGTTGAGTGAGAAGCCGTCGATGCTCTTGTGACCCTCACGCGGAGAGTTCATCACGATGCCTTCCTTGGCGTCGAAGCTCTCCTCCGACACATCAGCACCCTCGATAAGCGGGATGATAGGAAGGTTGAAGTGCTTAGCGAAAGCATAGTCGCGGCTGTCGTGAGCAGGCACAGCCATGATAGCACCCGTGCCGTAGCCGGCAAGGACATACTCGGAGATCCAGATTGGAATCTCATCACCCGTGAACGGGTTAATGGCATAGGAGCCACTGAACACACCCGTGACCTTATGATCACTCATGCGGTCGAGCTCCGTGCGGCTCTTCACATAAGTGAGATATTTGTCTACCTCAGCCTTCTGAGCTTCGGTTGTCACTTGCTGAACATACTCGCTCTCAGGAGCGAGCACCATGAACGTCACGCCGAACATTGTATCGGCACGCGTGGTGAAGATTGTGAACTTCACGTCAGAGTCTTTCACAGAGAACTCCACCTCTGTACCCTCAGAGCGGCCGATCCAGTTGCGCTGCGTATCCTTAATACTGTCGCTCCACTGGATGGTGTCGAGGCCGTCGAGCAAGTGCTGAGCGTAAGCCGACGTGCGGAGGCACCACTGGCTCATCTTCTTCTGAACCACGGGGAAGCCGCCACGGATAGACACACCTTCCACGACTTCATCGTTGGCAAGCACGGTGCCGAGGCCAGCGCACCAGTTGACCATCGTCTCACCCTTGAAGGCGATACGATAGTTCATCAGCGTGTCGCTCTTCTCCTTGTCGCTCATTGCGTTCCACTCAGCAGCAGTGAACTGCACGGTGTCATCAGTCTGAGCCACATTGATGCCTTCGGTGCCCTTCTCCTCAAAGTGCTTGATGAGCTTGTCAATAGGCTGAGCCTTCTTCAGGTCATTGTCATAATAGGAGTTGAACATCTTCTCGAATGCCCACTGTGTCCAGTGATAATAGTGCGGGTCGCAGGTCTTCACCTCACGGTCCCAGTCGAAGGAGAAGCCGATCTTGTCGAGCTGCTCACGATAGTGGTTGATGTTCTCATTCGTCGTGATAGCAGGATGCTGACCGGTCTTGATAGCGTACTGCTCTGCGGGCAGGCCATAAGCATCGTAGCCCATAGGGTTCAAAACATTGAAACCCTTGAGGCGCTTGTAGCGTGCATAGATATCCGAGGCGATATAGCCAAGGGGATGGCCCACATGAAGTCCGGCACCCGACGGGTAAGGGAACATGTTGAGCACATAGTATTTGGGCCTCGTGGGGTCTTCAGTGACCTTGTAGGTCTTGTCGTCTACCCACTGCTTCTGCCATTTTTTCTCAATCTCTCTGAAATTGTAGTCCATGTCTTTGTTAACTTATTTATTTTAAGTGCAAAGATACAAAGATATTGTGAAATACAGGGCTTAATATTCATTTTATTTAATAGTCTTTCTGCACGCTTTCAGCAAATAGGTTGTAACTTTGCGCAACGTTAGATTTTATGCATTAGATTATTAAAGGAATTGAGAAGATTAATCACCATATTGTTACTTGTGTTTCCGCTTATTGCTATGGCGCAGAATATCGGCAACAACGGAGTCAACCCTGAGGATTTAGACGTTGACATGGATAACCCTACCTTCGTGCCAATGGTGAAAATAGGCAAGGTGAAACAAGGCCGGGATTCAATCCAGTATGTGGAACTGAACAATATATGGGTCTATCCGCAGCCTGTGTTTAAGAATGCGGCTCAGCGTGCTGCTTACAACCGATTGGTTTACAACATCAAGCGCGTGCTGCCTATCGCCAAGGAGTGCGACCGGATCATTATCGAGACGGGCGAGTATCTCGAGATGTTACCGAATAAGAAGGCGAAGGATGCACACATGAAAAAAGTGGAGCAGGACATCAAGAAAGAATATACGCCGCGTGTGAAGAAGCTCACCTATTCGCAGGGCAAGCTCCTCATCAAACTCATTGACCGTGAGTGTAACAACTCTTCCTATGACCTTATCAAGGCGTTCCTTGGCCCTATCCGTGCCGGTTTCTACCAGTCGTTTGCCTGGATCTTCGGTGCCTCACTGAAGAAGCACTATGACCCCAATGGCGCCGACCGTATCACGGAGCGCATTGTAAGACAGGTAGAGGCGGGACAGCTATAGGTTGTTTTTATCGATGACCCACTGCCGGAAGAAGGGGTCCTCCATGAGATATCTCTCTTTCTCCTCTTTCAGTACATACCCTTTCTTCATCAGTCGTTTGACGGCGCTTGTAAGGGTACTTGTAGGCAACCGACGGGATTGCACGGGATTGTCACCCTGACTGATAAGCCTGATCACCATCTGGTCAGTTTTATTGAATGTCAGCCACAATCTTTCATAATCCAGGTCGTGGTCATGCACGATGCCCACAATAGCCTTGGAAATAATATCCTCATCAGAATTGCCGATGGCTATAAGCTCCCACACAGCAGAGGCCAACTGTTGAGAATAATATGGGTGATTGTTGGTGAATGTAAGAATGCTGTTAGCAATATCTGCAGCATTCTTTGTGATAGGCAACAGTCTGTCTTTCAGATATGTGTACATATCTTGATGAGGAATCTTATCAAGGCGCATGAGCTCACCAAAATGATAGAAGGGCGACTTTGGTCTTTCGAAGATATCGGTCATCATCGATTCCTGACTGCCGAGAAGAATGTAGTTTAATCCCGATTGTTCTTGCATGATAGAGCGCAGTTCTCTGTCGATATGCTTGTCAATCTCAAGCACATCCTGAAACTCATCAAAGACGACAATGAGTTTATGCTCCGGCGAGCTCACTTTCTCCAAGAGATTCAAAGCATCCTCAAAGACCACTTTCTCATCGACGAGGGGTTGAAAGGACACGCTCATATCGTCTGTCATTGGATCCATACTAATCTGCGGTACAATCCTAAAACTGCGCAAGATATGCTTTATCTTCTCAAACTTGAACTGTTTGAAGACTGACTTGAGAACTTTCACAGCAAAGTCGTCGCGGCTTACTACTTGCTGCATGTTGACCCATACAAACGGTCTTCCCGACTGTTTGACGGCTTTTCTGACAAGACTTGACTTACCGAAACGGCGTGGGCTGATGAGGATAAGGTGGTTCTCACTATGCAGAAAAACACCTATCCGCTTGAGCTCCTCGGTCCTGTCTGTGAAGTAAGGATCGTCTACTAACGTTCCGAATTTGAAGGGATTATCCATATGCGAAAAAGTTCGTTACGAAGTTTTTCGCAAAGATAATGCTTTTTATTCAATAAAGCAATTGTATTGAATAAAAAATGTTCACGTTCACAGTTCACAATAAGGAGGGGGACACCTGTCATAACCTTGCAAACCTTTCACCTTACAAACCTTACATTAAGCTTTTTCTAAGAGGATGGCTTGATAGATATTCTACATTTCTACATTTCTACATTCTACAATAAGGTCGGATCTTACCTTCTCAGTTTCCTACCGATTAATATTTTCGAGCGATTAATATTTTTGAGCAAGGAAGAGAATATTCAGTGAATATAATATTTTAACTATATTTATTATATATATTATTATATTAATAATATATTATAAAATATATAATATTATGTATAATATTATGTTATGGTATAATATAATTTGATTCTTCTCGGATTGATTTAGTGGAACAACCTCGAAGAGGTTGCACATGGTTAGCCTCAGGTGAGGAGCGAAGCGACGTAACCTGAGGTTTAGGTGTGAGGCGTTTTCGTTGAAAGGTGTCCTCGAAGAGGGCGAACCTTGGCGGGATGTTTGTTTTACATGTTCGCCTCTTCGAGGCCGGTATTCAGGTCATCTGCACCATTCCAACCCCACGTTTCGGCTGCGCCTCACGTGGGGCTAACCATGTTTGCCCTCTTCGAGGGCATTTAACGACAGTTTGTCTACTCCCTATTGCCACTATTAGAATCCCAAATTTCAACCGTATAGCTCGAACAATTTCTAAGTTGTGTCTGACCTTATTGTAGGATGTAGAAATGTAGAAATGTAGTAATTTAGGTTCTTCAGCTTTTTGGATTGATTTAGTGGAACAACCTCGAAGAGGTTGCACATGGTTAGCCTCAGGTAAGGAGCGCAGCGACGCAACCTGGGGTTCGATTCGGGCGATTTAACCTGACCTGTCGGCCTCGAAGAGGGCGAACATGGGCAAGATGCTGGTTATAGGTAATAGGTGTTTAAACCATGTTCGCCCTCTTCGAGGCCGGAATTCAGGTAATCCGCTCCCATCCGCCACCCCACGTTTCGGCTACGCCTCACGTGGGGCTAACCATGTGGCACCTCTCCGAGGTGCGAACGGCAAAACACAAATAGCCGCCCCTATATAGATTGAGGCGGCCATCATAAAAGCGTATAAAGGTAGGGTGATTATGCGTTGATAGCATTGTCGAGCTCAGCGCCAGCCTTGAACTTAGCGACCTTCTTGGCTGCGATGTGGAGAGCCTCACCAGTACGGGGGTTCTTGCCCTCACGTGCGGGGCGCTCGTTGACGGAGAATGTGCCGAAGCCGATGAGCTGCAGCTTCTCACCCTTTACGAGTGCGTCCTTGATAGCCTCTGTGGTAGCGTCGAGAGCCTTCTTTGCTTCTGCAGAAGTGATACCTGCACCCTCTGCAATCTTCTTAACTAAATCTGCTTTTGTCATAGTTGTAATATTATATAAATGATAAGATTTCTCGATTATTTCTTTGCTAAATCCCTAAATCAGCGACAAATATAGTGGAATAGTTTTATTTGGCAAACTAAAATAAGAGAAAAATGACATAAAAGGCTAAAAAAAGTCGTAATTTGCTTGTTTTATGGGCCATTAAGGGCTTTTTTTCGTAATTTTGCAGCAGATTTACAAGAAAAGGATATGTTAAGAATACCGGCGGTAACACGCAATCTCATCATCATCAATTTTCTGTGCTTTATAGGCATGTTAGTCTTGGCACAGGCAGGTGTGACGGACCTCAATAATCTTTGTGGTCTGCATTTTTTCCTTGCAAGTGATTTTCATGTTTATCAGCTCGTCACCTACATGTTCATGCATGGCGGTTGGGAGCATATCATCCTCAACATGTTCATGCTTTGGATGTTTGGCGCCGTGATGGAGCGCGTATGGGGTCCGAAGCGTTTCATCATCTATTATCTCTTCTGCGGCATAGGTGCCGGACTGATGCAGGAGATAGCACAGTTCATCCAGTTCTATATCATTGCTTCCGACTCAGGCTTCAGCTTCTCGCAGCTGATGCAGGTCGCTGCCGCCAACGATGCGGCACTGAGCCAGTGGACGACGGTGGGTGCCTCGGGTGCCATTTATGCCCTGCTCCTTGCCTTCGGAATGATATTCCCCGACGAGAAGATGTTCATTATTCCTATTCCTATCCCCATCAAGGCTAAGTGGATGGTGCTCGGCTCAATCATTGTAGAGCTCTTCTCAGCCCTCTCCTCCCCGGGTTCGCAGGTGGCGCACTTAGCTCATCTTGGTGGTATGATCTTCGGCTTCTTCCTGATCAGGTATTGGCAGAAACATCCTTACAGCGATGGTTTGCAAGGCGGCATGCAGTTCTTCAACAACATGCGAAGCCGTTGGGAGGGCGAGAAGATCAAGCGCTATGAGCGTCATAATGATGATCCCGACTGGACGTTTCGTGGTCATCAGAAAGCGCCACAGGAAGAGATAGACCGTATCCTCGACAAGATACGCAAGAGCGGATACGACAGTCTCACGAAGGAGGAGAAGCAGACGCTTTTCGATCAAAGTAAGAAATGAAGAAACTGTCAAAGATAGCTTTTCAGATCATAGGCGGAGCCAATGTCGCTTCCATCTTTCTGATGTTTCTTATAGGTCATGCTGATTGGGTCAACCCAACGGTATGGCCTAAACTCAGTAATATGGGGCTGCTTTTTCCCATCATTCTCGCCATCAACTTTGCTTTCCTCGTCTTCTGGATCTTTGTGAAGCCACGGTGGGTCATCATGCCCTTGCTCGGCTTTATCCTATGCTATGGTCCGATAAGGAAATACTTTCCGATCAACTGGCCGGAAGATCCACCTAAAGGCTCCATTAAGGTGCTGTCTTACAACGTGTGGTACTATGCCGGATGGGAGGATCGCTCGAAGCCTAACCCTATCCTCGAATATATCAAGGATCAGAATGCCGATATCGTGTGCTTGCAGGAGTCGGCTGAGAATGAGGTAGGCAGTGTGCAGGTCGACTCTATCCTCGGAAAAGTCTATCAGTATAAGGACACGGCGAAGAACAGAGGCGACTTCATGACCATCTTCTCCAAGTATCCGATCCTTTCGAAAGAGCATATCCGTTACGAATCGAAAGGCAACATGAGCTGTGCGTTCAAGCTGAGGGTGAACCACCGCGACGTCATCGTCATCAATAACCATTTGGAGACGACGGAGCTGAATCCGGGTGAGAAAGAGAAGTTTCAGCTCATGATAAAAGGCGAATTAGGTGGCAGAGCAACCACACGCACGTCGAAATGGCTGATCACGCACCTCGCTGAGCAGACGAAGAAGCGTGCTCCGGAGGCTGATGCCGTGGCGAGGTATATCGCTTACCACCGCGGCACCCCGATGATCGTGTGCGGCGACTTCAACGACTCTCCCCTATCCTATGCCAACCGCACGATTGCCAAAGGGCTCACCGACTGCTATATCGAGACAGGCAATGGACCGGGGATAAGCTATCATAAGTCGATGATGTTTGTCAGGATCGACAACATCATGTGCACCTCCGACTTCACGCCTTATGCCTGCAAAGTGGACAATTCTATTAAGAATTCTGACCATTATCCCATAATGTGCTGGTTAAAACCTTAATTTTCCACCTTTTTATTCACAAAGAAAATAAAAAACTCGTAACTTTGCACATATTATATGCGTTATAGGCGCAGTTCAGTGCATTTAAAGAAAGAAACAACAAAAAATAAATAACTAACAAACAAAATGCAAAACAAAGGAATCGTTATCACGACTGCCGTTCTTCTGACGCTCGTGAGCCTCTTCTACTTGAGCTTCCCGATTGCCACAAGCTATTATGACAGTCAGGCAGCCAAGCGGCCCGATGCCATTGCTCAGCAGGATTACAAGGATTCTGTGAAGTATCTCGGCATCTACAGCTACCAGAAGTGCTTGGAGACGCAGATTGGTCTGGGTCTGGACCTTAAGGGCGGTATGAACGTGATCCTCGAGATCTCCGTACCTGATGTAGTGGAGAACCTTGCGGACCACAAGACCGACATCGCCTTCACCCGTTCCATGGACGAGGCTCGCAAAGAGCAGCAGGCCACACAGGGTGACTTCATCTCACTCTTCATCAAGGCTTATCACAAGAACGCTCCGGGCCACAAGCTCGCTGAGGTGTTCGCTACTACTGAGCTCCAGGGCAAGGTCTCCCCGACAAGCACTGACAGCGAGGTAGAGAAAGTGCTGCGCTCTGAGGTGTCGTCTGCTATCGACAACTCGTTCAACGTGGTGCGCACACGTATCGACCAGTTCGGTGTCGTGCAGCCTAACATTCAGAAGGTGCAGGGCGCTGAGGGCCGTATCTCTGTGGAGATGCCGGGTATCCGTGAGCCGGAGCGTATGCGTAAGCTCCTCCAGGGTTCAGCTAACCTCGAGTTCTGGGAGACTTACAACGCCGACGAGGTGCTCCCCTATCTGCAGCAGCTCGACCAGCGTATGGCCAACGGCGATGCTGAGGAGAAGACTGTTGCCGATTCCACAAAGGAGAATAAGGACGTGGCTGCTGCTAAGGCTACTGCCGAGAAAGAGGTGAAGAAAGCCAAGCAGGAGCAGCCTAAGTTCCAGCTCAACAAGGGCAAGAATGCGAAGAAGGACATCAAGATGACTCCTGATGATCAGCTTCAGCAGGCCAAGAAGCTGCACCCGCTGCTCGCTATGCTTCAGACTACAGGCCAGGGCCTGAGCGTCTGCGGTTACGCCAGCGTGCGCGATACAGCTGCTATCAACAAGATCATCTACAGCAAGCTCGCCAAGCAGATTCTGCCGAGCGACCTCAAGCTTCTCTGGAGTGCTAAGCCGGCTGACGGTATCCAGGCTAAGAACATCTTCGAGCTCCATGCCCTGAAGGTCACAACGACCAACGGCCGTGCTCCGCTCGAGGGTGACGTGATCACCGATGCCAAGGATGAGTTCAACCAGCTGACCGGTCAGCCTGAGGTCTCCATGACGATGAACGCCGATGGTGCGCGTCGTTGGGCTGAGCTGACAAAGGCTAACGTGGGCAAGGCTATCACTATCGTCCTCGATGGCGTCGTTTATTCTGCTCCGCGTGTCAATGGTGAGATCAGTGGTGGACAGAGCTCTATCAGCGGTAACTTCACCGTCCAGGATACGAAGGACCTCGCCAACACCTTGAAGTCGGGTCGTATGCCGGCTCCCGCCCATATCGTCCAGGAGGAGGTTGTAGGACCTACGCTCGGTGCACAGTCTATCCAGCAGGGTATCTTCTCGTTCATTGTGGCTTTCGTGCTGCTGATCGTCTTCATGCTTGCTATCTATAACATCATCCCGGGTTCTATCGCTATCGGTGCTCTGCTTATCAACGTGTTCTTCACGCTCGGTATCCTGACATCGTTCCAGGCTGCCCTGACGATGAGTGGTATCGCCGGTATGGTTCTTTCTTTAGGTACTGCCGTTGATGCTAACGTGCTTGTCTACGAGCGTATCAAGGAGGAGCTGCGTAAGGGTAAGGACATGAAGAAAGCTGTGGCTGAGGGTTACAGCAATGCCTTCTCTGCTATCTTCGACTCCAACCTCACCTCATTGATCACAGGTATCATCCTGCTCGTTGTCGGTACCGGTCCTATCCGTGGCTTCGCTACGACCTGGATCATCGGTATTGTATGTAACTTCTTCACCGCTGTCTATCTGACACGTCTGCTCTACGAATACAAGCTTAACCACGGTCACTGGATGCACCTGAAGTTCTGGACTGGTTTCTCTAAGAACCTCATGCAGAACACGCACTTCAAGTTCATGTCTATGTACAAGGTGAGCTTCGCTTGCTACGCTGTGGCTATCATCATCGCTGTCATCAGCTTCGCTACACGTGGCTTGAGCCAGAGCATCGACTTCACCGGTGGTCGTAACTATGTGGTGACGCTGAACAAGTCGGTTCCTGTTGAGTCTGTCCGTCCTGTGCTGCAGAACGCATTCGTCAACACACAGGGTGCTGACAAGGGCAAGCTCGCTACAACGACAGTTATCGCCCTCGGTACTGATGGCAAAACGATCCGTGTGAGCACCAACTGGGATATCAACAGCAATGATCCTACTGAGGACGACAAGGCTGAGACCATCCTCTACAATGCTCTGCACAAAGCAGGCTTCGTGAGTCAGGCCAGTGTGGAGGCCTTCAAGAACCCGGACATCCGTCAGGGTGGTTCTATCATCAGTTCTTCTAAGGTCGGTCCTTCTGTGGCTAAGGATATCACGAGAAACGCAGTCTATAGTGTCGGTCTGGCACTCCTCTGTATCTTCCTTTATATCTTGCTCCGCTTCCGCAACGTCGGCTTCTCTGTCGGTTCTATCGTGGCTCTGGCTATCGATACGACGATGGTCATTGGCCTCTTCTCGTTGTGCTACGGCTGGATAGGCTTCTCGCTCGAGATAGACCAGACGTTCATCGGTGCTATCCTGACGGTGATCGGTTATGATATCAACGACTCTGTGGTGGTGTTCGACCGTATCCGTGAGAACCTCCGTCTGCATCCGAAGGGAGACAAGCAGAAGATCTTCAACGACTCTATCAACGAGACCCTCGCACGTACTATCAATACGTCGCTCTCTACGTTGATCGTGTTGCTCGCAATCTTCATCCTCGGTGGCGACTCTATCCGCTCGTTCTCCTTCGCAATGATCGTCGGTGTGTTCGTCGGTACCCTGAGCTCTATCTTCCTTGCTTCGCCTATTGCTTACATG
Organism: uncultured Prevotellaceae bacterium; assembly: GCA_902792635.1. Classification (GTDB taxonomy): domain Bacteria; phylum Bacteroidota; class Bacteroidia; order Bacteroidales; family Bacteroidaceae; genus Prevotella. The sequence continues at coordinate 254 of CADBAG010000026.1, read as the reverse complement.
GTGTTAGGTAGTAAGATTAAGAAAGGCGACGACAACGATGCCGCTGTGGTTGCTGAGCCCGTGAAGGCGTAAGACAATACATTATTAATATAATAATCCCCGCAATTCGAAATGAGTTGCGGGGATTATTGCTTTTTCTGAATTTTCAAGTTGGAAAGTGCCTATCATAGAACAAATTTTATTCAACTGATAATTAGTGAGTTACGCAACACCTTCATTTAGGTTGTTGCGTAACTTGGTCAACTTATCTAGTT
>CADBAG010000025.1 GCA_902792635.1 uncultured Prevotellaceae bacterium | reverse complement strand
AAAGTCTAATACTATCTAAAAATAAAAGTAGTAGACATTGGCACCAGTCTAATAAAATTTATCAAGATCTAACAAGCGTAGACTTCCTCGGGTGCTTACATTTTACCACTGTTAGGTGCTGTTGGCTGTATACTCATAATATGCATTATGAATTATTTAGACAAGCAGGCTAAAGATTCAAAACAAAAGGAGGAAAGCGATAAAGGAAACGGATGTATTAGCGTCTTTTTCGTTATTGCCATCATATTAGTAATAGTTGGCTTAATAGCAGTTAATTATCAACAATGTTCTCATGAATCTTATCACTATCAACATGACATTAACACAGAAGCCCCTATACATCGAGATTAGAGTTCATTAGAATAAATTAAAATTACAAATCATAGTAAAATGGACAAGAAATTATTTATTTTTGTATTCATTGTTTTAATGATGCCATTACATGCGCTTGGTCAGATTGGACGTGAGCCTGGGAATAATATAGGTAAGACTCTAAGTGTAATGAAGCAAAAGTTTCCCGGACTTCGTTATATTAAGACAGAATCAAAAGGAATAGAATATGAAGATGGTTATCCAGAAAATGGAATCGCAACATTTTTCTACTTCAAGAATAATAAGGTAGTAGAAGAGTGTATGATAGTACAGGCAACTGATGAATTCCCTAAAATGTGGTATGATAAGATGGTTGACTCATTCATATCTAACTACACGAGTGGGTTCGGCACAGATAGTCCAAATGCTCATCACTGGTGCTACTCTACTTTCCAAGTTCATCTAATTTATGTTTCTGAAGGTGAAAAGCATACTGCGCTTATTGTATATGAACAAGGAGGATACAATACAGGCGTGACAGGTAAGGATTTCTTTAATCTATATAGTTCTAAATAGAATTTAAGGCAAAACTATATGTTACAAACAAAAGAACTCAAAAGAAAACGACATTTATTATGCGCTAATAAATCTACTTTTATCCAATAGAAATGGAGCAAATATGGAGCAAGCCGGGAAAAGAAAAATCGCTAAAGTCTTTGTTTATAAGGCTTTAGCGATTATCGTGATGTAACAAAAGTACCCAGACTCGGGCTCGAACCGAGATGCCTTGCGGCACTGGTGTTTGAGACCAGCGCGTCTACCTATTCCGCCATCTGGGCATGATAATAACTGGATAGTACATCACCATCCATAAAATGTGGTGCAAAGGTAGAAGTTTTTTTTGAAAAGAGCAAATGGAATGGGAGTTTTTTGCTAATTTTGCATGAAATCATTGGTCAAGACAACTCATGGGAACGAAATCGAAAAGAGAAGCAAAGAAATCTGTTAAAAAGGCAAAAGGTTCAAGCGAGAAGGTGAAAACCTCAAGTGGTAATACAGAGTCTTCAAGCAAGAAGGCAGAGTCTTCCAGTAAGAAGGCAGAAGCTTCTGGCAAGAAGACTAAGGCATCGAATAAGAAAACTAAGCATATCCCGTATCAGTATAAACCGGAGGGGCTTGATCTGAAAACATGGCAGCAACTGCTTCGCAAACAGGCAGCGCAAGAGTCAGACTTCATGATTTCTTCTGTCGATGAGGAGAATGCACCGGGCGAATATCATGTCACGAACCCATTGAAACATGAAACTTACAAAGTGGTCTATCGAGGTGCAAAAAGTCCATGGAACTATTGTTCTTGCATGGATTTCAAGACTTCGCAACTGGGCACCTGCAAGCATCTCGAAGCTGTGAAGATGTGGGTGGGGCACAAAGGCCATTATGTCCATCGTGAGATTCCGCCATATACCTCCGTTTACATCGATTATTCGGAAGGGCGTAAGGTCAGAATCCGTATTGGTAACGACCATAAGAGAGAATTTGAAAAACTTGTCAAGGAATACTTCACGAATGGTGAGCTGAATGCAAACGGAACACTTCATTTTGAGCAATTCCTCGCCAGCGCCAAGAAAATCGATGATACCTTTCGTTGTTACAACGATGCTTTGGAGTATGTTCTTGAGAAGCGGGAGCATCACGAGCGTTCCCTATGGGTGGATGGCCTGAAGGATGAAGTTTTCTCTCAATTGCTTCAAACCCGTCTTTACGACTATCAGAAGGAAGGAATCCGTTTCGCAGCAAAGGCTGGCAGAGCTATCATCGCCGATGAGATGGGATTGGGCAAGACGGTCCAAGCCATTGGTACCGCACAACTATTGAAGAGTAAAGGCCTTGTGGATTCGGTTCTTATTATCTGCCCGACCTCGCTGAAGTATCAATGGAAGCGTGAGATAGAACGGTTTACGGGTGAGAAGGTCAGGGTTATAGAAGGCATCCAGCTTAAGCGTCGTGACCAGTATTTTGAGGATGAGCCTTATAAAATCGTGTCTTACAATGCTGTGACCAATGACATCAAGACATGGGGACATCTGCGCACCGATATGCTTATTATCGATGAGGTGCAGAGACTCAAGAACTGGGATACACAGATAGCACGTGCGGCCCGGAAGATCGATTCTCATTATGCTGTCATCCTTTCAGGTACACCGCTTGAGAACAAACTTGAGGAACTTTACTCCGTCGTAGAGCTTGTTGACCAGTTTCTTCTCGGTCCGTTCTATCTTTTCCGTGACCGATATATTGTCAAGGACGACAAAGGCGCGACCATCGGTTATCGCAATCTCAATGAACTTGGCGAGCGGCTTAAGGCTGTCCTTGTTCGCCGCCGCAAGCGCGATGTGCGCCTTCAGCTTCCCAAGCGTCAGGACAAGAACCTCATGATGCCCATGACGAAAGAGCAGATGGCGGTTCACGACGAGGCTAAATGGAGCGTCGGCCGACTGATACAGAAATGGGACCGCATGCACTTCCTTTCAGAGACTGACAGGCGCAGACTCATGATGTACTTACAGCAGATGCGCTGCGTGTGCGATTCAACCTATATCCTTGATCAGAAAACACGTTATGACACGAAAGTGGATGAGACAGTGAACATCATCCGCAATGTCATAGAGGGTGGGGATGAGAAGGTCGTAGTCTTCAGTCAATGGGAGCGCATGACGCGCATCATCGCTCAGGAACTGGAGAAACACGATATCCGATTCGAATATCTCCACGGCAGTGTGCCATCAAAAGCAAGGAAGGACCTGGTCAACAACTTCACAGACCTTCCCGGAAGTCGCGTGTTCCTTTCTACCGATGCTGGGAGCACAGGACTAAACCTTCAAGCTGCTTCGGTTATCATCAATGTAGACCTTCCTTGGAACCCTGCTGTATTGGAGCAACGTGTGGCACGTATCTATCGTATCGGTCAAGAGCGAAACATCGAAGTCATCAACCTTGTTGCTGCCAATACGTTTGAAGAAAGTATGCTCGCTAAGTTGAAGTTCAAGACATCCATGTTCGAAGGTGTGCTTGACGGCGGCGAAGACTCTATCTTCGCAAGCAACAACAAGTTCAGTAAGATCATAGATGACCTCAAGGAAACGATGGAAACGCCTCTGTCCAGCGGAGAAGAGCCAGTGGAAGACTCGGAGAAAGAAAAGTCTTCTACTGTTTCAGCCGATACAGAGAATACCGATACCAGGCAGAAAGAGAGCCCATCGGAGAAAGAAGACGATAAGAATGTTCAGTCGGCGTCACAACCTTCATCCGATAAGATCGCTGCTAAGGACCATTCAACTGCTGATGCCGCTCAGCGCAAGGCACGTGCTAAGAAACTTATTTCCGATGGCGTGTCATTCCTCTCTGGACTGGCTTCTGCGCTCAAGACAGAAGAGTCTACCCGAGAGCTTGTCGACAGTCTTGTGGAAAAAAACAAGGATACTGGCGAGACAAGCCTGAAGATCCCGGTGCCCGATAAAGATACAGTCGTGCAGGTACTGGGACTTCTCGGCAAACTCTTCCAGGGTAAATAATTTTATAGCCGGAACTTATATCCTATCGTAATGCAGATGGGATAGTTGCGGGCGGTGCGGTCTTCACCGTAAGGGTTCCACGCACTCGATGTGCCGAGGCTCACAGCCTGTCGCAGCACCTCAAGGGTATAGGTGGCATCGATCATCATGTTGCGGTATTCGTAGCTCAAGCCCATGGGGATGCCGGCCACGACATTGCGGAACTTGCTGCTCACGTTCTCCGACTGCTTCTCCTTGTAGTTCTCCCACAGGTACATCGAGGAGGTGCCGTCGCCGAGATCCATCGTACGTATGCTCTTGATCGTCATCTTGTCCCTCGCCTTAATGAGGAAGCCGGCCTGCAGACCAAGGTGCGCCGACAAGCCCCTCACGCCTTTGAAATAAGCCTTCAGCTGCAAGGGCACCGTGACATAGGTCACCGAGAGCTTCTCCTTGTAAGACGAATAGCTATCGTTCATAAACTGTGTGTCAAAGCTTGTGCCGATATTACTGATGTCACCACCTGTCGTGAGCGAGAAGTCATCGTCAAGAGGAATCTCCACCTCCACTCCCGCGGTGCATCCCATCTTCCATTTTCCGGAGGCAGAGAGTGCCGAGCCACTCATCTTTGATACCGTCATACCCACACGCGGCTCCAGAGACACACGCCGGCTCTCATTCTGTGCCGAAGCCATCAGCGGCAGGAGCATCATCAGTAAGGAGAATATCTTTTTCATCATTGCTTACGTTTATAAGTATAGATCTTGTAACTGTCTTCATAGGACCATTTGAGGACCAGCTCGTCATTCGAATGAGAGACTATCTCCCAGCATTCGACGGGAGCATAAAGAGAATTATTGATCAGATTGTTCAACGATTCCGTCATGTATATGACATTGTCAATTACATAGAAGCTCTCAGCACTATTCAATCCGGATCTCCCACCCTGCTGTAGCTTATGATCGGAAGCGAAGACGAGCTGGTGGTAGAACTGCTGTGTCCATTCGCTCTCATTGATGTCAATGTCTTCAGATATGTAGCTACCATTCTTCTCTTTATAGTGCACCGACTCCCACGTTCCAACAAGCCAGTCTGGCACTTTACTGTTGGCAATCTCCTCCGCCCGCTTAATCTCTTGCGGCACCTCCTGGCGCACGAACATCTGCACTTGCTGACTTTCACCGTATTTACAGAGCATTATCGAATCGTTGACACCATAGAGCTCGTAGGTCGTTCCTTGATAAGGAATAGTACAAAGATACGCGTTGAGCGTCACCTTGCCGGTGTGGTATTTTATTGAATGTTCAATAAGGGAGTGTTCGTACGGATAGTTCTCTACTTCAGACACGTTGCCCTCTGCATCGATGTAGAAGCCACTGTTATACACCGTTCCGTCATCCCCTGTATAAGCCCAGTAGCCCATGAGGTCACTCATCGTGAAGTTGCCCGTCTTCAGGCTCTCGAGCAGCTGGAGCGTCGCGTCGCCGTCGCCCGGCAGCTGATCCAACCGGTGGAAAGGCACGACAGAGGTCTTGCCGTTGTAAGCAAGATACATCTGCGAGTCGGTGTTGCCCGCCACCGTCACCATATAATAAGTGCCGGCACCTTTGGGGAGCTGCATCTCATAGTGGTTGCCGTTGACCGACCATTTACCGGTCTTGAATCCGAACTTGTAAGGATCCTGTGCCGAAGCGGTGTACAACCATTCGGTCACTGTTCCGTCCTCGTGCACCACGATGCCTTGTATGGCACCGTCCCCGTTCAGATCCTGCTCAGCAATCTGCCAGACACCGACGATGGAGCGGTTGACATCAGCCGATGGTCCGTCGTTGTTGTCATCACTGCATGAACTGAAGGTGAAGATGCCCAAGAGAAGCATGAGCACGGTCAGGTAATAGCTGTGTTTCATCATTGTTTGGTTACATTCAGTGTTATTATTTGCAAAGGTAGGGAAAATATTGTAACCAAGCAAGGAAAAGGGGTAAAATTACTAATTACTAATTTGTAATTAAGAATTAGTAAAAAACTAATTACAAATTACAAATTAGTAATTACAAATTAATTTATGCTGCCGCCTTAAGTCCCATGCGAGCCTCCACGACATTCACCACATAGTCGCCGAGCTTCTCGCACTCCTGGATGATATCCATGTACATCGTGCCCGAAGCATAGTCGTACTGGTGGTTGTTGATGTCGGTGAGGTTCTCCGAGCGCAGCTGGTTACGGTAGTTGTTGATCTCATTCTCAATGTTGAACGTGCGGGTGGCATTGAGATCCTCCTTGTGACCTTTGAGCAGTACGTTCATCTGCGTCAGGGCATCGTCGACGAGCTCGAACATCTGATGGATGTGGTCATACTGATGTTCGTTGAAGTCATCCTTCGAATGGAACTTTCGGTTGATGGTTCTACCCATGTTGTTGCAGGCATCACCGATCGACTCTATCTCGGAGATCTGACGGAGCATGGAGCGGATCTTACCCTTCGTCTCATCCGAGAGGTGGGCATTGCTGACCTGGTCGAGATACTTGGCAATCTCAATCTCCATGTTGTCGGAGATATTCTCATACTTCTGAATACGCTCGTAGATCTTCACGAACTTATCCTCGTTCTTCTCCTCTAAGAGGTCTCTGACCATGCCGAACATGCGCTGGATGCGCTCAGCGAAGCTCTGGATCTCTTTCTGTGCCTCGAGGACGGAGAGCTCCGGCGTCTTCATGATACCACTCTGGATGAAACGGAGGCGGAAGTCGTCATCGTCAGCGTTGGCACGCGGTTTCCATACCCTGCAGCACACCTTTGCCACCTGCTTCACGAAGGGCAGCAGGATGATGGTGTTCGACACATTGAAACAAGTGTGGAACGCAGCCAAGGCGAAGGTCAGCTGGGTACCGCTCGGCGTATCCGTGGCGGGGTTGAATCCCACGAGGCCACAGGCAAAGTTGACGAAATACTTGAAGACGCACAGTACCCAGATGACACCGAAGACATTGAAGAAGAGATGGCCAAATGCGGCGCGCCGGGCCTCGGTGTTGGCCGTCAGTGCCACGAGGTTAGCTGTGAGCGTCGTACCGATGTTCTCACCCATGACAAGTGCGATACCGAGATAGATAGGCAGTCCGGCTTGCGTACAGAGCATCATCGTGATGGCCATCAGGGCGGCAGAACTCTGAAGAATACAGGTGAGGATGGTACCGAAGAGGAGGAACAACAAGATGGTTCCGAAGTTGTTGGGGCTGAAAGAGGCGAAGAAAGTCTTCAACGCGTCGAGCTCTGCAGGAGGGAGCTGACTTTCGCCAAGCGTTGCAAGGGCGAGGAACATGAAAGCGACACCGAAGAGGAAATCACCGATATACCTGTTCTTCTTCGAATAGATCAGCAGCAGTCCGATAAGGAACACAGGCCACACGAAGTCGCTGATCTTGAATGAGAATCCCGCCGACATGATCCACGCGGTGAGCGTCGTGCCGATGTTGGCACCCATGATGACGGAGATAGCCTGGACGAGCGTCAGCAGTCCGGCATTGACAAAGGAGACCGTCATCACTGTCGTGGCGGTACTCGACTGTACGGCAACGGTGGTGAGCATGCCTGTAAACACTCCTGAGACGCGGTTCGTCGTCATCGCGCTCAGCACATGGCGCAGCTGTGGGCCCGCCAGTTTTTGCAGGGCCTCGCTCATCACCTTCATGCCATAGATGAGGAGGGCGAGGGCACCGACAATCTTTAAGAGAAGAATCGTCATATCTTTGAGTTTATGAGTTCATGAGTTTATGAGTTCATGAGTTTGTGAGTTTATGAGTTTTAACCATATTTATTACACGGCTCTCACGTTTCTTCATTGGAAATTGCTAATTTTACGCTTGTGAATCATTTAACCTTTATATTAATGTAGTAGAAATGAAACAGGCGTTACAAATCCGTTGCAAAAATAATAAAAAAACACTGAACTGCGCTCCTGGAAGCACACTTTCTGAGATTTTTTTTCAGTCTGGGCTGAAAATGGAGTGCGGACCGGTGTGTGCAAAGGTCAACAACAAGGTGGAAGGCCTCCATTACCGCGTCTATCATAATAAAGATGTGGAGTTCCTCGACATGACTGCCGACTCGGCCTCGCGCAACTACACGCGCACGCTGTTCTTCATCCTCTGCAAGGCTGTCCACGACCTCTACCCTTCCAGCCGTGTCGTCATCGACATCCCTGTGAGCAATGGCTACTTCGTCAACCTCTCCATCGGGCGTGCCGTGACGGAGGAGGATGCCGAGGCGATCAAGAAGCGGATGCAGGAGATCATCGCTGCGAAGATGCCGATACGCCGCTTCGAAGTTCCCACAGAGGAGGCAGTAAAGATGTTCCAAGCGAAGGGAGACACTGCAAAGGTCAAACTTCTCAAGAGCTACGGCAGGCTCTACACTACTTATTATCAGATCGACGACTATGTCGACTACTACTACGGCTCACTGCTGACGAACACGTCGCAGATCTACCTCTTCGGCTTAGAGAAGTATTTCGACGGATTGCTACTGCGCATTCCTTCACTGAAGAACCCGAAGGTGCTGCCGGAGATGACGCATCAGGACAAGATGTTCGGTATCTTCAAGGAGCACCACCAGTGGCAGGACATCATCGGCGTCCGTACCGTCGGTGACTTCAATGAGCTCGTGGACCACGGTGCCGCCACGGATGTCATCAACGTCTCTGAGGCCTTGCAGGAGAAGAAGATCTCGGAGATTGCTGACGAGATCGCTTCGCGCAAGGGTGTGAAGCTCGTACTCCTCGCCGGACCTTCCTCGTCAGGTAAGACGACGACCTGCAAGCGTCTGTCGATCCAACTCCTCGCCAATGGCATCCGACCGCTGCAGATCTCTCTCGACGACTATTTCGTCGACCGCGAGCACACGCCAAAGGATGAGAAGGGGGAATACGACTACGAGAGCATCTATGCCCTAAACCTCAAGCTTATCAATGAGCAGTTCACGAAGCTCTTCCGCGGTGAGGAGGTCGAACTGCCGAAGTATGACTTCCAGACGGGAAAGTCGAAGCCCAGCGGCACGAAGCTGAAGATGCAGCCGAACAACGTTCTCGTCGTCGAGGGCATCCATGCCCTTAACCCCGAGCTGACATCGGAGATCCCCGAGAAGCAGAAGTTCCGCGTCTATGTCTCCGCCCTGACGACGATCCTCCTCGATGACCACAACTATATCCCGACGACGGACAACCGACTGCTGCGTCGTATCATCCGCGACTATAAGTACCGCGGGGTCACCGCCCAGGAGACTATCCACCGCTGGCCGTCGGTCCGTGCGGGTGAGAACAAGTGGATCTTCCCTTACCAGGAGAACGCAGATGCGATGTTCAACTCTGCCATGCTCTTCGAGCTCGCCGTCATCAAGCAGCAGGCCGAGCCGCTCTTAGAGCAGGTACCAGAGAACTGTGCGGAGTATTCGGAGGCTTACCGTCTGAAGAAGTTCCTCGATTATATCCGTCCGATCCCGAACCGCGACATCCCGCCTACGAGCCTCCTCAGGGAGTTCCTCGGGGGAAGCTCGTTCCACTACTAAGGAGCACACGACAAGATTCGGCCCCTTCGAGCAGAGATAAAAAAGGTTCTTTCGGGTTGATGGGTTCACACAACCTCGAAGAGGTTGAACATGGTTAACCCCACGTGAGGCGCAGCCGAAACGTGGGGTTGTGAATAGGGCGAACGAGTTGAAAACCGGCCTCGAAGAGGGCGAACATGGTTTAAACGCCCCACAGCTATAGCCAGCATCACGTCCATGTTCGCCCTCTTCGAGGCCGACAGGTCATGCTAAATCGCAGACTTGACCCCCAGGTTGCGTCGCTGCGCTCCTTACCTGGGGTTACTCATGTACAACCTCTTCGAGGTTGACTGCAGTATCAACCCCAGAACCAAAAACAAGTTTTCATCAATCCAAAACCTGAACAAAAATAAGCGGGTGGTTCAAAAGTTTCCTTTTGGACCACCCGCTTTTTATTGTTTAAACTATAATGCTTAGAGGATTGTCTTCACAGCCTCGAGCATACCCTTCTCCTGGATGAGGTCAAGATCTTTCTTGACGAGGGCGGTGAGACCCGGAACAGTCTTGTTGAGGTCTTCCTTCCAGACATAGTCGAAGGCGAGGACACCCTCAGCAATCTTCTGCGTGTCACCGGTAGCCCAGAGCTCCTGGAGCTTGGCGATGATCTTCGGATCGTCGTTAGGCTTGATCTCCGTGCCGTCAGCGCGCTTACCGCCTTTGTAGTAAGTGATGATAGCGGCGAGACCGAAGACGAGGCCCTGCGGCAACTCACCCTTGCGCTGGAGATAGATCTTCACGCCAGGGAGGTCACGTGTCTCATATTTCGGGAAGCTATTGAGCATGATGCTTGTCACCTGATGGTCGACGAACGGGTTCTCGAAGCGCTCGAGGACGTCGGCAGCGAACTTCTGCAATTCGTCCATCGGGAGGTCGAGGGTCTGCATGAGCTCATCGAACTGTACCTTGTGGATATACTTGCCGATGACAGGATGCTCGCAGGCGTCGCGCACGATGTTCACGCCACTGAGGAAAGCGACCGGAGAGAGGACGGTGTGAGGACCATTGAGCAACGTCACCTTACGAGCGTGGTAAGGCTTCTCGTTGTCGGTGATGAGGACGTGGAGCCCAGCCTTCTCAGCGGGGAACTCAGCCTTCATCTGCTCGACAGTCATGTTCTCAGCCTTTTCGATGACCCAGAGGTGGAAGCTCTCAGCCTTGACGACGAGGTTGTCCTTGTAGCAGATCTTCTCCTGGATCTCCTTGATGGTGTCGCGCGGGAATCCCGGAACGATACGGTCAACGAGGGTAGCGCATACGTAGCAGTATTTTGTGAACCACTCCTTGAAGCCCTCGTAATCGGCACCCATGTCAGCCTTCCAGAGCTCGATATACTGGTAGATGCAGTCCTTCAGATGGTGACCATTGAGGAAGATGAGCTCACAAGGCATGAGGATCATACCCTTCGTGGGATCACCGTGGAACCACTGATAACGGTGGAAGAGAAGCTGCACGAGCTTGCCGGGATAAGACTTGGCAGGAGTATCGGTGAACTTGCACTCGGGATCGAAGGCGATACCAGCCTCGGTAGTGTTGCTGATGATGAAACGCATCTCCGGCTGCTCAGCGAGGGCCATGAATGCCTGGTTCTGCGAATAAGGGTTGATGGCGCGGCTGATGACGTCGATACGTGTGAGCGTGTTGACGGGCTGTCCATTCTCCTTACCTTGGAGGTTAACATGATAGAGGCAGTCCTGACCATTGAGCCAGTCGACCATACCGGTAGGCAATGGCTGTACGACGACGACAGAGGAGTTGAAGTCTGTCTTCTGATCCATGTTGTACACGATCCAGTCAACGAATGCGCGAAGGAAGTTACCCTCACCGAACTGGATGATTCTCTCTGGCATCACGCTCTTAGGAGCCGTGCGTTTGTTTAGAGCTTTCAGTTGTGACATTTTTTGTTTGTTTTGTTATCTGTTAGTTTGTTTAATGTTCATTATTGCGGGTTCGCCCTCTTCGAGGCTGACAGGTCAAATAAGACCGTCTGGTTCTAAACCCCAGGTTGCGTCGCTGCGCTCCTTACCTGGGGCTAACCATGTGGCACCTCTCCGAGGTGCGGACCGAATGGTTACTTCACGAGAGCCCCCTCGGCGTTTCTCAGTCCCGTAATGTTTCTCACGAAAGCCTTGGCGGAACCGAACTTCAGATGGAGGTCGAGGCGCACAGGTACGTGGTTATCATCGTCGGAGATATAGAAGTCGACAATTTTCTTCCATCTGTTCGCATCATCGTCGCGGTCGAAGTAACCGAGCTTCAGACAGCGGTAGGTGCGGCCATCGTCACCCTTGACATTGACCTTACCCTGGTAGCGGAGCTGTGCGGGATAGGTCTTCACACCATCGACAATGGGGAAGTTTACGACGGCTCCCTTCTTCCAACCTGCGGGATTGAAGGAGCGGGCGCGCATAAAGATGCTCATCATGTCGTAGACACACTCATTGAGGGTGTGCTGCTCATGGACGCGGCGTCCGTCGTGACGGAGGCGGTACTGCTTGACGTGGCACTTGCCGTTGGGATAGGTGTAGTAGACCTCATCCACGGTGTAGCGCTTGCCCTCCTTGGCACCCTTGCGGTAATAGAGCGGTGCCATGTCGAGCGTGTTGTAACAGAGCAGCGTGTCGCGCAGCACGAAGAAGTTGTCGGCGCGCTTATTGCCCCGCGTGATCAGACTGCCCTTGTAGGCTGGGACGCCACGGAAGTGGGTCTGGTCGATATCGAAAGACGCTGTTCCTACTTTCACCCATACGAACTTCCAATTGAAATAGAGGTTGTAGGACAGGCGCTCACCCGACTTGAACGCAGTGTTGCGGAAGGTGCACTGTGCCGAGGCTGCCACAGAGAAGAGGGTCAGCAGGGCGAGGATGGTTATCTTCAGATGTTTTGTTACGCGTATCATTTTAGTGTCTATTGGTTATAACGATTATGTTGGTTGTTTGTCATCAACAAAATGAATGTTTTTTTTTGAGCGGAACAACCTCGAAGAGGTTGAACTTGGTTAGCCCCAGGTAAGGAGCGCAGCGACGCAACCTGGGGTGGGGGTCGGGGTATTTCGTTGCAATCCGGCCTCGGAGAGGGCGAACCCTCGCTAACCAGCGCCCAGCCCATGTTCGCCCTCTTCGAGGCCGACAGGTCAGGTGTACTCGTCCGACACTCCCCCCCCAGGTTGCGTCGCTGCGCTCCTTACCTGGGGCTAACCATGTGGCACCTCTACGAGGTGCAGTGCCTTACCTGGGGCTAACCATGTGGCAACTCTACGAGGTGCTGACCGTTTTTACGGCTTCGGGATATACTGTATGCCGAGCTGTTTGGCCCGCTCGATGTTGCGGTGCTTGATGGTCTGCTGCTTGTCTGCCTTCTGCTTCGTGATAGCCTCAGGCTTCTGCTGCCACAAGGGTTTCGCAGTGGGGTTCCATGACAGCGTGAGGTCCCATTTCTCCTTGCACTCAATGACCTCGGGGTCATAGTATACCTCCTCGGGCTCAATGATTTTCTCATAGTCGCCCGTGTCCCACCGCCGGTTGTTATTGGCATCGACGATGATGCGAAGATAGTATTTACCGGCCTGGAGATAATAGAACTCCGCCTGTCCATTGTCGGTAAAGACCTCCTTGACAACCTTGCCCGATCCGTCGAGGAGCTGTGCGATGACGTGCTTGCCCTGCATGCCATCGAGCGTCATGAGGAGCGAGGCGTAGGAGTCGTTGGACCGTACCTTGAGCCCTTGCTTAATCTTTGCCGACACCTCGCCGTAGAGCGAGACGAAGGTGGCACTGTCAGCCTCTAAGCTGTACTCCATGCCCGGGCGCCACTCCGCCAACAAGCGGTAGGTGCGATTGTCGACCTTGTCGAGCTCGTAACGCTCGCGGTACCACAGCGAGTCTTTCTCCGGATGGGAATAGAGATGTATATGTGCCGTGTCGACAGGGAGCAGCGGCACCTCCGACTGGATTGTGACGTTTTGGTCGGGGTTCATGTCACCCGAGGGCGAGATATTAAGTTTCAGCTCCTCCGGCGGCATGATGCTGTCGTAGGGCATGTCCTTCTTCTTTTTCTTCTCCTGCTCTTTCTGCCAGTCCTTGAACTTCTTCTGCGCATCCTTCAGTCGCTTGGCATAGGATGTCTTGGCGATGAGCTGGAGCGTGTCAACCTGCTCACGCAAGACGCCGAGGGAGTCGGTGATGTTGTGCGTGAGCTGAATGTCTAAGGTGTCCTGATTGACGAGCGCCGTATCGCGGAGCCAGTAAGTGATGGTGTCGCGCTTGGCCGTAGCCTCCGTGAGGAACGCGTTGTCAGCATTGAAGTTCAGACCTTTGATCTTCGGAAGCACACTGTCACCGTAACTGTAATAGAGGGTGAAGTGGTTGGCATTGGCGCGGTCACTCTTGACGAGATAGCGGTTCGTGAGGATCTCGTTGAACGCGCGCAGACAAATGTTGTCCGGCAGGAAATGGGTGTATTTCACCACATCGATGGAGGCGATATGCAGAGAGTCGGTCCATATCGTGTCCTGTCGTGTGTCGGGCTTGAACGACGGCTCGATGATGTCGTGATTGAAGGCGAGCATCTCACTCTTCTGATTGAACATGTAGTTGCCGTCGGCATCCTGCAAGGCATAGACATGATACTTGCCGGGTGCGATACCTTTGATCGTGAAATGTCCTCGGGAGTCAGTCTTCGACACACGCAGCATCGGCTTCTTCTGGAAGGCGGTGTCGGAGAGGTCGCTGTAGAGTCCCACGAGGATACCTTTCACCGGCTCGAGATCCTCGGCACTGATGACATAGCCCGACACCTGAAGGGTATCGATATGATCCCCCGTGGAGAAGGTGTAGGTGTAGTCGCCAAGGGGGTTGCCCTCATTGTTGTCACTGATGGCACTGGAGAAGTCGATGGTATAGGTCGTGTTAGCCTTGAGCGAGTCGACGAGCTTCACGGCGATGCGCTTGCCCTCGCCTTTGATCTCCGGTGCCTCGAGCTGTGGAGGCGACACGACGACATTCTCCGTGGGGTTATCGATCTTGATAAACTCACTGAAGTTGATATACAGCTTTTTCTTGTTGACATTCGTCGCCCCGTCGGCGGGATCAGCTCCGATGACTTTCGGAGGCGTCTCGTCGTACCAGCCGCCGTCGGGGTTGCCCATGCGTGCACAGCCTTGCAGCAGTGCCAGCGTAAGGACAGCGAAAAGAAATATCTGTTTACTGATTCTCATGCCACAAGCTGTAAGGGATTAGTGCTGATAGTTGCCATTGAGCTCAAGCAGCTCGTCCATGTTCTTTCTCGAGTTGCTCAGTCGGGGCACCTTATGCTGGCCGCCGAGCTTGCCCTTCGACTTGAGCCACTCCTCGAAGAGGTGAGGATGGGCCTTGACGACCTCGAGGTGCTGGAGCGTGACATCATGGAAGCGCTTGGCCTCATAGTCGGAGTTGATCTCCTGCAGCTTCGTGTCGAGACAGTCGGCGAACTTCTTCATATCGTCGGGATCTTTGGAGAACTCGATGAGCCACTGATGGCGGCACTTCGCATTCTCATCCATATAGACCGGTGCGGCGGTATACTCAAGGATCTGTGCACCCGTCTGCTCACAGGCATAGGCCAGACCTTTCTCGGCATTGTCCTGGATAAGCTCCTCACCGAAGGCATTGATGAAATATTTCGTACGGCCGGTGATGATAAACTTATACGGCTTGGTCGAGGTGAACGACACGGTGTCACCGATCATATAACGCCACAGTCCACACGACGTGGTGATGACCATGGCATAGTTCTTCCCGGTCTCCACAGCCTCCAAGGGAATAGCGACAGCATCGGGCTTGCCCACATCCTCCAAGGGGATGAACTCATAGTAGACACCATAGTCGAGCATCAGCAGCATGGAGTGGTCGTTGGGATCATCCTGGATACCGAAGAATCCTTCTGAGGCATTGTAGGTCTCCATGTAGTGCATGTTCGGCGAGGTGATGATCTCCTCATACTGCTTGCGGTACGGCGTGAAGGCGATGCCCCCGTGGAAGAATACCTCTAAGTTGGGCCACACGTCTTCAATATGCTTCTTGCCTGAGATCTCTAAGACGCGGACGAGGACGCTCAGCATCCACGACGGTACACCGGAGATATTAGTGACGTTCTTATGGAGGCACTCGTGTGCGATGCGGTCGCGCTTCAGTTCGAAGTCGGAGAGCAGCGCCGTGCGCTTCTTCGGCACGCGGAAGAACATATTGACGAAGGGATTGATATTCTCGATAAGGATGGCCGAGAGGTCACCCACAAGTGATCCTTCCACATTATAGTTGGGCGAATGACTGCCACCGAGAATGAGCGACTTGCCGTCGAAGATACGGCTCTCAGGGTGGTTGCGCAGATAGAACGCCACAACGTCGGCTCCGCCTTTGTAATGAATATTGTGAAGTCCGGCATTGGACACGGGAATGAACTTCGACTTGTCGTTCGTCGTACCCGACGACTTGGCGTACCACTTGACCAGTCCGGGCCACAACACGTTCATCTCGCCATGGCGCATGCGGTCGATGTCGCCCTTCAGCTCCTCATAGGTATTGATGGGGACATTCTTTGAAAAGTCATCATAGCTGTCGATATTCTCAAAAGCATGGGCACGGCCATACTCCGTGTCGCGCCCCTTGGAGATAAGGTACGACAATGCATTCGCCTGCAATTTCTCAGGCTCTGTATAATGCTTTTCAAACTCTTTCTGCCGAGGAAGGAAGAACTTCTCGGCAATCTTTGTAAGACTCATTTATAAATTTATCCTTTATTTGAGTGCAAATTTAACCTAAAAGAACGACAACGACAAAAAAAATCACACTTATTAATAGGAATATCGTACCCAAAAGTTGTAACTTTGCGTACAATATGAAAAGAAGAGATTATTTTTGAGAATTTATTCTCTTATATTATACTATAATTAAATCTATGATGAACATGAAGCACATCATCGTCTCTCTGTTGCTTTTGCTCACCGCTGTCACGACAGTCAGCGCGCAAATGCCGGACATGACGGTACCTGTGGACACAGCTTTCCGCATTGGCAAGCTGCCGAACGGACTGACTTACATCATCCGTCACAACAACTGGCCGGAGCACCGTGCCAACTTCTACATCGCGCAGAAGGTGGGCTCCTTAGAGGAGAATGAGGACCAGCGCGGTCTCGCCCATTTCCTCGAGCACATGGCGTTCAATGGCTCCGACCACTTCAAAGGCAACGACCTCATTGAGTGGTGCCGCTCCAAGGGCATCGAGTTCGGCGGCGATCTCAATGCCTACACCTCCATCGACCAGACTGTGTACAACATCGACAACGTGCCGACAAACTCTGTCTCCACGCTCGACTCCTGTCTGCTCATCCTCCGCGACTGGTCCTGTGGCCTCTCCTTGGAGCAGAGCGAGATCGACAAGGAGCGCGGCGTCATCCATGAAGAGTGGCGTCTCCGTACGTCCGCACAGAGCCGTATGCTCGAGCGTAACCTCGAGAAGCTCTATCCCGGATCGAAGTATGGCCGTCGCTATCCGATTGGTCTGATGTCGGTCGTCGACAACTTCAAGCGTAAGGAGCTCGTCGATTATTATCACAAATGGTATCATCCCGATCACCAGGGCATCATTGTCATCGGTGACGTCGACGTCAACAAGACAGAGGCTGCTATCAAGAAACTCTTCGGCGGCATCAAGAACCCCGCCAACGAGGCGAAGCTCGTGGATGAGCCCGTGCCCGACAACGATCAGCCGATCGTCGTCATCGACAAGGATAAGGAATACCAGCAGACGGGCGTCATGGTCATGATGAAGCACGACGCTGTGCCCGACTCACTCAAGCAGTCGCTCGAATACACGCTGTCTGAATATGTGAAGAATGCTGCGCTCGGCATGCTCGGCACTCGTTTCAACGAGGCTGCACAGAAAGCTGACTGCCCCTTCGTAGGTGCACAGGCTGGCGATGGCGACTATCTCTTCTCCAAGACGAAGGATGCCTTCGAGGTCGATATCATGCCGAAGGACATGAGTCAGGCCGCTGCAGCTACCAAGGCTGCGCTCACCGTCGTCAAGCAGGCTGCCGACTATGGCTTCACGGCTACGGAGTATGCCCGCTACAAGGAGAACATGTTGTCGTCGCTCGATCAGATGTGGCAGGGCCGCGACAAGCGCTCCAACAGTATGTTCTATGGTCAGGCCCTCGCCTGGTTCCTCTCCAATGAGCCGATGCCGTCCATCGACTATACTTACAACCTCATGAAGAAGCTCGTGCCGCAGATCCCCCTCGAGGCTGTCAACCAGGTGTTGCCGGAGCTCTATGCCAAGAGTGACACGAACCTCGTCGTCATCAACTTCAACAATGAGAAGGACGGAGCAGTCTATCCTACCGCTGACCAGCTCCTCGGAGCCGTACGTGAGGCACGCACCGCTAAGGTCGAGGCTTACGTGGACAACGTGAAGAATGAACCGATCATGAAGGAGCTCCCCAAGCCCGGAAAGATCAAGAAGGAGGTGAAGAGTAAGAAGTTCGACTACGATATTCTCACCCTCTCCAACGGTGTGACGGTGCTTCTCAAGAAGACTGACTACAAGAAGGACCAAGTCACGATGAGTGGCGTGGGTGGATCCGGTGAGAGCAACTATAGCAAGGCAGATTTCGCCAACCTCCAGATGTTCAATGATGTCATCGACAACAGTGGCCTCGGCGACTTCGGCTCTATCGAGCTCGGTAAGGCACTCGCCGGAAAGATTGCCAACGCAACCTTGAAGATGAACAGCCGCCGTATGTCTCTCGATGGCAGCTCTACACCGAAGGATGTGGAAACGATGCTGCAGCTCACATATCTCTATTTCACGAATATCAAGAAGGACACCGATTCGTACAACAACCTCATGCAGCAGTATGAGGTGAGCCTGAAGAACCGCGACCTCGATCCGCAGACAGCTTACTCCGACTCTGTCAGAAAAGCAATCTATGAGGACAACTGGCGTGAGCGCCCGCTGCTGCTCAAAGACCTCAAGGACGTGTCCTACGACCGCATCCTGCAGATGGCGAAGGAGCGCACAGCCAACGCCAAGGGCTGGGTGTTTGAGATCATCGGTAACTTCGACGACGCTACGATCCGTCCGCTCGTATGCCAGTACCTCGGTGCACTGCCTTCAAAGGGTAAGAACGCTGCCGGACAGCGCACGACCTATCCTACGAAGAAGAATGTCGACAACACCTTCAAGCGTAAGATGGAGACGCCGAAGTCGATTGCTGAGATGTTCTGGATGAACCCCTCACTGCCTTACACGCAGGAGCGCAGCATTGAGGCTGACATCGCCGGCCAGGTGCTCTCGATGGTCTACCTCAAGCAGATCCGTGAGGAGGCAAGTGCCGCCTACACCTGTGGCGCACAGGGTGTCATGAGCATCGCTGATGACGGTTACCATATCGCACAGCTCATCGGCTACTGCCCCTTCAAGCCCGAGAAGAAGGATGTCGCACTGAAGATCATGGACCAGGCTGTCAAGGACCTCGCCGTGAAGTGCGATCCCGAGATGCTCGACAAGGTGCAGAAACTCATGCTCAAGCAGCATGACAGTGCCCTCAAGACCAACGGCTACTGGAGCGACATCGTCTGGAACGATTATATCATGCACCGCGATGACCACACACAGTATGCTGACCTCGTGAAGGCTCAGACTCCTGAGAAGATCTCCGCTTTCGTCAAGGACTTCCTCGCAGGCGCCAACAAGGTAAGCATCGTGATGCTGCCGGAATAAACCGTAGGGGCGGCCCTTGTGGCCGCCCTATTGTTTTTAGCATCCCCTACGTTTTTCTCCTTTTCTTTTTCTTTTCCCGTCTTTATTGTGTAACTTTGCAATAAAGACCAACGATGGAAAACATTTCGAGCTGTACGGTTGAAAATTGAGATTCTGATAATGGCAATAGGGAGTAGACCAACTGACGTTGAATGCCCTCGAAGAGGGCAAACATGGTTAGCCCCACGTGAGGCGCAGCCGAAACGTGGGGTTGTGGTTGAGAGAGGATGACCTGACTACCGGCCTCGAAGAGGGCGAACATGGTTTAATCCCATTTGTAACCAGCAACTCGCCCATGTTCGCCCTCTACGAGGCCGACAGGTCAGGTTAATCCGCCCAATGTTAAACCCCAGGTTACGTCGCTGCGCTCCTTACCTGGGGCTAACCTTATTGGCCCCCTCCGGGGACCTTATCAATCCGAAAAGAACCATATTTAAGGTTTTTCTCCTAACGACAACCTCGTACAATAGTCGACAATAACCGACAATATTATTTTGTTTATCATTGTCGTGAATTGTCTTAGATTGTCTTCTTAAAATATCTCTTAACGACAACCTCGGACAATAGTCGACAATAACCGACAATATTATTTTGTTTATCATTGTCGTGAATTGTCTTAGATTGTCTTCATAAACTTAATGGCAAATTAATGGGCATTGATGGAAATTAATGTTGGAAAGTAATGTTGGAAAGTAATGTTGAGAAAAGCCGCGAAGCGGCCAGTCTGCGTCCGTCTGTGTTGTCCGCGGCTAAACCTACCCTCCGTTGTTCTGCATAAGATCCTGTCTCCGTGTTCGCCCACAACTCCCTCACCTTCACCCCTCCCCAACTTTTTTCGTGTCTGATGCGAAATGGAACAAAATGGAACAATGACCTATCGACATTTTTACATAACTTTGCGAAGATAATAATAATATAGGTTCATGAATCATAATAACTTCAAAGCTTATGAGTGACGAAGATAAGGAAAAGAACAAGGAAGAGATCAAGAAAGAGATGAAGGATAAGATGGAAGAAAACATGGAGCAAAGCCTTCACGATCAGTTTGCCGAGAACTACAATCAAAGCTATAGTGCGAGCATAACCCTATTTTGCACGTTGTTGGCTGTACTGTACGGTTATGGCTGTGTGTTTATCAATTCAACCTCGACATGTGCCCTGACTATAGGAAAGTTTAAGGAAGGCTCCTCCTATACGCTTAACGCCCTCGTATTTACAACTTTGGCGGCTTTAGTTGTGCTGTGCATCATTGAGTATGTGTGCATGATACAAGGGGTCAAAATAAGGAAGGATAATGGGGAGCGTATATACGGATTTACCTCAATTATGAGCCCTTAAAACTTGCGTAATCCATATATATTTTATAACTTTGCGCAAGTTATACATGGTCATTGTTTATGAATAAGAATAACATCATTGGCAGGAAACGCGAGCAGGAGGAGCTGCTGCAATGGGCTGACAGCACCCAGTCGGAATTCATTGCCGTGTATGGAAGGAGAAGGATAGGAAAGACCTTCCTCATCAGAAAGCTCTTTGGCCCTGAGTTGGCCTTTTACGTTACCGGTATGGACAATGTGACGATGCAGGATCAGCTGCTCAACTTCACAGTAGCCCTGAGACAATACACAGGGAAAGAAGAAATAGATGTTCCCGATAACTGGATTCTTGCTTTTGTAGAGTTGTCACGATACTTGAGTCAGCTACCCCGAGGCAGGAAAATCATCTTTATCGACGAGATACCATGGATGGACACTCCCCGCTCTGGTTTTCTCTCGGCACTGGAGCATTTTTGGAACTCATGGGCTTCAACACGTGATGACATCAAGCTCATGGCCTGCGGGTCGGCAACATCATGGATGCTCAACAAGCTCATCAACAACCGTGGCGGCCTGCATAACCGTCTGACACATCGCATCGCCCTTGAGCCTTTCACTCTTGGCGAATGTAAGGAGTATTTCGATGCCAAAGGCTTCAGCTATTCCAATAAGGAGATAGCAGAGTGCTACATGGTCATGGGTGGTGTGCCTTACTATCTGAACCAGATGGAGAAAGGACTGAGTGTGGCACAAAACATCGACAGGCTCTTCTTTGAGGTGGGCTGCGCTCTGGATGGCGAGTTTGATAACCTATATAAGGCTCTATTTAAGTATTCGGCTAATTATGTCAGCATCGTCGAGGCATTGTCAAAGAAGATGAAAGGACTGACACGTCAGGATATCATCAACACTACCAAACTGCAGAACAACGGCGGACTGACGACAATGCTCAAAGAACTGGAGGCATGTGGCTTTATACGTTGCTATGAGCCCTATGGAAAAATCAAGAAGACAGCTTTATACCAGCTGACAGATTTTTATTCTCTTTTCTATTTCCACTTCATCCAAAAGAACCGCTATCGCGACGAGCATTTCTGGACTCACTCTCTCGGCAGTGCTCTCTATAGGGCATGGAGCGGATATGCCTTTGAGATGCTGTGTCTATCGCATATCCAGCAGATAAAGAAAGCGCTGGGTATCAGTGGCGTGCAAAGTTTGGTGTCATCTTGGAGAAGCGCCTCTTCTGACAAGGGGGCGCAGATAGACCTCGTAATAGATAGAAATGACAATACGGTGAATCTATGCGAGATAAAATTTTATAACCAACCCTTTACTATCACAAAGGCATACTACGACAATTTGCTGACAAAGGAAAATGATTTCCTTGAGGAGACAAAGACGCACAAATCGATCATGACGACATTCATCACTACTTATGGACTTGTCAGGAATGAGTATTCTTCCCACGTGCAGTGCGAGATAACTCTCGAAGACTTGTTTAACTAATTCACGTACTATGATCAATGTAAAATAGCGATGTAGCCTATACTTCTCCCCTTGGTTTCGGATCTTCCTTATAAGAATAGGAACAAAAAAATCGGGTGCAAAGCATGGCTATTCCATAGAATAGTCGTAACTTTGCACCCGATTTGATATATATATTGTTTAGTTATAAATTAATGTGGAAGAATTTGGCTGCTTGCAACCACACAAAAAAATGCTAAAACTGCGAAATGTCCCTCAGATTTCACGGTTACTTGCGTTTGTCCACGTAAAGAAGTAATGCAATTATGAGTTATTTGTTTTCCTCAGAATCAGTTTCGGAAGGGCATCCTGATAAGGTTGCCGATCAGATCAGCGATGCGCTGCTCGACCAGTTCCTCGCCTACGACCCACAGGCCCACTGCGCCATTGAGACGTTCAACACCACAGGCCAGGTCATCATCATGGGTGAGGTGCGCTCTACGGAGTATATCGACCTGCAGACCATCGCCCGCAGAACCATCAACAAGATTGGCTACACGAAGTCGGAGTATCAGTTCGACGGCAACTCATGCGGTGTCCTCACGGCTATCCATGAGCAGAGCGACGACATCAACCGTGGCGTCTCCCGCGAAGAGGAGGATAACCAGGGTGCCGGCGACCAGGGTATGATGTTCGGCTATGCCACGAACGAGACAGAGAACTACATGCCTGCCACCCTCGACCTCGCTCACCTCATCATGCGCACCCTTGCCGACATCCGTAAGGAGGGTAAGGTCATGACCTACCTCCGCCCCGATGCCAAGAGTCAGGTGACGATCGAATACAGCGACAACGGTGTGCCCCAGCGCATCGACACCATCGTCGTCTCCACCCAGCACGACGACTTTGTGAAACCCGCCGATGGCACGCCGGAGGCTCAGCAGAGAGCCGACGAGGAGATGCTCGCCAAGATCCGCGAGGATGTACTCAATATCCTCATTCCGCGTGTAAAAGCACAGCTCGGCGAGAAGGTGCTCGCTCTCTTCAACGACGACATCAAATACTACGTCAACCCCACGGGTAAGTTCGTTATCGGTGGTCCTCACGGAGACACGGGTCTCACCGGC
The DNA here is from genome assembly GCA_902792635.1 of uncultured Prevotellaceae bacterium. GTDB lineage: Bacteria > Bacteroidota > Bacteroidia > Bacteroidales > Bacteroidaceae > Prevotella. The sequence continues at coordinate 43,982 of CADBAG010000025.1, read as the reverse complement.
CGTAAGATCATCGTCGACACCTATGGTGGCAAGGGCGCACACGGTGGCGGCGCCTTCTCAGGCAAGGATCCGTCGAAGGTGGACCGCTCCGCAGCTTATGCCGCTCGCTATATCGCCAAGAACATGGTGGCAGCCGGCGTGGCCGACGAGATGCTCGTGCAGCTCGCTTACGCCATCGGTGTGGCTGAGCCCGTCAGCGTCTATGTCGACACCTACGGCAAGAGCCATGTCAAAGAGAGCGACGGTGAGATCGCCGAGAAGATCAAGAAGATGTTCGACCTCCGTCCGCACGCCATCGAGCGCAGCCTCAAGCTCCGCCAGCCGATGTATCTCGAGACCGCAGCCTATGGACACATGGGCCGCAAGAACGAGATCGTGAAGAAGACCTTCACCTCCCGTTACCACGAGACGAAGACCATGGAGGTAGAGCTCTTCACCTGGGAGAAGCTCGACCAGGTCGACAGGATAAAGAAAGAATTCGGGCTGTAGGTGTCAGTGCCGGGAACGGCTTTTGTGGCCGTCCGTCAGTGCAAGGAGCAACCTCGAAGAGGTTGAACTTGGTTAGCCCCAGGTGAGGAGCGCAACGACGTAACCTGGGGTGGGTCAGAGGCATAGGACCTGAAAGGTCGGCCTCGAAGAGGGCGAACATGGTCTGGACGCTGGTCACCCTATCTGAGGTTCGCCCTCTTCGAGGCCGACTGTTAAGGAATTGGTTCTCGCGCCTAAACCCCAGGTTACGTCGCTGCGCTCCTCACCTGGGGCTAACCAAGTGGCACCTCTCCGAGGTGCTGCTAACCAAATGGCACCTCTCCGAGGTGCTCTTTCTCACCCCATGTGTCCATTTTGGCCATTTAATAATAGATATGATAGAGCAAGACTCAGCACAGATAGCAACAGAACCGGTCGCCGCAGCCCAGCAGCATGCGGCACCGGTACATCATAAAGGCTGGCATTCTCCGGCACAGATCATGTCATGGCTGCCGGAGACGGCCACCCCCTGGCAACAAGACTCGGCTCTCCGAGCCAATTACCAGTATGAGGAGAAAGACTGGCTGCACATGCCTAACCCCATGCGCACGCCGACGACAAAGGCCGACCCGAAGTTCACCGGCAACTTCACGAAGCCGATGTACCACTCTCACTCACTCGTACAGCCCGACTCCATCTATCGTCCTGAGTATGCCATCTACCGTCGTGGCGTAGCCGGCGACCCCGTACCCTACTCCATTGCCGGCGACTCCATCGTCACGTCGATCCTGCTGTTCTGCTTTGTCATCGCTTCCATCGCCATTGCAAATGCCGGCCATTTCCTTGAGCGTCAGCTGAAATATTTCTTCCGCCCGCCTCACGAGGGCACCACCGTCGTCACGGAGACGAGCAGCGAGATGCGCTTCCAGTTCTTCCTCGTGGCACAGACCTGCCTGTTGTTAGCGCTCATCGTCTTCATCTCCTCCAACGACTTCGCCAAGGAGTCGTTCTCTATCGCCCATTATCAGATCCTCGGGCTCTTCACGGCTATCTTTGCAGGCTATTACGTCGTAAAGTTCCTGCTCTACAGCATCGTCGACTGGGTGTTCTTCGACAAGAAAAAAAACGTACAATGGATGAAGTCGTTCCTCTTCATCATTGCCGCTGAAGGCATCCTGTTCTTCCCCGTGGTGCTCCTCGCTGCTTACTTCCACTTAAATGTCGGTAATGTGGCTATTTACACCTTTGCAGTGATTATTATTGCCAAGATCTTGTCCTTTTATAAAACATACCTTATCTTTTTCGCGCGAAACGCCGCCATTCTGCAGAGTTTTTTGTACTTTTGCGCATTAGAACTGATGCCATTGGGAATCCTGTGGGGAGTACTGATGATGACAGACAATTATTTGAAAGCAATTTTTTAGGACATTTCATATAGGATACAAACAAGATGATAAAGAAGATTCTCATTTCCCAGCCCAAGCCGTCGAGCGAGACCTCACCTTATTTCGCGCTGGAGAAAGAATACGGAGTGGAGCTGGTCTTCAGACCGTTCATTAAAGTAGAAGGGCTCACCAGCAAGGAATTCCGCCAGCAGAAGGTAAGCATCCTTTCCCATACCGCCGTGGTGTTCACATCGCGTCATGCCATCGACTTCTTCTTCCAGTTGGCGAAGGAGCTTCGACTCAATATCCCAGAGGACATGAAGTACTTCTGTGTCACTGAGACGATCTCTCTTTACATCCAGAAATATGTGCAGTATCGCAAGCGTAAGGTCTTCTTCGGCACCACAGGCCGTATCGACGACCTCATCCCCCTCATGGTGAAGCATAAGGCCGAGAAATATCTCGTGCCCCTGAGCAGCGTGCACAACGAGGATATCGCCAAGAAGCTCACCGCCAAAGGTCTGAACTTCACCGAGTGCGTGATGTACCGCACCCTCTCCGATCCCTTCACCGAGGACGAGATCAAGCATTTCGACTACGACATGCTGATCTTCTCTACTCCTACCGGTGTGAAGTATCTCACGAAGGCTTTCCCCGACATGAAGGAAGACCAGGTGAAGATTGGTGTCTTCGGTCCTGCAACAGCCAAGGCCGTGAAAGACGCCCATCTCAACGTGGATCTCATGGCCGGCACTCCCGAGCATCCTTCCATGATCAACGCCCTGAAGGACTTCCTCGAGCAGGAGAACGGCAAGAAGGCATAAATCCCAATAACGCATATAACGAGTCTTATTGACGATGTCTGAAGGCAACACCTTACCCAAGACGGAACGGCTGTACCACAAGAAGCTCATCGACAGCCTCTTTGGCGGCGGCAAGAGCAGAAGCATGACAGCCTTTCCGCTCCGATTGGTCTTTATGCCTTTGGAAAAGGACGTTGATAAAGAGTCGGAAGCAGACAGCAAAGAAGCCGTCAGTCAGATGCTCATCTCTGTGCCGAAACGTAACCTCCACCGTGCCAACAAACGCAACCGCGTCAAGCGACTGGTACGGGAGGCTTATCGCAAGCACAAGGCGATCCTTGCGGGGCAGTCCTATGCCTTAGCGTTTATCTGGCTGGATCCGAAACTGTGGACGGCAGCCGATGTGGAGCAACGCGTCGTGAGCCTGCTCAACAGAGTCGTGGAGAGGAGAGACAAGTCATGAAAACGCTTAAGCACATCCTCCATCTCATCAGCCACGCCATCTCATGGCTGCTTGTCCTTCCGATCATCTTCTATCAGAAGTTCATTACGCCCTACACCCCACCCTCCTGTCGTTTCACACCTACCTGTTCGGAATATGCACGTCAGGCCATTCTCAAGCACGGTCCTATCAAAGGCCTCGCCTTGGCGATATGGCGTATCTTAAGATGCAACCCGTGGGGTGGCAGTGGTTATGATCCGGTGCCGTAACTCATAAACTAATAAACTCAGTAACTGAAAAACTCATAAACTCAGTAACTGAAAAACTCATAAACTCATATCATGAAAAACTTTGTTGAAGAACTGAAATGGCGCGGCATGCTTGCCCAGATCATGCCGGGAACAGAGGAGTATTTGCAGTCACACCTCGTCTCAGCCTATCTTGGTACAGACCCCACAGCCGATTCACTTCATATCGGCCATCTGTGCGGCATCATGATGCTCCGTCACCTGCAGAGCTGCGGTCATAAGCCGTTCCTCCTCGTTGGCGGCGCTACAGGTATGATCGGTGACCCATCCGGTAAGAGCCTCGAGCGTAACCTCCTCGACAGCGACACGCTCTATCACAACCAGGAGGCTATCAAGAAGCAGGTGTCTAAGTTCCTCGACTTCGATGGCAACGAGCCAAATAAAGCTGAGCTTGTCAACAACTACGACTGGATGAAGGACTATAAGTTCCTCGACTTCGTACGCGACATCGGCAAGCACATCACTGTCAACTATATGATGGCCAAGGAGAGCGTGCAGCAGCGTCTCAACGGCACGGCCCGCGACGGTCTGTCGTTCACGGAGTTCACCTACCAGCTCCTTCAGGGCTACGACTTCCTCTATCTCTACCAGCACTATGGCGTGCGCCTGCAGCTCGGCGGCAACGACCAGTGGGGTAACATGACGACAGGTACTGAGCTTATCCGCCGCACCCTCGGCAACGACGCAGAGGCTTTCTGCCTCACCTGCCCGCTTATCACAAAGGCTGACGGTAAGAAGTTCGGTAAGACAGAGAGCGGCAACGTATGGCTCGATCCGAACCGCACCACGCCGTACGCTTTCTATCAGTTCTGGCTCAACGTCAGTGATGAGGATGCAGAGCGCTATATCAAGATCTTCACCGACCTCGACCAGGAGACCATCAAGGACCTCGCTGAGCAGCATAAGCAGGATCCCGGACGCCGTATCCTGCAGCACCGTCTCGCTGAGGAGGTGACGACACTCGTCCACTCCAAGGAGGCCCTCGACATGGCTATCGCTGCGTCTAATATCCTCTTCGGTAAGGCTACGAAGGATCAGCTCGCAAGTCTCGACGAGGCAACGCTCAACGACGTTTTCAAGGATGTGCCTCACTTCGATCTCCCGAAGGCTGAGCTCGGCGGCAAGGCTATCGACCTCTTCTGCACTGATGGCTGGAACATCTTCCCGTCCAAGGGTGAGATGCGTAAGCTCGTCAAAGGCGGCGGCGTGAGCCTCAACAAGGAGAAGCTGACGGCTTTCGACCAGGTCATCACGTCCGACGACCTCATCGATGGCAAGTACCTCCTCTTGCAGAAAGGCAAGAAGAACTACTTCCTGATTACGGTAAAGTAAAAATAATAAAAAAAGATGGCCCTTCTGGCCCCACCCCTACCCCTCCCCCATCCAGGGGAGGGAGAGATTACCACCGTAGGTAAATATTTGGGTGAAGGCCTATCATCTCTTGAAACATACTAACCCCTCCCCTGGATGGGGGAGGGGCGGGGGTGGGGCTTGCAGAGAACACCCCCAAAACGCAAAATAGGGCGACCCTCGCGGGTCGCCCTATTTCCGTTTCAACTATAAGATATTATTAAGTGATTATTAAAGTTCGAACTTGTAACCGAGTGTGAACTGGAAGACGCTGTTCTTAGCATCACTGTTGTCCCAAACCTTTGTCAGGTCCCAGTTGTAACGAGCATCGAGAACGACGTTCTTATACTCGTAAGACAGACCTACAGGGATAGAGAAGTCAACAGACTTAGCGTTGAGCTCTGTCTCCTTGCTTGCAGAACCAAGAGATGTGTTAGCTACAACCTTACCCTTGCTGTTCACATTGAAACCAGGCTGAACACCGAGCTTCACAGCCAGACCAGGAACGACATACACGTTAGCCATGATAGGAACGTTGACGTAGTCGAGCTTGTTGGTGTACTTCACGTTCTGACCAGAAACTGTCTGATCATACTTGTTACCTTGCTGAGAGTAGATAGCACCAAGGCTCAGAGAGAAGATGTCAGAGACTTGATACTCACCCTCAACGCCGGCAGCGAGACCAATGCGGCTGTCGAAGTTGTCACTCTTTGTCAGAGAAGCTACATTAACGCCAACCTTCGGCTGCAGTGTGAAAGAACCAACAGCGTGCTGAGCAAATGTTGCTGTGGATGCTGCGAGGAGCATCAGAGCGGAAGCTAAAAACTTTTTCATAGTCTTTTGTTGATTTAATTATGTTATTAATTTATACTTTCTTGTTCTTTATTAATCACGATGCAAAGATAGCGCCAAAGTTACAAGCAGACCGGGGGGAAAACCCTATTTAGGTGGGGAGTTTTCCCTATTACCGCATAAAATTGCCTTAAATCAAGAAAAACAGTGACAGGTTTTGACAAATTGGCACAGGGTGACAACGATATCACGACGTTGGGGTGTAACGGGTATGTCCGTAGGGGCGGCCGCCATCTTCAATTCTTCCGTTAGCGGAAGAAAGAATTTATTCGAGCTGCCCGATTGAAATATGGATTCTGATAGTGGCAATAGGAAATAGAGAAACTGACGTTGAATGCCCTCGAAGAGGGCAAACATGGTTAGCCCCACGTGAGGCGCAGCCTCACGTGGGGCTAGAATGGTGCAGATGACCTGAATACCGGCCTCGAAGAGGGCGAACCTGTAAAACCAGCATCCCGCCAAGATTCGCCCTCTTCGAGGCCGACAGGTCAGGTTAAACCGCCCGATTTAACCCCCAGGTTACGTCGCTACGCTCCTTACCTGGGGCTAATCATGTGGCACCTCTCCGAGGTGCTTATTCAACGAGGACGTTAATTTTCAACTGTACAGTTCGAATTACTTCACTAATACCTTCTTACCGTTCTTGATCACTACACCCTTGTAGCTCTTGCTTACGCGCTGGCCAGCGAGGTTATAGAGAGGAGCATCGGCATTGGTCTCAGCCTTGATGTTGCTGATGTTGGTGGCCGGACTAACCGTAACCTCCACCTTGGTCATACGTACCTGATTCTTGCTTGCCGTCAAAGAAAACGTTGCAGCATCGCCCGACCATGTTCCGGTAGCGCCATCAGACTCGAAAGTATATTCTCCAGCAGTAGCATCCGTGAAGTTACCAGGGCCATATTTTACTGTGCCATTGGCAGCGCAAGTCACAACGACCTTCGTGATATTGCCAACAGTAGATGTTACCGTGAAGGTTTGATTTTTGTAGACACGATACTCGCCTGCTTTAGTCTTATAGTTTTCAGCAGCAAACAAACCATTAGTAGTGGAGATGGTGATGCCGTCTTTTGTCACTTGATCAGCACCAGGATTATTACTGTCAGACAGCGAACCCTTATCGGTTCCTGCTGTGAATGTCACAGTTGTCTGTGCGAATGACACACTGCTGATGAGTGCTAACAGTGCAACGAATGAAAAGCGTAAAAGTTTGTTCATAAGCATAATTATTTAAGTGATTATATTCTATTCATATTACTTCTTAGGGGCAATGCACACCGCATAAACCCCTTTGCAAAGTTATACAAAATAATGATATACAGCAAGTTTTATCGTATGAATATTCTGTTAAATCCGGTTCTTCCGGTTTTCGCGTTAATACCGCAGTCAACCTCGAAGAGGTTGCACATGGTTAGCCCCACGTGAGGCGCAGCCGAAACGTGGGGTTTAGGACCGGCGTGATTCCGTTGCAATCCGGCCTCGAAGAGGGCGAACATGGTTTAAACACCCATCAGGTATAACCAGCATCCCACCCATGTTCGCCCTCTTCGAGGCCGACAGGTCAGATTAAATCGCCCGCCCCGAACCCCAGGTTGCGTCGCTGCGCTCCTTATCTGGGGCTAACCATGTTCAACCTCTTCGAGGTTGTGTTAATCCATCAACCCGAAAAGCAGAAGAACCTAAAAATCACATATTCTTCCTTGGCACAACCTTCCCCTTGACAATCTCGTAGCGGCGGTCAAACTCCTCCTTTGTGCGCTTCCAACGGTTGTGGGTCCAAAGATAATACTGCGGGGCCTCACGCACGGAATCTTCTAACATCTTGAAGAAGCGGCGGGTAAGCTCGCCCTCAGGGAGACTCGCGGAATCATCCGTGATAGAAATATACTCCGCCTCGTAGTAGCCACGGCGCGGACGTGTCATCTTCACATAATAGACGGCATCATTCATCTTGCGCGAGATACGCTCAGCACCCGTGAAGACAGGCGTCTCGGGATGGTTCAAGAACGGCAGCCACAGGTGGATGTTCTCCCACTTCGGTGCCTGGTCAGCGATATATCCCGAGAGACTCATGCGCCCCTCACGCCGCCACGTGACAAGCTGCCGCAGGATATCCTTCTTTGGCGTTGGCACACCCGTCGGTGGATAAGAGCGCAACCGAAGGAAGGCATAGTTGATAGCCTTACTGTGCAGCGGGTCATAGATGAGACAGACACGCCGCTCGGGGTTCATATCCTTGCCGACACGCGAGAGCCACTCCCAGTTGCAGTAATGTCCGAGGAAACCTGCCGTGTTTCTCCCTTTCAGGAACCACGCCTCGTGAACCTCCGGGTTCTTGACACGGAACCGACGGTTCAGCTCCTCGTCACTGATGCTCAACAGTTTGATGGCCTCGAGGAAATAGTCGCAGAACCAATGATAGAACTTCTTCTCAATAGCCTTGATCTCCTCCGGCGATTTCTCTGGGAAAGCCGAGGTGAGATTATGCCTCACGACACCCCGCCTATACCTTATTATATAATAGAGCAACGGCATGAGCATGTCGGAAAGGGCATACAGCACCCTGAAAGGCAGGATGCTGATGCTATAGAGAAGATAATAGACGAGTTTTGTCATTGAAACCTATTAATATTACGACTTGCGGTCTTCCTTGATGAGTTTGAGCAAATGCTCCACGGCCTCACCCTCGGGGATGTTATGCTCCACGCACTCTTTTCCCTTATACAGAGAGATCTTGCCGGGGCCTGCACCGACATAGCCATAGTCGGCATCAGCCATCTCGCCGGGACCATTGACGATACAACCCATGATACCGATCTTCAGACCTTTCATGTCTTTCGTCGCCTCATGGATACGCTTGATGGTGTCGCGCAGGTCATAAAGCGTGCGGCCACAGCCCGGACAACTGATATACTCGGTCTTGGAGGTACGCAGACGACCGGCCTGCAAGATGCCAAAGGCCGTGTCCTCAATGTCAGCGGCTTTGATGTTGCCTTCGTTCATGAGCCAGACACCATCGCAGAGACCGTCCATCATCAGCGCACCCATGTCGGCAGCCGACTCAAGTTGGAACTCTTCCTTGTCGTTCAACTTATACATCTGAGCAAAGACTACAGGGTTCTTCACACCTGCGATCATCATCTCATGCACGAGTGCACGCTGAGATCCAAGACGGTTCTGATGGTTGCTCACACAGACAACGACAATCTCGGGATGTGACTTCAGACAAGCAAGATACTCCTCGGAAGGCGTACCAAACTGCAAGACGAGGAACTTCGGTTTGGCCTCGTTCATGCTGACAAACGGCATGGCAGTGACGGGATAGATCGGATAGAGCTGACTCTTGTCCGCTGCCTCCATATAAAGCTGATAGTCGACGATATACTTCTGTCCCTTGACGAGCGTCTTCGGCAACTCAGAGCCCACATAGAGATAGTCGGCTTTCGAAGGTGCTTCAGCATCATCCGTATCCTTATTGCGGCTTGCAATGACGACCGGCACATTCTTACCACCGATGTTTCCCACGGGAATCGTCAGACGACGCTCCGGATGGAGCCAGTCGAAACCACCATAGGCCTCTCCGGGGATAAGGATATGTCCCGCCTTGCGACCGATATAGTCGACGAGGTGACGAGCCACGGGGATCTCTGCCTCGGGCTCCTCGGTGAGCGACACACGCACGGTGTCACCGATGCCGTCGGCAAGCAGTGCACCGATACCCACGGCACTTTTGATTCGTCCGTCCTCACCCTCACCGGCTTCCGTCACACCGAGATGGAGAGGATAGTGCATATCCTCTTTGTCCATCGTCTCAACGAGCAGACGCACGGAGCGCACCATGACGACGGTGTTGCTCGACTTGATGGAGATGACGACATCGTTGAAGTCGTGCTTCTTACAGATACGCAGAAACTCCATGCAGCTCTCCACGATACCTTCCGGTGTGTCGCCGTAGCGGTTACGGATACGGTCGGAGAGCGAGCCATGGTTCACGCCGATACGGATCGCCGTGTGGTGCTCCTTACAGATATCGAGGAACGGCACAAGGCGGTCTTCAATCTTCTGCAGTTCCTCGGCATACTCCTCATCGGTATATTCATGTTTGATGAACTTACGCGCGGGGTCTACATAGTTGCCGGGGTTGATACGCACCTTCTCGGCATATAACGCAGCGACATCAGCCACACGGGGATTGAAATGGACATCAGCCACGAGGGGTGTGGCAAAGCCATCCTTGCGAATACCTGCACTGATGTTCTTCAGGTTCTCAGCCTCCTTGACACCCTGTGTCGTGAGGCGGACGAGCTCACCGCCCGCCTTGATGATACGCTCAGCCTGAGCGACGCTGCCCTCCGTATCGTCGGTGCTCGTCGTCGTCATCGACTGGATACGGATGGGGTTGTCACCACCCATATCCAACGAGCCGATATGAACCACCGAAGACTGACGACGGTGATAATTGAACAGATCCATTCAGCACTTGAATTTATAATCCTTGATAGCAGCGAGGTCGGCGTTGGCCTTCTCGATCTTCTTACCTAATCCTGCTTTCCAGGCATCAACCTTCTTGGCAATCTCTGCATCGCCGAGTGCTATCATCTCAGCAGCGAGGATTGCTGCGTTCTGAGCGCCGTTGACACCCACGGTAGCCACGGGGATCCCAGGAGGCATCTGGATGATGGAGAGCATAGCGTCGAGACCGTCGAGCATGCCCTTGATAGGCACACCGATGACAGGCAGCGGTGTAGAGGCAGCGATGACACCCGGCAGGGCTGCTGCCATACCGGCACCGGCGATGATCACTTTCACGCCACGTGCCTTGGCACCTTTAGCAAACTGCTCCACGGCATCGGGTGTGCGGTGTGCAGAGAGTGCGTTCATCTCAAAAGGAATCTCTTGTTCCTCAAGCCATTTGCAAGCTTTCTCCATAACAGGAAGGTCGCTTGTCGAACCCATGATAATACTTACTAACGGCTGCATAATATTGAAAATTGAAATATTGAAACAATGAAAAATTGAAAAAATGAAACAATGAAAAATTGAAAGGTACGCGGGCGGACGATGTTATATGATTGCCCAAAAGCCGAGGACGGAGCCGGCAAGGAACCCCGTCACGACCTGCGCTAACGTGTGCTGTCGCAGAATCATACGGCTCGTGCCAACCATCCCGGAGATAAGCAGGATGACGCAGAACCACCAGAGGGGATTGAAAGCGAAGAGGATGGAGAACGCCACGAGGGCTCCCTCGAATCCTCCGATGGCTGCCGTGTGCGTGGAGATCTTCCACCACACGTTGACCACAGCGCATACGATCTGTATCAACAGTGCTGCTATGAGGATGTTAGCCATGAACTGCGGGATGTGCAGATAGGTCATCACGAAATAGCACATCGAATAGCAGAGGATGGCGAGGATGTAAGGCACCATACGGCTCTCCCGCTTGCCTAACTGCCACTTCGACCAACCCTGATAACTGCGATAGGCATGGATGAGAAGCGTGGGCAGGAGGATGGTGAAGAGGTACACCATCAACAGCACCATGGCTTTGTAGGCAAACGGCATGAGGTTCATGTAGCTGAAGATGAACAACGCCAGCAACCCCGCCAAAGGCAGGTAGAAGGGCGTGAACACCATGCTCACTACACGTGCCGCTATGATTATATCTTTTTCGCGCATAGCTATAAAATCTATCTACTATTTAACTCCTAACTCCTATCTCCTAACTCCTAATTCTTTCTTAGTCTTGCTACTGGCAATCCGAGCTGCTCGCGGTATTTAGCCACCGTACGGCGGGCGATAGGATATCCTTTCTTCTTCATCTCCTGGGCGAGGACATCGTCGCTGAGGGGCTTATGCTTGTCCTCGTTGTCGATGAGATCCTTCAGGGCGAGCTTGATCTTACGCGTCGACATCTCCTCCCCGTCTTTCGTCACATAGCCGTCGGTGAAGAAGAAGCGCAGGGGGAACGTGCCCCAGCGTGTCTGCGCATATTTCATATTGCTCACACGGGAGATGGTAGAGATGTCGAGGCCGGTCTTCTCAGCGATATCTTTCAGGATCATCGGCTTGAGGTCTGCCTCGTCACCATTCTGGAAGAACTTCTTCTGCCAGTTGATGATCGCTTTCATCGTGACGTAGAGCGTGTGGCGCCGCTGCTTCACAGCTTCGATATATCCCTGTGCCTTGTCCACTTTCTCCTTGGCATAGAGTAGTGCCTCCTTCTCCTTGCGGTTCATGTTCTGCTTGTTCGTGCGGTAGGTGTCAACCATCTCCGTGAACGAAGGAGAGATGCGGAGGTCGGGGATACGTCCACTATTGAGGGTGAAGGTCACGTTGCCATCATCATCCGTGTCGACGATGAAGTCGGGCGTGATCTGCTGCAGGCTTCGTCCTTCCGTCTCCCCGAGGGCTGCTCCCGGCTTGGGGTTGAGCTTCTTGATCTCTTCGTGAATGACCTTAGCCTGTTCCTGCGTGAGGTTCATCGACTGAGAGATCTTGTCCCAGTGCTTCTTGATGAAGTCGTCGAAGTGGTTACTAATAACCTCTTTCATGAGACTCTTGAGTCTGCTCTCCGGCTTGCGGGCTATCTGCAGGAGCAAGCACTCCTGGAGTGAGCGTGCACCGATGCCCGCCGGGTCGAAGGTCTGCAAGATCTTCAGCACTTTCTCGATTTCTTTCACCGGCACATCGATGCCATGATAGATGGCGAGCTCATCGCAGATATCATCGAGACTCTTCCGCAGCAAGCCGTCGCCGTCGAGCGATCCGATAAGATACTCCATGATCTGCTGTTGCTGATCAGTGAGTTCCGTCTCTCCCATCTGCTCGTTGAGCTTGTCGTAGAACGACGTGGTGTCGCCCCACACCGTCTCCTCATAGTCGGCATCAGGATCCGCCTGCGAGCCTCCGTGGGTAGGCTCCGGCATGGCATCATCGCCGCCTAAGTCCTCCAAGGCATTGTCGAGGGCCTCCTCACGCTCCTCGCGCTCCGACTTCTCCTCGAAAGAGTCATCATCGGACGAAGAACCGTCGGAAGACACGTCGTCTGAGGATGAGCCATCGTAAGCGTCGTCCTCGCTGCTTGCTGCAGAATCCAAAGCATCGTCGTCGCGCTTCTCTTCGAGCGCAGGGTTATCGTCGAGCTCGGCATTGATGTTCTGTTCGAGCTCGGCGAGCGGCATCTCCAAGAGCTTCACCTGCAGCATCTGCTGCTGTGAGAGCCTTTGTTGCTGGACCTGTTGTTGGGTCTGTGTCTGTATGAGTTTCTGTGCCATAATATATATTGAAGATCTGGTTGCGGAGGGCAGTCGCTATGCGACTGCGTACACGACACCAACAACGGTGGGGTGCAGGAGCCGCTCTCTGTCTTCGCATCCGTATTCTTCATTCTTCCGTCTTCTTTATTCTTTCTTCCTTATTCTTTAGCGAATGCGTACGAAATTCTTTAGCGAATGCGTACGAAGTATTCCTTTAATTGTGCCGCCAGCGCAGCAAGTGCCTCGAGGTCGTCGTTGCCGTATCGTTGCCAGATATCCTTGCACGCTGGAAGGAGCGTCGAATCGGTATGGGTATATTCACTGATGTACGGGTCGCAGACGAGGAACACATCCATCACGTCAACTATCGTCTTCGGAGTCTCCTTGATGAGCTTCGAGAGCTCCTGGATCTCCGGCGTGTCCTCCACCATCGTGATCGGCGTCAGGCGGAAATAGAGGTCGAGGATAAGGATGAGCTTGACAGGCGTCAATGTACCGATGCCGATGGGCTTGAAGTCTCTCTCCCACGATTCGTTGACCTCCACACCGGCATAGAACGCCGAGGCATTGCCGAAGCCATTCATCTCGCGGAGCAGCTTGATGCCCCGCTTCAGTTTCCGCGGGTTGTTGGCATAGGTGTCCCACAAGCGCTGGAGCCGTGGGGTATCGATCTGCCTAAGACGAAACAAGCGCTGATGGATCTCTGCGGGATGGATATGAAGTTCCATCGCCACATCGACAAGCGGGCGGCTGTAGAGATGCTTCACCCCCTGCGGCTGCCTCAGATAGAGCTGTATGAGCAACAGCCAATAGTCATCATGCCATTCTTCGCGTCGTGCCATAACCATGCCTTTCCTTATGATGCTACAAAATTACTAAAAAATACGCATAGACTCACCTTTTTCGGCTAAGAATATCATTTTTGGGGTTCTTCTTTTCGGGTTGATAAGTGCCTCGGAGAGGCACACTCTGCATAACCCCAGGCAAGGAGCGCAGCGACGTAGCCTGGGGAGTAGGTCGCATGCGGAATACCTGAATGCCAGCCTCGGAGAGGCTGAATGCGCCTTGGCGCGCAATGTTTCGTATGATACGATCTATTAAAGACATAGCGCACTACGTGCAGCCTGCCTCTCCGAGGACTGTCACAACTCTATCCTAACATACCCCAGGCTACGTCGCTGCGCTCCTTGCCTGGGGTTATGCAGAGTCAGCCTCTCCGAGGCTGTACCACACTATCGATCAAAAAACCGAACTTTTTTTAGGTGATAGGTGTTAGGTGTCGGGTGTTAATGAAATGCCTTCGGTCGACACGTGGCAGCAAATTGGTCGACACGTGGCAGCAAAACGGCCGACACGTGGCAGCAAAACGGTCGACACGTGGCAGCAAATTGGTCGACACGTGGCAGCAAATGGCAAGTAAGCTTAGCCGAAGCGTTGCGCAATGTGCAACAAACCGTGCAACAACTTAAAAGTTATCGAAAAAAGGCTTAGAGAGATGCTAAACGGTTGTTAACGAGTGTGTTCAAATGTGCGCCATTTTGATATAAGTCAATAATAATTGGAAATATTACATAAACACGATGAAAATATTTGGTGGGTACTGATTTTCTTCCTAACTTTGCAATGTCAAAAGGAAACAAGGTCTTCGTGAGAAGATTATTCCGATTAGACTTTATTTTCATATACACAGTTTAGGTTAGTAGATTGTTTCATATAGGTTTTTAGTTTTTAGGTTTAAAAGTTAGTTTTTAGGTTAGCACAAATCCCCGTCTCAGAGCGCTGAGTCGGGGATTTGTCGTATATACATCTCGAGACATTTCGGTCCTATAAAAGAGGTACTTCCGGTTTCCGGATTGATAAGTGCCTCGAAGAGGCACACTCTTTATAACCCCAGACCAAAGGAGCGATAGCGACTGCAGTCTGGGGTTTAAGCTGCGCACGGGTTAACTGACTTCCAGCCTCGGAGAGGCTGACTGTGCCGTAGGCGCGCTATAGGTATTTCTCGTTTACCTCGATTCCTTCCTCTTTACATAGCGCGATCAACTCATCGCGAGTATTTATTTTTTTATGATGTTCTTTTTGTCTTATGATATATTGTCTTACTTCTTCAAGCCTTTCTTTTCCTATTGTGGCTGCGTAATATTCATTCTCCCATCCGTCGAACAAGGGGAACTTATCACGATTTTCCTTTATCATCTTACTCGTAGCAGTCTTTAAGTCACGCATCAAATCTGAGAGTGCACAGGTAGGATGCAGATTTATCAATACGTGGATATGGTCGGGCATGCCATTGATCCTAAATACTATGCAACTATACGACTTGATAAACGTGAAGATGTAAGCATATACCTCGCGCTCGTAGGTTGGGGTGATGGTGGGCTCACTACGCTTCGTCCGAATAACGATATGATAGAGACAACAAGTATAACTCATTTCTGCGGTTTTATTTTTAGGGGATCAACATAGCGCACTATCGTGCAGTGTGCCTCTTCGAGGCACGGAGTCAGGAATTTCGGCTCCGTCCTAACCCCAGGCTACAGTCGCTTCGCTCCTTAGCCTGGGGTTATACAAAGTCAGCCTCTTCGAGGCTGTACATCATTTCTGCTGTGCAAAGTCAGCTCCGGTGCTGTACATCATTTCTGCTGTGCAAAGTCAGCTCCGGTGCTGTACATCATTTCTGCTGTGCAGAGTCAGCCTCTCCGAGACTGTGTATCATTTCTGCGGTTTTCCTTCACCGTCTTCTTTTTTCTCCGCCAGGACGAAGTCGAGCTGGCGTTTCTCCACATTGGCTTTCGCCACTTTGATGCGGATAGGATCACCGAGCTGGTACTTATGATGATGGCGGCGGCCACGAAGGAGGAAGTTCTTCTCATCGAAATCGTAGTAGTCGTCGTCAAGGTCACGCATCGGCACCATACCCTCACAGTGGTTCTCGTCGATCTCAGCATAGATACCATACGACGTGATAC
This sequence comes from uncultured Prevotellaceae bacterium, assembly GCA_902792635.1. Taxonomy (GTDB): domain Bacteria; phylum Bacteroidota; class Bacteroidia; order Bacteroidales; family Bacteroidaceae; genus Prevotella. Next base: position 28,149 of record CADBAG010000025.1, on the reverse strand, counting down.
CGGAGATATGGGCATCGTACTCGTTGCCGATCTTGTCACCCATAAACTCCACCATCTTGTACTTGATAGAGTCGCGCTCCGCGTTCTGTGCCAACTGTTCCATGTCGGAGCAGTGCTCGCAGAGCTCTTCATAATGCTTCTCGTTGGCCGATCGTCCACCGTTCTGATACTTCGTGAGCAGGCGATGCACCATCGTGTCGGGATAACGGCGGATAGGCGACGTGAAATGGGTATAATAATCGAAGCCGAGGCCGAAGTGACCGATGTTATGCGTGGTATACTTAGCCTTCATCATGGCACGGAGCGTCACACTCTGCACAACCTTTGCCTCGCGCTGTCCGTCAACGTCGTCCATGAGCTTATTGATACTCTTGATCATTGCCTTACGCGTGCCGTCGGTCTTCACCTTCAGGCCAAAGGGCGCGATGAACTTCCGCAACGTCTCCATCTTCTCCGGATCCGGGTTGTCGTGGACACGATAAGGGAAGACCTTGGCTTTCTTACCTTTAGGCACACGTCCAACGGTCTCTGCCACGGTGCGGTTGGCTAAAAGCATGAACTCCTCAATGAGTTTGTTGGCATCCTTCGAGCGCTTGAAATAGCAACGGATGGGATGTCCTTTCTCATCGATATCGAAGTGGAGCTCCTCGGTATCGAACTTCACGGAGCCGTCCTTGAAACGTTTCTCGCGCAGTTTCTTAGCGAGGCGGTCGAGGGTGCACAGCTCCCAACCATACTCGTCCTTGTACCCTGCCTTTCCCGGGTCGGGAGCAGGCTGTCCTGTGCCGTCGACGACACCATTGTCCTCTAAGACCTGTTGTGCCTCCTCATAAGCATAACGACGGTTGGAGCGGATGATCGTGTGGACGATACGCGAGGCCTTCACCTCACCCTCATCGTTGAGGTTGAATATGGCACTGTAGCAGAGTTTGTCCTCATTGGGGCGTAGCGAGCACACGAAGTTGCAGAGACGCTCCGGCAGCATCGGGATGGTGCGGTCGACGAGATAGACAGACGTAGCACGCTTCTGCGCCTCCTTGTCGATGATAGATCCCTCAGTGACATAATGGCTCACGTCGGCGATATGCACACCGACCTCGTAGAGGCCATTGTCGAGCTTCTTGATAGAGAGGGCGTCGTCGAAGTCCTTGGCATCCTTCGGGTCGATGGTGCAGGTCCACGTGTCGCGGAAGTCCTCACGCTCCGCCACATCCTTGTCGGTTATCTCACCCGTGATCTTCTCAGCAGCATCCTCCACGCGTTTCGGGTACTTATAAGGCAGTCCGTACTGCGCAAGGATGGTGTTCATCTCCACATCGTTGTCGCCCGTTTTTCCGAGGACGTCCACGACCTCACCGATGATGTTCTTATGCTCACTGTCGGGCCATGCCGTGACCTTCACCACGGCCTTGTCGTCGGTCTTGCCGCCTTTGAGCTTATTCTTCGGAATGAGGATATTCTGTGCAAAAGTGTTCTCCGGTGTGACGAGGAACGCGATGTCCTTGTCGACACGCAGACGGCCCACAAACTGATCCTTGGCACGCTGCAGGATCTCGATGACCTGTGCCTCCTTGATGTGCTTGGGGCGGCGCGCCATCATCGACACGCGCACGCGGTCACCCGTGAGGGCCGACATAGAGTTACGCTCCGAGACGAAGATTGGCTTGTCGCTGCCGTCGGGGATAAACGAGTTCTTACCGTTCGACTTGCGGATGAAGCGGCCTTCCTGCACCTGGCCTTTGGTGTTGAGCTTGTAAGAGTTGTCACTCACTTTCGTGATGGCATCATCCCATGTCATCTCCTCCAAAGTATCCATGGCGAGCATCTTCAACGGATGAGTATCGAGATGGAGCGAGCGGAAGATATCTTTGAGCGTCAGAGTCTTGTCAGGCTGTGATGTGAAGAGGTTAGACAGCGCCTGGGCAAGTTGTTTCTTCGACATTCGCTTGCCGCCACGACGCTGCTTCTTAGACTTATTAGACGAATGGTCATTCTTATGGTCTTTCTTGTCTTTCTTTCCCATAGCAGTAATGGTTTTAATTGTTTCTATTGATATTTATGTGCAAATTAACGAAAAACTTTCGAGGAATCCTAATTAAATCGCATTAATTTTGCCTTTCGATGCAAAATATTCTGATTAATGTATTAACTTTGTAACCTGATTGATTATGAAGATATTAATAACCGGTGCCAGCGGCTTTATTGGCAGTTTCATCGTAGAGGAGGCGCTTCGTCGCGGCTTCGAGACGTGGGCGGGTGTGCGCAGCACCAGCTCGCGCCGCTATCTGCAAGACGAGCGTATCCACTTCCTCGACCTCAATTTCTCATCGGAAGACGCACTCGTCGAAGAGCTGCGCGGCCACGACTTTGACTATATCATCCATGCGGCAGGCGTGACGAAATGCTTGCACCGAGACGACTTCTTCAAGGTCAACTATGAGGGTACGAAGAACTTTGTCAACGCTATCCTCAAGCTCCACATGCCACTCAAGCGCTTCATCTACATGAGCAGTCTGAGCATCTTCGGAGCCATCAAGGAGAAGCAGCCTTACCAAGAGATTGACGAGAGCGACACGCCGAGACCTAACACGGCCTACGGCAAGAGCAAGCTCATGGCCGAGCAGTTTCTCGACTCCATCGGCAACGACTTCAACTATATCGTGCTGCGCCCAACGGGAGTCTATGGTCCGAGGGAGAAAGACTATTATGTCATGGCGAAAAGCATCCGCGACCACGTCGACTTTGCCGTGGGCTTCCGTCGCCAGGACATCACGTTCATCTATGTCTTAGATCTTGTGCAGGCGGTGTTCCTCGCACTCGACCGCGGCATGTCGGGGCGCAAATATTTCCTTTCCGACGGCGAGGTGTATCAGAGCTCCACGTTCAGCGATTATATCCACGAGGAGCTCGGCAAGCCGTGGTGGATCAGAATCAAGGCGCCCGTGTGGGTATTGCGACTCGTCACCCTCGTTGGGGAATATGTGGGCCGCGCCACGGGAAAGATGATCGTGCTCAACAACGACAAGTTTAATATTCTGCGCCAACGCAACTGGCGCTGCAACATTGAGCCGGCATGCGACGAATTAGGATATACGCCTCACTACAAGCTCCGCGAGGGAGTGAAGGAGACGATCAAATGGTATAAAGATAACAAATGGCTTTAAGCCTATAGTAACGTGAAGATAAAGGATTTATTCGCTATAGAAGAACGCCCGAAGAAAGGACTGCTGGCGCTCGAATGGGTGATTTTGGCTTATGCCGTCATCACCTTGCTGATCGTGTTGTTCTGTTTCACGAAGGTGGACAACCCCAATGAGATGATTTGGGGCCGCGTGCGCATTGCCGCCATCACGTTGGGCCTGTGGGTGGTCTATCGCTTCATGCCCTGCAAGGCGACGGAGTTTCTCCGCGTACTGATAGAGATGCTGCTCTTAGGATGGTGGTATGAAGACACATCAAATATCAATGTGCTGTTCCCCAACCTTGACCATATCGTGGCTCATTGGGATCAGATGATCTTCGGCTTCCAGCCGGCCCTCGTCTTTGCGGAAAAGTTCACCCAGCCCGTCCTGAGCGAGTTTCTCGAGATATCCTACGCCATGTATTACCCCATCATCCTTATCGTATGTGTGTATTACTTCTGGCACCGGTACAAGGAGTTTGAGAAATGCTGTTTCATCGTGACAGCCTCCTTCTTCACCTATTATCTCTTCTTCGACTTCATCCCCGTTGCGGGCCCAATGTATTATTATCCGGCTATCGGCATGGAGAATGTGGTCAAGGGCATCTTCCCCGTCATCAGCGATAAGATATCACATACCGCACTGATGAAGGCACCGGGATGGACCGACGGCATCGGCTATCAACTCATCACCGACATCCACGGAGAGGAACGGCCCACCGGCGCCTTCCCAAGTTCGCATGTCGGCATCACCATCGTCAGTCTGCTCCTTGCCATACGCTCGCGGAGCAAGAAACTGACACTCTTCGTCGTGCCGTTCTGCATCGGCATCTGCTTTGCCACGGTCTATATCCGCTCCCACTATGGCATCGATGCTATAGTAGGATTGGTTTCCGGCATCGCCCTCTACTTCTTCTGGAACTGGGTATCCAATGCGGGAGCGTTCCTGTTGGGCCTACGCACAACGAATGAAAAGAAATAACTACATTATACAAACTACATTATTATATAATACAACGAATAAATGAAGAAACTATATATAGAGACTTACGGCTGTCAGATGAATGTGGCCGATTCCGAGGTGGTAGCCTCCGTGATGAAGATGGCAGGCTATGAGCCCACCGACAACGAGGCTGAAGCCGACGCCGTATTCCTCAATACCTGTTCCGTTCGCGAGAATGCAGAGAACAAGATTTACCAGCGGCTCGACCAGCTGTACGCAATCAAAAAGAAAAGGGAAGAGTTAAGAACAAAGAATCAGAAAGATTCATCACATTCAACTCCTAACTCCTATCTCCTAACTCCTAACTCATTAATATTAGGTGTCCTTGGTTGCATGGCTGAACGCGTGAAGGACGACCTCGTGAAGAACCACCACGCCAATATCGTATGCGGTCCCGATGCCTACATGAGCTTGCCTGAGATGATGGCGTCAGCCGAGCAGGGACTGCCTGCCGTCGACGTCGACCTCTCTACGACGGAGACCTACCGCACCGTCATCCCCACACGTATCGGCGGCAACCACGTCAGTGGCTTCGTGAGCATCATGCGTGGTTGCAACAACTTCTGCCACTACTGCATCGTGCCTTACACCCGTGGACGTGAGCGCTCCCGCGACGTGGAGAGCATCCTTGCCGAGGTACGTGACCTCCACGACCGTGGCTTCAAGGAGGTGACATTGCTCGGACAGAACGTCAACAGCTACGGACTGCTGCCCAACGGCAAACGCCCGGAGAACGGCATCATCATTGAAGAGGAAGGCGGCAAGGAGCTGCATGTCTGCTCTTTCGCCGAACTACTCCGTAAGGTGGCGGAGGCGGTGCCCGACATGCGCGTGCGTTTCACGACGAGCAACCCCGAGGACATGACGGAGGACATTCTGCATGCCATCGCTGACGAGCCCAATCTCTGCAAGCATATCCATTTCCCCGCACAGAGCGGAAGCTCGAAGGTGCTGCACGACATGAACCGTAAGTATACACGCGAGGAATATCTCGCCAAGGTCGACGCCATCCGCCGCATCATCCCCGGCTGTGGACTGACGACAGATATCTTCGTGGGCTATCACGACGAGACGGAGGACGACTTCCAACAGACGCTCTCCCTGATGAAGGAGGTGCGCTTCGACTCTGCTTTCATGTTCAAATACTCGGAGCGTCCGGGTACCTATGCTGCCAAGCACCTGCCCGACAACGTACCCGAAGAAGAGAAGATCCGCCGCCTCAATGAGCTCATCCACCTGCAGACACAGATCTCTGCCGAGCGTAACAAGGAGGACGAGGGCAAGGAGTTTGACATCCTCATCGAGCGCTTCTCCAAGCGAAGCCGCAACCAGCTCATGGGACGCACGGAGCAGAACAAGGCAGTCATCATACCCAAAGGTAACTACCATATCGGTGACACCGTGCGTGTGAAGATAACTGCCAGCACCTCTGCCACACTCATGGGAGAACCCGTGGAGTCGCTCAGCATCCCCGCACATAACTCCTAACTCCTATCTCCTAACTCCTAACTATGAAAGAGTTTTTGCAAGTCTTGCGGCGTTTCCTGCCGCCATACAAGAAATATCTTGTATTAACCATTGTGTTCAACATCCTCTCTGCGTTGTTGAACATCTTCTCTTTTGCCGCACTCATCCCGATCCTGCAGATTCTCTTTCAGGTCGACGGCGGATTGCGCGCCAACGACCTCATGCCCTGGTCGCTGAACAAAGAGGTGCTGCAGAACAACATGTCCTACTATGTGCAGGAGATGATCATCAACACATCGGCTACGACGACGCTGCTTGTCATCGGCCTCTTCCTCGCGTTCATGACATTCCTCAAGACGACGGCTTATTTCCTCTCGTCGGCGAGTGTCATGCCGATCCGCACCGGTGTGGTGAGGGACATCCGCAATCAGCTCTATCATAAGATAACATCTCTCTCCCTGTCGTTCTTCAGTGAGGAGCGCAAAGGTGACATCATCGCCCGTATGAGCGGTGATGTACAGGAGGTGGAGAACAGCATCATGTCGTCGCTCGACATGCTTTTCAAGAACCCGATCCTCATCTTCGCCTACACCGTTGCTCTGATTTACGTATCGTGGCAATTGACAGTGTTCACCATCGTCTTTGTGCCTATCTTCGGATGGTTCATGGGCTTTGTCGGAAGGAAACTGAAGTCGCGCAGTATCCTCGCACAGAGCTTGTGGAGCGATACGATGAGCGTCGTGGAAGAGACGCTCGGCGGCCTGCGTATCATCAAGGCGTTCAATGCAGAAAAGAAGATGAACGCGCGATTCGACAAGATCAACTCCGAATACCGCAACCAGCTGCTCCGCGTCACCATCCGTCAGCAGATGGCACACCCGATGTCAGAGTTCCTCGGCACTGTGATGATCATCGTCGTCTTGTGGTTCGGTGGTATCCTCGTGCTCAACAAGTCATTGCTCGACGGCCCTACCTTCATTTATTATCTCGTCATCCTCTACAGTATCATCAACCCGCTGAAGGACTTCTCCAAGGCCAGCTACAACATCCCCAAGGGACTGGCATCCATGGAGCGTATCGACAAGATCCTCAAGGCTGAGATAGAGATCAAGGAGAAACCTAACCCCATTCATATCAAGGACTTCGAGCATCAGATCGAGTTCCGCCACGTCTCCTTCGCCTATACCGACAATCACACGCAGGAGCTCCATTATGTGCTGAAGGATATCAACCTCGTCATCCCCAAAGGCAAGACCGTAGCACTCGTAGGACAGAGCGGCAGTGGTAAGTCGACGCTTGTCGACCTCATCCCGCGCTACTACGATGTACAGGAGGGAGAGGTTCTCATCGATGGCGTCAACGTGAAGGACCTCGGCATTCACGACCTGCGCTCGCTCATCGGCAATGTCAATCAGGAGGCTATCCTCTTCAACGATACCATCAAGAACAACATCAAGTTCGGCAAGGATGACGCCACGGACGAGGAGGTCATCCGGGCTGCGAAGATTGCCAACGCCTACGACTTCATCATGGAGACGGAGCATGGCTTCGACACGAATATCGGTGACCGCGGCGGCCGCCTCTCAGGTGGTCAGCGCCAGCGCATCAGCATCGCACGTGCCATCCTCAAGAATCCGCCGATTCTCATCCTCGACGAGGCTACGTCGGCCCTCGACACGGAGAGCGAGCGCCTCGTGCAGGATGCCCTCTACCGCCTCATGAAGACACGCACCACCGTGGCTGTAGCCCACCGTCTGTCAACGATCAAGAACAGTGATGAGATCTGCGTCATCCACGATGGTGAGATCGTGGAGCGCGGCACACACGACGAGCTCATGGCAAAAGACGGCTACTACCACAAGCTGCACGATATGCAGCAATAAAGGCCTACCCAAGCCCTCCCTAAAGGGAGGGATGTTGATATGCTTCAAGGGGTGATGCTATAGTTGTAAAAGGACCCCTTGACGTTCTTCCAGCTTCGAATTGATCTATGAGAACAACCTCGAAGAGGTTGCACACGGTTAGCCCCAGGTAAGGAGCACAGCGACGCAACCTGGGGTTGGTCAGAGTCAAAAGACCTGAACTGTCGGCCTCGAAGAAGGCGAACCTTGGCAGGGTGCTGGTTTCCCTGCCAATCCGTACATCCATATTAATACTTAACCTTCTCCTTATCCTCCCTCCACATCTCGAAGGCGCGCTTGCCTTCCTCGGGCAGCAGCTCAACAATGGGCTTCTGACGATCTTTCATGTCGCGAAAGATCTCCTCATAGATGAAATTGTCGCTGAAGCCGATGGCTGCCGCATCCTTCCGGTTGTTCGAATAATAGATTTTGCTGATGCCCGCCCAATAGATGGCACCTAAACACATTGGACACGGCTCGCAGGAGCAGAAAATCTCACAGCCATCGAGTTTGAACGTACGCAGCCGCTGGCAAGCCACACGGATGGCATTGACCTCGGCATGCGCCGTAGGATCATTGTCGATCGTCACACTGTTGCTTGCTTCGGCCACAATGACGCCATTCTTAGCAATGACAGCCCCGAACGGTCCGCCACCTTTCTTCACACTCTCTTCGCTTAAGCGGCATGCACGCCGCATCAGTTCTTCGTTCGTCATAGTATCTTTGCTATTTATTATTCTATTTATTACTATCAGTTTTGCAAAGATACGTATTTAAAACGAGTTTACCCCTATAAGATGCCAAGATATTTCCCCTGTCCGAAATGAGCAAATGATTGTCCAAAATGCGCTTGCGGGAAAAAGAAAAGCATTCTAACTTTGCTGCTGCGAAATTAAAAACTACATAGACAAATTAAAGCCAATATGAGTAAAGACAATCGTATCGTGCGCTTATTTACACTATTGTCCTTTGTCCTATTCCTGTCTGTTTCTTCGCTCGCCCAGAACGTGAAGAAGATCACGGGAACAGTTACCGACGACAAAGGAGAAACGCTGATAGGCGCAACAGTAACAGAGAAAGGTAGTAGTAAAGGAACGGTGACGGACCTTGACGGTAACTTCAGCCTGGATGTCAGCAACAAGACGACAGAGTTGCAGGTGACCTATGTAGGTTACAAGACCCAGACGGTCAAAGTGCCTGCCAACGGGAAATTACATGTGACATTGGTCTCTGACGAGCACGTCCTTCAAGAGACCGTCGTCATAGGTTACGGTGTGCAGCGCAAGAGCGACCTCACCGGTTCGGTATCGAGCGTCAGCAGCAAGGACTTCAACCAAGGCGTCATCAACTCGCCCGAAGAACTTATCAACGGTAAGGTCAGCGGTGTGCAGATCGTCAACAGTGGCGGCTCGCCATCGGCCGGCAGCACCATCCGTATCCGTGGCGGTGCCTCACTCAACGCTTCCAACGACCCGTTGATTGTCATCGACGGCATGCCGATGGAGGTCGGTGGCTCCGTCTCCGGCAACGGCAACTTCCTCAGCCTCATCAACCCGAACGATATCGAGAGCATGACGATCCTCAAGGATGCTTCGTCAACCGCTATCTACGGCTCGCGTGCCTCCAACGGTGTCATCATCATCACGACTAAGAAAGGTGTCAACTCCAAGCGTCCGAAGATCACGTTCTCGTCGACCAACTCGCTGCAGACGCGTACGAAGACGACCGACATGATCTCCCGTGACGAGATGTACGACCTCGTCAGCACTTATGGCTCCGACAGTCAGAAAGCATTGCTCAACGCCGATGTCAATACCGACTGGAACAATGAGATCTTCCATACCGCTTTTGGTACCGACAACAACCTCGGCATATCCGGCAAGGTTGGATTTCTGCCTTACCGCCTGTCGCTCGGTATCAGCGACCAGAACGGTATACTCCGCACCGATAATGTGACACGCTACACGGGAAGTCTCACGCTGACCCCCGTACTCCTTGACAACCATCTCAAGCTGAACGTCAATGTCAAAGGCACGAAGAGCGACACACGCTTCGCCAACTCCGGTGCTATCTGGGGCGGAGCGGCGATGAGCCCCTTCACGCCTGTCTATTCTGGCACAGACGCCTTCCTTGGCTACACGGAGGCTACCGATGCCAACGGCATGCCCGTCAACGGAGCGTCGGCTAACCCACTCGGATTGCTCAAAAACTATCATTCAACGAGCGACGTATATCGTGTCATCGGCAGTTTCGATGCCGACTACAGCATGCATTTCCTCCCCGAGCTGCACGCCCATCTCACACTTGGATATGACTGGTCTAAAGGCCAGGGCCACGTCTATGTGCCCCACGAGGCTTATCAGTATTACAACACCGGAGGCCGCAACTACGACTACGGACCGCAGAAGAACGACAACAAGCTCTTCACGTTCTATCTCGATTACAACAAATATATCGAGAGCATCAAGAGTAACATCGAGGTCACGGCAGGTTACGACTACCAGTTCTGGAAATACACCAATGCCGCATACACTGAGTACAACGACATGGATCCGGCTGAGATAGAATCGACTTCTGCTGCCAATGACCAGCGCCACACGCTGCTGTCCTACTACGGACGTCTGAACTACAGCTACGATGGCCGTTATCTGTTGTCTGCCAGCATCCGTCGTGACGGCAGTTCCCGCTTCTCCAAGGACAATCGATGGGGCTCCTTCCCCTCAGTGGCTCTTGGCTGGCGTGTCTCGGAAGAGAAGTTCTTCAAGCCTCTCAAACCGGCTTTCAGCACGTTGAAGCTCCGTGTCAGCTACGGTGTGACCGGTCAACAGGACGGTATCGCCAACTACAGTTACATTCCTCTTTATACGCTCAGTCAGACCGGTGCCTATTATATGTTCGGCGGCACACCGATCGCCACTTACCGTCCGTCGGCTTACAACACTGACCTCAAATGGGAGACGACGAAAGCATGGGACTGGGGCTTCGACTTCGGAATTCTCGGTGACCGGCTGACAGGCTCGTTCGACTATTATTACCGTAAGACGAAGGACCTCCTCGCTACCGTGCCCGTGGCGGCAGGTACCAACTTCGACAAGCAGATACTCAGCAACGTGGGTAACATCACGAGCAAAGGTATAGAGATCTCGCTCGCTGCCACACCCGTGCAGAACAAGAACTGGGAGTGGAACATCAGTGGCAATGCTACATGGCAGAGCAACAAGATCACGAACCTGCGTGTCAACGCAAAGTCGGATGCGCCCAACACTCCGGCAGGGTCCGTTGACTCGCATTATGTGCAGGTGCTCTCCGAAGGTTATGCGCCTTACAGCTACTATGTCTACAAGCAGATCTACGACGAAAAGACCGGCAAGCCTATTGAAGGTCTCTATGCTGACCTCAACGGCGATGGAAAGGTCGACTCCAACGACCTCTATCATTACCACTCACCCTCGCCCGACTGGCTCTTCGGCCTCTCAACATCGCTCCGCTGGAAGAAGCTCACGCTCAGCACCTCGCTCCGCGCCAGCCTCGGCAACTATCTCTACAACGGCATGGCGATGAACACCGGTGCCTGGGAGACAATGTCCTACAACAGTTATCAGCTCAACCGCCTCAACGCCAGTTATCTGAAGACCAACTTCCAGAAGCGGCAGTATGAGAGCGATCTCTATGTCGAGAACGCCTCGTTCATCAAGATGGACAATATCCAACTGAGCTACAACTTTGGCAAGATCAGCAAGTGGTTCTCGCTCAACGCTTCGTTCATGGTACAGAACGTATTCACCATCACCAACTACACAGGTGTAGACCCGGAATGTCAGAGCGGTATCGACATGAGCGTCTATCCGCGCCCGAGGACATACTCACTGACGATTGGACTTGATTTCTAAAACAAGAAGTTATTATTTCTAAAACAGCAAACATGAAGACTAAACACATCATATATATAGCGGCTCTCACGGCGTGCAGCCTCTGCTCCTGCACTGGCGACCTCGATCAGAGCCCGCACACGGACAGCCAGGCCACAGCCGAAGAGGTCTATGGCACAGAGCAGGGTTACAAGGAGGCACTCGCCAAGCTCTACGCTTCCTACGTCATTGCCGGCCAGGAGCAAGGCGGCAAGAATGTCGACCTCTCAAGCAACAACGGTTACGATTTCCTCCGCGGCTACTTCAATCTGCAGGAGGCACCCACCGATGAGATGGCCTCCACATGGCTCTCGGGCGACAAGGTAGGAGATCTGACTTACATGTCGTGGGATGCCAGTGATCCATGGGTGGCTGACACCTATTACCGTGCTTACTATACCATTGCGCTCTGCAATGAGTTTCTGCGTCACGACACCGAGGAGATAGCCAAGACGAGTGACAACCTGAAAGCTTACCGCGCCGAAGCCCGCTTCCTGCGTGCATTGGCCTACTACTACGTCCTCGACCTCTTTGGCAAGGGCCCGTTCGTCGACGAGACGATGGGCGTGGGAGCCTACACGCCGGAATGCTACAGCAACAAGCAACTGTTCAGCTATATAGAGTCGGAACTGAAAGACATCTCTTCCGACGGTCTCCTCGACCCTTCTTCTTGCGAATATGGACGTGCCTCGAAAGCCGCTGCATGGACGCTGTTAGCAAAGATGTATCTCAATGCCGAGGTCTATGGCGCAGGCGATCACTACACCGACTGCATCACCTACTGTAAGAAGGTCATTGATGCCGGCTTCTCCTTAGAGAGTGATTACGCCAAACTCTTCAATGCCGACAACGACAAGCGTACCAACGAGATCATCTTCCCCTTTGTCGTTGATGCCGTCAACACCGTGTCATGGGGCGCTACGACCTATATCGTCTGTGGCGAATGCGGCAACTCCAGCTCGCAGGATCCCGCGAAGTATGGTCTGACAAGCGGTTGGGGTATGTTCCGTGTGCGCGGTGAACTGCCTGAACTCTTCAAAGGCAATGAGACAAAGGACAAGCGCTACATGTTCTACACCGACGGTCAGACCCAATGGCTCGACAAAGCCGTCGACGACCAGACAGAGGGCTATTTCGGAGAGAAGTTCTCCAACCTCACCGATGCCGGCGAGGCAGCCAGCAACACCGGTGCCGCAGGCTGCAGCATCGACTATCCCGTCTTCCGCCTCTCCGATGTCTATCTGATGCTTGCCGAGAGCGTGCTCCGCGGCGGCCAGGGCGCAACGCGTGCCGAAGCGCTGCAATATGTCAACAAGGTGCGGGAGCGTGCCTTTGGCAACACCGACGGCGACATCAATGAGGGACAGCTGACCCTGCAATATATCCTCGATGAGCGCGCACGTGAGCTCTACTGGGAGGCGACCCGCCGTACCGACCTCATCCGCTACGGACAGTTCACGGGCGGCACCTATATCTGGCAGTGGAAAGGCGGTGTGGCCGACGGACGCGCTACAGACAGCAAATACAACACCTATCCCATCCCGACAGCAGAGCTCTCCGCCAATCCAAATCTTCATAATGACAATTACTAACTTGTACTGAGATATTATAATTGACTATTGTTTATGAACAAGACTAAATATATTCTCTTCTCGCTTCTGACGATGCTCTCGCTCGCCTCCTGCGACAAAGACGGTGACACCATCACCACCGATGGCCTGCAAGCCGTGGAGCTCAGCGGCTCCGGGGATGTTGTCCTCGACAAGAACAACACCGAGGCCCTGGCGCTGACCCTCAACTGGACCGACAACTCCAAACTCACGACCAACGACGAGCGCGTGCAGCTCCCCGTAGGCACGACGGTCAACACGCTGCAGTTCTCTAACACCGATGACTTCGCTGCTCCTATAGAAGTTCTGACTGACGCAGGGAGCACCTCTATCCAGTATACCGCCAAGAGCTTGAATGAGCTTGCCGGACGAGTGGGCTTAGAAGGCAATATTGCCTCGACAATGTACGTCCGCATGAAGTCGGTCCTCGCCGAGAACCTCGCACCCGCCTACAGCAATGTCTACGAGATGAAGGTCACACCTTATAAGATCGACATGAGCCGCGGCTATATCCTCTCCTCCGACAAGACAGATACGGGCAACACGCTCTATTCGCCGAAGTCGGATGGTATCTACACTGGCTTCATGGGCGCCTCCGGATGGTACAACTGGTGGCTGCAGGAAGGCAATGGCGTGACATGGGGCAACGTGGGCGATGACGGTGGCGGTAAGCCGTTCGTCATGAGCAGCAATGACCAGCACTGGAACTTCTGGTTCCCCGGACAGACAGGATGCTATTACACCATCGTCAATACACTCAAGCAGGAGTGGTCGGCGCTCTACATTCCGACATTGACCGTCAGCGGTGACATCAACGGTGAGATGACCTACGACAAGAAAGCCAACAAATGGACACTCACCTACAAGGCTACCACAACAGGTACAGCCAAGATCCGCATCAGCGGTACGGGCAAACAGTATAACGCCTCCACGGGAACAGATGACAACGCTGCTGTCGAAACACCCGTTGCCTTCGGTATGGAGAACGGGAAGGTAACCTTCGGAACGACAGCATCCGACATCACCGTTGACGTGCCGACAACAGGCGAGGTGGCACTGACCCTCGATCTCTCCGATCCTACCAACTGGACCTGCACTGTGGGTAAGCCTGAGGCCACCACGGAAACCGCGACGAAACTGTATATCCTCGGTAACGATGATAAGTGGGACTATACCGAATATCTCACGCTCTACGATGATGACAACCTCTGCTATGCCGCAGCCGTCAACTTCAACTCTTCCTGGGGTTATTATTTCTCCAAGGAGGTGAACGACTGGACCAAGATCAACCAGGATCCTTCATCTACAGACAAGAAGCTCGTCACCAAAGGCAGCAACATCGCTCAGCCGGGCAAAGGCCTCTATGTCGTCTGCGCTTCACTCGGCTGGATGAGCTACTGGTACCCGATGACGGATGCCATCACGAAAGTGTCGTTTGCCGGATTCAATGACAAGTGGGACATGGTGGACATGAAAGCCGTCGACGGCAAGCCGGGTGTCTACACTGCTACGGTAACAGCCACGGCCGACACGCCCTGGGGCGTACAGATCCTGCTCAACGGTTCCTGGGACAACTACTTCGGTACCCAGACCGACGGCACGCTCAAATGGACGAAGAAAGAGAACGGAGCACCTAAGGGATGGACAGTTGGCAAGACCTACACCTTCACCGTGGATCTCTGCAACTGCACGTACACACTGACAGAACAATAATAATAAGATAATAACATGAAACATACAATATATTCAATCGCTGCCTCGCTTCTGTTCTTCATGAACCTCTCAGCATCGTGCAGCAGTGAGGACAGTCCCATCACCTCTCCGCGCCAGGCGGAGGTGGCAGCCGCAGATACCGGAGCTTTCGCCAAAGGCGCTGACGTGAGCTGGCTGACACAATTGGAGAGTGAAGGACAGACCTTCAAGAACAAGAACGGCGAGACGAAAGAACTGATGACGCTCCTCAAGGAAGACTGCAACGTCGACGCCATTCGCCTGCGCGTATGGGTTAACCCCACTGACGGATGGAACAACATCGAAGATGTCCTCGTCAAGGCCCGCCGCGCTGCTGCCCTCGGTCTGCGCGTGATGATCGACTTCCATTTCAGTGATACATGGGCAGACCCCGGCAGTCAGACCACCCCTGCGGCATGGGCCGACTATGACCTCACCAAGATGAAAGCTGCTGTGGCAGACCATGTCACCAACTTGTTGACGAGACTGAAGACTTACGGCATCACGCCCGAATGGGTGCAGATAGGCAACGAGACACGTACTGGAATGCTCTGGCCATTGGGCAGCATTGACAATGGCATCAATTGGGCAGAACTCAACAATGCCGGCTACGATGCTGCAAAAGCTGTCTTCCCAAACACGAAGGTTATCATACATCTCGACGGCGGTGACAATCTCGCGCTCTATACACGCGTATTCAATTACATGCAGCAGAACGGAGGCAAATATGATATCATCGGTATGTCGGTCTATCCCGAGAAAGGCAAAGCTTCGGAGTATGTCGACAAATGCATCAGCAACATCAATTCGCTCTATGCTACCTACGGCAAGCCTGTCATGATCTGCGAGCTCGGTATGGATTATGAGGATGCGGAGGAATGCCGCGACCTCATCACATCGCTCATCAGCAAAGGCAAGGCTACAGGCCATCTCTTAGGCATCTTCTATTGGGAGCCCGAGGCACCTGCCGGATACAACGACGGATATAAGAAAGGTTGCTTCGACAACGGAGCACCAACCGTGGCACTTGATGCCTACGCAGAATAAAAAAACAGAAAGAAGCCGCTGAATAAGCGGCTTTTTCTTTAATTTTGCATTATGATACAGCATAACCATTTCCTCAGACGGCTATGGGCCATAGCACTCTTTTTGCTGATGGCGGAATCTATCCATGCACAGCTGTCACAGTCCACTCGTTTTATCAATGTCTCATTGCCTTATGCCTCCAATGAGATAGAACAGGTGTGGCAGGACCATCAGGGAATGATATGGCTTATCACAAGACATGGCGTGTTTACCTATGACGGGTATAACGCTCGACGGATCATCGGCGGAAACTACTATGCCGCAACAGCCTTAAGCAAGGACATTCTCATCTTGGGCAGTGACAACGGCCTGCGGTTCCTTGACATCCGCAGCGGACAGATGTGCAACCCCCTTGGCGAAGTGCCGCAGACAGGCGATATCCGTTCCCTCGCCCTGTCGCGGGGCACGCTCTATGTAGGAACAAAATTGAACGGACTGTTCTGTTACGACTTCCGGCGCCGACTTTGGCAACGCTATGCTGTCTCCAACAATAAGGACGACATCATCTATGCCATCCAACCCGTTTCCCAAGGTGTCTATCTCGGACACATCGGCGGCGTGTCGTTCGTGGACCGCAGAGGCAACATCCATGCAACAGATATCCGCGACAATGTCTACAGTCTGGGGCTCGACAAGCGGCGCGGCTGCCTGTGGGTCGGTGCCGAGCACAGCTTCTTACGGCGAGACCTTCGTACAGGCAGCACGACAGCCGTACTCTCAGGAAGCACCTATAACCATTTCTTTCTGCTGCCATCGGGCAACCTGCTCGTTTCCTCTGAGTACGGCATGGTTCAGCTCAATCCCGACAGCCGCACCTCAACAGTGGTCAGTCACGATGCCGCCTCGCCAATGTTCAGTCTGCCGAGCAACCGCATCAACGCTTTCTTCCTGGACCGACAGAATAATATCTGGATAGCAACAGACCGAGGAGCATCCTTGGCACGTCAGACGGTAAACTTTGAGTACACCAATCTGGCAGACATCACCCATTCACGGGTAGGCAACACCTTTACCAATGTTCTCATCGACTCACGCGGCAACCGATGGCTCGGGGGTGAGAACGGTATTCTGTTGCTGACAAAAAAAGGATATAAATGGTTCAGAACAGACAATGGACTCAAGAAGAATATCATCCGCTGCATCTATGAAGACCGCGACCACGAAATATGGATAGCCACTGATGCCAGCATAGCAAGATACAATCCGAACAAGAACAGTTTCGACTATTATACCCTTACCGACAACAAGGGACGCAGCTCTTACTGGGCCTATGCCCTCTATGAGGACGCACGGGGCCGACTGTGGGTCGGCACTTACATGGGCGGTCTCTATGTCGTCGACAAGAAAGCTCTCCTGAAAAGTAACGGCTCTTATAAGATGCCACGGCTGCCTTTTGCCCATCAGGATGACCTCGTCAATGTCGTCTATCGGCTCGTACCCGACGACAACGGCAATCTATGGGCATATACCGGCAAAGGCCTTACTTTCATTGACACCCGGCACATGAGAGCAACAGTGAAACGAAAGATTTACCCTGATGGAATGACTGTGGCGGGAGGCTCGGTATGGATAGACCTTCAAGGACATCTCTACAGGTATGATATCCGGACCGATGCCCTCTCTAATACAGGCTTTGCCATCGCCAACGGCATGATCTTCTCCTTTGTCAAGGACCAAGGACGCGTGTGGATGTCGACGACGAACGGGCTCTATACCATCAATCTTAAAGACAATACGATTCATCCTGCCTCCAAACCGGAGTATAAGCTTACGGCAGGATTCCGTGATCCTGCTACGAAAACCATCCTATGGGGTGGAGAAGACATCGTTGCATGGCAGCGTACCAATGTCAGCAGGGACATAGTAAACAGTAAGGTCTACGTCACAGAAGCTACTGTGGATGGCAAAGAATATGATGGTGCAAGTCCACGGTTTGTTACCGATCTTAGGCTTGACGGACGACACAATATCATCCTTCACCTCTCTACATACGATTACAGCAACCGTAACTCAG
This sequence comes from uncultured Prevotellaceae bacterium, assembly GCA_902792635.1. GTDB lineage: Bacteria > Bacteroidota > Bacteroidia > Bacteroidales > Bacteroidaceae > Prevotella. The sequence continues at coordinate 10,248 of CADBAG010000025.1, read as the reverse complement.
AAGTGTTCTGGTATAAGATAGGAGCCACAGGACAATGGCAGTCGCTCCCCGCCGGGACGAACACTATCTCCTTGTCGGAACTCTCAGGGGGTAACCATGAACTTTTCCTGTCGGTAAACCCACAGCCGGGCAATGACAGCCTTTATGTTCTCCACGTTCCTTTTCCCTGGTATATGCGATGGTGGGCATGGATGCTCTATCTCGTCATGGCGATCTCCATTGTCTATGGCCTGTTAGTCTATGGTAAGCGACGGACGCAGCAACGGCTCAAAGAGCAGGAACGGGAGAATGCGCTGGCGCTGACAGAACAGAAAATGGACTTCTTCGTGGAGATGTCGCATGAGCTCAAGACACCTCTGAGCCTCATCATCGCCCCCTTGGAGAAGTTGTTGGCAGACACAACGAATGCCAGCATGAGAACGAAGATAAAGTATATCCATGACAATGCCATGCGGCTCAACGGCATCATCCACCGGATCCTTGACTTCAAGCGCATGGAGGCTGAGGGCGACGACAAGATCCTCGACTCTCATGTTGACCTTGTGTCTCTCATCCATGACAGTGTGAATGAGTTTGCACCAAGTGCCAGTGAACGCCACATCTCTCTTACGTTCCAAACCGATTTAGACTCATTATGGATGGACATTGATATCGTGAAGATTCAAGCTGTCATGCGGAATCTTCTTTCCAATGCCATGAAATATGTTTCAGACAACACAGGGATGGTTGCCGTCAAGGTATCGCTTGACAACAGTAAGGCTACCGTAAAGGTTTGTGACAACGGGCCAGGAGTTCAGAAGGACGACTTAGGAAAGATCTTCAACAGATATTATAAAGGAGATGAGCAGCACAACGGCACAGGCATCGGACTTGCCGTGGTAAAGAAATACGTAGAGCTACACGGTGGTGACGTCTCTGCTGAAAACGACAATGGACTGACGGTCTCGTTCTCTCTCCCTATACGAAAAGGAGCGAGCGCAACGACAGAGAGGGCTGATGAAGAACCGAAGAACAATAATAAGCCTAACGTGTTAGTCGTTGACGATAACCATGAGATTGTCGACTTCCTGACATCCGCCTTTAAAGACAACTACACTGTCACAGCGGCTTATAGTGGGGAAGAAGCACTACAGTCATTAAAAGAAGCCATCCCTGACCTCATCATCACTGATCAGATGATGCCGGGCATGGACGGCACGGAGCTGTGCAAGGCGCTCAGACAGAATCATTCAACCACAGACACGCCGATCATCATGCTCACAGCTAAGGATGACCGGGAGACAGAGATGAAGAGTATATCCTGTGGGGCTGATGTCTTCATGCCCAAACCGTTCAATCTGCAGAAGCTACAGTTGCACATGGTACAACTGCTCAAACGTAGGAACGACATCATTAAAAAGATTCATATCAACGCCATCGCTGAGAAACCCTACGAAAAGGAAGGGTATGAGAACAACGATGAGAGACTGATAGCTGATGTCATGAAAGCCATCAATGACAACATGGCGGAAGAAGATTTCAATGTCGCAAAGCTATGTCAGTTGCTAAATATAGATCAGAAGCAGCTCTACAGAAAACTAAAGAAGCTGACGGGAAAGACGCCCGTCAGCTTTATCCGCGAGCAAAGGCTCAAGCGTGCTGCCAACCTCCTGAAACAAGGACAGCTCACGGTATCAGAGGTGATGTATCAGGTTGGGTTCAGCAGCCTGTCCTATTTCAACAAGTCTTTCACCGAGATGTATTCGGTCTCTCCGAAAGACTACAGAACTTCTTAAGCACGTCGCAGCGAGTGACGAACGGATCTACGCGCGAGGCATTGTCTTTAGTGAGTTTAGACAAGGCCATCATCGCCTTGTATTGTCTCGACTGCGGCATGGGACGGAGGTTCGTCAGGTCGTAGTACTGCTGCGTCTTGTCGTCCCAACCCTCAAAGTACCAAGGCTCACCGTGACGGATGAAGGCAAGGGCAAAGAGGCTCTTCTCCTTCAGCTCAAAGTTAGAACTCTGCACGCTCTCATCCAGGAGACTGAGGGCATGGGCCACAAAGTCAACCGTACCCACGGTGACGCTGTCCTGCGTGTTGCTGATGCCGTATTGCTTGATCCACCAGCAGTCGCCTTCGTAGCTGCCCTGATACCACAGTGCAGCAAGCTTGTAAGCTTTCTCCATGCGTTCCTCCGACGGCTTCATGAGCGTATACTCCTGAGAGAGACTGACCATGTCGCGACAATACTGCAACTTCTTGTTGGCCGTGAGGCGCGGCAACGTGGCGCGCTTGGCCTCCGAGACGTATTCGGGCACGGCAACGAGCTGCTTGCCCATCCAGCGCTCTTTATTGAAGTCGCGCTGTGCCACGTATGGTTCGATAGCCTGCGTGTTGAGAAATGCGATGCTCACTTTCTCAAGGTAAGGGATGGCGTCGGCGAAACGTGCCTGAGCCATGAGGCGCGTGCCGATATAGTCGTTGTAATAATCGGTATCGCGGTAAGCCTTCTGCCAGGCATAACGGGCCAAGGAGTCGGTGGGCTCGTGGCGCAGATAGTTGTTGTAAGCTATGAGACTGTCTATCGGAGTCTTCTCCAAAGCATCGAAATAGAACCCCTGATAAGCCGGCTTGTCGCAGCCCTCCTCCATGCGGCTCAGCAGGACGAGCGCCATGTTGGTGCGGCCTGCAGCGAGAAAGGCTGGCACGAGACCGTTGTAGACCATGCGCTCCTCCACGTCGCAGTAGTGGGTGTCGAAAAGTTTGTCGCTCTTGAGCTCCTCAGCGATCTTCGTGTCGAGCCAGCGCAGCTCCCCTGTGATCCATTTGTCATAGTCGGCCGTGTGCTGTTCGGCAAAGACGGAGTTGGCGGCATAGATGGCGCGCGCATTGTCTTTCATTCGCTCAGTACCGGCTTCTGTCATTGCTTTGGCAAGATCTGTCTTCGCCTTATCATAACGGCGGAGCTGATGCTCGATGCAGCCGATGGCCGACTGCCACAGACAAGGCGTCGTGGTCTTGCCCTCACTCACCACGTTGCGGGCGAAGGCGATGAAACGGTCAGCCTCTGCCGTCGTGATCTTCTTGGCGTCCGTCTCCTTCATCCACTCGTCGTGGTCCTTCTCCGTGTTCTCGTAAGAGGCAAAGGGGAAGCTGTTGAGCTCGTAGACATCCATCGTCTCCTGCACATTATTGACAAAGTCCTGCACAAGGTAGAGGAGCGTGGCCGAGTTAGGATTGATGCTGTAGACCTTCTGTATGCCGGCAAGGTTACGGTAGCCGCGCACACAGTATTTCAGGCTCTGATAATCCTCCTGCGAGGCGTAGATCTCCACGGCCTGGCTCTTCTTTCCCGTGCGCCAGAGGCATCCGGCATAGAGGTTGCGCATCATGTCGCGATAGACACTCTGCGGCATGCGCTGACCCACGGTCGTCCAATAATTTATTGCCTCGGGGTAACGCTTGAGCCCGAAGAGCGCACGCATGCGCAACAGGTTGTATTGAGCCCGGAAGCGCTTGCCCTGATAAGTCTTGGAGGCATTGAGCAGACTGCGCAGTACGAGGTTACGCTTGGCGATGCGCTGCTTCGTGGGATAGTCCCACGCATTGAAGTTGACAGCGCTGCCGAGATAGGCATTGAGCCTGCGGCAGTAAGTGGCAAGCTCCGTGTCTTTCTGTTTCACGGCTTTCTTCAACACCTGGTCGCGCCAGTAATCCCATTGATACTGTACGTCCTTGTTACCGAGATACTGTTGCCAGTATCTGTCTGTCGTCGATGTGAAGCGGTCGTCCATCAGGGAACGGTTGAAGACGGAGAAAAGATAATTGTTGTGGCGGGGTGCCTCTGAGATGCAAGCCCCTGCTGACAGTGAGAAGGTAAGGAGCGCTGCAACGATGCTACCTGTACCTATAAATCTTTTGAAAGTCACCATAGCTAAATCGATTAATATTCTTATCACTCAAATCATAAAGTATGATCTCATCATTGTCCTTCCCTTGTGCTTTGTCCACAGCCGCCTGAGCCTTGGATATGTCTTCGAGTTCCGGCTGTCTCACGACGATGCTGTCGCCGGGGAGCACGGGAAGGTCATCGTCGCTGTGCATGATGCCCACATAGCGGCCACCGCGGAAGAGCACGCGCCACGTGAAGAGCGGATAGGCTGTGGAGAGCGGCAACTTGTAACCGGAGAGGTTGTGCAGATAAGGTGCCACATCCTTCATGTCGAGGATGGGTTTCTTCACCGAGAGCTTCGTCACGTCGCCCGTGTTGTACATCATCAGCACGCCGCGGTCGACAGGCGGCACGGGTTGCGAGAGCTGATGGAGCCGGATGGTGGCGGAGAGCGTCATGCTGTGACTGTGGCACATTGCTCCGAGCTCCTTCATGAATGCGAAGAACGCGAGGCGTGTCGAGCCCGTCCAGTCGCAGTCGATCTGCAGTTCTTTAGGCTGCGCAAGGCTATTTGTTTGGTTCATCTGCAGGACGCGGCTAAAGATCTTCTCCGCCAAGCCCCCATGCGGCTCAGCCATGCAGTCGTTGACGATATAGACCACGGGGATGACCTCCACATTCTTCGGAAACGAATCCTCAAAAGCCAACGTGGCATTAGGTTGTGGCATCCCGTCGTCACCCGGCACCACATCGAAGAAGCGGCAATAGACCTTGCTCACGCCGTGCTGCTTGAGAAACGCGCGCTCCTTGGCACCAAGCCGCAGTGTCGTCTGCCAGTAGTAGACGGACCTCACAACCGTGTGGTGTCCGCAGGAAGCAAGCAACAGACAGGCGAAGAGAAGCAAAAGAACATTACGCATAAATAGAGAACGTTAATATCGTTACTTATAGGGTGTATGCTCATGAAGACTACGGAATCTTTCTACTTTAGCTTCATTGAGGCTACCATCTGCCCACATGGATGACAAAGTATCTTCAAGTTTTCGGGCAAAGAAATTCTTATCATTTGTATTGTGCTGTTTATTTTTTCTCTGCATATCCCATCATTTGTTTCTTCTAATGTCTAGATAGAAGAGTGCCTCGGAGAGGCACACTTATCCATAACCCCAGACTAAGGGAGCGACAGCGACCGCAGTCTGGGGACTTTAGGTCGAGCGCGGACTACCTGAAAGCCAGCCTCGGAGAGGCTGAATGTGCCTTTAGGCGCGCAATGAAAGACCCTGCAGTTGAGACATTGCGCACTATCGTGCATTCTGCCTCTCCGAGGCAGGACATCAGGATACGAACCGCTGTCCTGAACCCCAGACTGCGGTCGCTGTCGCTCCCTTAGTCTGGGGTTATGAATAATTCAGCCTCTCCGAGGCTGTCTGCGGCATCAATCCAAGCCCGTCTGTGGCATTAATCCGATAGTCAAGTTACCTGTTATTTTTATCGCAAAGATATGTACTTTACTTCAAACTTCCAAGTTTTAAAGCTAATTTTTAGTTATACCATTCGCTGCAATCAAAAAAGATGGTTAAAGATTTGGAGGCCTAAAAGGAAATGACTACATTTGCTGAAAACATAAATTCTACATGGCAATAAGCAACAAGATAGAGTTCGGATTCGCGGAGAGTCCGTTCGGCAGCATCATCGTGGCACGCACATGGGATGGCGTGTGCGACCTGCAGTTTCTCGACTATAACCGCTTGGAGACCATCCATGAGCTCGCGGCGCGTTGGGGCGAATACACACCCACGACGCAGAGCGACACTATGGCGCAGACCGTGGAACAGGTCATCTTCGAAGGCTTGGACCATCCCGTACCGCTCGACGTGAAAGGTACCGAGTTTCAATTGAAGGTGTGGAACGAGCTCCGTAATATTCCTTTCGGCACTACCGTGAGCTATCAGGAGGTGGCGAAGCGCATCGGTGAGCCGAAGGCCGTGCGTGCCGTGGCCTCAGCCATCGCAGAGAACCCCGTGGCCATGCTCATCCCCTGTCACCGCGTCATCCATTCGGATGGCACCATTGGTGAGTATCACTGGGGCAGAGACCTGAAGAAGAAGGTCATTGAGTGGGAACGCGACGCGAAGCGGTGCGGCGCTTCGCTAAAGAAGAAAGAATAAAGAATAACGAAAACAGAGTTCTTCAGCTTTCCGGGTTGATAAGGTCCCTGAAGGGGGCCAATAAGGTTAGCCCCAGGTGAGGAGCAGCACCTCGGAGAGGTGCCACACGGTTAGCCCCAGGTGAGGAGCGCAGCGACGTAACCTGGGGTTTGTATCGAGGGGAAAATCCTGACCTGTCGGCCTCGAAGAGGGCGAACCTATAAGGAATCAGCATCCTGCCAAGGTTTGCCCTCTTCGAGGACACCTTTCAACGAAATCGCCGCACACCTAAACCTCAGGTTACGTCGCTGCGCTCCTCACCTGGGGCTAACCATGTTCAACCTCTTCGAGGTTGTTCTCCTACCAGAAAGAGCCGAAGAACAAATAAAGAGACCATCCGAAAGCGTGAACGATCTTTTCGACAATATCCTTACCATTGCCAGCAACTCCTCGCTGACCACATCCTTGCGCCTCAAGCTCCTGCATGAGACGCTGGTGCTCGTATGTGCCGAAGCTCTCAAAGACTCGAAGTATGGCTTCGGCGACCTCAACGCACAGCTCGAGAGCGTCATCCGTCTGCTCAATATCCCCAACGACGAGGCCAACGCCCTGCGTCAGGCGCGTCGCGACAGCAACCACAGCACACTCTTAGACACAGACGTCGAAACCGCACTGAAATACGACTGTGCCGCCGTGGCTCGCCTCATCAGCCGCGTGTTCAAAGCGGATATTCCTTCAGAACTCACAAATATTCTTCCTCACGACCTCCGTCCGGCAGCAGAACGGTTGAAGCAGAACGCGCCCGACAAACGATGCATCGTGAAGGCGTTTGATGAGCAGACCATCACTGTCATCATCGACGAAGACGGGGAAGAGACGGAGAAGACGGTCTACTATACGCGTCAGACACAGTATGCCCATATGGAGTATCTCTGCGACATCCTCAAGCCCGGCATGCATCTTAACCTCCTCGGCTGTCAGACGGAGGGCGACACCATCACCCCGCGACTCATCATCGTGGAGCCCGACTGCCTCATGGATATCTCTGTCATCGCCTCGTGCTTTGAGGACTATGGTCACCACCCATTGATGTATTTCCTCTCGCGTATCCGTGAGCGCGCCAACACGCAGGCTATCCTCCTCGGAAACTATGCGGGCGCATGCCTCGACGACATCATCAACGACACCCATTTCTCTGCCGCACGCACACTCATCAAGAACTTCCGCGACAAGGCACTCGAATATGCTTCCTGTCCCGACTTCGACGGTGTGAAGTTCAAGGCAGACGCCGCCCGTCAGGCGCAGAACCTCGTGGGAATCGTCAACGAACTGCGACAAAACTATGATCTCTCCAAAGCCATCCTTGAGCCTACATTCATCTGCGAGAAACTCGGACTACAAGGACGTGTGGACCTCATGACAACGGACATGCGGCTCCTTGTGGAGCAGAAGTCGGGCCGTAACATCTTCCTCGAGCGTAACATCGCGAACACGCATGGCGCAAAGGTCGTCGAGAAGCACTATGTGCAGGTGCTGCTCTATTTCGGCATTCTCTATTACAACTTCGGTGTGCAGCACTCCGACATCCGACTGCTCTATTCCAAATACCCCCTACCCGACGGACTGCTGAATGTCACGTCGCTGCTGAAGCTCGTATACGAAGCCCTGCGCTTCCGCAACGAGGCCATCGCCTTAGAGTTTGACATGGCAGAAAACGGCATAGAACATATCCTGCCGCAGCTCACGGAGCAGACGCTCAACTGTGCTCACATGAGCGGTCATTTCTATGAGACCTACCTCCGACCCCAACTGCTCTCACTCATTGTTCCGTTGCACGCAATCACGCCATTAGAACAGGCTTATTACTGTCGCATGACACAGTTTGTCATCCGCGAGAATATCCTCTCTCGCGTCGGTGTCGTGGAAGGCACAGGAAACTGTGTGGCGAACCTCTGGAACATGCCATTGGCGGAGAAGAAAGAGACAGGAAACATCTATACAGGGCTCACGAAGCCGGAGATTATCGACGAGGACGGCAACACGCAACCTATCACCGGCCAGGGTGTCTGCGACACGTTGGCATTCACCGTGCCCGATCAGGGTGTGGACTTCCTGCCTAACTTCCGTCGCGGCGACATGATCTATCTCTATGCTTACAACGAGGCCGTAGAACCCGATGCACGGCGCGCCATCCTCCTCAAAGGCGGCTTACAAGAGATCCACAGTGACCGCGTCGTGGTGAAACTCATGAACCCTCTGGCAGAGACTTATCTCGCGCAGAATAAAGATAAAGTGTGGTGCATTGAGCACGGCAGCAGTGATGTCGGTGGAGGAGCAGCGCTCAGCTCACTCTATCAACTGATAACAGCGCCACAGGACCGAAAGAACCTCTTGTTAGGACAGCGTGCACCACAGGCTGACACGCGCCTCACGTTGTCAAGAAGCTACAACGCGGGTATCGACGACATCATCCTCAAAGCCAAGCAAGCACGTGACTATTTTCTCCTCGTAGGCCCACCGGGAACGGGCAAGACCTCCATGGCTCTGCAGTTCATGGTGCGCGAGGCGCTCACGGAGCTGCGACCCGACGACGGCAAGGGTCTGCTGCTCATGGCTTATACCAACCGCGCCGTAGACGAGATATGCGGCATGCTCACCGACAACGGCATCGACTTCCTACGTATTGGCAGTGAACTGTCGTGCGCAGAGAGCTATGTGCCTTACCTTTTGCAGAACCGTGTCGGAGAGAAACCGACACTCACCGGCATGCGGCAGCTTATCATCAACGCCAAGATCATCGTCGGGACAACCTCGATGATCCAGTCGCGCGCCTATCTCTTCTCCTTGAAGCATTTCGCCCTTGCCATCGTCGACGAGGCCTCACAGATCTTAGAGCCGAACATCATCGGACTCTTAGCCAGTCACCGTGCCTCTGAGTCCACACTCTCAGAGAGCAGTTGTAACATTGATAAGTTCATCCTCATCGGCGACTATAAGCAGTTGCCCGCTGTGGTGCAGCAAAACGACAACGACAGTGCCGTCAACGACCCGTTGCTGCAAGGTATCGGGCTCACCGACTGCAAGAGCTCACTCTTCGAGCGCCTTATCCGCCAGGAGCTACGCGCCGGCCGCACAGCTTTCATGGGGACGCTACGCCGACAAGGCCGCATGCACCCCGACATTGCCGACTTCCCCAACCGTGCGTTCTATTTCCGTGAGCAGCTCGGCTGCGTGCCCCTACCCCATCAGCAAGCTACGACCATCGGTTACGACTTGCCGTCCCAGGACGCTGTCGACGACCTGTTGAAAGCACACCGCATGCTCTTCTTCCCGTCGAAGGACTGCCGCCAACCGGAGATATCCGACAAGGTGAACATTGAGGAAGCACGCATCGTGGCGGACATACTCCAACGCATCCATCGCTTCTACGGCACGCAGTTTAACCCCGACAAGACAGTAGGGGTCATCGTGCCTTACCGCAACCAGATAGCGATGATACGGCAGGAGATAGAGCGGCTCGGCATCCCCGGGCTCGACACCATCAGCATCGACACCGTAGAACGCTACCAAGGCTCGCAGCGCGACGTCATCATCTATTCGTTCACCATCCAGCAGTCGTATCAGCTCGACTTCCTCACCGCCAACACCTTCACCGAGGATGGGCACGCCATCGACCGCAAACTCAATGTCGCCCTCACGCGTGCCCGCAAGCAGCTTATCCTCACCGGTAACGTGCGCACGCTCTCTGCCTCACCCCTCTTCCGCGAGCTGCTACAATACATCAAAGAGAAAGGCGGATGGGGATAAAGACATTTATTAATGGTTCTTCTCTTTTCGGGTTTATACCGGTCACAGCCTCTCCGAGTAGAGATGTAAAGGCGTTTACAAAACAACCAATAGAACAACATTCTCATTCGGTTGAAAGATCACGCAGAGCCGCAGAGTTCTTAGAGCCGCAGAGACTAAATCTGAAGTTTTCGAGAGTCTGAGCTTTTTGAGAGGCCTAAAGGCCTTTCGCAGAGAAGTCCCAGCGCGTAGCCTCCTTAAGGCCGAAAGCCCTCTCAAAGCTCTGCCATTCAAGAACTATCTCAGCGGCTCTAAAAACTCAGCGGCTCTGCGAGAAAAATATTCGAGCTGTACGGTTGAACTTCCTTCTCTACTTATAGTTGATAGTGCCTCGGAGAGGCACACTCTGCATAACCCCAGGCAAGGAGCGTAGCGACGTA
>CADBAG010000024.1 GCA_902792635.1 uncultured Prevotellaceae bacterium | reverse complement strand
CAATTAGATAGACTGAAAATGCGACAAGACGAGCTAGATAAGCAACCTGCGTAACATGCTGATAATTAACGGTACCGAAATTTGTTATATGGTAGGCTGTATGCCGTTATTAACTCGAAAACCGGAAGATCAATAAATGGCTCTCCCGTTAAAAAAACAAATTTTATTCCTTATATATTAGGTACTTTCGTTAATTAGCACTAACTTTGCACTCTGTTGTGTACTCGGCTGCAAAAGATGCGGCTAATTACATATCTATAAGAGGCATAAAATAACAATAAAAACAAAGAATATAAATGAAAGTATCATTCGATTGCCCCGATAAGATCAATGGTCTTCTGACCGTTACTATCGAGGAGGACGACTACAAGAACGATGTAGAAAAGGAGTTGAAGGACTATCGCAAGCGCGCCAACATGCCTGGTTTCCGTCCGGGTATGGTTCCTATGGGCCTCATTCGCCGTCAGTATGGCAACGCTGTGAAGATGGATGTGGTGAATCACAAACTCTCCGACGAGGTGAACAAGTACATTGCTGACAACAAGATCAACATGCTCGGCATGCCGATGGGTTCCGATAAGCAGGAGCCCGTGGATCTTGAGAAGCCGGCTCCTTACACTTTCATGTTCGATATCGCTGTCGCTCCTGAGTTCGACGTTGAGCTCTCTGACAAGGACAGCATCGACTATTATGACATCACTGTTGACGACAAGCTCGTAGACCAGCAGGTGGACGGCTTCGCTTCTCGTTTCGGCAGCTATCAGAAGGCTGACGAGTACAAGGAGGGCGACGTGCTGAAGGGTGACCTTCGTGAGCTCGACGCTGACGGCAACACCAAGGAAGGTGGCGTTGAGGTTGAGGGCGCTACGATCATGCCGCAGTATCTGAAGAACGACGACCAGAAGAAGCTCTTCGAGGGTGCCAAGGCTGGTGACATCATCACCTTCAATCCTTACAAGGCTTATGATGGTGGTGCAGAGGTCGCTACCCTGCTTCGTGTGGACCGCGACAAGCGCGACCAGTATCAGGGCGACTTCAGCTATCAGATCACTGAGGTGCAGCACTTCGAGAAGCACGCTGTAGACCAGGATCTCTTCGATCAGGTCTTCGGCAAGGACGAGGTGAAGGACGAGAAGGCTTTCCGCGACAAGATCCGCGAGGGTGTCAAGGAGCAGCTCGCTACCGACGAGGACTTCCGCTTCCTGCAGGATCTCCGCAAGTATGTCGAGGAGAAGGTTGGTCAGCTCACTTATCCTGATGCTCTGCTCAAGCGTATCCTCAAGGAGAATAACAAGGACAAGGACGACGAGTTCATCAACAAGAACTATGAGGCAAGTCTCAAGGACCTCACATGGAGCTTAGCTAAGGATAAGCTCGGCGCCAAGGCTGGTATCAAGGTCAACGACGACGACGTGAAGAACGTTGCCCGTGAGATTGCTCGCGCTCAGTTCGCTCAGTACGGCATGCAGAATGTCGGCGAGGAGTATGTTGACAACTATGCCAACGAGCTGCTCAAGCAGAAGGGTACCGCTAACCAGTTTGCTGAGCGTGCACTCGACGAGAAGCTCGTGGCTGCTCTCAAGCCTGTGGTGAAACTCAACCACAAGGAGATCTCTCTCGACGACTTCAACAAGATGGTAACAGAGGAGCAGGCTCAGGCTTAATATCCTCTTTGCGATAATATTAATGGTCCCCATCCGTATCCAACGTACGGGTGGGGATTTTTGTTATATAAAAAATATCGCCAAATCCTTTGCTTTTTGCGAAGAATTGATTATCTTTGTATAACGAAACATTGAAAAGAGAATAGGCAAAATGAATATTCTTGGCACGATGTTTGTAATCAATGGAACCTATATGGGAGTTTTCCCAAGGTTTGTTGAATTAAAAAGAAGGAAAAATTATGAACAACGACTTTAGAAAGTTTGCTACCAAGAAGCTTGGAATGAACGGCTTGGTACTCGACGATGTGGTGAAGGCACAGCAGCAGTACCTCAACCCTTATATCCTTGAGGAGCGTCAGCTCAATGTCACGCAGATGGATGTGTTCTCCCGTCTGATGATGGATCGCATCATCTTCCTCGGCACGGAGATTGACGACTATACAGCCAACACGCTGCAGGCACAGCTGCTCTATCTCGACTCTGTGGACAACGGCAAGGATATCTCTATCTATGTCAACTCTCCCGGTGGCTCTGTCACGGCAGGTCTCGGCATCTACGACACGATGCAGTTCATCACTTCTGATGTGGCTACGATCTGCACAGGAATGGCTGCTTCGATGGCTGCCGTGCTCCTTGTCTCCGGTACAGAGGGCAAGCGCTCCGCTCTGCCTCACAGCCGTGTGATGATCCATCAGCCGCTTGGTGGTGTACAGGGTCAGGCTTCGGATATCGAGATTGAGGCCAAGGAGATCTTGAAGTTCAAGAAAGAACTTTATACCATCATCTCCGAGCATTCTCATCAGCCTTACGACAAGGTGTACAAAGACTCTGACCGTAACTACTGGATGACGGCTGAAGAGGCTAAGGAGTATGGCATGATTGACCAGGTGCTGAAGAAGAAGTAATAGAACGAAGGAAGAAATAGATGAAAAAGAAAACATGTAGTTTCTGCGGACGCAGTGAGGATCAGGTGAAGCTGCTCATCACGGGCATCAATGGTTACATCTGTGAGGACTGTGCTCAGCAGGCTTACAAGATAGTGCAGCAGACAGGTGTGCTGGGCAATCAGCAGCATGCTGATGCTACGCCTTACCGTCCGAAGACGAAGATCCCAAAGCCTGTAGAGATCAAGAAGTATCTCGACCAGTATGTCATTGGACAGGATGAGGCCAAGCGCTATCTCTCCGTGGCTGTGTACAACCACTACAAGCGTTTGCAGCAGCCCGAGACCGACGACGGTGTGGAGATCGAGAAGAGCAACATCATCATGGTGGGCTCTACGGGTACGGGTAAGACGTTGCTCGCGCGTACCATCGCTCGTTTGCTTGATGTGCCGTTCACGATCGTCGACGCCACGGTGTTCACCGAGGCCGGTTATGTAGGCGAGGATGTGGAGAGTATCCTTTCCCGTCTGCTTCAGGTTGCTAATTATAATGTGGCAGCCGCTGAGCGCGGTATCGTGTTCATCGATGAGATCGATAAGATCGCGCGCAAGAGCGACAACCCTTCCATCACACGTGATGTCAGCGGTGAGGGCGTACAGCAGGCTCTTCTCAAGCTTCTTGAGGGTACGATGGTCAATGTGCCGCCACAGGGTGGCCGTAAGCACCCCGATCAGGAGTATATCCATGTCAACACGAAGAACATCCTCTTCATCTGCGGCGGTGCCTTCGATGGCATCGAGCGTAAGATCGCACAGCGACTCAATACGCATGTCGTGGGTTACAACTCCGTGCAGAACTCGCGCAATGTCGACAAGAAGGATCTCATGAAGTATATTGTGCCTACCGATCTCAAGTCGTTCGGTCTGATCCCTGAGCTCATCGGTCGTCTGCCGGTGCTCACTTATCTCAACCCGCTCGACAAGGAGGCTTTGAGACGTATCCTGACGGAGCCGAAGAATTCTATCATCAAGCAGTATACCAAGCTCTTTGAGATGGATGGTATCAGTCTCACCTTTGATGAGGACTGCCTCGACTATATCGTTGACAAAGCTGTGGAGTACAAGCTTGGCGCCCGTGGTCTGCGCTCTATCGTGGAAGCCATTATCATGGATGCTATGTACGAGATTCCGTCGAAGCGAATCAAGAAGTTTGAGGTGACACTCGACTACGCTAAGAAACAGCTCGAGAAAGCACACTTGCAGAAACTGGAGTCGGCATAACGCCGACTTTGGTTCACCCCGCAACCACCCCAACCATCCCTAAACAACGACAATATGAAATTGGATCTTACTGAAGCTTTAAAGAAATATTTCGGGTTCGACTCATTCAAAGGCGACCAAAAAGATATTATTACCAACCTCATGGAAGGCAACGACACGTTTGTGCTCATGCCTACCGGAGGCGGTAAGAGTCTTTGTTATCAGTTGCCATCTCTGTTGATGGAAGGCACGTCCATTGTTGTGTCACCGCTCATCGCCCTGATGAAGAATCAGGTCGATGTCATCAATGGATACAGTGAGGACGACTCCGTGGCTCATTATCTCAACTCTTCGCTCAACCGCGCGGCTATCAACCGCGTGGAGAAAGATGTCAAAGAGGGCAAGACCAAACTGCTCTATGTGGCACCGGAGTCTCTGAACAAAGAGGATAATCTGCCATTCTTTGAATCGTTCGAGATCTCTTTCATAGCCGTTGATGAGGCCCATTGTATTTCTGAGTGGGGACACGACTTCCGCCCCGAATACCGTAATATCAAGCCGACAATAGACAAGATCGCAGCCGCGCGTGGCGTGGCTCATATTCCAATCATTGCCCTCACGGCTACGGCTACTGACAAGGTGCGGATGGATATCAAGGGTAACCTCGGCATGCCGGATGCAAAAGAGTATAAGAGCTCGTTCAATCGTCCGAACCTTTACTATGAGGTGCGGCAGAAAGTGAGCGACGAGGATACCGACAGTCAGATTATCAAGTTTATCAAGCAGCATCCCGGCAAGAGCGGCATCATCTATTGTCTCTCGCGCAAGAAAGTGGAGGAACTGGCAAAGAAACTGTGCCTCAATGGCTTCCGCGCGGCTCCTTATCATGCTGGTCTTGACAATGACGTGCGTGCAAAGACGCAGGACGATTTCTTGAAAGAGAACATCGATATCATCGTGGCTACCATTGCTTTCGGTATGGGTATCGACAAGCCCGACGTGCGTTTCGTCATCCATTACGATATTCCCAAGAGCCTTGAGGGTTATTATCAGGAGACCGGGCGTGCCGGGCGAGATGGTGGCGAGGGTATATGTATCGCATTCTATTCGCCGAAGGATCTGAAGAAACTCAGTAAGTTTATGGATTCCAAGAGCGAGACGGAGAAGGAGATTGGTCGCCAGCTCTTGGAAGAGACGAAGGCTTATGCAGAGACTGCGGTATGCCGGCGTAAGGTCTTGCTCAACTATTTTGGTGAGCCTTATCCCAAAGATAACTGTGGCAACTGCGACAACTGTAAGCATCCAAAGAAGTTTGTGGAGGCAACAGATGCCCTGCAGTGTGTTCTGGAAGCTATCAGTGCATTGAAAGGCCGATATGAACAAACCTATGTCGTCGACTTCGTTCGCGGACGTGCCACGGATCATATTGTGAGCGATGGCAATGATAAGTTGCCTGAGTTTGGCAATGGTAAGGAGATAAACGAGGAAGCTTCCTCCATTTGGAACCCTGTCATCCGACAAGGTATGATTGCAGGATTTATCCGGAAAGATATTGAGAACTATGGTCTGCTGAAGATCACGGCTTCCGGCAGGGAGTGGCTCAGGGAGCCCCGTCCTTTCATGGTCGTGCCCGATCGTGAGTTTGTGGACAGTGAGGAGAATGGCGAGGGTGGTACCTCCGCACTCGATATGTCGCTCTATCAGCAGCTCAAAGGCTTGCGTCATGATGTAGCGAAGAAGCATAACCTGCCGCCTTATGTTGTCTTTCAGGATGTCTCGCTCACGCAGATGGCTACATCCTTCCCACAGACGATGGAAGAGCTCACGCAGATCCAAGGTGTCGGTCAGGGAAAGGCGCATAAGTTCGGTAAGCCGTTCATCGACTTCATCAAGAAATATTGTGAGGAGAACGACATACAACGCTCCGATATCATGCGCGTCATCACGATTCCGAACAAGTCGAAGCGCAAACTGAAGATCATTGAGATGATTGACCGACGTATCCCGTTGGAGGATATCGCGGAGACGCAGAACCTCGACTTCGACGACCTGCTCGATGATATAGAGTCGATCGTGAACAGTGGTACGAAGGTGAACATCGACTATTATCTCAACGATGAGGATGTCATCGACCAGGATGAGATGCAGGATATCCTCGACTATTTCCGCCATTGCGACAGCGAAGACATCGATAAAGCCATCGACACTGTGGATATCTACGATGATGACGATGGTCTTACAGCTGAGGAGAAGGCACGGCTCGTGCTGATAAAGTTTATCTCCGACGCCGGGAACTGATCGTCGCGTGACAACATACGGGCGGCCCTCGTGGCCGCCCGCAATCGCTATTACTATTACTCTTAACTCTTTTTATAGCAAAGAGGGTACTCTATGTGCCGAAATATTGCTAATTTTGCATGCAATAAATTTATAAGGTTACTATCTATGTCATCATTTGTTGCAGATAAAATTGTCATGGACGGTCTCACTTTCGACGACGTCCTCCTTATCCCTGCTTATTCTAATGTACTGCCCAAGCAAGTGAGTCTTCAGGCAAGATTCTCCAGGCACATCCAGCTTAACATCCCCTTCGTGACAGCTGCTATGGATACTGTCACCGAGTCGTCGATGGCTATCGCTATCGCCCGTGAAGGTGGTATCGGTGTCATACATAAGAATATGCCGATCGATGAGCAGGCGCGCCAGGTGGCTATCGTCAAGCGTGCCGAGAATGGTATGATCTATGATCCTGTGACGATCCGCCGCGGCAAGACCGTGCGTGATGCCCTCCGGATGATGGCAGAATACCATATCGGTGGTATCCCCGTTGTGGATGGCGAGAACCATCTCGTGGGTATCGTTACCAACCGTGACCTGCGTTTCGAGCGTCATATGGACCGCCTCGTAGACGAGGTGATGACGAAAGAAAATCTCGTCACTACCCATCAGCAGACTGATCTTGCCAACGCTGCACAGATTCTGCAGGAGAACAAGATTGAGAAGCTCCCCGTTGTAGACAATGAGAACCATCTCATTGGTCTTATCACTTATAAAGATATCACGAAGGCTAAGGACAAGCCCAATGCCTGCAAGGATGACAAGGGTCGTCTGCGTGTGGCTGCTGGTGTAGGTGTTACGGTTGATACCCTTGAGCGTGCTCAGGCTCTTGTGGATGCTGGCGTTGACGCTATCGTCATTGATACGGCTCACGGCCACTCTGCTGGTGTGATCGGTAAGCTCCACGAGGTGAAGAATGCGTTCCCGCAGCTCGATGTCGTCGTGGGTAACATCGCTACTGGCGAGGCTGCCAAATATCTCTACGACAACGGCGCTGACGGCGTGAAGGTCGGTATCGGCCCGGGTTCAATCTGCACGACACGTGTCGTGGCCGGTGTGGGTGTGCCTCAACTCTCTGCTGTCTATGATGTATATAGTGTATTGAAAGATACCGATGTTCCTTTGATCGCTGATGGTGGTCTGCGCTACTCGGGTGATATCGTGAAGGCACTCGCTGCCGGTGGCAACTGCTGCATGATCGGCTCGCTCGTTGCCGGTACGGAGGAGAGCCCTGGTGACACGATTATCTATAACGGCCGTAAGTTCAAGACTTACCGTGGCATGGGATCTCTCGAGGCCATGGGTCAGAAGAATGGTTCCAAGGACCGTTATTTCCAGAGCGATACGACAGATGTCAAGAAGCTTGTGCCGGAAGGTATTGCTGGCCGCGTGCCTTACAAAGGCACCGTGCAGGAGGTCGTCTATCAGTTGACGGGTGGCTTGCGCTCAGGTATGGGCTACTGCGGTGCACACAACATTGACGAACTGCATAACGCTAAGTTCACTCGTATTACCAATGCCGGTGTCTTAGAGAGCCATCCTCATGACATCACTATTACCTCTGAGGCGCCTAACTACTCGCGCCCGGGCGAAGAATAAAGCATGAACATAAGAAAATCATTATTGTCTGTGACAGTGGTCATTGTCGCGCTCGCGGCAATGGCTGTGCCATCAGGAAGAATATCGTCGTCTTTCTCCGCGGGTGCGGACAGTGCAAAGACGGAAGCTGACACATCGAAGGCGGAAGCCATTGTTCCGCAGCAATCTATCATCGATGAGGTGATCTGGGTTGTGGGCGATGAGCCTATCCTGAAGTCGGATGTGGAGCAGATGCGTATGCAGGGGCTTGCCGAGGGTATCAGCTTTGGCAATGACCCCGACTTCTCTATTCCAGAGCAGCTTGCCGTGCAGAAGTTATTCTTGCATCAGGCAGAGATCGACTCTATCCAGGTGACTGAGACGGAGGTCGCGCAAGGCGTCAACCAGCAGATCAACCGATGGATTGAGATGGCGGGCTCTAAAGAGAAACTCGAGGAGTATCGTAAGCAGAGCATCAATGACATGCGCTCGGAGCTCCATGACCAGTTCCGTGACCAGCAGCTCATTCAGAAGATGAAGGAGAACTTAGTGAAGGATGTCAAGGTGACGCCTGCTGACGTGCGTGCTTATTTCCGTAATCTTCCTGAGGATAGCATTCCTTACGTGCCGACAGAGGTAGAGGTGGAGATCCTTGTCAGTGCCCCGAAAATCAGGCAGGCAGAGATCAATCGTGTCAAGGATGAGCTCCGCGACTTCACGGACCGTGTGAACAAAGGAGAGACAACATTCTCCACGCTCGCACGTCTCTATTCGGAGGATCCTGGCTCTGCACGCCAAGGCGGTGAGCTGGGTTATACGGGTCGTGGACTGCTTGACCCTAACTTCGCAGCCGTGGCTTTCAACCTCACAGACCCGAAGAAGATCTCTAAGATCGTGGAGTCGGAGTTCGGCTATCATATCATCCAGCTGATCGACAAGCGCGGTGATAAGATCAATGTGCGTCATATCCTTCTGAAACCGAAGGTGTCACAGGATGAGATCGATGCAGCGACACATCGGCTCGACTCCATCTCGAATGATATCCATGCGGGCAAGTTCACGTTTGAACAGGCCGCTTCCTATCTCTCAGACGATAAGGATACACGAAACAACGAAGGCTTGATGTCCAACAGTACTGCTAATGGCATGACCTCCCGCTTCCAGATGAAAGACCTGCCGACAGAAGTGGCGAGAGTCGTAGACACGATGAAAGTCAACGAGATATCACAACCTTTCGAGATGATCAATTCCAAGGGTAAGACAGTGGTGGCGATGGTGAAGCTCAAGAGCCGTACGCTTGGACATAAGGCAACGATCACTGAAGACTTCCAGGTCATGAAGGATGTCGTGCTCAACAAAGAGCGGGAAAAGACTATTCACGACTGGGTGGTGGACAAGATTAAACATACGTATGTGCGTATGCTGCCACAGTATCGTGAGCCAGGAAAATACGAATACCAGGGATGGGTAAAATCTTAAGAAACAGAGGAAGAGTATTGCTACTCTTCCTTTTTGCCGTTGTCGTCGTCTGTGCAATGACACCTGCAAGGCGGCGGAGAGTCCCCAAGCAGGTAGATACGCGCGTGTATCTGAAGCATGCGGATGAACTGAAATATGACGAATATGGACCTAATCCCGATGCTCAGATAGCCAAGGGTCATGTCCATTTCCTCAATAGAGGGGCGACATTGCTCTGCGACAGTGCTTATTATTATCAGGCTACGAACTCTTTTCGTGCCTTCGGCCATGTGCGTTTCCGTCAAGGCGACACGCTGTCGCTCTCGTGTGACAACGCATGGTATGATGGTGAAGGACAGATGATGGAGGCACGAAAGAATGTAGTGCTCCGTCATCGTGGCCAGACCCTTTATACGGACAGTCTCAATTATGACCGTCTGTATAACAATGCTTATTTCTTTAAGGGTGGACGACTTGTGGACAGCCGTAACAAGCTCTCTGCTGACTGGGGTGAGTATAACACGGACACGCGCGAGGCTGTGTTCTATTATGATGTGCAGCTCCACACGCCCAAGAATAGAGTGTCTACCGATACCTTGTATTACGATACGAGGAAGTCGATAGCGCATATCGTCGGTATGTACACGCCCAACCGTGGCTTGGGCAAGCCCGGACCTTCCATTATCCGGAATAAGGATGGTGTGGTGAAGACGACCAATGCGTTCTTCAACACGCGTACGGACCGTGCACGCCTCTATGGTCGGTCGACGGTGGTGAACAAGGAGAAGACGATCACTGGCGACACATTATATTATAATAGTTCCACGGGGCAGAACCATGGCTACGGCAATGTAATTTATGTCGATAAGAAGAACAAGAACAAGCTCACGGCTGGCGAGGTGAACTATAATGAGAAGACGGGGCGGGGCTATGCAACGAAGAAAGCGCTTGTCGTCGACTTCTCGCAGAAAGACACTCTCTATATGCATGCCGATACATTGCGTGTGGAGACCTTTCATATCAACACGGACAGCGTCTACCGGAAAGTGCACGGCTATAAGCATGTGCGGGCATTCAGAAATGATTTCCAGGCGATATGCGACTCGCTGGTCTACGACACACGCGACTCTTGTCTGACGATGTATAAGGATCCTATAACATGGAGTCAGGGTCGCCAATTGACTGGAGAAAAGATCCTTGTCTTCACCAACGACTCGACGATCCGTGAGGCGCATGTCATCGGGCAGGCGTTGTCCATCGAGCAGATGAAAGACAGCATCCACTATAATCAGATATCGGCGAAGGATATCTATGCCTATTTCAATCATGGCAATATCCGAAGGAGTGATGCGGTAAGTAATGTGCGGGCGATCTTCTATCCAACGGATAAAGGTGATTCTACGCTTATCGGGCTCAACTATGTGGAATCGGACACGATGCGGATGTTCGTCTCACCGACCCGGCAGTTGGAGCGTATCTGGATGCCTAAGGCGCAAGGCACGCTCTATCCGATGACGCAGATCCCACCGGGGAAAGACAAGCTCGACGTCTTCGAGTGGTTCGATGACCTGCGTCCGCGGAGCCCCGAAGATGTCTTTGTGTGGCGCGGCAAGCCGGCAGGCTCAGCGCTGAAGGTTCTGAAGCGACATGCTGCACCGCTGCAGACATTACCGAAGAAGTCGTCAGCAAATAATAAAAAGTCAGAAGCAGTACCATAATAAAATAGGAAGAGAATAGAAGTATGTCGGATGTTATTCAACTTTTACCGGATACTGTCGCCAATCAGATAGCGGCAGGAGAGGTCATACAACGTCCTGCCAGCGTCATCAAGGAGCTGGTGGAGAATGCTGTTGATGCAGGGGCTCATCATATCGATGTCTCTGTGGTTGATGCTGGACGTACTTCTATCCAGGTCATTGATGATGGGAAGGGTATGTCAGAAACCGATGCGCGCCTTGCGTTTGAGCGTCATGCCACGTCAAAGATCCGTCAGGCCGAAGACCTTTTCAATCTCCATACGATGGGCTTCCGTGGTGAGGCCTTGCCGTCTATCGTTGCTGTCTCACAGGTTGAACTGAAGACGCGCATGGCTGACGAGACCCTGGGCACGGACATCGTGATCTCTGGATCTAAACTGCAGTCGCAAGAGCCTTGTGCCTGTCCGCAGGGAGCTAACTTTAAGGTGGAGAACCTGTTCTTCAATGTGCCTGCCCGTCGGAAGTTCCTGAAGTCGAATGCCACGGAGCTTAATCATATCCTTACGGCTTTCGAGCGCATCGTACTTGTCTACCCCGAGATAGGCTTCACGTTCCATTCCAACGGCGGTGAGCTCTATGATCTCCGTCCGGGTACCTTGCGACAGCGTATTGTCGATGTCTTCGGCAAGCGTATCAATGCTGACCTGCTCCCGTTGAATGTAGAGACCTCTGTCTGTGGTCTCTCGGGCTTCGTGGGCAAGCCGGAGTCGGCAAAGAAGAAAGGTGCCAAGCAGTTCTTCTTTGTCAATGGCCGTTATATGCGTCATCCTTATTTCCACAAAGCGGTGCAGAGCGTCTATGAACGACTCGTGCCGCAAGGTGAGCAGGTTCCTTATTTTATCTACTTCGATGTTAATCCGCACGACATCGATGTCAACATCCATCCGACAAAGACAGAGATAAAGTTTGAGAACGAGCAGACGGTCTATCAGATCCTCTTGGCTGCGGTGCGCGATGCCATCGGCTCATTCAGTGGGGCGTCAACTATCGACTTTGACACAGAGGGCAAGCCAGAGATCCCGCTCTTCCAGTCGGAAGGCGATGGCGAAGGTGAGCCTTTTGCCATGCCGAAGGTTGACTTCGATCCACAATATAATCCCTTCAACTCAACGCCCAAGAGCCCGTCTTCCTTTTCCGGTGGACACGGTACTCATGGTGGAACTTCAATTTTCTCGGGTCCTATCCAGGATGATTCTTGGGATAAACCATTATCACCTAACACCTCCTCACCCAACACTTTTATTCCCGACAGCCCAGCATCCGACACCCTCTTCTCCGGTCCTGTTCAAGAGAGTGGAGCAGAGGAGATTGAGGATAAATCGCCGTCGCATTATCAGTATAAAGGCAAATATATCATGACGGCGGTGAAATCAGGATTGATGGTCCTCGATCAGCATCGTGCGCATATCTGTATTCTCTATGAGGATTACATGCGCCGCCTCGCTTCACATAAGATGCATTCGCAGAAAGTGCTGTTCCCCGAATCGATAGATCTCACGCCAAAAGAGATGGTCACCCTCACTGCGATAAAAGACGATATCGCGCTTCTCGGTTTTGAACTGACGCCTGTGGGTGCTGCTACTTATTCCATCAATGCCATTCCCGAAGGTTTCGAAGGGGTGGATGTCATCAGTCTGCTGCATGAGATCCTGAGCGATGCCGATACTGACTCGCAATTGGCTAAGATCCATGAGCGTATGGCGTTGTCCTTGGCCCGAGCTGCTGCCATCCCGTATGGTCAAGTGCTGTCCAATGAGGAGATGGAGAATATCATCAACCAGCTCTTCCAGTGCAGTAACGTCAACTATACTCCTGACGGCCATGCTACGCTCTGCATCATCAAGCAGAAAGACATCGAAAACATGTTAGGATAGGGTAAAAGAAAGATTTTGTGAAAAAAGTTGCCGAAAAGTTTGGCGCATTCACAAAACCTTCGTACCTTTGCATCCGCAATCAAGAAATAAGGGCGTTTAGCTCAGTTGGTTTAGAGCATCTGCCTTACAAGCAGAGGGTCGGCGGTTCGAATCCGTCAACGCCCACAGGGGTGGTTCCCGTAGTGGCTTCGGCTGCTGCGGGATTTTTTTTGTTATCATCTCCTAAATTTTCAAGCCTTTTGCAGCTTCTCTCGATGATATTTTGTAATTTTGCAACTACAAATATAGAACGCGTTTTCAAAAAAGAATATAACAGTTTAGAATATAACAGTTAGGTAATACGTATTATAACACTTGTTCCTATGAATCTCGATGTATTGACGGCAATCTCGCCTATTGACGGTCGTTACAGAAGCAAGACCGAAGCCCTTGCCGACTATTTTTCAGAGTATGCGCTCATCCGTTATCGCATTCGTGTCGAAATAGAATATTTCATCACGCTTTGTGAGCTTCCTCTTCCTCAGCTGAAGACCTTTGACCATGATCTCTTCCCCCGTCTTCGTGACATCTATCTCAAATTTGATGAGAAAGGTGCACAGCGTGTGAAGGATATTGAGAAGGTCACCAACCACGACGTCAAGGCTGTGGAATATTATATCAAGGAGCAGTTTGATGCTATTGGCGGACTGGACAGCTACAAGGAGTTTGTGCATTTCGGTCTCACCTCTCAGGATATTAACAACACCTCTGTCCCTCTCGCATTGAAGGAGGCGCTTCATAAAGTCTTCTATCCACAAGTGGAAGAGCTCATCGCTCAGTTGCAGACTTATGCTGATGAATGGAAAGATGTGCCTATGCTCGCCAAGACTCATGGTCAGCCGGCATCTCCTACACGTCTTGGCAAAGAGATCATGGTCTACGTCTATCGTCTGACCGAACAGCTCAACACGCTCAAGGCTTGCAAGATTACAGCTAAGTTCGGTGGCGCTACGGGTAACTTCAATGCGCATCACGTGGCTTATCCCGACTACGACTGGCGTGCTTTCGGCAACCGTTTCGTCAGTGAGAAACTCGGACTGGAGCGTGAGCAGTATACCACACAGATCTCCAACTACGACTATCTCGCAGCTATCTTTGACGGTATCCGCCGTATCAATACGATCATCATTGACCTCGACCGCGACTTCTGGATGTATATCTCTATGGATTACTTCAAGCAGAAGATCAAGCCCGGAGAAGTGGGCTCGTCGGCTATGCCGCATAAGGTCAATCCTATCGACTATGAGAACAGTGAGGGCAACCTCGGCATGGCTAATGCCATCCTGACGTTCCTGTCCATGAAACTGCCTATCAGTCGTCTGCAGCGCGACCTCACCGACTCAACGGTGCTTCGCAACATCGGCGTGCCTCTCGGCCACTCGATTATCGCTATCCAGTCGACACTCAAAGGCCTGCGTAAGCTGATCCTTCATGAGGAGAAGATCGACGCTGACCTGGACAACACATGGGCTGTCGTAGCTGAGGCTATCCAGACTATTCTCCGTCGTGAGGGCTATCCTCATCCTTATGAGGCGCTGAAGCAGCTCACCCGCACGAACAAGGCCATGACGGAAGATACAATTCACGATTTCATTAACACATTAAATGTAAAGCCGGAGGTGAAGCAGGAGCTCCTTGCCATCACTCCGCATAACTACACAGGTATTTAATATTATTCATTCCCGTGAAGGACTATAGTGAGTACAGTCCTTCACGGATCTAAGTAACTACTACTATGTCAGAAGATCAGGAAAAGACGCAGGCGGCTCAGGAGCCGCAGAATGATGCCCGTGAGGGCTATGCACGTCCCGCAGGACATCAGAATCAGAGAGATTATAATCCTGGAACAGGACGTACACAGCGTCCTCGCATTCACACAACATCATCCCGTCCGCAGTATGGTGCCAGCCGTCCTCAGGCAAGCAAACCGGCCGATGGCGGTTTCCGTCCGGCAGGTTTCGGTGCTGCCCTAACAGGTGGCGACCAGCCTCGTCAGCAGAGCGGTTATGGTGAGAACCGACAGGGTGGCTATCAGTCCCGTCCTCGCTATAACAGCAATGGTGAGGGTAGCTATCAGCCGCGTCCTCGCTACAACAACAATGGTGAGGGTGGCTATCAGCCTCGTCAGCAAAATAGCTATGGAGACAGCCGACAGGCTGGCTATGGCAATCGTCAGCAGGGTGGCTATGGCAATCGTCAGCAAGGCGGCTATGGTAATCGTCAGCAGGGTGGCTATGGCAATCGTCAGCAGGGCGGCTACGGCAATCGTCAGCAGGGTGGCTATCAGTCTCGCCAGCAGGGTGGCGGCTATGGCAATCGTCAGCAGGGCGGTTATCAGTCTCGTCAGCAGGGCGGTTACGGCAATCGCCAGCAGGGCGGTTACGGCAATCGTCAGCAGGGCGGATTCCGTGGCGGATACAATAATAATGGCTATCGCGGCTACAACAATGCTCCGCGCCCGGGTTATGATCCGAATGCTAAGTACAGCATGAAGAAGCGCATCGAGTATAAGGAAGAGCATGTCGATCCGGATGAGCCCATCCGTTTGAATAAATATCTGGCCAACGCCGGTGTATGCAGTCGTCGTGAGGCTGATGAGTTCATCACCTCTGGTGCAGTGTCAGTCAATGGCACGGTAGTCACAGAGCTTGGTACAAAGGTGAAGCGCTCTGATGAGGTCCGTTTCCACGATGAGCCGGTGACCATCGAGAAGAAGGTCTACATCTTGCTTAACAAGCCGAAGGATTATGTCACGACATCTGATGATCCGCAGCAGCGTAAGACAGTGATGGATCTTGTGAAGGACGCTTGCCCGGAGCGTATCTATCCGGTAGGCCGTCTGGACCGTAACACGACAGGTGTACTGCTGCTGACCAACGATGGCGAGCTGGCATCTAAGCTCACGCATCCTAAGTTCCTTAAGAAGAAGGTCTATCATGTCTTCCTCGACAAGAACGTTAACACGGAGGATCTGCAGAAGATCGCCGATGGTATCGAGCTTGAGGATGGTGAGGTGCACGCAGATGCTATCGAGTATGCTGATGAGCGTGACCATTCACAGGTAGGCATTGAGATTCACAGTGGCCGTAACCGTATCGTGCGCCGTATCTTCGAGCACCTCGGCTATCGTGTCGTGAAGCTTGACCGTGTCCAGTTTGCTGGACTGACGAAGAAGAACCTTCGTCGTGGTGACTGGCGTTTCCTCACCGAGAAAGAGGTGGAGACGCTGAGAAGTGGAATGTTTGAGTAATAAAAAATATGAGAACAAAGGTTATCGATGCACTTCGTAGCACCGATTATAACAAAGAGATAACAGTAAAAGGTTGGGTGCGTTCGCACAGAAGCAGCAAGGCTGTAGACTTCATCGCCTTGAACGACGGCTCAACGATTAAGAATATCCAGATTGTTGTGGCACCGGAGAAGTTCGATGCCGAGATGCTGAAGAGCATCACCACAGGTGCTTGCATCCGTGCAACAGGTACGCTCGTGGAGAGTCAGGGTAAAGGTCAGACCGTTGAGGTTCAGGCTAAGGAGATCGAGATCTATGGTCTCTGTCCTTCCGATTATCCTATGCAGAAGAAGGGACAGTCGTTTGAGTACATGCGTCAGTATGCTCACATGCGTCTGCGTACGAACACCTTCGGTGCCGTTTTCCGCATCCGTCATAACATGGCCATCGCCATCCATAAGTATTTCCATGAGCACGGCTTCTACTATTTCAACACCCCGCTCATCACAGCCAGTGATGCAGAGGGTGCCGGTGAGATGTTCCAGGTCACGACGCTCGACCTCGACCGTGTGGCAAAGAGTGGAAAGGTAGAGTATGACAAGGATTTCTTTGGTAAGAAGACCAACCTCACCGTTTCCGGTCAGCTTGAGGGTGAGCTCGGTGCTACAGCCTTAGGTGCTATCTACACTTTCGGTCCTACGTTCCGCGCTGAGAACAGTAACACGCCGCGTCACCTCGCCGAGTTCTGGATGATAGAGCCAGAGGTCGCCTTCATGGACAAGGACGAGCTGATGGACCTTGAAGAGGACTTCATCAAATACTGTGTCCGTTGGGCACTCGACAACTGCAAGGATGACCTGGAGTTCCTCAATAAGATGATTGACAAGACCCTCATCCAGACCCTTGAGAGTGTCATCAACGAGGACTTCGTCCGTCTGCCTTACACCGAGGGTATCAAGATCCTTGAGCAGGCTGTGAAGGATGGTCACAAGTTTGAGTTCCCCATCACAGGCTGGGGCATGGACCTCGCCTCTGAGCACGAGCGTTACCTTGTGGAGCAGCATTTCAAGCGCCCTGTCATCATGACCGACTATCCTACGGAGATCAAGGCCTTCTACATGAAGAAGAACCCCGATGGCAAGACCATGCAGGGTACCGACGTGCTCTTCCCGCGTATAGGTGAAATCATCGGTGGCTCCGTGCGTGAGGAGAACTATCAGAAGCTCCTCGATGAGATTGAGCGCCGTGGCATGAAGGAAGAGACCTACAGCTGGTATCTCGATACTCGTAAGTACGGCTCTTGCCCGCACGCTGGCTTCGGCCTCGGCTTCGAGCGTCTGATTCTCTTCGTCACAGGTATGCAGAACATCCGTGACGTCATTCCTTTCCCACGTACTCCGAAGAACGCAGAGTTCTAAAACATAAAAATCCCCGGCTTGCTTTCCAAGTCGGGGATTTTCTGTGTCTTACCGTATCTTTGGTCTGTACGTACCGTTTCCTTAGTTCTGTGCCGTGCCGTTCACGGCACGGTCTTCATCACCTGTTATCTCTACTTTCATTATCTTCTTTGTGTCTTCTCTCACCTTCACTCTTTCGTCAATCGTTCTCCCCACAAGCCAGATGATCTGTTCTTTGGCATCGGTGACAACGAGCTGCTGATGACGTTCTATTGGTTCAACCTTCTTGTCTTTCAGGTAATCATTAACGAGCTTGGAGCCTTTCATGCCGAAGGGCGTGAAGCGTTCACCGTCTTTTACGGGTCGTAAGGTCAATGGGAAAGACAAGGCATCTGCATCCATGGTAGCGACGTTGCTCTCTTTCGAAGGCTTGGTATCACTTTCTTCTACGATGGATATCCGTATCTTCCCGTCATGGAAATTGTACAGCCCCGTCTCGGGGATGCGTAGAGTAGGGAGAGGCTTGCTCCATTCAGCAAGGGCATATATAAATAATGTGTCGTTGCTGATAACGGCAACGGAGCGTTGACTTGTCCACGTCTTTCCCCCCTCTGTTGATGACAACATCTCGGTAGCTTGTTCCCGATTGAATCCCAGTTCGGAGACAATGGACCAAAGTAGAAGTCGCGGACTGGCATAGCTTCGTATCTCCTTCATAGAATAAGCCTGCCCGGAATGGGATGCTGCGGAGCATTGCTGCAGCGCATCTTCCAAACTTTGCTCTACTACTTTCTCCACATCACTGAGATTATCTGCCATACGCAGGATATTCGGTTTGGCGGCAGGCGTCACCTTCTCTAACATCGGTATGACATCGAGGCGTAGCTTGTTGCGCTGTACATCGTCCTCAAGGTTTGTACTGTCCGTCACATAGTCCTGGCCTATATGGTCAAGATATGAAAGGATATCCTTTCTTGACATACCTAACAGTGGCCGGACAAAGATGCCGTTTTGTCGCTGCATACCCAAGAGCCCTTTGAGCCCCGTCCCACGCAGCATGTTGAGTAGGATCGTCTCTATCTGGTCATCGCTGTGGTGGGCGATGCAGACTCCTTCTGCTCCTGTGTCGTGGGCGAGTTGCGTGAACCAGCGGTAACGCAGTTCGCGTGCCGCCATTTCGATGGAGATGCCGCGCAGCTCGGCAAACTCCTTCGTGTCGAAATGCACGACATGCAGTTTCACGCCTAATCTCTCACAGAGATCCTTGCAGAACGCTTCATCGCGGTCGCTCTCTGCTCCGCGCAGATGGAAGTTGCAGTGCGCAGCCTCTACGTGGCAGCCCTCATCAAGCATCATTCGCAGCAAGGCTACGCTGTCGGGGCCACCACTGAGGGCGAGGAGGTATACTCCCTCTTTAGGCTTCCAGTATCCCATCCTTCATGTGTATTGTTCGGTCAGTGAGCTTGGCGAGATTCTCATCGTGGGTGACGATGACGAAGGTCTGACCGAACTTGTCACGCAGGTCGAAGAAGAGCTGGTGGAGATCTGCTTTGTTTTTGGAGTCGAGGCTTCCCGAAGGCTCATCAGCGAGGACCACGGCGGGGTTGTTGACCAAAGCACGAGCCACGGCGACGCGCTGCTTCTCACCACCAGACAGTTCGTTAGGCTTATGCGAGGCACGGTCGGAGAGGCCCATGAAGTTGAGCAGCTCCTCAGCCCGCTCGCGGGCTTCCTTACGTCCCTTGCCGGCAATGAAGGCCGGGATCATGATGTTTTCCAAGGCCGTGAACTCAGGGAGGAGCTGGTGAAACTGGAACACGAAGCCGATATGCTGATTGCGGAAATCGGCGAGTTTCTTCTCCGATAAGCCACTGACATCCACACCGTCCACATTGACCGTACCACTGTCCGGCTTGTCGAGCGTACCGATGATCTGCAGCAGCGTCGTCTTACCGGCACCCGAGGGTCCGACGATGCTCACCACTTCGCCTTTGTTAATATGCAGGTCAATGCCTTTCAGCACCTGCAGTTTCCCAAATGATTTTGTTATTCCTTTAACGTCTATCATTTCTATATCGTGATTAATTTTTCATTATTTCATTTTTTCATTTTTTCATTTTTTCAATCTTTCAATCAGCGTGTGTAGCCACTTTGCCACGCTGTCGTAGGCCGACGTCTCCTCCGTGTGCTGCGACTGCGCGAATGTCATCGTCTGTTTGTCATCTCCGTACTGGTCGGGGAAGATGATTATGAGGTTCTTGCCGTTGAAGTATTTTGTCAGTTCCTCCGGCAGTCGTTCCATAGCCGACTTGTAAGATACGGTGCCTTTACGGGCCGTCACGACGACAAAGAGATGGTCGTCGGCAATGGTCGCTGCTACGCGTGGCAACTCGTTCCAATGAGCCATCTCCACGCAAGTGAAGCGCAGATTAGGGTGGCGGTTCGTGATAAACTGGTTGATCATCTGCAGCGTGTCCATGCGCCCGTTGAACTGTATCTTGCAGTCGAGGTTCCCCGCGATGCGTGTCAGACGTTCTATCCACCGGCAGAAGCCTGGCTCGTACTGGGCACGGGAAGGTACGACGACAACGATCCGTCGCAGCGTCGCCAAGGGATGATAGAGACGTGCCATGATGATTTGCCGGTTGAGACCGTTGAACAGGCTCTGATGGAACTGTCCCCAGAACTTCGGTGACACGTTCTCATGCATATGCATACCGATGAGGATCTCCGAAGCCTGAAACTCCTTAAAGGCATGCTTGATGCCATTGGCGATATTTGCTGCCACGCGCACCTGAGTATCCACTTTCACGTCAGAGCCCGCTGCGTAGGTCTGCACTTGCTCTAAGAGTCGTTGCCCGTCTCTCTGGTTACGCTGCATATTCTCGTCATCGTAGACCACGTTGATGGCGACGAGTGATCGGTTCAGCTTCGGGTTGCGTGCCATGATAGCGAGACTGATGAGCCGGTCGGCATATTCCTTATATTTCACTGGCACGAGGATACGCTCGTCGTCATCGGGAAGATCCTCTGATGGCAACTCATGCTCGCGCAGCACGGTGGCGCGCGCGGCCCCTTCCGTGATGAGGGAGGAGATGATGCACGTGAAGAGGATCATGATGACGATACCGTTGAGCATGCCTTCGTTGACCAAGGGTGTGCCATCGGCAGCCTTGAGATTCATGCCGACCATCACCATGGCGATGGCACCGGCGGCATGGGCGGAGGTCAGACCGAACATCAGGTGTCCGGCGAGGGTAGGGAGGCGGAAGAAGAAGGCGGCGATATAAGCAGCAAGAGCCTTGCCTAAGGTGCCGAAGAAGACGATGCAGGCCACGACAAAGAGGATGCCGCCACCTTGGAAAAGCAGGCGCACATTGATGAGCATGCCCACGCCAATGAGGAAATAAGGGATGAAGATGGCGTTGCCGGTAAACTCAATGCGGTTCATCAACGGGGAGCGCTGCGGGATGTACCGGTTCATAACCAGTCCGGCAAGAAATGCTCCGAAGATGCCTTCGAGTCCAACAAACTCACCCAACGCAGCACAGAGGAAAAGCACAGCCATGACAAAGATGAACTGCATCACGGCGTCACTGTAGCGACGCAGGAACCAACGTGTCAGACGAGGCACAAGGAGAAGGGTCAGGCCTACATAGATGACGGCTTTGGCAATGAACCATAGCCAGAAAAAAATGTCACTCTTGCCTTGATAGGAGGCGACGACAGCGGCGAGCACGACGAGGGCAAGAAAGAGACTGACCATCGTGGAGCCTACCGAGAGCGTCACGCTCTTCTTCTGCTGCAAGCCGTAGCGCGAGACGATAGGGTAGGCGACAAGGGTGTTGGACGACATCACACAACCTAACAATAAGGCGGCGAGGGGCGTGTAGCCGAGGATGTCGAGCCCCATGAGCCACGTTAGGACGAAAGGTATGCAGAATGTCAGGAGCCCGAAGGTCAGCGTCCGCCATTTGTTCCGTTTCAAGCCTTCCATGTCCATCTCGAGCGAAGCGAGGAACATGATGTAGTAGAGGCCCACGCGGCCGAAGAGTTCAAAGCTTGAGTCGCGCACAAGAATATTCAGCCCATATTTGCCTACGAGCACGCCGGCAAGCACCATGCCGATGAGATGCGGGATGCGCAGCTTGCCCATGATGATAGGGGCAAGGAGAATGATCAACAGCACCACGAAGAACACTAACGTGGGGTCGGTGATGGGGAAATATGATGCAAATATCGACATCAAACTATATTTTTGTGGCAAAGTTACTCATAATTTCGCTGAATTGTTGTAATTTTGCCTTATAGTTTAATATTTGGTAGGATAATTACATTTCAAATTATATCATTATGAGAGTTGCTATTGTAGGCGCAAGTGGCGCGGTAGGACAGGAATTCCTCCGTATCCTCGCTCAGAGAGAGTTTCCAATCGATGACCTTCTGCTCTTCGGCTCGAAGCGCAGTGCCGGTCGTCAGTATACATTCCGTGGCAAGGCTTACACGGTGAAAGAGCTGCAGCACAACGACGATTTCAAGGATGTGGATATCGCTTTTGTCTCTGCTGGTGGCGGTACGTCGGCTGAGTTTGCCGAGACCATCACAAAGTATGGTGCCGTGATGATCGACAACAGTTCGCAGTGGCGTATGGATCCCGATGTGCCTCTCGTGGTGCCGGAGATCAACCCGGAGGATGCGCTCAACCGTCCTAAGGGCATCATCGCCAATCCTAACTGTACCACAATCATGATGGTTGTCGTGCTCAATCCTATCGACAAACTGAGCCACATCAAGAAGATCCATATTGCTTCTTATCAGAGTGCTTCCGGCGCCGGTGCCGCAGCTATGAAGGAACTCGAGCAGCAGTACAAGGAGATGGTAGAGACTGGTCATGTCAGCACCATCAACAAGTTCCCCCATCAGCTCGCTTACAATGTCATCCCACAGATCGATAAGATGACGCCCAACGACTACACGAAGGAAGAGATGAAGATGTTCAACGAGACACGTAAGATCATGCACTCCGACGTCCGCACCTCTGCTACCTGTGTGCGTGTCTCTTCCCTTCGTTCTCACTCTGAGAGCGTGTGGTTCCAGACGGAGAAGCCGTTAGAGATAAAGGATATCCAGGAGGCACTGAAGAAGGCTCCAGGCGTGACCCTCGTTCAGGATCCCAACGACCAGTATGTCTATCCAATGCCGCTCGAGAGCGCTGGCAAGGACGATGTCTATGTCGGTCGTATCCGTAAGGACCTCGCTGACGACAACAGCTGCACGCTGTGGCTCACCGGTGACCAGATCCGTAAGGGTGCAGCCCTCAATGCCGTCCAGATCGCCGAATACCTTATCAAGGTAGGAAACGTGAAGTAATATCAAATATTATCTATAAAAAGGCACGGTCAACGTTGGCTTATTGTCAACATTGACCGTGCTTTTTTGTGTTTTACCAGATATGTGCGCGCTTGTTCTTCGGCACGAACATCTTGTCGCCCTTCTTCACATTAAAGGCGGTGTACCAGGCGTCAATCATCGGCAGAGCGCCGTTGACGCGGGCGTAGTTAGGAGAGTGGACATCGACGGTGAGGAGATACTTGACGAGCTCATCCGTCATGTTCGAAGCCCACACGCGGCCCCAGGCGAGGAAGAAACGCTGCTCGGGTGTGAAGCCATCCTTGACAGCGAGCGGGTTCTTTTTCATAGAGTTCTGCAGGGCACGGAAGGCAATGTTCAGACCACCGTTGTCACCGATGTTCTCACCGAGTGTCTGCTTGCCGTTGACCTTCACGCCGGGCAGTACCTCGAAGCTTGAGAACCAGTCGGCGAGCACCTTCGTGCGTGCATCGAAGTTCTTCTTGTCCTGAGCTGTCCACCAGTTGTGCTGGTTGCCGTACTTGTCGAACTGTGCGCCTTGGTCGTCGAAGCCGTGGCTCATCTCGTGACCGATGACGCCACCGATAGCACCGTAGTTGGCTGCATCGTCAGCTGTCGGGTCAAAGAAAGGCGGCTGAAGGATGGCTGCGGGGAAGCAGATCTCGTTCGTCGTCGGGTTATAATAGGCATTGATGGTCTGCGGCGTCATGCCCCATTCCATCTTGTCCACTTTCTTGTTGACATGCTTGGCAATCTCGTCGTCGGTAGCCCAGCGGGAGATGTTCTGAAGGTTCTCATAGAGCGAGAGACTGTCGTTGACCTGCAGGCCACTGTAGTCCTTCCATTTATCGGGATAGCCAATCTTGATGATGAAGTTGGAGAGTTTGTCCTTCGCCTGCGCTTTCGTAGCGGCACTCATCCATGTCGCCTCGTCGATACGCTGAGCGAGCGCTGTCTGGAGGTTATGCACGAGCTCGAGCATACGTTCCTTGCTCGATGCGGGGAAATACTTGTCGACATAGAGCTTGCCGATAGCTTCACCGAGCGTGCCACTCACGAGGTTTACGGCGCGCTTCCAGCGCGGACGGTCCTGCTTGACACCTGTCAGCACCTGACTCAAGGCGAACTCCGTCTTGCGGAACTCATCGCTCAACTGGCCTGTAGCACCACTGATGACCTTTGCCTCGGCATAAGTCTTGAGATCCTCGAGCGGCGTGTCGGCGAGGATCTTCTCTACTTCGTGGATAGGCTCGGGCTGACCGACATCGATGTAGTCGAAAGCGGGGAAGCCGGAAGCGAGGAACACGTTACCCCAGTCGATGCCGGGGAAGTCGTTGACGAGCTGGGTATACGACATCTTGTGATAGTTGGCATCGATGTCGCGCAGTTTCACCTGGTCGTAGCTCACCTTGGCGATACGCGTCTCGATGGCGAGCACAGCCTCCATCTTCTTCTGAGCCGTAGCCTCGTCAGCGCCTGTGAGCATGAAGAGCTTCTTGAGATACTGCTTGTAAGCTTCGAGCACGCGCTTGTTCTGCGGGTCGTCAGAGACGTAGTAGTCGCGCTCGCCGAGCCCGAGTCCGCCCTGGCCGATACCCACGAGGTTCCACTCCGCATCTTTCTGGTCAGCACCGACACCGATGCCGAACATCATCGTGCCCTCACCGTTGCGGTCGAGCTGAGAGCATACGAGCTGATACTCTTTAATGTTCTTGATAGCTGCGATCTTGTCGAGCGTCGGTTTGATAGGAGTCCAGCCCTCGCGGTTGAGGCGCACGGAGTCCATCATGAGGTTGTAGAGCGAACCGATCTTCTGGCCAAGGGAGCCTTTCTGCTGCGGCTTCGAAGCATATTCGAGGATGATACCCTGAATACGTTTCTGGTTCAGTTCCTGCAGGTCTACGAAAGCACCGTTCTCAGCGTGCTCCGCATCGAGGGGGTGAGATTTGAGCCATCCGCCGGCGGCATAGTGATAGAAGTCGTTGCCGGGCTTGATGCTCGTGTCGAGGTTCTTCAGGTCGATGCCCGAAGAGAGGTTGGTCTGCGCAAAGGCACCGAGGGCACAGAACGCAAGTCCCAAGAGAAATGTTCTTTTCATTATTAGATTATTATGAATTGAATATACTACTTGCAAAATTAAACATTTCTCGGGAGAAAACGACAATTCCCATTAATTTACCGTTGATTGAGATGTAAATAATAGGTTCTTTTGGTTTTTAGGTTTAATACTACAGTCATCCTCGAAAGTTGCAGACTACGCTTCTTACAACCTCGAAGAGGTTGAACATGGTTAGCCCCAGGTGAGGAGCGCAGCGACGTAACCTGGGGTTTCGGTTCGGTGTGGTTTTGTTGCAATCCGGCCTCGAAGAGGGCGAACAAGGTCATAGGCGATAATTAACCATGTTCGCCCTCTTCGAGGCCGGGAATCAGATAATCAAACTCAAAACAAACCCCAGGCACCGGCTTTGCCGTCGCCTGGGGCTAACCGTGTGGCACCTCTTCGAGGTGCTTAAACTCTTGCTTATAGGTTGTTGATAGCCTTCGTAGCTGCATCGGCAGCGGCCTTCTTGGCTGCGCTCTTAGCCGCACTCTTCACGGCCTTGGAAGTAGCGGTGTTAGATGCAGTGCCGGCTACAGCCTTGGCGGTGTTGTAAGCAGACTTAGCCTTTGTGTAGGTCTTTTTAGCCTTCTTGTAAGTCTTCTGAGCTTTGGCAGCTGTCTTGGCATACTTAGCTGCATTCTTTGTTGCAGCTTTCGTAGCAGCGGCAGTAGCCTGAGTTTTTGCAGTTGAGAGAGCAGCCTCACCGGCAGCTTTTGCTACAGATTTAGCAACAGCCTTAGTCGACTGTGCGTTGGCGCCTAAAACCATTACAGCAGCCAACAGCATCATGATAATCTTCTTCATAATCGTATATGTTTTATTAATGTGTTTAATTAATGCTCTATACTTTTGGCTGCAAAGTTACCCCAAATTATTTTATAGCGCATCGTTTTTTCAACTAAATAACACTTTTAATCGGTCAATGTCTTGCTGTCTTCTGTCGGATGAGGAACTGAATGGGTTAGACTTGATCAGCACCTCGGAGAGGTGCCACATGGTTAGCCCCACGTGAGGCGTAGCCGAAACGTGGGGTTGGTATGATGCGGATGACCTAATTACCGGCCTCGAAGAGGGCGAACATGGCCATCAAACACGTATCCCCCCCGAACCGTGATGACCAGCATCCTAACCATGTTCGCCCTCTTCGAGGCCGGACTTCAACAAAACGCTATCCAACTGAAACCCCATGCTGCGTCGCTGCGCTCCTTGCATGGGGCTAACCATGTTCAACCTCTTCGAGGTCGTTCCTGGGGCTAACCATATGGCAGCTCTTCGAAGTGCTTATCAGCGTAGAATCTTTTCCACGGCTGCCGCTGACCGTTCATACAGCACCTGCTCCTCATCGGAGGTCACGGGCGAGACCTGTGATAACCGTATCTGCAGCTTCACGGCAGAGGACGCCACATGCTGACCTTTGCGCTGCTTGATCTCCATATACCGCGCAAGCTCGTAGGCGGCACGTCGCGGCATGGAGGTATGCATGAGCCAGGCGAGCTCAAGGTGGTACTTCGCAGCATACTCGTCGCGGTACTGGTGCACGATGGCCTGACAGTAGAGTGCTATCTTCTCCGTGTTGTCCGGGAGAAGTTTGGCGAGCTCGGCATAGAGGTAACTGTCGTGATGCCGCCTGAGGATCTGCTTGTAGGTGTCGATGGCCTTGTCGGTATGTCCCACGAGCGAGTGCATCTGCGCCAAGTGCCGCAGGTTCTCCTTATAATAAGGTGACTTCTTGAACGCCGTGCTGAAGAGGTCGGCAATCTGGTTGATATAGGCAGCATCGCGCTTGGAGATATCTTTCAGCAAGTGGTTCACGACCTGTTGTCCGAGCGATGGCACCTTATGCCCGTTGACGATATACGGTTGCCAGTCAGCCTCTGTCATGCGGTTATAGTAAGGCATGAAATAGAGCAGGTTGAACCCTTCCGTGAGCTTGTCCATCGTCAGCGCGGCATTGATGATGGCGCGGTTACCCTGTCCGATGCGGTCCTTCGTCTGCGGATAGAGCTTCACGAGCTGGAAGAGCAGGCGGCGTGCCTCCTCCGTGCGTTTCTGCTTGGCGCGCAGCTTGAACAGGTCGTTGGTGCACCAGAACATACAGAGGTTCGTATGCGGTCCCTGGTGCACGGCATACAGTTGCATGATGGCGCGGTAGGCTTCCTCCCACCGTCCTTCTTTCCGCATGGCAAAGACATCTCTCACTTCCATAGCTCACGGGTTTTATTGTTGTAATGCCAAAGTTATTTTCCAAACACAGTATCTATCAGCTCCGCCATCTTCCCTTCCTTGGCAGCAGGCAGACTGTCGGCCTGCCGCAGATGGTGCTCCGAGGCAGGGATATGGATGGTATCGTCGAAGCCGAGGATATAACGCATGGCGATGCGGTAGATGCACTCCGTCGGTGCCAGCCCATAGACCTGCCGCTTGAAGATATGGCGGATGCGGGCCTCCGGGTCGGGATAAGCCCGCTGCAGGCCCCGACTGTTGTAGAGTCGTTTCACGATCTCTGTGATATACTGTCCCGACTTCATATACAAGTCTGCAAAGGTCTTGTCAGGGTCGTCGAAACAGCCCGGGTTTTCCTGCTCTAACATGTCCACCATCTCCTTCACCACCCACTTCGGTGTGAAGATCTGGTTCGTCTTCTGCGGCGGGATATAATCGAAGATATCCTCATCCTCCGTCGTCTCGAAATAGTTGGCGAGTTTCTTACGCAGCGACATAAACTCCTTGACAGAGTCGTTGAACACCACCTCGTCGAAGAAATGACCGCTGCTGTGCTCCGTCTCGCCTGTCTCCGGGTTGACGAAGTCGCCGCCGTCACGCAAGAGATGAAACTGCTCCTTTGTCACGCTCGTCACCTCTAAGAATACTTCGTCGGGCACGTTGCTGTCGAAGTTCTGCAGCGTCGTCTCCTCATTGCCGTAGCCCATGAGGAACGAGGGGATGGTGCGTGAGAAGCCGCGCAGATGGTCGCGTATCTGTTCGTCGAGCGAGCTCTTCTTGTCGTCGATGCGCTGCTGCTCAAAAGTCTCGGCAACGATCTCCGAGCCTTTGTCGAGCACCTCCTGCATCTTGTCCTGCACAGTCCGCGTCAGCTTCTCGTCCACGGCGCGCTTCTGCGCCTCCGCTTCCTTGCGGATCGCCGTCTGCTGCTGCGTCGTCTTACCCATGCAGTCCTGCTCACATTGATGGTCGATCTTCTTCTTGTCGACAGTCGCCTGATGGAAATGGGCGCCTAACTGCTCATTGACAGCCTTCTTGATCTGGATAGAAGCACGGCCTTGGTTGCGCTTGGAAAGCTTGTCGATATCGTTGGCTTTCGCACCCTCATCCGACTGCTTGAGCAGCGTGCCCGTCAGCTTCTCGCTGATGTTGTCGAGCATCTGCTCCTCGGCGCTCTTCCCTTGTCGCTCTATCGCCTCACGGTGCTTCTCGATACTCTCTTTCACATAGTCGTTCAGTTCTTCCGTATCCGCAAAGATCTTGTCGCCAAAGACGCTGGCCTGCGTCGCTTTCACGTTCTCCGGGTCGGGCTGTGCGTTGCCTTCGGTGTCGAGCTCCTGCGACAATGACTCCACCTCGTCGGCATCGACGTTATTGTCCTTCGGCTTCTTCACGGCGGGGAACTTATTGACGATGTCGAGCACGGCTGCCGAACAACTATAGATATTGCTGATGTTGGCAAAGAGGAAGTTGCTCATGAAGCCACTGCGCACGACCTCTTTCGAGCGGATCTTGCGCGGGATGAGCATCACCTGCTCGGCATCGAGCTCCTCCATCTCGCCGTTCTCGTCCTCACCGATGACAGGGAAGAAGTTGAGCAGTTCGCGGATATGCTCCTTTCGCGTGTCAGTGTCGCCGTTGCCCGATGCCGTGTCGGCACAGAGACCGTTCGCCATCTCCTCATAGTTCGTCAGCGTGCGTGCCGGGTCGAAATCGAAGATGTAAGCGTTCTCCTTGCGGTGATAGGCTCCATCGTCTCCCTTGTAGAGATAAGGTGTCTGGGCACGGAAGGCGGCTTGCATATACTGTGCCGGACTCTTCATGTTGCTTAGGATCAAGACACCTGTCCACTGCGGCACAGTGACGCCCGTCGTCAGCTGGCCCACGGAGAGCGTGATGGTACCCTGCGGGTGCTCCTCGATGGCTTTGCGCACGCGCTTTAAGGAATTGTCGTCTTCGATGATCTCATCGTCGTCGGTCTTGCCGTCGCCAGCTGCCACGACGACCTCGATGTCGGCAAACTCGGGGTGGCGCTCAGTGTCGCGCAGCTTCTCCGCGAGTTTCTTGGCGCTGTCCACGCGGTTCAGCAGCCAGAAAGTATGGCGCAGGGCGTGACGCAGCTCGGGGGTGGAGAAGGGATAACGGGGCTGGCGGCTCAGGGCGTCGAGCCATTTGTCCACGGCTTCGTCGTGCACGAAACGGCCACGCTCCACGCGGAAGAACTCGTTGAGGTCGAAGGCATAAGCCTCCGTGTCGCCGTCGATCTCCACACCCTGCCGCACCTTGTCGAGCACGATGTCGCTCATGCGGTAGGTGTACATGTTGAGGCGCGGCATGGCGGCATAGGGGTTCGTGCCGCGGCTTTCGTCCCAGTCGCGTTTGGCGAGGCACTCGTCGGCATAGGTCCAGTTGAAGATGGCATCCTGCTCAAACTTCTCGTTGGCAAGGGCCTTGAACGGCGTGCCGCTCAGATGGAGCGTGTGGCGGCGCTTGATCTGGTCGAATGCTACATCGGTCTTGTAGGTATCCACGCCTTCGTGGGCCTCGTCGATGACGAGCAGGTCCCACGTGAGGTTCGCCACCTCCTCGAGCTTGTCGTAGTTGCCGCCGAAATGGATGGAGCCTTTGAGATCTTGCAAACTGACAAACTCGATGCAATTCTTCGTTCGGCCGGGTTGTTTGATGGCCTCGACATACTGCTGGCGCGTCAGACATGGGTCCTCACGCTCCAAAAGGGCGGAGACACGGGAGACAAAGAGATAATGGTCGGGCCCGACAAACTTCAGATAATCATTGTACCACGAGTCGGCGATGGCGGGTCTGTTCGTGACGACGAGCACGTTGTGTAGGTTCATGCGCATGCAGAGGTCGTAGACGGCAAGGGTCTTGCCGAAGCGCGGCTTGGCGTTCCAGAGATACTCCGTCGCGGGCTTGTCGGTGAAGCTTTTCATCGTCTGCACCACAGCCTGCTCCTGACTGTCGCGGAGCTGATAATGCTGTGTGGGCTTGCCTGCTACGATTCCGTGGTTCTCGCGGAAGTCGTAGAAGTCACGGTGCGACTCATCCACGCCGATACGGAACCACTCGGTGTTCGGTTGCTGCTCGATGCCGAGCTTATTGAGATAGGCATGGAAGTCCTTATCGAGGAAGGTCTCGTTCGTGCCCTCATAAACGGCGTTGCCATGCCATTCGAGGTGCCATGCGATGTCTGCCGTATGGCACTGCTGTGCGATACGGTCCTCCACATGCGCCTGTTCGGTATAGCCGATCTTCACCCATCCGTTGTGTCGGGCGATCTCCGGCGTTGTATAGGCGTAGATCTGTGGAAGCGCCACACGGGTGGTTTGTATATTTGGAGTCTTCATCATTCCATCTCCTTTACATGGGTCTCAATAAAATCGCGCTCCTCCTTCGTCAAGCCGTACTTGTCGTACAACTGTTCGTCAATCTCATGCACGCTCTTGCTCCAGTCAATGTCGGAAGAAGAGGTGAAGTCCTGGAGGGGGACGTACTTAAACTTAGCGGGATTAATCTCTTGGGTAACTTTTAAAATACCTATTAAGGTACGTGCAAATCTTGTCTTAATATATTTTTGACAGCGCATCGCATCGTCTTCTGAATTAAAAGCTCCAATACTGATAAATGACTCAGTAGTACCAATTCCTGGACCTTCTATTAAAGATTTGCCAATAATTCTTGCAGGAATCGGTTTGCCAATAGTGCCGGCAGCTCCATCTGCTTTGGATAGAACCACTTTGTATTTGTCCACATTAGGTATCCTCTTTGTGTTCACATAATCTCTCCTAATATACATAAATACTCTATTTCTATCTTTTCTTCCTAACATCTTGATATACTCTTGTCCATCATTTGGCTTTTCCTCATGGAAAACTTGTGGAAGTACATCGAAGATGTTAGAAGACATATCATAAGCATGACCTGAACTAAGTTGGTTTATTGCATTAGGAAAGTCTCTGTGGAGCTTGTCCGTTAGTCTATATATTGTTCTTGTAATGACTATCGGTTCCATAGATTTAAACTCTTTATTTGAGTTTACTTTATGGAATATGCTATTAAGTTCCTCATAAGGAGTAAATACCTTTATAGCTCCAAATGATTTAGTAGTATCATGGTAAGATATGGCGACTCCACCAGTCAATTGAACTCCATTAAAAACATCTTGAGAGTTCGGATAGAATTTCAGTACTTTAAAGGAATTGTCATCAAGCATTTTTCTATTCCATGCTTTTGGTGTTGAACCAGCATCAAATAAGAATCTTGCAGGATGAATCATTTCTACCTTATCTGAAATTTTATATGATTCGTCGAGAAAGATATTGTATATTTGTGGTGCAAAAGAATCATTGTCTCCCACACTTTCTTCTTGGTACGGTGGGTTTCCAATGACGAAGTCGAATTTCATAGGCCATTTGGTTTTATGATGGGTTTTATATTTCTTAGTGATAAAGTCGGTGAAGAGGCAGTCGAAGGAGTCGGGCAGGGCGTTGTTGAGATCGTCGTCGGAGGCAATCCAACGACGGAGGCGGCAGCGGAGACCATTGTGCAGCAGAATATTGTTCTGAGCACAGCCGGGACAAGGCGTCACGGTTGTTGAGGCACTGCCTCCGAAGAGGTCATTGCTTGTGTGTCGCTCCTCATGGCACG
Organism: uncultured Prevotellaceae bacterium; assembly: GCA_902792635.1. Taxonomy (GTDB): domain Bacteria; phylum Bacteroidota; class Bacteroidia; order Bacteroidales; family Bacteroidaceae; genus Prevotella. The sequence goes on along the minus strand of CADBAG010000024.1, from coordinate 15,327 downwards.
TGTCGGGTACGACGGCTTTCAGTCCATCCATTTGCCAGATGTTCCACGAGATGATCTCCGCGGCTTGTTGCAGGAGCGTCTTGTCCGCGGGGGCACCGAACTGCTGCTCGTAAGCCTCGCTGAACGTGGCGAGGAGCGCCCGGCGCGCTAACAGCAGGTTGTCGCCCTGCCACTCGTAGCCATAGACGCTGCCGAGGGCGAGGAGCGCCCAGCGCGTCCAGTCCTTGTCGGTGCAGTGCTCGCTGACTTTCCGCAGCTTGCGGTCGAGGATACCGACGCGGCGGTCGGGTGGGATAGGGGCGCCGCTGACAGTGTCGTAGCGTGAGGTGAGGAACGGGGCCTCGCCACATGTGATCTCCAAGCGCGTGGCAACGACATAGTCCTGCCAAGACTTGTCGGTATCGGTGTCCAGTCTGACGTGCCATTGTTCCTCCCATTCCTCGTCGATGACGTCGTTCATCTTTGCCACGATCCAAGAGGGTGTGAAGACCTCTGCCATCTGCCGGGAGCGTCGCTGCTGCTCGTCGCGGCTCTTCATAGCGCGCGGCTGGATGAGGTCGGCATGGTCGCCCGAGATAGCGGCAGCGGTGATGGTATCGTGCCACTGGTAGCCTTCGCCTAAGTCGGCATAGCTGTCCGTGGCCCAGAAGATGTTCTTCCGGGTCGTGTGGTCGAGAAGGAGTATGTCTATGGGTCCTGGCATGACGATTAGTGATTATTGATTGCAAAGATAAGGAAAAAATTGGAAAGCGTAGTGATTTTAAAGAAATATTCCTTTGCGTATGAAAGTTTTCGAGCTGTACGGGTGAAAAGAGACCTTTGTTCCTGAACAGTGCCTCGGAGAGGCACATTTTTCTATAACCCCAGGCTTCGTCGCTGCGCTCCTTGCCTGGGGTTATGGAGAGTCAGCCTCTCCGAGGCTGTGTCATGCTATCAACCCGAAAAGAGAAGAACCAAAAAAAGATGTACAGATTTCACCCGTACAGGTCGAAAAGATTTGTTCTCTTACCTTTGCATCCGTGAATCTATGATAGGTTGATTGCAGTATCAATTCGAAAACAGGAAGAACCAGATTTTGTTTGTGTCTGAGTTAATAATGTCTAAGGTTCACAACATTGTGGACCACAAGTTTGTGAACCTTGGCGATTATTATTATCTTTGCAAAAAAGAGCAAGGATTATGGAGAAACCATTTGTTTATGGCATGTCGGTGGAAGGCGAGAATTTCACGGATAGGATAAAAGAGACGGAACGACTGAAGAAGGATTTCACGCATGGTATCAATGTTATCCTTATTTCCCCCCGTCGTATAGGAAAGACATCCCTTGTCAAGAAAGTCAGTTCAGAGATAGCAGACCCTCATATCAAGGTCGTATTCATGGATATTTATGATTGCCGTAGCGAGTATGACTTTTATAATCGGTTTGCTGCTGCATTAGTGAAGCAAACGGCCACAAAGCAGGAAAAGGTAATAGACAACGTAAAGAAGTTTTTGATAAGGCTCACGCCAAAGATTTCTTTCAGCCCAGAGCCGAATTCTGATATCTCTTTGTCTTTGGGTATAACACCTAAGGAATATACGCCTCAGGAGATTCTCAATCTGCCGGAGATTATAGCAAGAGAGAAAGACCTGCATCTCGTTGTCTGCATTGACGAGTTTCAACAGATAGGAGAGTTCCCTGACTCTCTGAATGTTCAGAAGCGTATGCGTGGGGTTTGGCAACATCAGCAAAATGTATCCTATTGCCTTTTTGGCAGTAAAAAGCATCTGATGACAAAGCTATTCCAAAACAGGAGGATGCCTTTCTTTCAGTTCGGAGAGATGAATGAATTGCATAAAATCTCTACGGCTGACTGGATACCTTTTATTATCAGTCGTTTCAAAGGCAATCATCAGATTATCACTGATGAGCAAGCCAGGAAGATATGCGAGAAAGTAGAGAACTACTCCTCTTACGTTCAGCAACTATCATGGAATGTCATGGCAGAGGCTGGAGAGAAGGTCACGGACGAGGACCTCAAGAGTGGCTTTGAAGCGTTGTTGGCCCAGAATGCGAGCTTTTTCACAGAGCAGACAAGAGGCCTTAGCTCATACCAACTGAACTTTATTAGGGCTTTATGCAATGGGTATCATTCTGAGTTCAGTTCTAAGAAGGTAACCGAAGACTTTCCAATGGGCACGAAGTCTAATATATCACGCATCAAAGCTGCACTCCTTGATAGGGAAATCATAGATGAGGATCGCTATGGCGTTTTTCTCGCTGATCCGATCTTCAAATACTGGTTCATGAGGGAATTTGAATGAAGGTAATAATTCATTGTGCACGAAAGTACAGCGGTCTATGTGCCGTGCCTTCCTTCGTCAGGCGGCCTTGCTGTCGGCGCGGCTCAGCGTGCATTCATGCTCTACGGCGGATGCCAGTTCATCGTCTGTCATCGGCTTCTCCTGTTGAAGCCTGATAAACTTCCGCACGATGCCTTTGCCTTCTGCGTTGTTGAGTGTTCCAATTTCAAACTTTACTTCCATAATGTTTAGTATTAATTGTATTACTATTTCTGTTCTTAATGTCGGCAAAGGTATACAATGCTTTCGAAATGACCAAAGGCCTGAGGGGCATCTCGGCGTTGTCCCATCGCGCCTCATATGTGACGTGTTTCCGCCTCATATGTGTCGCGTTTCCGCCCCATATGTGTCGCGTTTCCGCCTCATATGCGTCGTATTCCCGTCTCGTTGCAGAACGCTCATAGGTGCTGCAGCTTCGTAGACTTGAGATAGTAGAAATTGTAGGATGTAAGGTTAATCCTCTAAGAGTATGTATTTGTTGACAAATTCTGCAGGGTCAAGCACTTCAAGCCCTTTGTTTGCATTTTTGAAGTGCTTGACGTTGATGGTGATCAGGCAATCGCAGTCATTCGCTAAGGCACAATAATATTGAATGGCATCCTCAATGTCCGTGAAGTGTTCATCATTGAGTGCCAATCGGAGCATATTACCATTTATATCTGCAACATTTACATTGTCAAGAATTGCATTTAGCAACTCGCGTGTCTTCTTTCTCTTTTCCGGTTCATGAATATCTTTCTTTTTCAGTTCTATTCCCAAAAGGTAAACCAACGTGTCAAAGGAACAAGCAGATATGCATTTTCCTATATTGTCTTCTTCTGTACTGCGAATGATTATATCCACGGGTACATAGAGCTTCCTTTTGCTAAGAAACTCCATGATAATGTTTGTATCAAGAAAAACTTTCATAAGTATCGCCCGTATTTTTCTCTCATATATTCCTCACGGTTCTTCTCATCGTCCTCACGTGACGAAGAGAAGATTCCTGCATATTTTTCCAACGAAGAAGGCCGGTCTTTCTTTACATGAATTTTCTTAGTAGCCTCCTTTGCCTCTTTCTCACCTACAAATTTATTTATCAAGTCAAGTACTGCCTTCATGTAGGTTTCATTGTTGGCGATGAGCCCAAGGTTATGATACACTTGAGCGTTGATTTCAAATGCTGTCATATCGCTGTCCTTTCTTTATGTTGCAAAAATAAATATTTTGTTTTAAGTGCGCAAGTATTTCAGCCATAAATATTCCAAAAATTCTTGCATGCGGCTGTCGAGCAAAGTCTGCAACTCATGGATAATGTCGTTCACTAACTTATTTCTGCTAACTTTTTATTAATTTTGCAAGCAGAAAAGAACATAACAGACTATATAAGAAACAATGGCACAACGACAACGGGGTGGGGCTACCTTGGAAAAGAGATTGAAAGCGTGGGCAATAACGGTCGTAACCTTGATTCCTTTCTGCTTCTTGGCGGGTATAGTGGGGGAGATCAGTGGGCGCTACATCCATTCTGGTTTTGTCGTTACAGCTCTGCTTTCCGGAGTCTGTTTCTTAGGCTTCTATTTTATCGTCCGCAGACAGGTGTCGATTATCAACCGGGACAAGACGCGCGACTTTATCTATTTCTTGGCATGGGTGATCCTTCTCTTCTCTTTTATGGAATTGCCGCGGTGCTATACGATCCTGACAAACGATGTGCATGAAGTATCGAGCCTTACGCAAGAAGATGTGAGGGATTATCAATTCTTCAAGGTTGACCAATTGGATCTAGATACGACAAAGGTTGGTAGGTTTATTGACCACTCTTTTGTACATCACCGGCATAATACGGATATCGAATTTGATGGTTGTCTTGCCGTTCCGATCGTGGGATTGGACAACACCTTCCTTCTTGTGGTGAGCAGCGAGTCTGCTAACTATACTTTTGGAGACGAAAAGGATTGGGAAAAGGCGGAAGACGAGGCAGCGTCGGAATTGGAACTGAACTATCATGAGGCTTTGTCCCTCAACTATTATTATTTGGAGAAGGAGACGGATATTAGGAATGGGATGTTATATGCTGCCAGTGCAACGCATCAGGTCAAGCATAAGAAAGGAAGTCAACTGGTCTTCTTAAGGATATGTCCAGAAGATAAGGCTCCCGATGTCTGGTTTGAGATGGGACTTCTTGGTATATTTTTCGTTATTTATGCTATTGTCATTCTGCTGATATTCCTTTTTCCCAGGACGAGGACGGTGCATGCCAGAAAGAAGTACGTAGGAAAATCAAAAGAGAATATCAGAGAAATGCTGTCCTGGTTGAAAGTGACCTATCCTTTGGTCATCTTAGGCGTTAGCTGGATTGTAATCTATATCATCGAACTGCTTTACGGTTTAGACAGCGACCAGCCCGACAGAGAACTGCTTTATCGGTTGGGTGCATTGGATACCGTTCATTTCTATTATGACCCACAGTGGTGGCGCGTCCTCACTTTCGGTTTCCTTCATGGGAGCATCTTCCATCTCATTGGCAACCTCTTTACATTCTACATTGTGAGCATATTTATGCTCGGGCAGATCGGGGCGTGGCGGACGGTGGCTGTCTTCTTGATTACGTCTGTCCTTTCCGGTATCTCTGTCCTTATCTTCTCGTACGGATCGACGGTGGGAGCGAGTGGCGGCATCTTTGGCATGATAGGCACCTGTCTCACGATTGAGGCTATCTGCTTCCTTGAGGACAAGCCCGTTGATATGATAGCCGTAGCCATCACGGGAGGTCTCTGCGCCATCAACCTTCTCTTAAGCTTTGGTCATGGTATCAGCATGGCTGCTCATGTCGGTGGCTTCATCGCCGGCATCGTATGTGGGGTCGTGATCATGATCATAGAAAGGCTCCATCCGAATTCTATTCTCCCACCGGACGACATCGACTGACGTGGGCTCTATCGAGAATTGAAAATAATAATTGGCTCTTCCGGTTTTCGGGTTGATACTGCAGATAACCTCGAAGAGGTTATACTTGAGTAACCCCAGGTAAGGAGCGCAGCGACGCAACCTGGGGTGTCTAATCCATGTTCGCCCTCTTCGAGGCCGGTTTTCAAGTCATTCGCCCCATTCCTACCCCCACGTTTCGGCTGCGCCTCACGTGGGGCTAACCATGTGGCACCTCTCCGAGGTGCGGGGGGGCTATCTTACCCTACGGATAAATTATCACCATTTGTCCTGATAGGGCATTCAACATCAGTTTGTCTACTCCCTATTGCCACTATCAGAATTCCAAATTCCAACCGTACAGTTTGAATTGATGTTTCAAACTTCCCGCGTAGCGAATGGCGTAATCGTTGTAAAAGTTGTCTTAGTTGTCATAGTTGTCGGAATCTCCAACAACTATAACAACATATACAACCGGGACAACTTTATTTATGGAATCCGAAGTTTATGTGAAGATAAATCTATGTGAATCTGTGCAATCTGTGTAATCTGTGTAATCTGTGGTTGTGAGATAACCACAGATTTGAGGATTAACACAGATGGAGAGTATCCTTAGAGTACGAAGGTCTGACGGTACCACTGTTCATAGACGGGGTCGACGAACGTCCACCGGTCGTGCTCGTTCTCAATGATATCCTTGTCTTGCAGCGTTCGCTTATTTCGCGAGATAGTGTTAGGGTTGCCGAGATTATACTTTCGTTTTGTCTCTTCCGATGTCAGTTGTCGTTCGCCATTGCAGATAGCTTTCAGCAGTTCTTTTTGACTTGCAGAGAGGCTATCGGTATCACTTTGGAACATGGGCGTGTTGATATTCAGAACTTGCTCGAAAGCGCGCTTGCAGATGTCTTCGGTGGCTTCATCTTTCGTGAATGACCACGTGAAATAGCATAGCTGTTGCAGGTACCAGGAATGGCATTTGACGGTGTCGCATATCTTTCCTGCCAAAGCTTCGCTGATGTGCTTCCCGGTATCTGCAAAGCGTGAGGTGATGAAGGGGACCCAATCTTCTTTCTTTATCTTCTGAAGGAAGATCACCTGACCAAACCGGTAGAAAGGACTGTTGGAGTTGTTGAAGATATTCATCATCATATGCCGCTTACTGCCGTAGAGACAGTAGGTGGTCAGCTCTTGCTGTTGCCATACGGTGCGCATCTTCCCTTCCATATCCTTATATTCGGGAAGGAGGGCAAGTTGTTGGAACTCATCGATACAGACGATGATATTGATGCCCTTATCCTTTGCCAATGTCTCCGGAAGTTGCAGGATCGTCAGTTTGTCTTGTTCCTCTGGAACATATTTGAGGTCGAAGGCCATGAAGTTGTTTACCTGGTCGTTGACAACAATCTGGGGGACGACACCCGTGAGAAACTTCTTGGCATCGGCAATCCAACGATCAATCTTACTCGAAGCACAGGCGATCACCTGACTGGCAAAGACACGGTAGAACTCAGCCTCTGAAGAGATGCTGAAAGCATCGATATAACAGACATGTACTTCCTTGTGCTCTTCCTGAAGCTCTGTCATAGCAACCTTTACTAACGATGATTTTCCCCAACGGCGTGGAGAGACCAGCATGGTATTGACATGGGAATAGAGCAATTGCTTAAGGGTCGCTCTGTCCTCAACGCGGTCAATGAAGTTCTCGCGTGTGGCGAGAGTGCCAAATTGAAAAGGAACTTTCTGTGTCGTCATGGTCATTCAGAATTATATCCGTTGCAAAGATACAAAAAGTTACATAAATGTAAGTTACATAAGTGTAACTTTTTGATTGAGAAGACTAAAATGCCCATCTGTTTTTTAGAAGTTTTTCTAACCACCTTCACCTTTTTGATATTAAACAATTGGCGCTGAAATTTGGAAGCAACTGTTATTTTTCCTATCTTTGTAACCGTAATCTCAAAACTCAGCTTGTATGAAAAAGTGCATATTGATATTATTATGTATTCTCTCAATATCCGGCATAGCTCAAGAGAGCATTGGCAGCCGCATTGCGACAGCCATCAATAATTTCAATACCCGATACCCCCGTGAGAAGGTGTTTGTTCACTTGGACAACACTGCCTATTATCTGAACGAGATAATATGGTGGAAGGCTTACCTCTTCCGTACGGACAATGACAGTCTGGGCAGTCTGAGCCGTGTACTCTACGTGGAGCTTATCGATCCTTCCGGCCAGGTGGTGCAGACCGAGAAGAGCGTTGTGGAAAGAGGCACGGCTAATGGTCAGTTTCTCCTCAGTCGATTCACCCAGTCGGGCTTTTATCAGGTAAGGGCCTACACGCGCTACATGCTCAATTGGGGCACAGACGGCGTGTTCTCCCGCGTCATACCTATATTCAAAAAGCCGGCCCATGAAGGAGACTACTCGGAAAAGGCTATCTCTGCCCAGCCATCGTTCTCGATTGATGGGAAAAATCCGGATGCCGTTAATGGAGACTCATCCCGCTATTTCGTACATTTCTATCCCGAGGGCGGACAGATGGTCACAGGGTTGAAGGGCAATGTCGCTTTCGAAGTTACCGACGGCCTGGGCAGGGCTGTGAGTGCAACAGGAAGACTGATGGTGGACAACAAGGCCGTGGCAAAAGTCTCGACCCTGCACGAGGGCCGTGGCGTGTTTTCCTATACCCCCGGAAGAAACCGTGCAAGTCTTCAGCTTGTCTTGCCCGATGGCAAGAAAAAAGACTTTGAACTTCCGGAAGCGGACGGATCTGGCTGTGCGATGACCGTTGATGCGACAGGCCCCGATGGCATCACATGGACTGTCCATACTTCAAGAGGCATCACCTCAAAGGGCCTTGTGACCCTGCTCATTCACAATGGCAGAGCGCGGGAGGTAGTCAGTCCACTTGCCCGCAAGGATATGCTAAGCGGTTGCTCACAGCTTGTGCTCGTGAACACCGGCGGGGATCTGCTGTGCAGCCGTATGGTCTTCAATTATCCGCATGCTATGGGCAGAGGGCTGAAAGTGACAATGAATGATTCAACAATCTGGCCCGATAAGGAGATGAGCCTTCAAGTGAAGACTGTGCCCAATGCTTCGCTGTCGTTGTCTGTATGTGATGCTGAGACGCAACTTGTTGCTGACACTCACAATGCAGCAGCCTGGTACCTTCTGTCAAGCGACCTGAAAGGATATATCCATAACCCTGAATATTATCTTGAGGCAGATGATGAACTCCACCGCAAGGCCACAGATCTGCTGATGCTGGTGCAGGGCTGGCGCAAGTATGATGTGGAAAGCATGGACGGTGCAAAAGATTGGAAAAAGACTTATCCCATAGAGCAAGGGCTACTTGTTGACGGAAGGCTGAAACCCTATAACAGGCGGAGCAAAGTTAATGGTGCCAACCTGAGCATAGAGCTAACCAGCAGGCTTGGCAGCAGGCTGTCAGGAAATGTCACTACAGACAGCACCGGCTATTATGTCTTCACGGTGCCCGACTGTGTGGGGGAGTGGAACATGAGGATGCATACAACATTGAACGACAAAAGTAAGCGATATTACATCACGGTGAACCGCGAATTCTCACCGAGTGTCAGCATGCCGACATGGTACAGCATGAATAATGATGCATCGATAAAGCCCGATTTTACGTTCTCGCTCGACAAAGGACATATCGACAGCATTCCTATGGATTTGCGTGCTCACTGGCTTAAGAATGTAGAGGTCAAGGCACGTAAGATATGGAAGACCCCACGGGAGTTCTGGGAGCGTGAAGGCCTTGGCGCAAGATACGCCTCAGTGTACTATGATATGGTAAAGGCTGCGGATGCTATTGCAGATAGAGGTGAGGAAGCACCCACGCTCATCGACTGGCTCAAGGCGCACAACTCGCTTTTTGACGGCAATGACAACATCACAGGTGAGTATTGTGCGAAGATTGCATACGGCAATCTCTATGGCGACGGTCCGTCCTATGGAGGGCACGGCATCATGTGGATTGTCAACAACTGGTTTGTCTGCGGCACAAGTCTTGGAGGCCTGAAAGCCAAGGATCCCACTGTCGACAAAGAGTATGCTACAACAAATTATCACATACCGTTTGATATCAGTGAGGCGAGGTCCGTCTATATATCTACGGCCAATGATGACTGGAAACGTTTCATTGCTGCTCCACAGTTTGAAGGCAGACATTATGCTACAATCTTTATTTATACACGTTCAGATGAACCGACGCCGAAGGGCTACCGTAACACTACGTTCAATGCCTTTACCATCAAAGAGGATTATAAGCAGATGATGTCGCTCACAGGATCAGATATGGCTGGATTCGACTATCGCCGCACACTGTATTGGAATCCCAATGTAGAACTTGACGGTGAGGGCAAGTCTAACCTGAAATTCAAGGACAACTCCACGTCCCGTCATTTCACTGTCTCAGCGCAAGGTTTTTGTCAAGACGGTACACCGTTGGTAAATAAGTAAGTTTCCCCCCCGCCCATCCACATCAACGACCCTGGATGACTTGTGGCAGGCTGCCGCCATCTCTAAGGCGAAGAAGCCGAAGGAGAAGCAGGTATGGATTGATGCAGACCTCTGTCATCAGCTCGAGATGCTCAATCTCAAATGTGGCAAGCCATCAAGTGTCAAGCATATCATCAACGGCATCGTGAAGATGTATGTTGATGAACATAAAGACGATTTGAGCAAGTAGTAGACGCTTAGTAGTTTCATATACTACTCATATATTAAGGTCATATTCAATGTCGTCTTTATATACGTACATAGAAGAAAATCAAAAATATCCTGTCAAAGTTTTGTTTATGTGAGAAATAATATCTAATTTTGTGATGATGAACCATGTTCGATGTCCTTGTGGTTGCCGTTAATTATGATGGGAGCCCATGCGTAGGACGGGAAAGAAGTGCTCAAGAGGAGTGTTTTTGCATTGGGGAATCATATATGTGATTAAGGCGTTTATCTAACGCTTGTTCTTGACGTCACGAAATCTAGCAGTTTCAATCTCTGTCAAGGAACAACGCGACGATAGATGCCCATGGGTGTGTATTCACCAACTTCTGTCTATACTCTTATGTAGTATGGCATTATGGAGTTGTATACATACAGGCGTGGGCTTCTACGTTGCTCGTTCTGACAGAGTTGGGCAATGCTAGAGCCTCGTGACGTGGAATGGGTAACGGATGCAGTTCCACGCCATTTTCATGTGTATAAAAATAGGTTATTATCAGTATTTCTTGATGGGACTGCAAGATGATTCAAAAGGTGTTGAGCATGTCAAAGACTTGTCTTCATACAGTAATTCCGTCTGTGGTGATTATCGTCGCCTTAGTTACTTTGGTGTGCTATTATAATAATGAATATGCCATTGGTGATATAGGAAGTTTCTAATTGTCACTACTATTTGGACGATTGTCAGATACGAAGTTGATGAATTAGTGAAACAGAACTAATTGAACCGTTGTTTCATAAAAATGTAGAAGAATAATCAACCGATATTATAATATATGAAACGTATTATTATTTTGATGATTGTGCTCATTCTTGGAGTTATCGGAATAGGTGCACACAGAATCAATGGTTACAGGTACTTGGCTATTAATAGCCAAGGTAATCCGTTTGATGTGGAAATCAGGATGGAGAAGTTCTTTACCAAGCTTGGTTTTAAAATCGTTCGCCTTGATGATTTTCCGGAATTAAGCAGAGAGCAAGGGGAAGAGGCATTAATTGCCGATTATCAATACGATATTGTGTATGATGGACACAGTAGCTTGGAATTGACACTTAAGAATGTTGCTGGCGATATTATATTCACATCAAAGGCTTATGGCATCTCTTTTAGTGCTAAAGGCGATATGAAAAGAGCATTGAATAAAATTTTCGATCAAATAACCAATCTGAATTACAAGTTCACTCCAAAGTCATTAGCATCTACAAAAGATAATGGTCTTCTTTCTTTAGATAACGATTCTTTGGAAAATGTTATAAAAAAGATTGCAGCCAATTCTTCAAATCCTATAGAAGGCATCTACAACAGCTTTAATGATGACGGCACAAAGTATCGTATAGGAATAATCGAGAGTTCAGACAAAGGCACTTTCGGTGGTATGTATTTAGAGACCTCTAAACTACCATGAACAACGAAAACTGACCGAATTTAAATCGTTGTATTACAGCTACTTTTAGATTTTAACACTTCGGAGACTGTTTTTGGTTGCTTCGGAAATTCCCTATAAATTTGCAACGTATTTCTACCGCAGGGAATTTACGAGGCTTTATTTTTGCCACATCGTGGACAGAGTTGACAATGGTTGCTGACAGGTTACAATAGTTGACTGATCTCTGACCCGAGTTTGAAAAAAGTAATGTTGTGGCGAAAGTTGACAAAGGATGTCGAGAGTTTACTTGTGATTACTTGCGGAGAGGTACAACAAAAGAAATGTTGAACCAACAAATATTGCAAGTATGCCAAAGACCAGAAAATGTGCTTATTGTGGCAATGTTTTCACCACAAACAGTGGAATGCAGAAGTACTGCTCAGAGGAATGTGCCGAGAAAGCGAAGGAAAACAAGAAAAAGAGACAGAGGGATTTCCTTCGGAGTGTTGAGCCAGTGATGGAGCTCCAGCAGCAGGAGTACCTGACCTTTTCCAAGGCAGCCATCCTTTTAGGCTGTACCCGTCAATATGTCTATAAACTCGTAGAACAAGGGAAGTTGCCTGCCTCACGGCTGAGCAGCCGAATGGCTCTTGTCCGCAGGAGTGACATCGAGAAGATGTTTGCGGCCAATCCTTATAACCGTGTCCTACCATGTACTAAGCCCAAGAAGTCTGTTTCCAAGAAAATAAAGAATTCTGCAAAGGACAAGGCAAAGAAGGAACGTGCAACCGATGAAGTACTTGAATACTACTCTGGCGAGGAGGTAAAGCAGATTTATAAGGTCAAGCAGTCTTGGCTCTATGCATCAGCGAAGCGTCACCAGATTCCAATGTGCCGTATTGCAGGACGAAACTATTACAGCAAGAAACACATTGATGCAGTATTTGGCACTACCATAGACCTTGATGCTATCGTCGATTGGCTGTCACCACAGGAAGTAGCAGACCGATACGGCATCAATCTAACGGCAGTTCGTTCCTACGCCCATCGCCACAAGATTCCAACCAAGCGTGAGTACGGACACACCTACTACTCTCAAAGCCACTTTGATGAGTTCCGTCGTACCGACCTCCTTTCTGATGAGAACTATTATACCGTGGAGCAAGTGCAGCAACTCTACGGATTGACCAAAGCCAACATCTGCCACATCGTCAAGGTAAAGCACATTGAGAAAACAAAGGTCGGACGGCTTAACCTCCTGCTCCGTTCCGATGTGGAGAAGGTGATGGAGGAACGGAAATCCTTGGGAATGATGCCCGCTGGATACTAAATTCTACCATACTGACGGATTATTCAGTGATTATTGGGAATAATCGGAGTCAGCATGTCATCATTGAGTTCCTTTGCACCCGTGGAGAAACGCTCCACCATGATTACTAACAATAAAATATATAAGTATGAGTAACATCTGCAAGACCGTGACCCTCCGCACACGGAAAATCAAAGGCGGAGAACAGCTTTCCTTCTATCTCGACTTCTATCCCGGCTATCGGGACGAGTCCACCATGAAGGTCATGCGCCATGAATCGCTCGGTATCTACATCTATGCCAAGCCGAAGTCACAACGGGAGAAGGACTACAACGACCGTATGCGAGAGAAGGCAGAAGCCCTACGTTGCCGTCGTTATGAGAGTATCGTTAATGAGAGATACGATTTCTTTGACCGTGATAAGATGAAGGGTGACTTCCTTGGCTACTTCAAGCAGAAGGCAGACAAGAAGAACTGCAAGTGGCAGCACGTCTATAAGCACTTTGCCCGTTTCTGCAACAACAAGTGCCGATTTGATGAAATCAACGTTGACTTATGCAACAAGTTCCGTGAGTATCTGATGACCGCTCCGCAGACTATCCACACGGAGCACAAACTTCACATCAATAGTGTAGCTGGCTATTGGTCAACCTTCCGTGCCGTACTTCATACTGCCTATAGGGAGCACAAGATTATGGAGAATCCCAACGGGTTCCTGGAACGTATTGACACTATCCCAACTGAGAAAGAGCATCTGTCCAAGGATGAACTTGTCAGGTTGGCGAACACCCCATGCCAATATCCCGTCTTAAAGACCGCCTTCCTCTTTGCCTGTTTGACAGGACTCCGCAAAAGTGATATTAAGCAACTCACATGGGAGAACATACAGCCATACGGCGACGGAGGAATGTATGTCACACTGGGAATGCAGAAGACCAAGGAACTGGTGAACAATCCCATAAGTGACGAGGCTCTGGAACTGATTGGTGAGCGAGGAACTGGTCCTGTTTTTGTTGGTTTTTCAGACAAGATGACACAGGCGCCCTTGAAGAACTGGCTGAAAGCCGCCGGCATCACCAAGAAAATCTCGTTCCATTGCAGTCGTCACACATTCGGCTCGCTTCAGGTGGATGCAGGTACGAGTGTCTATACCGTTCAGCACATGTTAGGACATAAGAACGTTTCGACCACACAGATATATGCGAACATGGCAGACGAAAGCAAACGAGAGTCGGTTAACCGCATCACACTCAAACCGATGAAGACGGTGCAACTAAAGATCGTAGGGCAATAACGACTTTCAGCTTGTTCTATCGGACACCTATTATATAATAGGTATCATCTTTGGGGAGGGGCGTTGCTTCTCCCTTTTTCTTTCCCTTTCGTCATGTCCATCAATATTTTATAGTATGATTATTGGTTCTTTTTTCATACTCGATAGGACCAATTTCTAAACTAATGTAAAAACGAAGCGTTTTTTTCGGAAGATTTTGAACTGTCGGGAATAATCGGAGTAACTTTGCATTGGAAATCGCATAGCCGAGTTCTGGCAGATGCCGACAATTCCGAAATGTACAAATCAATTAAATAAATGGAACAAGAAAGATGAACAACGTAAAATGCAAGACAGAAAATATGGCAGTAAGGGACTACTGCCTTGTGTGGGGATGCCCAGGTCTGATCATTCTTACCATCTCCCTCTTCGTGTCATTGAAGGTGGGCAACGATTTCGGGCAAGACAACTTTGCCAAGTTGATAACCTTTTTGATTTCCAGCGGACTATTGGGGACGGTCTATTATTTGTTCCAATCCGTATTGGCAGAGGTGCCACTTAGATTGCAGAACAGACAACGCGAAGAATCCACGTTTCTGACTGACCAGGAAGCAGAAACAGAAGTTTCAACTAGCAACGATATTATAGAGCAAGTTCAAGAATGCTTGGCAGAAATGCCTCCTCAAATCGAATCTGCACAAGAACCTTTGTCAGAGGAACTGGAAGAACCGAGTGTAGAGATTTCCGATTCAGCAGAACCGGCAAAGGAGGTTGCCGATACGATAGAGACGAGTTCAGAGCAGCCCGACCTATATGCTCAACGCTGCAAGGAATATCAACGTGAGCAGGAACAAAGGCGACAGAATACCATCAATGCCATCATGGAATATGTAACCCATACCATGTCCCCATATATCTATGATAATGAGGAATTGGAAAAACTCTGTGATGCAATCAGGAAGTGGGCCGATGACTGGCAGCATACACCTGTCCCCATCAGGTTGAAGTCCACGCTTACCACCCTTGACCTACGGCACTTTGTCTGGAATATAGCTGAGAGACTGGGCAGCAAGAAAGACTACACGGGCGAAGTACGCGCCATCTTCATTAAGCGTATGTTTCCTGACGTAATGAAAGACATAGAACTTGACAGCATCCGCAACTTCAAGTTTCAGCCAGATACAGGAAATATCGTGATAGACGAGCCGGACAAGGGTGACTATCACTTCCATTTTGAGTAGTTTGTATGTTTAAAAATCAGCGAAATTCAAAAATATTTCGACCTGTACGGGTGGATATGACAGAATTTTAAGCTGCAAGCTTAATGCTGATTCTGCTATCCCTTAGCCAAGTTGATAATTCGTTATTCATTTTT
>CADBAG010000023.1 GCA_902792635.1 uncultured Prevotellaceae bacterium | reverse complement strand
GGGCTAACCATGTTTGCCCTCTTCGAGGGCATTCAACGTCAACTTGGCTACTCTCTATTGCCATTATCAGAATCCCAAATTTCAACCGTACAGTTCGAATCGTTCGGCACGTGTCAGCAAACTGTTCGGCACGTGTCAGCAAACTGTTCGGCACGTGTCAGCCAACCGGCCGGCACGTGTCAGCCAACCGGCCGGCACGTGTCAGCAAATACGCAAAGAGCGGTAAGAACTTTCGTTCTTACCGCTCTTCTTAGGTCGGGATTACTGGACTCGAACCAGCGACCTCGCGCCCCCCAGACGTGTGCGCTACCAACTGCGCTAAATCCCGTTCCTTAATTGCGAGTGCAAAGGTACTGCGATTTTTTGACATGACCAAATAATCTGACGACTTTTTTATTCGTTTGCTATATTTAAGCATAATAATAAGGTGACGACTCACGTTTTATATACATATTTCGTAAATTTGCATGTCCAAGACAGACAGCTTGAATACAGAATATTTTAATGAAGAAAATCATGACAACATATGAGATTACTGCCCCAGATACTTTAACGGCAGACATCAACCTCCCTGCATCGAAGAGCATCAGCAACCGCGCGCTCATCATCCATGCGCTCAGTGGTGGCAGTCAACTTCCGGAGAACCTCTCCGACTGCGATGACACACGCGCTGTCATCAATGCGCTGCGCGACATGCCGGAGACCATCGATGTGGGCGCAGCGGGCACGGCCATGCGCTTCATGACGGCTTACCTTGCCGTGACGGAGGGTGAACACACGATCACCGGCTCAGAACGCATGCGGCACCGTCCTATCGGTGTGCTTGTCGATGCGCTGCGCATGCTCGGAGCTGACATTGATTATGTGGAGAAAGAGGGCTTCCCCCCACTCCACATCCAAGGACACGAACTGCTTGGTGGGAAATTAGAGATTCCGGGAAACGTCAGTTCACAGTTTATCTCTGCTCTGCTGCTCATCGGTCCCGCCATGAAGTTGGGCTTATCGCTGCATCTGACGGGAGAGATCGTATCGCGGCCGTATATCGACTTAACAATCCATGTCATGCACGGCTTCGGTGCAGAGGTCGACTGGACAAGTCCTGACACGATCGAGGTGCAGCCCAAGCCTTACAGTGATGCACCTTATCTTATTGAGAACGACTGGAGTGCCAGCTCTTATTGGTACGAGATGGCATCCCTCTACCCCATCAGTGAGGCTCATGTAGCACTGCGTGGACTGGAAGACAGTTCACGTCAGGGCGACTCCGTGGTCAAATATATCTTCTCACTGCTCGGCGTGAAGACAACGTTCGACGAGCCCCACACCGGGAAGCCAACGACGGTGCGACTGACGCGCCATCTCGACTCCGTGGCACAACTAAGCTACGACTTTCTCAACTGTCCCGACTTGGCTCAGACTGTTGTTGCGACCTGCTGCGGTCTCGGTGTAACCTTCCACTTCACGGGTCTTGCCAGTCTGCGCATCAAAGAGACGGACCGACTCGTGGCCTTGCAGAAAGAACTGCGCAAGCTCGGATTCCTTCTTCAGATCATCAACAATGAGGAACTGCTGTGGGATGGATCCACCTGTGAACCGACAATGGAGCCCATCGACACTTATGAGGATCACCGCATGGCCATGGCGCTTGCTCCATTGGCAGTGAAGTTCCCACGACTGAGAATCAATAACCCCGAAGTGGTGTCGAAGTCATACCCCGATTTCTGGAAGGACCTGCGCAAAGCAAGTTTCACAATCAACAACATCTGAAAATAATAATGATCAATAAGATCTGAGAATAATAATATGATATACTTAGTTCTTTCTCTCGTTGTCCTCGGTCTCTTCTGCGCCTTTCTCGGCTATCGTTCCCATAAGCGGGGAGAGAGCCAGGAGATCGTCATTGGTGAGGGCGACTGCACGCACTGTACGCCTGACAACAAGATGTGCGAACAGGAGTGTATGCTCAAGGCCGCCACAGAGCCCATCGAATATTTCGACGATGAGGAGCTCGATGCCTATAAGGGCAAAGCCTCTGACAGTTACAATGAAGAGGAGACGGCACAGTTTGCTGAAATATTGGAGACGCTGCGCCCCGAGGAAGTGAAGGCATGGAACCGCAGTCTGATTCTTCGGGAAATCAATATGCCAGATGGAATAAAGGATGAATATTTCTCGCTCGCCACTTCATAAGATATTTCTTTTCTCCCTCTCCGCTGCGATGATCATTATTGTAGCGGCAGGGTGCTCGACGGCTAAGAACACGGCCGCCACAAGGTGGTGGCATGCCTTCAACGCGCGATACAACACCTATTATAATGGTACGGTGGCATATATCGACGGCTCATTGGAGAAAGAGAC
Organism: uncultured Prevotellaceae bacterium; assembly: GCA_902792635.1. Lineage (GTDB taxonomy): Bacteria > Bacteroidota > Bacteroidia > Bacteroidales > Bacteroidaceae > Prevotella. The sequence continues at coordinate 35,857 of CADBAG010000023.1, read as the reverse complement.
GGGCAATCAGGACAACTACACCGATATCATCCCGCTCTACACGGTAGGCAACAAGAACAGCCGCGACCTTGGCAAGTCGAACTTTGAGCGAGCCATCCTCAAGGCTGAGAAAGCCATTGACCAGCATAGCATCAAGGCACGGCCCGAATGGAACTCCAATAGAAGGAAGACCGACCGTGACCGCGAATGGCTCTCCCGCCGCGAGTATAACCCGTTTATCTGGAAAGCATGGATGCTCATGGGGCGCTCCCAGTTTCATAAGGGCGCCTTCGACGATGCTATCTCCACCTTCGCTTACATGAGCATGCTATACCGCACCCAGCCCGCCATCTACTCCAAGGCGCAAGCATGGCTTGCCAAGAGCTATATCGAAAACGGGCAGGCTTATGATGCGGAAGACATCATCCGCAACAACCGACGCGACTCCATTCCCTGGCAAGCGCGCAAGGACTGGGACAACACGCTTGCCGACTATTACCTGCTCACAAAAGACTATAAAGCGGCGATCCCTTTCCTGCGGGCTACCATCAAACACGAGATGCGCAAGAAGCAGAAGGCCCGCGAGTGGTTTCTTATGGGGCAGATCTGTTCACTTGCTGGTTTAAACAACGAGGCCTATCGCGCTTACAGTAAGGTCATTGGCTTGAACCCGCCCTATGAGTTAGAGTTTAATGCACGCATTGCCCGCACTGAAGTCATGGCAGCCACAAAGTCGGACCGCATGATCTCCAAGCTACGTCGCATGGCACGGTCGGACAAGGACAAGGAATATCTCGACCAGGTTTATTATGCCATTGGCAACATCTATTTAGCTCGAAAAGACACACTGCACGCCATTGCTAACTATGAGAAAGGTCATGAGAAAGCCACGCGAACCGGCGTGGAGCATGGCGCCTTACTGCTGAAGCTCGGCAATCTCTATTGGGACATTGAGCGCTACTCCGATGCCCAGCGTATCTACAATGCAGCGCTCGGCATGGTAGACAAGGACAACAAGCAATATGAACAGCTCAGCGACCGCTCAAAGGTGCTCGACGAGCTCGTGCCTTACACTGATGCCATCCATCTGCAAGACTCACTGCAGAGCCTGGCCAAGATGGATGAAGCGCATCGCAATGCCGCCATCGACCGCACGATAGAGGCGCTCAAGAAGAAAGAGAAAGAGGCCAAGAAAGCGCAGGAAGAGCAAGAAGCCCAGCAAGCACAGCAGAAGGGTGACAATGGTTCTGAAGGTTCGCGTAATAATAATTCGAGGAACAAGCCATCAACGCCTTCCATCTCCAACACCCAAGAATGGTACTTCTACAGTCAGACGGCTGTAAGCAAGGGTAAGCAGCAGTTCCAGAAACTGTGGGGCAAGCGCGAGAATGTGGATAACTGGCAGCGCATCAACAAGAGTGTTGTCAAGACGCAGGACAACAACAGTTTAGCGGACATGAGCGATGAGCAGCGCGACTCCGTGTTCAATGCCCAAGCACATGCCGACTCTGTCCAGAAGCAGTTGACGCCCGAGTCAGACCCTCACAAGCGTGAGTTCTATCTTGCACAGATCCCGTTCAAAGCAGAGCAGCTCAAGGCGAGCAACGACACCCTCTCCGATGCGCTCTATCACAGTGGTGTCATCTTCAAGGATAAGCTCGACAACCTCGACCTGAGCGAGAAAGCCCTGACAAGGCTCGTCCGTCAGTATCCGGGCTACGAGCACAAAGACGATGCGTTCTACCATCTGTTCCTGCTCTATTCACGGAAAGGACAGCGTGCATTGGCTGAGACCTTTGTGGACAGTCTGAAGGCTGAATATCCGAAGAGTCAGTGGACGACACTGCTCTCCGATCCTAACTATGTCATCAATGCGCGCTACGGCGTGCACATGGAGGACTCGCTCTATGCCGCCACCTACGATGCCTTCAAGGCAGACAAATATCAGGTAGTAGATGCCAATGTCCAGATCTCAGAGACGCGCTTCCCACAAGGAGCCAACCGCGATAAGTTCCTGTTTATAGGGGCACTCGGAAAACTCAATGAAGGCGACAGCGAGCAATGTATGAAGGATCTCAACACGCTCGTGGAGAAATACCCGGAAAGTGAGGTCTCGAAGATTGCGGGCATGATCATCAATGGAGTGAAGAGTGGCAAACGACTGCACGGTGCCCACTTTGACATTGGAGATGTATGGGCACGAAGGAGTGAGGTGCTGAGCGACAGTGCGCAACTCAAGACGAAGCCATTGAGTGCCGAGCGCAACACGCAGTTCGACTTCATGCTTGTCTATCAGCCCGACTCGGTGAATGAGAACAAACTGCTTTATCAAGTGGCAAAGTTCAACTTCACGAGTTATCTCGTCCGCGACTTCGATATTGCAATCGACAATGACGATTATCTCCATCGCATGCGCGTCTCAGGCTTCCGCAGTTACGACGAGGCATTGGAATATTCGCACAGTCTGCTCTCCCAGCCGCAGATCCTCCGGCTCATGGGCAAAGCCCGTCCGTTCATCATCAGCGTGGAGAACCTGCCGCTCATCGGTGTGGCTTACAGCTATGACGACTATAAGAAGTTCTATGACATCCACTTTGCGCCCATCAAGCCGTCAACGATCCAGCTGCTCAACAACCCCGAGGATATCGTGACGGAGCCGCAGGAAGACGAGGAGAACCAACAGCCTTCAGAGGAAGAGACACAGCCACAAGGCGGCCTGGTCATTCCGATGGAGGAGCCAAAAGCCACTCAGCAAGGCGGGGTGACAGTGCCCATGGAGGAGTCGAAAGCCGCAACACAAGGCGGGGTCATCGTGCCGATGGAAGAGCCCGCAAAGAGCACAGAGGACAAGAAGACAACAACAATAATAGATAACACACAGCCCCAGCAGAAGCCGACGCCGACGCCTGCTCCGAAGAAGCCGACAACTGCTCCTGCTCAAAAGAAACCCGTGCCTACACCCAAGAAGCCGACGACCACTCCAAAGAAGCCGTCACCTGCTCCGAAGAAGCCTGTTCCTACTCCGAAGAAGCAGACGTTCGACATCGAGAGTGAGGACTACGATCTCGACGGGTTTTAGCGGTGCACTGGGTCGAAATGCCTACGATTCGGGGGTCGAAAAAACCTTATTGTGACGCGCGACGTGTGACAATGCGACAAATAACGGCGGTACCATCGCCCCAAAGGGCGACGCACAGAACTATAAGCATCACCCTACTCGAGGTAAGGCTCTTTTGCATTTCAACACCCTCCCCTTCGGGGAGGCTTGGAGGGGCTTCGGCTTGGAGGGGCTTCTTATAAACTATTAATTATGACCAACGGAAAGATACTTTGGGCAGATGACGAGATCGACCTTCTGAAAGGTCACATCATCTTCATGCAACGGAAAGGATATGAGGTGACAGCGGTAACAAACGGTACCGATGCCATCGAGGAATGTCGTAAACAATCGTTCGACCTCATCATGCTCGACGAGATGATGCCGGGTCTGACAGGACTGGAGACGCTGCAGCGGATCAAAGAGATCCAGCCGCAGACTCCCGTCGTCATGGTGACGAAGAGTGAGGAAGAGAACATCATGGACCAGGCCATCGGCTCACAGATCGCCGACTACCTCATCAAGCCCGTCAACCCCAGTCAGATCCTGCTGTCTCTGAAGAAGAATATCCACAAGAAAGAGATCGTGACTGAGGTGACGCAAAACTCCTACCGCAGCGACTATCAGAAGATTGCCATGCAGATCGACGAATGCAAGGACTGGAACGACTGGATGCAGGTCTACCGCACCCTCACCCGCTGGGAGGTGGAGCTCGGACAGGCGGAGAGCGGCATGATGGACATGCTCGCCATGCAGAAGGAGGAGGCCAACAACGCCTTCGCCAAATATATCAAGAACAACTACATGGACTGGATGGACGCTATCCGCGCACGCTACAGTGGAAGAGGCTCACAGCAACAGTCATGTCCGCTCATGAGTCCCGACATCTTCAAGACAAAGATTTTCCCACTCATCGACAAGGGTGAGAAGGTGTTCCTGATCGTCATCGACAATTTCCGGTGGGACCAGTGGCTGATGCTCGCCAACGAGATTGGCAACATGTTTGACATTGAGGACGACATGTACATGAGCATCCTGCCGACCGCCACACAATATGCGCGCAACGCCATCTTCTCAGGTCTCATGCCCGAGAGCATCGCTAAGATGTTCCCCGACTTGTGGGTCGACGAGGATGAGGAGGAAGGAAAGAACCTCAATGAAGCCCCACTGATCAAGACACAGATAGAGCGGTACCGCCGGCACGACAAGTTCAGTTACAACAAGATCAACGACTCGGAAGCTGCTGCTAAACTACTGCAACAATACAACTCGCTGAAGGACAACGACCTCAATGTTGTTGTCGTCAACTTCATCGACATGCTCTCCCACGCCCGCACCGAGTCGAAGATGGTACGGGAGCTCGCCAACAACGAGAGTGCCTACCGCTCCATCACGCTCTCCTGGCTGCGCCACTCTGTCATCGCCGACCTCTTCAAACGCTTGGCTGAGAGCGATTACACCATTGTGCTGACCACGGACCACGGCTCCATCCGCTGTAATAAACCGGTGAAGATTGTCGGAGACCGCAATACAAATACAAATTTGCGCTATAAGCTCGGTAAGAACCTTGCCTACAGCGCAAAGGATGTGTTTACGATCAAAGAGCCCCACAAGGCGTTCCTCCCCTCGCCGAACATCAGTACGTCGTATGTCTTCGCCACGGGCAACAGTTTCTTTGCCTACCCGAACAACTACAACTATTATGTGTCGTACTACAAAGACACCTTCCAGCACGGGGGTATCTCTATGGAAGAGATGATGGTGCCGATCATCACCTTAAAATTGAAAAAATGGAATAATGAAATATTGAAATAATGAAATAATGAAAGGTCGGAAAAACCTTATTGTGACGTGCGACGTGTGACAATGCGACGTTTTCAATTTTTCATTTTTCCATTTTTTCATTATTTCATTCTTTCATTTTTTCATTCTTTCATTTTTTCATCCTTTCAATTTTCCTGCGTAATATTCGAAGGCTTTCTTCGTGATGGCCACAGCCTCGTCCATCGTGCAGTCGAGCTTGCCACCACTGGCATTGAAATGACCACCACCATTGTAGAAGCGCTTGGCCATGTCCTCCACGGAGAAGTCGTCGACAGAGCGCAGGCTCACCCATATGCGGTTGTCGATGCGGTCATCCTCACGCAGAGAGACACTGCACTTCATGCCTTTGATCTGCAGCGGCACGTTGACCAATCCCTCGGCATCGCCGCGCATATAATGGAAGTTCTTCATATCCTCACGCGTCAGCGTGTAGTAGCTGGCATGGAGGTCATCGAAGACATTGAGCTTCTGAGCCATGAGGTACCCGCGCAGACGGATGGCCCACGATGAATAGTTGTTGAACACATTGCGGTAGATCTTGTCCTTGTCGATGCCCTTGGTGAGCAACTGGCAGATGATGAAGAAGATCTCCGGACGGGTAGAAGCAAACGTGAAGCCTCCCGTGTCCGTCATCATGCCGCAATAGTCGCAGATGGCAAACTTCTTCGAGAGCTTGTCAAAGCCACCCATCTGCCACACGATGCGGAAGACGATCTCACACGTCGAACTGAGGTCGGGGAACGAAGCCCGCACCACGGTATCGATGTCATAACCGAGGTGATGGTCAATCATGACAAACTCGCCTTTGGCATTCTTCAACACCTCTTCCATATCATCTACACGCGAATAGAGGTTGAAGTCGCAGCAGAAAACAAGGTCCGACTCGGCGAACAGTCGTTTTACCTCTTCCGGATGCTTGTCGTATCGGACAATCGTCTCTCTTCCCGGCAGCCAATGAAGGAAATCGGGAAAGGCATTGGGCACGACAACTGCCGCTTCCTTGCCAAACTCTTCAGAGAGATAGGTAGCCCATGACAGACATGAGCCGATGGCATCACCATCAGGGCGCGAATGCCCCACAATAACGATATGCTGGGCATTCGCTATCTTATCGTGCAGAAGAGTCGCCTCCTCTGCAGTCAATAAATTCAGATCCATTATGTAATATGTTTCGTATAAGTATTTCTCTAATAAATCACCTCATCCATCAGAATGTCATTCTCATCTGTCGGGATGTCTTTCAATAACTGGAAGGGGAAGCAGATACCGATCTTATAGACGGAAGGCATCTGAGCAAGCAACCGGTCGTAATAGCCCTTGCCCCGCCCGAGCCGCTTGCCATCCTGCGTGAAAGCCATACCGGGAATGAGCGCAACATCAATGGAGTTAAAGTCGGTGAAGGGGTCGCCATCGGGCTCCATGATCTGGTATTTGCCTTGCGGATGGATATAAGTCTTCTCCGGACGAAGGCCGTCATACTCGGGCAGAAGTACCACATCCAAGTTCCGGTCATCTCTGACACGGGGCAGCAGCACACGTCTATGATTATGCCACATGGCATTGAAAAGTCCGTGGGTGTTCACCTCATCGTCCATACTGTAATAAAGAAGGACCGTATGGGCGAATCGGAAAGTAGTGTTTTCCTCCAAACGCTGCATCACGTCATACGTCTGGACGATAAGCTCGTCGTAGCTGAACTGTTGCTTACGCTCTTTTATCAGATTTCTCAGTGTCTGTTTGTCCATGTACCTTTGTTATCTTCTTTTTACTTTCTTGACAGGCTTCTTCGGGAATGCCGCATTTCGGGCGAACACGCTCAGTGCTGTCTCGACATCGGGATCGCCCTGGTTGAGATATTCGTCAAGTGCCTGTTCATCAAGCATGTTGTAAATGATTCTCCCGTTGATATATTTCTCCAAGAGGGAGTGGCTCTTTCTGATAAGGAGGTTACGACGCTGCAAGCCATGCTTGTCGGCATAGTCGACAAACTGCCCCACGGTGTTCTGGCCCTTGAGGTAACCGGCGAGCTGCAACATCTCCTTGAAGTCCTTCATCTTCTGACGGTTGTTGTCCGTGTAGGTGAAGGCAAACTGCAGAATCAGTCCACTCATTGCTGCCTCCTTATAATAAGAGGTCATACCGATGGTATCCTCGGGCACGAAGATATCTGGTGTGATGCCACCGCCTCCGTAGACCACGCGACCGATACTCGTGTGATAAGCCGGGCCCGTATGCTTGATGCTGTCACGCGAGAAGTACTCGCCATGCTCGTAGCGCTCAATGAGATCCTGTGCATAGTCCTCATCATCGCCATCGACATAAGGCTTCTGGATGCAACGTCCCGAAGGCGTGTAGTAGCGGGCTATCGTCAGACGGATCAGTGAGCCGTCGGAGAACGGGATCTGCTGCTGCACGAGGCCCTTGCCGAAGGAGCGGCGGCCGATGACCGTAGCACGGTCATTGTCCTGCATGGCACCCGTAAAGATCTCAGCTGCAGAAGCTGTACCCTCATTGATAAGAACCACGAGCGGGATGTTCTGATAAGCGCCATGGCCATCAGAGACATAGTTCTGACGCGGTGACTTACGGCCCTGCGTGTAGACGATGAGCCGCTTGGCAGGGAGGAACTCGTTGGCCATCTGCACGGCACTCTGGAGATAACCGCCGGGGTTGTCGCGCAGGTCGATGACGAGGTTCTTGAAGCCTTGCTGCTGGAGGTTGGCGAGAGCCACAAGAAGCTCGGGATATGTCTTCTCACCGAAGTTCTTCACCTTAATATATCCCGTGTTGTCGTCGAGCATATAGGTAGCCGTGATGGTCTTCGTGGGAATCTCCGCACGCGTCACGGTATAGGTGATGATGCCCTTGTGTCCATAGCGCACCACGCCGATCTTGACCTTGGAGCCCGAAGGACCTTTGAGACGATGCATGGCTTCATCGTTCGTCACCTGCTTGCCGACGAACTTCTTTCCGTCGACATACACGATCTTATCTCCCGCAATGATGCCAGCTTTCTCTGCCGGCCCATTCTTGATGACGTTCTGCACATGGATGGTGTCCTGACGGATTGTGAACTCAATGCCCACACCCGAGAAGCTGCCGTTGAGATCATCGGCCGCTGCCTGTGCGTCCTTAGCCGGGATATAGACGGAGTGCGGATCAAGCTCTGACAGAATGGTCGGGATAGCCTTGTCCACCAGCGAGTCGATGTTCACGGGGTCGACATACTGGTCATCAATGATACGCAGGAGGTTGTTGAGCCTGTTCGAGCCATTATTGATGATCGTCAGCCTGTTGCCCGAGAAATGGTTGGCATAGAACGACCCGATCATGATACCGAGTATCATGCAAAGGGCCATCCAGAGTGGCATGAAACGATATTTGTTTTCTTTCTTCATTGTCTTGTTATTCTTCCGGTCCACAATACACGGTCTCTATGCCGGCCCGCTGCAAGAGTCGGAGGCCATCGTCGAGGCGGTATTTCTCACCATAGACCACACGCTTGATGCCTGCCTGGATGATGAGCTTGGCACATTCGATACAAGGAGAGGCAGTGACATAGAGCGTGGCACCCTCACCGCTGTTCGTACTGCGTGCGAGCTTCGTGATGGCGTTGGCCTCGGCATGGAGCACATAAGGCTTGGTGACGTTGTTCTCGTCCTCACAGACATTCTCGAAGCCGCTCGGCGTGCCGTTGTAGCCGTCGCTGATGATGGTCTTGTCCTTCACGACCAAGGCTCCGACCTTGCGCCGCTTGCAGTAGGAGTTTTCCGACCATATATGCGCCATGCGCAGATAGCGGTTGTCGAGCAGCCGCTGCTTTTCTGTCTCTTCCTCGTCCTTCATTGTCTTTATTTTTTAATTCCGTTTCTCTCCAACAACGCATCAATCGTCGGCTCCCCACCGCGGAAGCGCTTGTAGAGCGTCATGGGATGCTCCGTGCCACCCTTGGAGAGGATGCAGTCGCGGAAGCGCTGAGCCGTAGCACGGTTGAAGATTCCCTCTTTCTTGAACACGGAGAAGGCATCGGCATCGAGCACCTCAGCCCACTTGTAACTGTAGTAGCCTGCCGCATAGCCGCCCGCCATGATGTGCGAGAATTGCACCGTCATGCAGGTGTTGGGCAGTTGCTTTGTGATGATAGCGTCTTTCCACGCGTTCTTCTCAAAGGGGATGATATCTTGTGTGAATGGTTTCTGCTGAGTGTAGTAAGCCATGTCGAGCAGTCCGAAGCTCACCTGTCGCATGCAGGCGTAGGCCACATTGTAGTTGCGGCTCTTCTGGATGCGCTTGATGAGCTCGTCGGGAATAGGCTCACCGGTCTTGTAATGGAAAGCGAAGGTGTGAAGAAACTCCGGCTCCACAGCGTAGTTCTCCATGAACTGTGACGGCATCTCCACAAAGTCCCACCATACATTCGTGCCCGAGAGACTCTCGAAGCGCGTGTTGGCGAACATGCCATGAAGCGAATGGCCGAACTCATGGAGGAAGGTCTCCACCTCACCGAGCGTCAGCAGGGCCGGCTTCGTGGCCGTCGGCTTCGTGAAGTTGGTCACCACACTGACATGCGGCCGCACATTCTTGCCTTTCTTCGTGATCCACTGGCCCTGGAACTCCGTCATCCACGCACCGTCCTGCTTGCCCTCGCGCGGATAGAAGTCGGCGTAGAACACGGCGAGGTAACTGCCGTCCTTGTCGAAGACCTCATAAGCCTTCACGTCCGGATGATAGACCTGGATATCCTTGTTCTCCTTGAACGTGATGCCATAGAGCTTGTTGGCCAGTCCAAAGACACCTTTAATAACATTGTCGAGCTGGAAATAAGGACGAAGCATCTCTGCGTCGAGGTTGTATTTCTCCATCTGCAGCTTATGCGAATAATAGGAGAAGTCCCAGGGCTCCAGCTCAAAGTCGCTGCCTTCAATCTTCTTCGCCTCGTCCTCAATGGCCTTCACCTCTTTAAGAGCCGTCGGCTTGTAGGCATCGATGAGGTCGTAGAGCAGTTTGTAGACATTCTTGACATTGCTTGCCATGCGGTGCTTGAGCACATAGTCGGCAAACGTATCATAGCCAAGGAGCTGCGCTATCTCGCGGCGCAGGTTCACGATCTTCTTGCAGATGTCGAGATTGTTGGCATCGTTGTCGTGCGTACACTCCGTGCTGCGCGCCATGTAGAGCTGCTTGCGGAGGTCGCGCTGCGTGGAGTAAGTCATGAACGGCGAGTAGCTCGGATAGTCGAGGGTGAACACCCATCCCTCGAGCTTGCGGTCCTTGGCAGCCTGGGCAGCGGCATCGATGGCCGTCTCGGGCAGTCCGTCGAGCTGCGCCTTGTCGGTGATGTGCAGCGTGAAGGCCTTGTTCTCCTTCAGCAGGTTCTGCGAGAACTTCAGCGAGAGCACCGAGGCCTCCTCGGTCAGCTTCCGCAGTTTGTCCTTCCCCGCCTCGTCGAGCAGCGCACCGCTGCGCACGAATCCGTCATATTCCTTGTCGAGCAGCATCTGCTCCTCCGGCGTCAGCTCGCGGTGATGGTCGTGCACCGCCTTGACACGCGCAAAGAGCTTTGGGTTGAGTATCACGTCGTTCTCGTGCTTGGTCAGAATCGGACTGAGCTTCTGTGCCAAGGCCTCCATCTTCGGATTGGTGTTGGCGCTCATCAGGCAGGAGAACACGTTCGACACGCGGTCGAGCAGGTCGTAATAGTGCTCGCCCTTTGAGTCGTCTATCCACGCAATGGTATTGTCAAAGGTGGGCTCCTCAGGATTGTCTACGATTTTGGCGATCGCCTCGTCGTCGCGGCGTATACCTTCGAGGAATGCCGGCTCAAAATCCTCAAACTGAATCTTGCTGAACGGCACCGTGTCATGGAGCGTACCGTAAGGCTCCATGAAGGGGTTTTGTCTTTGTGTATCGCTCTGATCAGCGGGCTTAATATCTTTATTTTCTTTGCTTTCCATAACAAGTACAAAGGTACGTAGAACTTCTGAAACGACCAAAGGAATTAACTACATTATTTTGAATTATTGCAACGTGTAGCACACGATTATTAATTATCTTGTAGCATTACAATTATTTTTTTAACATCATTCCTCCACGCTCTACCTCCGAAACGTTTGGTGCTTTGAGAGATAGTTTGTAACTTTGCATCATATAAAACTTATATTATAATAGAGAAATTCACGAACATATGCGCAGGTCTATTGTCATCACCATCCTTCTCGCCCTGTTCTTCGTCTTGCCCTCCCATGCCGTCCTCAAGGAGCGCAACATCGGCGGAACGCTCAAGATGCTCCGCATAGAGCTCACCCATTATCACAACAAGCTCGAGCGGCAGTCGGGTGGAGAAAAAGAGAAACAGCAGCAGGTGATGCTCAACCTCATTAGCAACATGCAGCGCAGTCAGCAGAACGCCATCATGCTCTACTCCCAGAAGAGCGGCAACGTCTTCGACCTCACCTATGCCTGCCACGAGGCCACGGAGCAGTACCGCGACTTCCGTCAGACGGTAGGTCCTTTCCGCGAATATGTCAATGAGGCCAACACGGAGATCGCGCGCTACGACAGTCTGATAACCGACCTCAGCACGATGTACACGGGCGCGCTGACACCCCAGGAGCAGATTGACCGCAACGTCTGCCTGACACTCGCCGTTGACATCCGCCACAGGCTCAACTACAACAAGCAGCAGAACCAGCAGTACATCGAGATATACCGCCGTACCGACGCACGGCTGAAGGCCTTGAACGACTATGCCAACCACCGTTATGCCGAGATCCAGTCAAGCATCTTCTCCAATGATGGCACCAACTTCTTCTCCATGCTGAAGAATCTGCGCCAACAAGTGAGGCAGACCTCACAGAACGTGGTGGAGAAGTACAAGCCCGTCAACCAGTTCCGGTCCGACTGGGACAGCCGTATCATCCTCGTCCTGCTCGCCATCATCATCTTCTACGGACTCATCGCAGCAGCCGTCTCCTACTTCGTCATCGGCTTCATCGTGACACGGCTCATGAAAAAGAATAAGGCCGACTTTATCATCCACTGGCTCTTCGGCTCCGACAGTGGTGAGAAAGCCAAGGAGGATTTCAAGGCCAAGCGCCTCTGCATCATCCTTTCAGCAACTGTGACGACCTTCGCCGCTGTGCTCGGCATCATCAAGGCGACCATCGCACAGAACTTCCTCTCGATGGCTTCCGGACTGCTCGTGGAGTATGCCTGGCTGATGGCCGTCATCCTCCTCTCGCTCCTCATCCGGCTCAATGGCACGCAGATACGCAGTGGATTCAAGATCTACTCGCCGATCATGGCCATGTGCTTCATCGTCATCTTCTTCCGTATCATCCTCATCCCCAACGACCTGACGGACCTCATCATGCCGCCCATCCTCCTCGCAGCAACGGTGTGGCAGTGGTTCACGCTGCGCGGCAACGCCAAGGCGCTGCCCTCGTCAGACGCGTTCTATGCCTGGGTGTCGTTCTTCGTCTTCATTGCCAGCGACATCGCCTCAATGAGCGGCTACACGCTCTTCTCCGTTGAGATGCTCATCTGGTGGACCATGCAGCTCACGTGTATCCTGACCATCACCTGTGTCTCTGACCTGATGCGCCAATACGGCCGCAACCCCAAGCGCAAATATTTTGACGACGACACGCCCGTGAGCCGTACCTGGCTCTTTAGGCTCTTCTATACCGCCGTGCTGCCCATCTTGGGCACACTGTCCATCCTGATCAGTATCTATTGGGCAGCCGACGTGTTCAACCTCAGCGACACCTCGCTGCAGTTCTTTAACCGGCCGCTCGTCCACTCAACGAAACTAACGTTCAGCATCATGCGCGCCGTGCAGGCTGCCACCCTCTTCTTCATTGCCAAATATGTCAACCACGTCTCCCTCCATACCCTCCACTATCAGCTCATGAAGCGCGAGGAGCGTAAGGCGAAGGCAGAGAACCGCAAGATGGTGGTGCAGAATGTGGAGAGCCGAACGGCTATCTGGCGCAACCTCATCCAAGTCGTCATCTGGGGTGCATGGCTACTCATCACGCTCATGATCTTCCGCATCGACAACTCGTGGCTCGTGGCTATCTCTGCCGGTCTCTCTACCGGTATCGGTTTCGCTATGAAGGATATCCTCGAGAACCTCTATTATGGCATCTCCCTCATGGCCGGACGTATCAAGGTCGGTGACTACATCTCCATCGATGGCACCAAAGGTACAGTGAGCAACATCAGTTATACTTCTACGACGATCGAGGCGCTCGATGGCTCCATCATCGCCTTCCAGAACTCGCAGCTCTTCTCGAAAAACTATAAGAACCTGACGCGCAACCACGGCAACGTGCTCTCCATCATCCCAGTGGGCGTGGCTTACGGCTCGAAGGTGCCCGAGGTGAAGCAGACCATCGACGGTGCTGTGGCAAAGCTCAATAAGTCAAATTATATCAAATATATCAAGACGGTCTTCACGGGCTTCGGCGACAACTCCATCGACTTCAAGATCCTTGCATGGGTCGACTCGCGCAAGCAGATCTACGCAGAGGGCGACATTATGGAGGCGGTATACAATGCGCTCAATGCTAAGCAGATAGAGATTCCTTATCCGCAGCGTGACATCCATATCGTCTCTGATACGGCGCACATGGTCCGTCCCGATGCGCCGCAGATACAGCATGCCGATTCGGAGGAGGAAGCAGAAAAAATAATCAAGGGCAAGTGAACACCCTTGGGGCGGTATCAGCACCTCGGAGAGGTGCCACATGGTTAGCCCCAGGTGAGGAGCGTAGCGACGTAACCTGGGGTTAGAATCGGCGCAGACGACCTGAACGGTCGTCCTCGAAGAGGGCGAACCTATAAAAACAGCACCCCGCCAAGGTTCGCCCTCTTCGAGGCCGGATTTCAACGGGCAAACACTGCACACTCAACCCCAGGTTACGTCGCTACGCTCCTCACCTGGGGCTAACCAAATTGGCCCCCTTCGGGGACCATAGCAACCATTAAGCAGCGAAGAAAACTATAAAAGAAAATGAATATGTCAGACAACACAATAAAACTCATTGCCGGACCTTGCGTCATTGAATCGGCTGAACTCTTGGACACCGTCGCTCAGGAGCTCGTCCGCATCAACCGCGAGCTCGGCACCGACATCATCTTCAAGGCCAGCTTCGACAAGGCCAACCGTACGAGTCTCCACTCTTTCCGGGGTCCAGGCATCGACAAAGGCCTGCAAATGCTTGCCGACGTGAAAGCAAAATACGGACTGCGTCTCACCACGGATATCCACGAGGCATGGCAGGCTGCACCCGCCGGCGAGGTCGTGGACATCCTCCAGATACCGGCTTTCCTCTGCCGCCAGACCGACCTGCTCGTGGCTGCCGCCAAGACGGGAAAGATCGTGAACATCAAGAAAGCACAGTTCCTCTCGGGCAAGGACATGCGCTATCCTTTCGAGAAAGCCATGGACAGTGGCGCCCACGAGGTGTGGCTCACAGAGCGCGGCAACTGCTTTGGCTACAATAACCTCGTCGTCGACTTCCGCAATATCCCCGACATGAAAGAGATAGCCCCGACGGTCATCATGGACTGTACCCACAGTGTGCAGCGCCCCTCGGCCGGCGACGGCAAAACAGTCGGTGACCGCCGTTTCGTTCCTGCCATGGCACTGGCAGCGAAGGCTTTCGGAGCCACGGGCTACTTCTTCGAGGTGCATCCCGACCCCGACAAAGGCCTCTCCGATGCCGCCAACATGTTAGAGCTCAACAAGCTCGAGCCACTCATCAAACAGCTCATCGGATAAGCTACCATGCAGCATCTCATGGGCTAACGGCTGTACCGCGTCTTATCGATAATATTGTCCACCGAGTTCTGTGCATCGCCCTTTAGGGCGGCAATATTTAGTGGCCTTTAGGCCACCATCCACAACCTTCAACAACACAACAATGTCAGAAAAGAATACTCCCGAGGAAAGATTGAAACACTCAAACACATATGGCGAGCAATGTCTTCGTGATGAAGCCCAAGCCATCCTCGATCTCATACCACAGCTTGACGAGAATTTCGAGAAAGCTGTGTCGCTCATGTATCACTGCCACGGCAAGGTCATTGTCACCGGCGTGGGAAAGAGCGGCAACATCGGCGCGAAGATTGCCGCTACGCTGGCCTCTACCGGCACTCCGGCTTTCTTCATCAACCCCCTCGACGCTTACCACGGCGACCTCGGTGCCATGACCTCTGAGGATGTGGTATTAGCTATCAGCAACTCCGGACAGACGGATGAACTCCTCCGCTTCATCCCTATCCTCCTCCACATGCACGTGCCCATCATCGGCATGAGCCGCAACCCCGAGTCGCTACTTGCCAAATATTCCACGGTCCACGTGAAGGTCTTCGTAGACCATGAGGCTTGCCCGTTGAACCTCGCTCCGACAAGTTCCACCACCGCAGCCCTCGCCATGGGTGACGCCTTGGCAGTGGCCTTGATGCAGGTGCGTGACTTCAAGCCGCGCGACTTCGCGCAGTTCCATCCGGGTGGTGAGCTCGGCAAACGACTGCTCACAACTGCAGAGGATGTCATGCGCACCGATGATCTGCCTATCATCCCGCAGGACATGCACCTCGGCAAGGCTATCATCGAGGTGTCGAGTGGCAAGCTCGGTCTTGGTGTGTCCCTCAATCCTGACAACACTGTTGCCGGCATCATCACCGATGGGGATATCCGCCGCGCCATGGAGCGTTGGCAGGCCGAATTCTTCGATCATACCGTGGCCGACATCATGACACGTGAGCCGAAGATGGCCCTCCCCACGACGAAGGTCTCGGAGATACAGCGCATCATGCACAAATATAAGATTCACTCCGTCCTCGTCTGCGACAAGGCCCACCACCTCATGGGTATCGTCGACAGCTATGCGGCATCAATGCTGTAATTATTAATCACATGAAAATTTTCACCAGGATAATACTTGCTCTTTTTTTCCTCTTTCTCCCTACCCTGTCGCCAGCGCAGACCAGCGACTCCCTCATCGTGCATCACCTTGAGAAATGTGGCGTCACGTTCTCTCACGACAACAGCGTGACGCTGCTGATGAATGGGCAGGAGAAGTTCGACGACCTCTTCAAAGCCATCGAGGAGGCACGCTCGTCCATACACATGGAGTACTTCAACTTCCGCAACGACTCCATCAACCGCGAGCTCGTCACCCGCCTTGCCAAGAAAGTAAAGCAGGGGGTTGAGGTCCGGCTTCTCTTTGATGGCTTTGGCAACGTTTCCAACAACCGGCCGATGCGCAAGCAGGATATAAGGCGCATCCGCGAGGCTGGTATAGAGATCTATGAGTTCAATCCTGTCCGCTTCCCTTGGCTCGACGACATCTGGAGCCGCGACCACCGTAAGATTGTAGTCATTGACGGACAGATCGCTTACACCGGCGGCATGAACGTGGCCGACTATTATATCAAAGGTACAAAGCAAGTGGGTTCCTGGCACGACATGCACTGCCGCATCCAAGGTACGGAGGTGAACACGCTCCAGCGTATCTTCCTGAAGATGTGGAATAAGGTGACAGGTCAGCAGATCCGTGGACCAAAATATTTCCGTGAGGCAAGTAAGGACGATTATTTCACGGGGCTAAAGCCTGACGTCTGTGGCTCAGCAGGCCACAAGATGGTCGGTATCATCAACCGTGAGCCACACAAGACGAACAAGATTATCCGCGAGTTCTATACCAATGCCATCCGCTATGCCAAGGACAGCATCAAGATCATCAACCCTTACTTCACGCTGAACCACAAGATAAAAAAGGCTTTGAAGGATGCCGCCAAGCGAGGCGTAAAGGTGGAAATCATGCTCTCCGTGAAGAGCGATGTACCCTTGACGCCCGACTGCGGCTTCTACAATGCGCATAAACTGATGAAGCACGGCTGCACGGTATGGATGTACAAGCCCGGCTTCCATCACACAAAGATTATCATGGTCGACGGCCGTTTCTGCACGGTTGGCTCAGCCAACCTCAACTCGCGCAGTCTCTCGTGGGACTATGAGGAGAATGCGGTCATCATCGATCCGTGTACGACCGACGAACTCTCCAACCTCTTCGACAGTCAGAAGAAGGACTGCTTCAAGCTCACTCCCGAGTCGTGGAACCAGTGGCGTACCCGTGGCGACAAGTTCCGTGGCTGGTTCGCGCACATCCTCGCACCTTTCCTGTAATGGTGATAGTGCAGTGGCCGGTCTTGTACCGGCCACCCACCGCAAATGTAATCAATAATCCGTGGTCATCCGGGGTGGCCATCCGGGGTTGTGGCCGGTATAAAACCGGCCACTGCACTAAGTAATTTGTCGCATTGTCGCACGTCGCACGTCACAATAAGGTTTTTCCGACCTTGCAATCTTTCGGGCTGATTAGTGGAACGACCTCGAAGAGGTTGAACATGGTTAGCCCCAAGTGAGGAGCGCAGCGACGTAACCTGGGGTTTAGGATCGGGCGGGTAAACCTAACCTGTCGGCCTCGAAGAGGGCGAACCTATAAAACCAGCACCCCCGCCAAGGTTCGCCCTCTCCGAGGCCGGATTTCAACAAACCACCGCTGCACCTCAAGCCCCAGGTCACGTCGCTGCGCTCCTCACCTGGGGCTAACCGTGTTTGCCCTCTCCGAGGGCATTCCTTTCGTTTGGAGCTTACCGACTTTGTCCCTACTGCTGCCGAAAAACGTCGCATTGTCGCACGTCGCACGTCGCAATAAGGTTTTTCCGACCTTTCATTTTTTCATTCTTTCAATTTTTCAATCTTACAACTTCACACTGCTGATATCCACCAAATTGTTGACGATGGCATAGATCGTGAGGCCGGCGGGAGAATGGATCTGTAGTTTCTTCGCGATATTGCGGCGGTGCGTGATGACGGTGTTGATAGAGATATAAAGGTGGTCGGCAATCTCCTTGTTCGTCATACCTTGCACGAGCGCCACAATGACATCCTTCTCGCGGTCACTGAGCGCATCATCCGATGTCGGTGCCTTACTGATAATATTACTGATCTTCGCACTCACATCATTCTGCCTCGACTTCCTTTCGAGCTCTCTCACTGCCGGAATAAAGATCTGCTCCTCCACCGCTGCATGCTCCAAGAGCCACTCCTCACAGTTGTAGATGTCGTAGAGCGTGGCCGTGAGCTGATTGTTATGAAGCCCGTCAGAAGGCAGATATTTGATGATAATGTTCTTCAACTCCGACAGTTTGCGGTCTGTTGAAGAATGATGTTTCGAATAAGTCTGTACGTCATAATCCTCCGGCTGCTCACCGCGCTCCAGCGCTTCGACATAGGGGAACACCGTCTTCTCCTCATACTGCATGTGGTTGTGGATAGCGCGCTGATATTCATCGAAGAGCTTCAGAATCAGTCGGGCTAAGTTGTCATTAGCGTCAAGTCCTTCCTCCAATTCGCGGCGAATCTTAGGCAAGAGGAAGCCTAAGAAGTATTCGTGACTTTCTTTCAGATAATGCATCAAGGTAGGTACAGATACTTTACCCGGCTCATCAAACGAGCGGCTGCCGTTCACCGTGAAGTTGACCACGGCAAGGAAAGTATAGGTATCCACATGCTCATACTCGCACACTTCTTCAACGGTCTTGTCGCCAAAACCGAGATGAATGCCGAAGGCGCCTAAGTTCTGCAGCACGGCATAGTTGTCGCTGATAACATTGATGAGCTTGTCCTCAGGCTCGTACATCTTCTGATTCTTCATCGTTTTTGTATAATTACGTGCGCAAAATAACCAAAAAAAGATGAAAAAATCACCATTTTTTCAATGATTTTCCGTCTTTACTCAGCAAAATACCTACAAATGGGGATGCTAAAGACCTACAGATGCCACCTGTATCCCTTTTTGGCACGCTGCGGTGTAATAGACGACCCGAAACTCCCGATGCTCCCATCGAAACTTCCGCCCCCACTGACTCTCCCGGGTCCTGCTGCTCCGCGGTACTGTGCCCAGCGGTTACGGATACGCATCACATAGTCGACGGTCTCCGAACCGCGCATGTAACCCGAGCGTACAACAGGATCCGTATAATATTGTGGCTGCGAGAGCTTGAGAATAAACTCCGACACGTCCGCCCAGCGGCGCGGGTTGCGGCCGTACTTGCGCGCCAAGGCCATGGCATCACGCACGTGGGTGGCACCGCCGTTGTAGCTTGCCAACTGATACCACACACGCTCTGTCCCCGGCACATCGGCGAAATGTCCGCCAAGCTCCTGCATATATTTGGCTGCCGCAGCGATATTCTCCTTGGGATCATAAAGTGACTCGCGAGACAAGCCGAGGTGATCGGCAGTGCCAGGCATGATTTGCATCAGTCCACAGGCGCCCGCCCACGACTTGGCATTGGGGTCGAAGGTCGACTCCTGGTAGCACTGCGCGGCCATCAGGCGCCAGTCGAGACGAGCCAAGGGCGCGAACATCATGAAATAGCGGTCATAGCGTGATATGATGCCTTTCGAGACGTTGAGCATCGGCGAATAGACATGGCGGCGCACACTGGCTGTAGAGAGCAGGAACGACTCCTCGCGCCGCATCTGTCCTACCATCTCTTTTTTGAACCAACTGTTGATGCTCTGCGCTAATTCCTGGTTGTCCGCATTCACCGCCCATCCGTGCTTAGTGGAGTCGACTTTCACATTGGTATAGTCCACACCTTTCACACTATCGGGCAACTGCAAGGTGGCTATGTCCGCATCACCCGCCTTTATCTTACGGACGACCTCCGCCGTGTCGCGGCACACATCCACGCGCACCGACACGCCGAGCTTCTGCGCATATTTCTCCACCAAGAGATACTGAAGGCCCATGCCGTGTGCGTGATAGTCATAGTAAGTCTCTGGTCCCGACAACGTGGCGATGATCATCTCACCGTTTGTGATAATGTCGTCCAAACTAAACTTACTGTCCGTAGAAGGAATAGAATCCCCCGCCATAGGCGTACCCCACGGCGTCATCTCCACCTGCTTCTTCTCCTTGCATGAGCCCATGGATAAGAGGAGAAAAAGTATGAATATACTTATAATATGTAATTTCATAAATAATTTAGTTACAAAATTACTAACTTTATTGGAGATTACCGAGAAAATAGGTACTTTTGCAATGATTATTAAGGAAAAGCACCCGAAAATGTACGACCTTAATGTCCCCGAAGGGGGCAAACATGGTTAACCCCAGGTAAGGAGCGCACAACCTCGAAGAGGTTGAACACGGTTAGCCCCAGGTAAGGAGCGCAGCGACGCAACCTGGGGGGTAGGTTGGAGGCAAACACCTGACCCGTCGGCCTCGAAGAGGGCGAACCTTAAAAATGTCGTGTATAATATTAAGTAAGATAAACGAAGCAAGATCAGATAATATGTTAAGAATTGCCATTCAGTCCAAAGGCCGTCTTTATGACGACAGCATGAGTCTCCTCGCCGAGGCAGACATCAAGGTCAATCCCAGTAAGCGCACGCTGCTCGTAGAGAGCACCAACTTCCCCCTGGAGGTCCTCTTCCTGCGTGATGACGACATCCCACAGAGCGTTGCAAGCGGTGTGGCCGACATCGGTATCGTCGGCGAGAACGAGTTTGAGGAGCGTCAGGAAGATGCACAGATCATCGACCGCCTCGGATTCTCGAAGTGCCGCCTCTCCCTCGCCATCCCCAAGGATATCAACTATCCGGGACTGGAGTGGTTCAACGACAAGAAGATCGCCACGAGCTATCCGGGTATCCTCCGCCGCTTCCTCAACAAAAACAATATCCACGCTGACATCCATGTCATCACGGGTTCCGTTGAGATCAGCCCGGGCATCGGCCTTGCCGACGCTATCTTCGATATCGTGAGCAGTGGCTCGACACTGATCCACAACAATCTGAAAGAGGTGGAGGTCGTCATGAAGAGTGAGGCCTTGCTCATCGGCAACTGGAAGATGGATGAGGAGAAGCACAATATCCTCAACGAGATGCTTTTCCGTTTCCAGGCTGTGCGCTCGGCTCAGGACAAGAAATATGTCATGATGAATGCACCGAAGGATAAGGTTGCCGACATCACGGCCGTGCTACCCGGTATCAAGAGTCCGACGATCATCCCATTGTCTGACCCTAAGTGGTGCGCTATCCACACCGTGCTCGACGAGAAGCGTTTCTGGGAGATCATCAATAAACTGAAGGATCTCGGTGCACAGGGCATCCTTGTCACTCCGATCGAGAAAATGATTTTATAAATAGATGGGTCGGCCCATGCCGACCATAATGAATTGTCGTATAATGAACATCATCAAATATCCTGCAAAATCTGAATGGAAGGCCATCGTTGAGCGTCCGCACATGGACCTCTCTAAGCTCAACGAGACGGTGTCTACCGTATTGAAAGACATCAAGGACAACGGCGACGAGGCCGTGAAGCGTTATGAGGAGAAGTTCGACCATGTACAGCTGAGCTCGCTCGCTGTCACTCCCGAGGAGCTTGAAGAGGCTATGCATCTGATCTCTCCCGAGCTCAAGGCATCGCTCGAGCAGGCCCATCATAACATCGCTGTCTTCCATGAGGCTCAGAAGTTTGAGGGTAAGAAGATCGAGACCTGTAAAGGTGTGACGTGCTGGCAGAAGAGCATTCCTATCGAGAAGGTAGGGCTCTATATCCCCGGTGGCACCGCTCCCCTCTTCTCTACCGTTCTGATGCTCGCTACCCCCGCGAAAATTGCCGGATGTCAGGAGATTGTTCTTTGTACGCCCCCGAACAGAGAGGGGAAGGTCAACCCCGCCATCCTTGCCGCTGCTAAGATTGCCGGCGTGAGCAAGATCTTCAAGGCCGGTGGTGTCCAGGCTATCGGTGCCATGGCTTATGGCACGGAGTCGGTGCCAAAGGTTTATAAGATCTTCGGTCCCGGCAACCAGTTCGTCATGGCAGCCAAGCAGCAGGTGAGCCTGCACGATGTCGCCATCGACATGCCCGCCGGTCCAAGTGAGGTCTGTGTCGTGGCCGATGAGACGAGCAACCCCGTCTTCGTGGCTGCTGATCTGCTCTCACAGGCTGAGCATGGCATCGACTCACAGGTCATCCTCATCACTACTTCGGAGAAGATGTTGGGCGAGGTAAAAGCAGAAGTCGAGAAACAGTTGCAGCCGCTGCCACGCCGTGAGATTGCTGCCAAGACATTGGAGAACTCGAAGCTTGTGCTGGTGCACGACAAGGACGAGGCGATGGAACTGACCAACTGCTATGCGCCCGAGCATCTTATCCTCTCGACATCCGACTATGAACAATTGGCCGACAAGGTGATCAATGCCGGCAGTGTGTTCTTGGGTCAGTGGGCTTGTGAGAGTGCCGGCGACTATGCAAGTGGCACGAACCATACGCTCCCCACGCATCAGTATGCCTTGGCTTACAATGGTGTGAACCTCGATTCCTACAACCGTAAGGTGACCTTCCAGCATCTCACGGAAGACGGTATCCGCAGCATCGGCAACACCGTGGTGTGCATGGCTGAGAACGAACAGCTTGAGGCCCATGCCAACGCCATGCGGTTGAGGATCGATAACCTCAAATAACACACCATTACCACCCATCACCTAACACCCAACACCCATGAAAGAGCTCAAAGATTTAGTTCGACCCAATATATGGCAGTTAGCACCTTATAGTTCCGCCCGTAATGAATACAGCGGACATGAGGCGCACGTCTTCCTCGATGCCAACGAGAACCCGTACAATGCACCTTTCAACCGTTACCCCGACCCCTTGCAGACGGAGGTCAAGGCACGCCTTTCAACGATCAAGCGTGTGCCTGCAGAGTGCATCTTCTTAGGCAATGGCTCCGACGAAGCCATCGACCTCGTATACCGTGTCTTCTGCCGCCCACAGGTCGACAACGTCGTGGCCATTGAGCCGACCTACGGCATGTACAAGGTATGTGCTGACATCAATAATGTGGAATATCGCCCGGTACTGCTCGACGAGCATTATCAGATGAATGCCGACAAGCTCCTTGCAGCATGCGATGACAATACGAAGGCTATCTGGCTCTGCTCGCCAAATAACCCCACGGGCAACAATCTGAAGGTTGAGGAAGTAGAGAAAGTATTGAAAGGCTTTGACGGCATCGTGGTTGTTGACGAGGCTTACAGTGATTTCTCCACAGTTCCCGTCTTCCGCAAACGACTCGCGGAGTTCCCGAACATCATTGTGCTCAACACGATGAGTAAAGCATGGGGTTGCGCTGCCATCCGCCTCGGCATGGCTTTCGCAAGCAAGGAAATCATCGGACTATTTAACAAGGTGAAATATCCGTATAATGTCAATCTCCTCACGCAGCGGCAGGCTTTGGAAGAACTGAACAACACGGAGGCTGTCGAGAAATGGGTGAGCCTCATTCTCTCTGAGCGCAAGCACATGATTCAGGCATTCCGTGAGTTGCCTTCATGCCTTGAAGTCTACCCCACGGATGCCAACTTCTTCCTCGCCAAGATGACGGATGCCCAGGGCATCTACGATTATCTTGTCGAGAAAGGTATCATAGTCCGTAACCGCACCCGCGTCACCCTCTGCAAAGACTGCCTTCGTGTCACCATCGGCACGAAGTCAGAGAATGCAGAGCTGCTAAGCGCACTTAGAAGTTAGGAGTTAGGAGATAGGAGTTAGGAGTTGCAAGGGGGTAAGGACAACTCCTAACTCCTATCTCCTAACTCCTAACTCAATTAAGGCTTAACCAAGGTTCCTATCTCCTCTCCGTCGATCACCTTCTTGAGGTTACCGACGACATCCATGTTGAACACATAGATAGGCAGGTGGTTGTCCTGACACATGCAGATAGCCGTGAGGTCCATGACCTTCAGTCCGCGCTCGAGTACCTCATGATAGGAGATCTCCTTAAATTTCTTTGCGGTAGGATCTTTCTCAGGGTCAGCAGTGTAGACACCATCCACACGTGTGCCTTTCAACATCACGTCAGCTTCAATCTCAATGCCGCGGAGCGATGAGCCCGTGTCCGTCGTGAAATAAGGGTTGCCGGTGCCTGCCGAGAAGATGCAGATATAACCAGCTTCCAGAGCCTCAATAGCCTTCCACTTGTTGTAGAACTCGCCGATAGGCTCCATGCGGATAGCTGTCATCACCTTGTTCTTCACGCCGATAGCACCGAGTGCCGAACTAAGTGCCAATGAGTTGATGACCGTAGCGCACATGCCCATCTGATCACCTTTCACGCGGTCGAAGCCTTTCTGCGAGCCACTGAGTCCGCGGAAGATGTTACCGCCACCGATGACAATGCCGATCTGTACTCCCATGTCGTGGATCTCCTTGATCTGTGCGGCATAGTCAGCCAACCTTTGTGGATCAATACCGAAACCTTGTTTGCCCATCAGGCTCTCGCCGGAGAGCTTGAGCAGAATTCTTTTAAAACGTGCCATTTGCTTGTTTTGTTATTATGTTCGTTTATATGTTTCGTTATACTATACGTCCACAAAGATAAAACTTTTTATGCGATGCCGCAAATGCTTTCCCGCTTTTTTCTACTCTTCATCGGTATTTCGCTTCGTCTCGTAGCTCTCAGTCATATCCTTCAAGATACCTATCATTTCTTGCTTGAGACTCTCAGGACTCAGGACGATGATCTTCCGGCCATGCCATAGCAACTCTTGCTCAAAGTCGCGGGTAGCGGCCACCCGCAGACTGTAGTCGGTATACGAATGGTCCTCAGCCTCACATATCTTTCGCTGACTCTCATGCAAAGGCACCTCGTCGATATAGTTGTTCTCCGGGAAGAAAACACGGATACGAACGTCGAGCACCGGCAGGTTATCCTGTCGGATAATGCCAAAGCAACCCTCATAAAAGTTGTCGGGACTCATCTTCTTTCGCGTCTCCGTTGAGAGCGTATGCTTCTTGCATACCACCTCCATGTTACTGATGCGGTCGAAAGGCAGCACACGCGGAGCCTCGTCCTTGACCCGCGCCCCGATGACATACCAGCGCTGATGAAACAATCGGACGAACATCGGCACAATCTCCATGTCATATTCCTCCGCGTAGGGATTGCGATAGCAGAATCGCAGTGAGTAGTGTTTGTCAATGGCTCCGAGGATATCATCGAGATACTCCGTGTTTTGTGGAGCCTCCTCTAACACAACCTTACTGTGATATTTGAGCGTGTCGCCGAGAGAGGCGATGCGCAGCGCTGACAGCATCCAGTCGGTGATCTCCGTATCGGTGTAGCGGTCCCGATGGATATAATATCGATAGCCGTTGGCCTTGTCACACTCGATCTCTATCCCGAACATCGACGCGATCTCCTCCCGATAGCGGTGGAAGGTACGGGTGCTGAGCTCCTTATCATCGAGATTGCTCGCTGCCTCCGACCATTCATCAATGATCTCTTGCAGCGTCATCTTCCGATGCTCGAGCTTGCCAATGAGCCAACAGTAAAACTTTGTCCGTGTATTCATTATTTCTTACCAAACAACTTCTTAAAAAGATCAATCAGTGCTCCTGACAACGGATCACCGGCTCCAATTACCTTTTGTTCAACGTGACAGCTTCCATATTTCGGACACACCGGGAAGATATCTCTGGGATCAGTGATTAGATCTCCATGAGCCCCCGTCCACGTCTTTCCGCAGTCCTTGCACCTGTAGCGATAAGTTGCATACACACACATATCAACCTCCTATTTTAATTGGTTTACGGTTGCAAAGTTAGCAACAAGGTGTGCCAAATGTTGGCAACGGCCTCGAATACTTGCATCGGCGTCTCTTTTTTCTGCATCGGCGTCCTTTTTTTCTGCATCGGCTTTTCACGACTTTCCACGACATGCGTGCATCGTTTTTCTGCATCGACTTTTCACGACAACACTTGGTATTGGTTGCAGTGGCCGTGCCTTGTGCCGGACACCACCCGTATGGTATTGCGATATCTGCATGGCCTTTCGCAAACGATCACAACCCTGACCTCCATGGAATAACGATTTTGGATGGCCACAAGGGCCACCCCTACGGTGAAACCGGTATCCTCCGTATCCTCCGTAGGGGCAACCCTTGTGGTTGCCCTACAAACACACGATAAGAATCGGACCGTATCTGGGAATAGCCTTACTCGACAATCCTTTTCAGTCCCCCGAGCACCAATCCTACAGCCATCAGCCATCCGCCACAGAGCATCCCTATCCGCTTCACTGTCATCTCATCTTTCCACTGCTCCGTCACAAGCCTGCAAACATGAAAGATGATAACGCCTAAGAGTACTGCCACCAGATTGCCGCAAAGTCTCAGCGGTTCCGGTAGCGATAGCCAATACTCATTGTTGTCCAACAATATTTTAGTCATCTCTGTCACTTAATTGGTTACGCATGCCTAAATGGTGAATAGATGCGCCAGATTCCTAAAGACATTACGCTTTTACGGCATCGTCCCTCGGCCACGTTACAATCGTGACGCGGCCGCGTCATGATTGTTTCATGGCCGCGTCACAATCGTTTCGCGGCCACGTCACGATGACACATATTATTTCTAATCATACTCATCGCACTCTTCGGCGTAATAGCCGCTCTGTAAACGGGTGTTGCTAAACGCCTTGTCGTATTCGAGATGCACACGGATGACAAAGTTGTCCATGTGCATGACGTCAGGGAGGGAGTAGTTGAAGTGAGTGCATACGGCATGCATGAGATAGCAGAAGCAGATGTCGTCAAACTCAGGCTTTGTCATGTAACAGCCTTCTGCCCACGTCTTGCCATCATCGAGAAAGTTAGATAAGTCTTTCTTGGCTTCTTCCTCCGTCACTCCGAAGTTCTCTACAATGTCATGAAGGTAATCCGTGCAGTGATAGTCTTGATGCTGATATTCGCTGAGCAGCCAGAGCATGTAGGTGAAGTCAGAGCCATACCAGCCATCGTTGTCGAGCGTGCGTACCGTGTCAAAGCCATCCCTCTCAAAATCGATGCATCCTTCCAACAGATAGTTGTAGAGATGCGGCTTGAGGTCCGAGTCATTCAGTGCTTTCCACATCCGTAAGCTGCGGTCATAGAGCTCGTCGGTGATCTTGAGTAGCCTTTCGTTCAGCTCGCCCATGACCTCTACTTCATAAGGAGTTGGAGCCAGCAGTTCGTTCAGCGCCACCTCGCGAATATTGATCAGCGTAGTCAGCAGCTCCCACTCCGCTTCGTTCAGTCGCCGCAGACGATGAAACGGCTCGTTGCCACACAACGCTTTGATGCGCTTCTCCGTCTTGTAGACGATGTCGCGCTTCATATCGTTGTTGTCGGGCAGCGAGCCGAGATAAGCTTCTATGTCTAATTTGTTCTTCATGGCTGCAAAGTTACAGCCTAAGTGTGCCAAAAACTGTCAAAAGGGAATTATTTTGGTACCGTTTTTCCGGATTGGTAGGGAAACAACCTCGAAGAGGTTGAACATGGTTAGCCCCAGGTCAGGAGCGCAGCGACGTAACCAGGGGGTAGGTCCAGTATGGTTTCGTTGCAATCCGGCCTCGAAGAGGGCGAACATGGTATAGGACGATTAATGTCGGATGATAACAATGTTCGCCCTCTTCGAGGCCGGTTTTCAGATTATCCGTTTCCGTCCAACCCCACGTTACGGCTACGCCTCACGTGGGGCTAACCATGTGGCACCTCTTCGAGGTGCTTACTTGATGTGGTTATTTTTCAACAACTTAATTTCTTCGAGGACCACCCCTGGATCGAGCGGGCGGAAAATAAGTGTATGGGTACCTTGAGCCATGCGAGGCAAAGGAAGGGTTACTGTCTTCTTCACGATACGGCGGGCGACAGTGGGATAATAGATGCTGTAGATGTTCTCCGGCTTCTCATTCAACAAGGCGTTGAAGTTGATGGTCGTATCCGTGCCATCGAGCGCCACCTCATAACGCAAGCCACCTTGGTTGAGGAAGTCGAGCGTTGACCGAGTCGTGATCGTAATCTTCACCGAATCGGTTTTGTCGAAGCCCCGGAAGCGATACTCCAGCATTCCACCTTTCACGGAGGCTGTCGTCGGCCGCAACGTCATGGCTCCGTCACCCGGGCCCATATATGGGATATATGTCCAGTGAGCAGTCTGACCATCGGTCTTACTGAAATATTGTTCCGGCTCAATGGTCAGATTATTATCTTTTGCTTCAAGGATTCGTCCACCGTCTTGCTGCTCCACTGTATAGAGCTTAGGCAGCATGTCGTGCGGAAAGTTATCGCTCCACGACGTATAACCGATATGTTTCTGAATCATCATCCCATTCCATTTGCCTCCGGCTATCGTATGGTTGTATGCGGCACAGAGCAACGAATCACGCTTAAAATCCTTGCGGCAGCGCTCTGCCCATTCATTCGCCTTCGGATCATGTTGTTTGTAGAGCGCATGGTTCATCGCTTGGGAATAATACATATCGTAGAGGTTTGCCATGGCCTGGACGGGGAAGAGAATCAACTCCTGATAGGCATCCTTATAGGCATCCGGCAGCGAGACGTATTGTCTGAGGGCATCACGCTCCAAGTCAGCATACTGACTATTCACGCGCTCCCACTCGCCATCCTTAAGGTTGAACGTGTTGGCATCAAGCATCTCTGCCGTGCACCGCCCGGCATACTTACACTGAAGGTTAAGAATACGTGCGGCTTCTGTAGCTTGTGCTTCACCGAACTGTGTGACACAGAAGACACGGGTATGATTGAGAAGGTTGGAAGCCGTAAACGCAGATGGGTTCCACGCCATGTCAATAAAGAGCTGGATAGGATACTCCATCGGCTTGAGGTCACCGACATTGAGGATCCACAATCGGTCGATACCATTCTCCGCAGCCAACGAGAGTTGCTCCCACATGTTCTGTATCGGTGTCATGTTAAGCCACTTCGAGTTGCGAGGTGCTCCGACATAGTCGACATGATAATAGAGCCCCCACCCTCCTTTGCGGTTACGCTCTTTGGGAGTAGGCACCCGCCGCACGTTACCCCAGTTGTCATCGCAGAGCAGCAACGTCACGTCGTCGGGTACCTTCATGCCCGCGTCGTAATAGTCCATCACCTCTTTATATAAGGCCCACACCTGTGGCACCTCATTAGGTCTCTTTCCGCGTTCTTTCCCGATGATCCGCCGCTGGTTACGGATGATCTTCTCCATAAGCTGGATATTCGTGCTCTCACTCATCGCCATGTCGCCGTCTCCGCGCATGCCGATGGTGATGAGGTCCTCCGTATTTTTGTTGCGACGCACGCCACCAGCCCAGAAAGAATCGAGCGCAGCCTGGTTCGTGGCATAATCCCATTTGCCACCTGCTGCCACACGCGACTGACGGTCCTGTGCTTCCACATTCGGGTTATCTGTGTGATTATGCCATTCCTTCTGTGAGCGGCACATCGGCTCATGATGGGAGGTACCAATGATGATACCGCGGTCATCCGCCGTCTTACTGTTCAATGGGTCGTCGGCATAGAATGCCCAACCCCACATTGCCGGCCAGAGGAAGTTGGCTTTCAGACGGAGCAACAACTCAAAGACACGGTCATAGAAACGATGGTCTCCATAATTGGTGCCAAACGTGTTCTTCACCCACGTCGTCAGACAGGGTGCCTCGTCGTTGAGGAAGATGCCACGGTACTTGACTTTCGGCGACTGTTGTATCTGCCTGCCACGGTCATATACGATCTCCTCACGGTGCTGCACGGGCACGTCTGCCCACCAATACCATGGTGAGACACCGATTTCACGGCTCAGTTCATAGATGCCATAGATCGTGCCGCGCTTGTCACTGCCGACGACCACGAGATTACCATCTACCACATCTATCAAATAGCTCTCCCATTGACCACGGATCTTACTGACATCTACCTTGTGGGCCTTCACCCAACTGTCAATGAGCGGACTATGTCCCAATGTGCCGACAAGAATCTTCCCGCCAAAAACATTTCCACTTGTATTAAGCGTAATAGATACGGGCGCTTTCTTACCACACACACGCTGAACATCCTCACTGAAATCGCGTGCAGCTAATTTGACACCCGTCCAGTCGAGACTGTCTACAAGGATCGTTGAAGGAGTTTCATCACGCTGCGCAATCACGAACGACCCGTTCGTGGCATGAGCAGAGAAGGACAGAAGCAGGGTAACTGCTAATAGAAGGAGACGATTAAGCATATTGTTAAATGATTATTGCTTTGTAGGGCAGCCACAAGGGCGGCCCTTACGATTGCAAAATTACGAATTAATAAGCAGGTATATACCTCAATACGTATCAACTACCTATGAAAAACGTTGCATCACTAAAACTTTCCCAAGAAATAAGATGCAACATTTCTCTATATTCCTTATCTTTGCAAGCAAATACAGAAATGTAATACAAAGAAGTATGAAACGTCTATTGATAGCTATTCTTGCGATATGTCTCACTTTGCAGATAGATGGAGCAACCCCTTCTAACTTCCACCACTACACTTACCGTGATCTTGGAAGCAGTTCGGTTACAGCTATCTGTCAGGACCGTTATGGACTGATGTGGATAGGAACCGATTATGGTCTGTGCCGTTTTGATGGCTATCAGTTCACTCATTACCTCCACCATCACAATGACCGCTATAGTCTGCCCCATAATAATATATGTTGCTTGCTCTCCGACAGCCAAGGCCGATTATGGATTGGTACGAACAAGAGTTTGTCGCTCTATGATTTCAATACCAACCACTTCAATGTCATTCCTTTCCCCAAGGGCATACAGCCTCGTGTCTCAAGCATCATTGAGACCAAGCATAGAGACATATTTGTTGCGACCTCCGGATATGGACTATACATTATTTATTATGGGGGCAACAAACTCTGTCGAGTGCCCGGACTTGACAGAAAGTTGCATGAACAGTTTCTTGCTCAGTTGTGTGAAGATGTCCAAGGCAACATCTGGTGCTCCGGACAGAACGATATATCCTATCGCATCAGTATCAAGCATGGCAAAGCGACGAATGTCAGTAGATGGAGCAATGCCCCCGGAAGCATGAGAGGATACTTTGTCGATGGTTTGGGCAGGCTTCTTCGCATCACCGGCAAAGGCATCACTGCATTCAATCCTCATACCAATCAATTTGTGGATGCAGGCTATCAAATCCCTGCGGAGATGATCAACGCCGGACTATCCTGCATAGGCCGAGCAGCTGACGGAGGACTGTGGATAGGAACAGAACGGGGTATTTACAAGATAGCAAAAGGTAGCCGAACGGCAAAGGAAATCGAATATGCCGGAGGCTCTTTGGATCTCAGCAAACTGTCCATCCATAACATTTTCTCTGACCGTAATGGTAACTTGTGGGCAGCCTGCTTCCACAATGGACTCTTCTTAATGAACAGTCGAAGACTGCCTTTCCACTCTTGGACCTTATCTACTCAGTCTCCTGCCTGTCCTGGCGACATATCCTCCATAGCACCGGCTCAGAACGGAGGCGTGTTGGCCTGCACCTGGGGCAATGGTATCTATCATTTTAATGCTGAAGGTATTGTCACCCAGCATCTCACATTTTCTTCTAATGTGCAAAGAATCACACCTCGTCACGGCGGAGGCTACTGGGTATGTACTGAGGACGGAGTCTATCAGATGGATGACCACGACTCCAGCCGCCTCGTCGTCGCTTATGAAGGATTCAAGACAGCGATATGCGAAGACAATAAGAATGCCCTCTTCATCGCAGTGTCCGGAATAGGCCTCGTCAAGTACGACCTGCGGACAAAGCAGATAAGCGTGTATTCTTCAAAGGACAAGGGTCGGAACGGTCAACTCTGCAACGATTGGGTATCAGCATTAGTCATCGACAAGAATAGATATCTATGGATTAGTACGACAAGCGGGCTCTGCTGTATGGACCTGCGTACAGGCAGTTTCCACCCATTCGGCTGGGCCTCTCTCTTAGACGGAATAAGCATCAACAAGATGAGCATCCTTCCCAATCAGGATGTTGCTGTTGCCACAGAGTCAGGGCTCTATCTATACCAACGGAAGACCAGGAAGTTAGTGCCTTTCCCCAACAGTAGCGCTTTGGAAGACCAGCAGATCTACAATCTTCAGACTGATGAGCATGGAGACATGTGGATCAGTACGCCAACAGCTATCTGGTACTATGATCACAAACGGCACTCGTTCGTCTCCTATGGATCAGGATATGGACAGAGCGCCAGCGACTATCTGTGCAATGTATCCTATCTCTCACCCGATGGGCGTATCGCTTTTGGCACCAATCAGGGGGTGACTGTTTTCAATCCCCATACCGTCAGAATGTCGAGTGCGAGAATTGAAAGACTGATGCTCACATCTATTGATATTGATGGCAAATGGTTTTCACCTCAAGAAAGTGAAATAGACATTGCACCGGATGAGAACGCGCTGACGCTCTCGTTCTCATTGCTTGATTATCAGAATACGGGAGACGTGTTCTATGAATACCGACTCAACAAAGGCTCATGGGTAAGCAACGACTTAGGTGACAACAAGATAGTGTTCAACCGTATGCGCCCCGGGACTTACCTCTTGGAAGTAAGAGCCGTCTATGGCGGGCATGTCGTATCCGACGTGAAGAGTCTTAAGTTGATTATCCATGCACCGTGGTACGCAACGGGGCTGGCGTTTCTGATCTATTTTCTGCTGTTCTGCTGTCTCGTTTATATTGGCGTGCGCCTCTACCTGCAATATAAGCACCGGCAACTCGATGAGGAAAAGATGCAATTCCTCATTAATGCCATGCACGATGTCAGGTCGCCGCTAACACTCATCACCAACCCACTACAGAAGCTGCTCAGCGAAGAGAAAGATGAGAAGAAGCGCAGTCTACTGAAGGTCATTGAGCGAAGTAGCCTCCGCATCAGTCAGTTGGTCAATCAAATTCTCGACAAGCGCAAACTCGACAAAGAGCGCATGCAGCTGCATTGCCAATACACAAACCTCAGGCAACTCATCCAAGGCGACTGTAAGCTCTATGAGTACGAGGCTAAGCAACGTAATATCACTTTCCGTTTCGACCATGACGAAGACGTTTTGGCGTGGGTAGACCGGCTGAGTTTTGACAAGGTCATTGGCAACTTGCTGAGCAATGCCTTCAAATATACGGAAGATGGCGGTGAAGTTTGTGTCAATCTCTCTGCACAAGACGACCATGCTGTCATCAAGGTGCTGGACACCGGCATAGGGTTGGGCGACAGCAAGAAAGCCAACCATATCTTCGAGCGATTCTCTCAAGGCACAAATGCAGCCAATCTGAAGGTCCAGGGTACAGGCATCGGGCTCGACCTCTGCCGCTCTGTCGTTACGATGCACCATGGAACGATCACGGCTGCCAACCGCTCAGATGTGGAGCATGGAGCCTGCTTCACTGTCAGCATTCCCTTAGGCAAAGACCACTTGAAGCCTGAAGAGATCATCGAAAAGAATAGTCAGAACGATACGGACAAGATTCTTCCATCAGCCAGCCGGTCAAGTAGTGGCATTCATGTGATGTTTGTCGATGACGACCAGGAATTGGCCAACTATGTCAGCTATGAACTCAGTAACTCCTTCAAGATGACCATCTTCCATAATGGACAAGAGGCGCTCAAGGCATTGCTCGATGACAACAATAAGTTTGATATTGTGGTAAGCGATATCGTCATGCCGGAGTTGGATGGCATCACCTTGCTTAAACGCATCAAGGAGAATCCGAGTCTCAGCGGTATTCCCGTTGTTCTCTTGTCCTCGAAGGCCTCTGTCAACGACAGGCTTAAAGGCTTGAAATGTGGCGCCGAGGCTTTCCTTCCCAAGCCGTTTGAGATCGATGAGCTCCGGCTCACCATCAAGAACCTCGTGATGGGTATGCGGAAACTCAAAGGATCGCTGACCGTTAAACCACTTCAAGAAGAAGCCATCAACAAGGAGAAAGTCGTTGGTAATGATGACAAGCTGATGGAGCGTATCGTCAAAACTGTGCATGAGCACCTCTCTGATCCCGATTATAATGTGGAGCAGCTTGCCGACGATGTCGGTCTTAGCCGTTCACAGCTCCATCGCCGCATGAAAGAAATGACAGGCGTTGCCACCGGTAAGTTTGTTCGCGACATGCGCTTGAAGGAGGCAGCACATCTGCTGAAGCTTGGTACTCTGAATGTATCGCAGGTCGCCTATCGCGTTGGTTTTGTAGACCAGGCACATTTCTCTACTGTGTTTAAGAAATATTACGGTGTATCTCCCTCCGATTATGGGAAGGAATGACACACAACAAAAATATACGTTTCATACGTATTTTATAGATCATAATTGGTAGCCCAGGCAAGATGTGATATCTCCGCCTGGGCTTTTTTGTTTCTCTTTTATTATCGTTTGTAGCAAGACAAGAAAAACAGCAGATAAATAAGTACGTACAACGTTTCTCTATTCAGCATGCTACATTTTTCACCCCCGAAAAACGTAGCATTCTTTAATTTTGCAGCTGAAAATGATAAAAACAATCAATTCACAGACCCATGAAGTATCTGCATTTAATCATTACTAAAACGATGCTGCTTGCTGCGTTTTTGTTGCCTGCTTCCCTGAGCATACAGGCTCAAACCGGGAACGGGGCGACGGGAAATGTAGCATCAGGAACCGTAGTCGATGAGAACGGCGAGCCCGTCATCGGCGCATCTGTCGTGTTGAAAGGTCATAAAGGTGTTGCTACCGCAACCGACCTCGATGGCAATTTTAAACTCAAGATGCCAATTAAGAATGGCACACTCGTGTTTTCATACATCGGTATGCAAAACAAAGAGGTTAAGACCAGCACCAACCCTATGCATGTCATTTTGCAGGATGATGCCCAGCAACTGAACGATGTCGTGGTCGTCGGTTATGGTCAACAGAAGAAAGCATCCGTTGTGGGTGCTATCACGCAGACCGATGCCAAGACCCTCGACCGCTACTCTGGCGTACCCTCGCTTGGTCAGGCACTGACCGGTAACCTTCCCGGTGTCATCACCTCGTCCTCTACAGGTATGCCCGGACAGGAAGATCCGAAGATCATTATCCGTGCTCAGACATCCTGGAACAACAGCGACCCTCTGGTGCTCGTCGATGGTGTGGAGCGCCCGATGAACACCGTCGACCTCAGTTCCGTGCAGTCGATCTCTGTACTCAAAGACGCCTCGGCAACAGCTGTCTATGGTGTCAAGGGTGCCAACGGCGTCATCCTCATCACGACCAAGCGCGGACAGGAAGGTACGGCACGTGTCCATGCCAAAGCCAACGCTACGGTGAAGGTCGTATCCAAGCTCCCGGAGAAATACGACAGTTATGATACGTTCCTTCTATTAAATGATGTGATAGAGCGCGAGCTTCCTATCTCTCCCAATGCATGGGGCAGTTATACGCCTATGCAGATTATCAATAAATACCGCTACCCAGCCAATAGCGAGGAATGGGACCGCTATCCGAATGTCGACTGGCAGCATGAGCTTTTCCGCGACTATGCCATGTCTTACAACGCCAGCGTGGATGTGAGTGGCGGTACGAAGAGCGTGAAGTATTTCACAGCCGTTGACTTCACGCATGAAGGCGACCTCTTCAAGAAGTTCAATAACAACCGTGGTTACAACTCGGGATTCGGCTATAACCGTATTAACATGCGTGCCAACCTCGACTTTGATTTGACCCACACCACGAAGTTCTCCGTCAACCTCTTTGGCAGCAACGGTGTCCGTCACTTCCCTTGGGGCCAAGGCTCCGACTCGAACAGTTATTGGGCATCCATCTATCACTCTGCGCCCGATGCCATGCGTCCTGTCTACAGCGACGGCACCTACGGCTTCTATGCACCCCGCGATGCCGATGCCCCCAACTCCGTGGCACTCTTGGCAACGAGCGGTGACGAGAAGAATATAGTACTACCGTTTATTAGACAACGTTTAACTTTAATTTAAGAATATAATTCAGAACAAGGGGAGAGTGGTATAGGCCTCTCTCTACCTTGCCCTGG
>CADBAG010000022.1 GCA_902792635.1 uncultured Prevotellaceae bacterium | reverse complement strand
AGGGTAAACAGAAATATGATTTTAGTTCTCATGTTTTGGTTTATGAATTAGGATTAAAAGTCGTCATTCCATCGATGGTCTTTCGGGAAAGGTTGTCCTCCCCAGGCCTTTACCTGTGTCCACGGTTGCGGTGCATCCTTCCAGAAAGGATGATCGGCAGGCAGTCCCAGCGGCATAAAGGCCAGCGAACACATGTAGAGCGAGCCGTTGTTGGTGTACCAGTCGGCAGTATCGGGCTGACTGCCACAGAATCCAATGGTGAGATAGCCGCCCTGATTGAAGTTGTTCTGCTGGTCAAACATACGGTGGAACACCTGTGTCAACGCGGCTCTTACCTGACCGTTGCTGAGGTCCTTGGGCAGCGTCTGATACCAAGCCATCAGAGCAAGCGGCTGCATGGCAGCCATGCGGTAGGGCGTGGAACGGCCGATGACGGGGAAAGTGCCTTCGGGCGATATAAAACGTTCGAGCACGATGGCCATCTTCTGCGTACGCTTCAGTTGGCGCTCGCGGAATTTCCTGTAGTCAATACCCCAGCCGCCGCCTTTGGCATCTATCATATTCTTGAAAGATTGAAAAAGAACCAAGGATCTATAAACGAGGGTGTTTTGTATAGAATACAAGATGGAATATATAAGCATCGGAAAACTGCTTTCAAGATTCCAGATTACCTCTATAATCTCATGCGAGACAAGCAAGAGGAAAGTACTCACATAATGATTAATCAATACGTTCACCAAGATTAAATGAATCACTAAATCTATGGTGATAAACATCAATCCCAAAGAAAAGGTGCTTAGCAAGAATCACAAATAACGCAGTTGTTGTTCTTTATTTTTGTTTGGCTTAACAGCCTCCTTTACATCTCCTTATCGATTATGTGTGTACGTGACGACTTGATACACCAAAGAAAGGCATGTGTGAGTCAGGATACGGGGAGTGTTTTATAGAGAAACAAACCTTTGATTATTGGAGAATTGGTAAGTGTCACTTACTTGCTCTTGACAACAAATGACAATCTGTAAGCACGTTTGAAGACGCTGAAACCAGGGGCTGTGTGTTCCCTATGTGTTCCCGAGGGAAAAATAAAAAGGAGTTAGATTTCTCTAACTCCTTGATTTTCAGTCTTTTAATTGGCGCTTCAGGATGGGCTTGAACCAACGACCCCCTGATTAACAGTCAGGTGCTCTAACCAACTGAGCTACTGAAGCATTTTGTTTGTTTGCTTGTCATTTCTGATTTGCGGTTGCAAAGGTACGCAGAATCTTGGAACCCACCAAACATTTTCGTAACTTTTTTATCATTTTTCTTCAAAAACCTTATTTTTGCCGCTTATAAGGCATGAAAGGACGCGATTATTCGTATCTTTGCACCTATTATATAGTAACGGAACTGTAACGGAGAAATTATTATCGCGATGAAAAAAACATATCTGCTGTTGCTCTGCCTCTTCACCGGCATCATGGGTTATGCCCAGACGAAGGATGAGCATTATTTCAAGGTGGCGAAGAACCTCGACATCTTCAACACCATCTACAAGAACCTCGACATGATGTATGTCGACACGCTCGATGCTGACGTCACTGTCGGCACGGGTATCAACGCCATGCTGCGCAGTCTCGACCCTTACACGGAGTATTATCCGGCGAGCAAGAGTCAGGACGTCAAGATGATGCTCACGGGTAAGTATGCGGGTATCGGCTCACTCATCCGTTACAACTTCAAGATCGGCCGCGTGTGCATCGATGAGCCTTACGAGAACATGCCTGCTGCTGAGGTGGGCCTGAAGAAGGGTGACATCATCCTCTCCATCGACGGCGAGGACATGACGAAGAAGGACAACGAGTATGTCAGCAACCACCTGCGTGGCGATGCCGGCACGACTTTTGAACTGAAGATCCACCGTCCATCGACGAACAAAGACATGAAGTTCAAAATCACTCGCCGTGCCATCCAGTTGCCTGCCGTGACCTATTACGGCTTGCAGAAGAACGGGTTCGGATATCTCAACCTCAACACGTTTACTGAAGGCTGCGCCAAGACGGTGCGCAATGCCATCATCGAGATGAAAGAGAAAGGCATGAAAGGTCTCGTCTTCGACCTGCGTGGCAACGGCGGCGGCTCGGAGTATGAGGCTGTGAATATCGTCAACTGCTTCGTGCCTAAGGGCCGCCTCGTCGTGAGCAACAAGGGTAAGATGAAGAAGGTGAACCACGACTATTACACGGAGTCGGAGCCTGTCGATACCGTGATGCCTGTCGTAGTGCTCGTCAATGGTCAGACAGCCTCGGCTGCGGAGATCACGAGTGGCTCGCTGCAGGACTTCGACCGTGGCGTCGTCATGGGCACGAAGACGTTCGGCAAGGGCCTTGTGCAGACTGTCATGGATCTGCCTTATAATGCGCAGATGAAGATGACTACGAACAAATATTATATCCCCTCGGGTCGTTGCATCCAGAAGATCAACTACAAGCACAATGCCACGGGTGGGGCAGAGGTCGTTGCAGACTCACTGACTCACGAGTTCAAGACGCTCCACGGCCGTACCGTGCGCGATGGCGGCGGTATCATGCCGGATATCAAGGTTGAGGCCGACTCCATGCCGAACATCACTTATTATCTCGCTGCCGTGCGCGACTCCAATGAGCTCGTCGACACGTGGGAGGAGAAATATATCGCAGCGCATCCCACCATCGCCAAGCCTTCGGAGTTTAAGCTGACGGATGATGATTTTAATGACTTCAAGCAGTCGGTGCTTGCCAGTACTTTCAAATATGATGCCATGAGCGGTAAGCAGCTCGATGAGTTGGAGAAACTTGCTAAGTTTGAGGGCTATTATGATGATGCCAAAGCAGAGTTTGAGGCGCTCCGTAAGAAGTTGCATCATAACCTTGCAAAGGACCTCGACCTCGCCAAGACGAGTATCATGCAGGTGCTGCAGAGCGATATCGTGACGGCTTACTATTATCAGCGTGGTGCCGTGGAGAACGGCTTACAGGCTGACAAGCAGGTACAGGCCGCTTTTGACCTCTTGGCTGACAAGACGAAGTATGACGATATCTTGAAACCGAAGCCGCAGACGGTAGCAGTAGCAGAGGCGCAGCCGGCACAGAAGGCCCAAAAGAAAGGAAAGAAAAAGTAAAAAGAGAAAGGACCGCGTGCTCTCGACAGAGCGGCGGTCCTTTCTACGTTAGTATGTTATGAAAAATTTGAGAGAATCGAAACTTCACAGTTTCTTAGTTGTTTTACTTAATTGATTTATAGAGAAAGCATAGAAAAAATCATTTCAGTACCGGCATTGTCGCTGGGGCATCCGGTGTAGCCATGCTCTGCTGCAACGTGTCGACCATAGAACTGTCACCGATGGCGACATTGGTACCGTTGTCGAGCTCTGGCTTGTAATAGCCGTCATAGTTGCTGATGGGATCCTCGTTGCTCTTTGAGAACGGCACTTGCATAGCGTTGCCGAGAGTGAGCAGGATAGCTACCATAGCGGCGGCTTTGAGGAGGGGTTTGAAACGCTGGGTCATCGTGATGACGCGTGCCTTGACAGGCTTGCGCTCAGCGATAGCTGCGAAGAGCTTCTCGTCAAACTCATCTCCCAATACATCACGCTTAGCCTCCGTTGCTTCATAGCTGAACAAGGGCTTATAACGTCTCAACTCAGCCGGGATATTCTCCTGACTGAAGAACGCGCGGAGGATGTCTTCCTCTTCTAACGTGGTCTCACCACGCCAATAGCGCTCCAATAGCTGATTGATGTATTTATAGTCCATTATTTTGGTGTTTCTATATGGACGACGACGGGGCGGCTGAATAGTTACAGCCGCCCCGTCGTTTTTAACGTTTGTTATGAACATAAGGGGCAGTCGCGGTGCGACTGCATACGGAACACCATATTATATTGCATCATTATTATATTGCATCATTATTATATTGCATCATTTTGCACTGATTTATTCTGCGCCGATCTCCTTGAGCAGACGGTCGGCATGGCCCCACTTGTCGATCATGTAGACGACATAGCGGATGTCGACACCGATGCAGCGTGCTAAGCGCGTGTCGAAGTTGATGTCGGAGGAGAGGCTGTCCCAGTTGCCGTCGAAGGCGAGGCCGATGAGTTGTCCTTTGCCATCGAAGATTGGGGAGCCGCTGTTGCCGCCTGTGATGTCGTTGTTCGTCAGGAAGCAGAGGTTCAGCGTGTGGCTCACAGAATCGGTGTAGGGGCCGAAATCTGAGGCTGACATGAGCTCGTGCATGATGGGCTGAGCCTGGTAGTCGATGACACCCTTGTCGCCTTGCAGCATCTTCTCCACGATG
Source organism: uncultured Prevotellaceae bacterium (assembly GCA_902792635.1). Taxonomy (GTDB): domain Bacteria; phylum Bacteroidota; class Bacteroidia; order Bacteroidales; family Bacteroidaceae; genus Prevotella. Next base: position 35,006 of record CADBAG010000022.1, on the reverse strand, counting down.
CTTTTGGCGGTGGTGTAGTAAGCCTTGTCGTTGCCGCGTGCGAGAGGCGTCACCTGACCGTAGGAGAGGCGCATGGTGAAGTTGGCGTCCGAGTAGTGAGGCTTGTCCATCTCCATCTGCACCTTGTTGGCGCAGAGATAGCGTTCTTGGAGGTTAATGCTGTCGGAGAGTGTCGTACCCTTCTCGTCGCCGTTGCCTTGCTTGATTTTGTTGTAAATAGCTTCTATAGCCTTGGCATAAGCCACGCCTGGATCCTGGCGATACTGCTTCGTATTGAAGAATATCTTGCCCGGCTTGAGCAGGAGAGAGTTCTTAAAGAGCCAGTTGACATATTTATTATAGTCACCTTTGAACTTCTTGTCGATGGTGTTGTAGACTGCCGTGGGGAGGAATTCGGCATCGGCATGCGAGCGATAGTTCTTCAGCAGAGCAGCGAGCATGTCAGCATCCGTAGCAGCGTCCCACTGATCACTGTTGTTCTCAAACTCATAGTAGGCGCCTTTCTTCTCGTTTTTTCCTTGTTCATCCACGAGTCGGAGGGCGCGCGTGTTGAACTCAATGTTGCTTCGACGGCTGAAAGTCTCAGACCATTGTGTCAGCGCTTTTGTGAGGCGGTTACGGCGTGCATAGAGCTTGGCGAGGAGCGGGAAGTCGACTTTGTGCTCAACATATTTAGCTGTGTCTTGCCACTGAGCGATCTGTTCTTCGTAGACGCGCTTCTGGTTTACGAGTCCGATGGAATCGATACATTTGTTCATTCCGATGGAGTTCTTCCAGTAATTGGAGCTCTGTGCGAACTTTGAGTCGTATTTGATGCGTACGGCCTCGTTGGCGCGCATATGGCGGAGCATCACCTCCTGCTTGACACCACGGATCTGCTGGCGTGGGTCATTGGAGCAGTCGCGCATCTCCTGGATACCATAGCTGGAGAGATAGCGCTCCGTGCTGCCGGGATAGCCGACGGTCATGGCGAAGGAGCCGTCACGGTAGCCGTCGAGGCTCACCTTGGCCCACGACTTCGGATGATAAGGCACATTATCTTTCGAATAAGGAGCTGGGCCGCCAGTCTTTGGATCGCAATAGATACGGAAGACAGAGAAGTCGCAGGTCTGTCGCGGCCACATCCAGTTGTCTGTCTCGCCGCCGAACTTACCCATCGACTTCGGCACGGTGAAGACGAGGCGCAGGTCGGTGAAGTCCTGATAGGTCGTGGCGTACCACTTGTTACCCTCATAGAATGCGTCGATGTCGACATGGAGCGTCGAGTCGATCTTCTTCACGGAGTCGGTCATGGCCTCTGTCAGAGAGTCGATGAGGTGTTCTTTGCCTTCCTTAGGGAGACGGTCGATGCCGAGGGCCTGCATGCGTGCAGTGATGTCCTGCTGGTTCTTCATGAATGAGACGAACATGTCTTCGTTGGGTAGCTCCTCTGCATAGCTCTTAGCCACGAATCCGTTGAGCATGTAGTCGTGCTCCACGGTACTGTGGGAGCGGATCGACTCGAAGCCGCAGTGGTGGTTGGTGAAGACGAGGCCATCGGGAGAGACGACGACGCCTGAGCAATAGCCGGAGAAGTTCACGACGTTGTTCTTGATGGCATTGGCATCGGTGTAGAGAGCGCTCTCGGGCAGCTCGAAGCCATAGCTGCGCATGGTCTCGTAGACCTGCGGCGGCAGGTTGTAGAGCGTCCACATACCTTCGTCGGCGTGAGCCGTAAGAGGCGCAAGGGCACAGGCAGCGAGGCCAAGGATTATATTCTTATTCATTGTGTATGATATTATTTTCTGAAGTATTTTCCGATGAAGGGCAGACCGGCAAGCGGCAGGTCATGCTTCACGACATAAACGACATAGACGATGAGGAGAAGCGTGTTGATGCCAAGAGAAGCCCACATCGACAGTTCCTCGTTGCTCCATGTCATGCCGGCGAAGAGGATGAGGGCGAGCACGACATACATCGCAATGCTCTTGAGCGGGTATTTGATGGGGTAGTATTTCTGTCCGAAGAAATAGCTCAGTACCATGCTCACAGTGTAGCTGATGAATCCGGCCCAGGCACATGCCCAGTAGCTGAAGCGTGGGATGAAGATGATGTCCACGGCGATCAGCACGGCGGCACCGATACCGGAGAAGTAAGCGCCCCAGATAGTCTTGTCGATGAGTTTGTACCAGAAGCTGAGGTTGAAGAACACGCCGAACATGATCTCGGCAGCCATGACGATAGGCACAATCTCTAAGCCCTCCCAGTAGCTTCGGCCGACGATGTACCGGATGAGATCCATGTAACTGATGACGCAGAGAAAAGCGAGAAGCGTGAAGATGATGTAGTATTTCATCACCTTGGCGTAGGTTTCCTTACTGTTCTTCTCCTTCGACTGTCCGAAGACGAACGGTTCATAGGCATAGCGGAACGCCTGGGTGATCATGACCATGATCATGGCTATCTTGATGCAGGCGCCGTAGATACCGAGCTGTACGCGTGCCTCCTCAGCCGTGCCGTTGAAGACGTAAGGGAAGATGATCTGTGAGGCGCACTGGTTGAGTTGACCGGCCAGGCCCATGACGAGGAGCGGCCATGTATAGGAGAGCATGCGCTTGCATGTCGCCTTGTCGAAGGGATTGGCAAAGCCTTTCAGCTCCTTGCCGAGTAGGATGAGGGTGAGGATGGAGCCGGAGAGCTCGATCCAGAAGATCCACACCACCTGCAGGTCGAAGTTAGCGTCGTAGATACCGAAGAGGTTATAGTGCATGGCGGGGAGCACGATGAGATAGAGGCTCACGCCAACGAGGTTAACGACGATGCTCACCATCTTCAGCAATGCGAACTTCAGAGCCTTGTGTGCATAACGCAGATAAGCAAAGGGGATGGCGGTGAAGGCGTCGACAGCGACACACGTGCCCATGATCATGATAAACTCGGGATGGTCGGGATATCCGATGGCACCGGCAATGGGGTGGAGGAAGACCCAGAGCAGAAGAATGAAGACGAGTGATGTCGTAGCCACCATACGCAGTGTCGTGGCATACACTTTCTTCGGATCCTCGCCCGGACGGTTCATGAAGCGGAAGAATGTCGTCTCCATGCCGTAGGTAAGGATGATGATAAGCAAGGCGATGTAGGCATAGATATTCGTGATGATGCCATACTGTCCGCCAGCGGCATTGAACTTCGCGGTCTCAATAGGAACGAGGAGATAGCCGATGAAACGTGCCGCAATGGAACTCAGTCCATAGATTGCGGTTTCCTTAAGAAGAGATTTTAAGTTTGCCATAGAAGCCTGTCCAAGCACTCCCCTCGGGCTCCCCTCGTTATCGAGGGGCAGAAATCCCTAAAGGGAAGGATGTTAATATGTTTGTTTTGTAATTTATTATCCGAAGAAGATGTAAGCGATGAAGATGGCAGCGATAACGCCGACGAGGTCAGCGAGTAGTCCACAGGCCACGGCGTGCCGCGTGTACTTGATGTTCACGGAGCCGAAATAGACCGCCAAGATATAGAAGGTGGTGTCGGTGGAGCCCTGGAAGATACAGGAGAGTCGTCCGACGAAGGAGTCCGGTCCGTAGTTCTTCATGGCTTCGAGCATCAGTCCGCGAGCTCCGCTTCCTGAGAGAGGCTTCATGAAAGCGGTAGGAAGTGCACCGACAAAGTCAGTGTTCAGTCCGCATTGCTTCACACACCATGAGATGCCGTTGATGAGCATGTCCATGGCGCCGGAGGCACGGAACACGCCCACTGCCACGAGGATAGCCACGAGGTAAGGGATGATGCGCACCGCTGTCTGGAAGCCTTCCTTAGCGCCTTCGATGAAAGCGTCGTAGACATTGATTTTCTTGATGAGTCCTCCGATGATGAACGCCACGATAACTGACAACAGGATAACGTTGCCGACAACGGCTGTCACCGTGCCCATCGTGTCTTTGTCCATGCTACCGAAGGCTGCGATGACGATGCCTACAAAAGCACAGAGCCCGCCAAGGATAGCGAGCATGGAAGGCTTGAAGATATTCGTGTGTTGGAAAAGACAGGTGATGATGATACCGAACAGTGTTGCTACTGTTGTAGCTAAGAGGATAGGAATGAACACATCCGTGGGTTGTGTCGCACCATAGCTGGAGCGGAAAGCGAGGATCGTCGTGGGGATGATCGTCAGGCCTGAGGTGTTCAGGACGAGGAACATGATCATCGGGTTCGTTGCCGTGTCTTTCTTCGGGTTGAGCTCCTGCATCTGCTGCATGGCTTTCAGTCCCGTCGGTGTGGCGGCATTGTCGAGCCCCAGCATGTTCGACGCGACGTTCATGAAGATGGAGCCCATGGCGGGGTGGTTCTTCGGAATGTCGGGAAAGAGGCGTGAGAACACGGGGCTGAGCAAGCGCGCCAGCACGTTCACAGCGCCGGCTTTCTCGCCTATCTTCATGATGCCGAGCCAGAGAGCAAGCACACCTGTCAGACCGAGAGAGGTCTCGAAGGCGGTCTTCGAGGTGTCAAACGTAGAGTCGACAATCTTTTGGAAGATCGTCGTGTCGCCCATCGCAAGTTGGACAATAGCGAAGATGAAGGATACGACAAAGAATCCTATCCAAATGTAATTCAGTACCATAGTGGGTGCAAAGGTACTGAATTTATTTGAGGTAGGTCGCTGATTGGTAATATTTTTACTTCACGGTATACCGCACGCCGACGTTCAGTGAGAAGCTTGTAGGACGGTCTTTATAGACATTGATGACCGAACTGTGGTTGTCGAAATAATAACTGACGCCTGGCTCGGCATAGATGCTCAGTGATGGCGTGAAGTGGTAGGCACCGCCTACAGCAGCTTTTGCAGAGAACTGCGGACGACTCTCCTTGACTTTCTCATTGCTGTTGGTGGACAGACTATTCTCCGATGAAACCGTGCCTTTTACGAGTTTCTCCACCTCGCCGCCGGCAGTGATATAGACCTCTGCCTTGTGGCCTTTGAGCACACTGTAACTTGCCGAGAGAGGGATGCCGACATAATGGAGCTTCTGTGTCTGCTTGGGTTCGCCATCAGCTGTGAAGTCGGATGAGAGATAACTGTAGGTCACGCCGGTGTTTACGGCCCAGCGGTTTGTCAGCGCATAGCCTACGCTCACACCGACCTTGATAGGCTGATTATGGTGTGCTTTCATCTTCTTGCGGTCGACGGCTACAAGTCTATTCTTGTTAGCAGTTCCTGAGAGCATGTCGACAGAGGTAATGCCATAAGGTGCAGCATCAGCCATAAGAAGACCTTGCGTCATGCCACTGCCGTTGCCTGAGCCCGAGCCGATGCCGCCACAGTAAGCGGTCAATGATAAACCATGGCTGCTTTGATGACTGGGCTGTGGATAGTCGTAGTTGTCATCATGGTAGTTGTTGTAAGTGCGTTTCTGCTTTGTTGATGGCTCGTTGAGTGTTGAGTGTTGCGTGGGTGTTGGGGTGTTGGGTGTTAATAGTGTGTCAGATGATGAACTGTTGAGGGCGAGGTACGGGGATGCTGAGGCCAACGAAGATACGGATGGCTCAATGGAAGAAGATTTCGATGCCATTGTAGACTTCGAATCTGTGGGTGCTGCAGATGCTATAGATTGGGCCGAGTCAGTGTTAGGACGGCCACATTCCAGCCCCCCGATGGATGGGGGGACGAGGGGGGTGCCGCCCCTACGGAGGAGGGTGAGGGGCAGCGCAATGGCCACAACGATAGCAGCGGCAGCTGCCCAACGGTAGCTGCGCAGTGATACGAGGCGGGCTTTTGACGATGAAGCGGGCTGATTAAGCAAAGCTTCGGGCTCCTCTTGTGCTTTGGCAGCGAGTTCCTGTTTCACGGCATCAAGCAGGTGGTCAGGCGCTTTAACCTCGCGCTCGGCCATCAGGCGGCGAACCTCTTTGATCCATGCTTCATCGTTGATCCGTTCGTTTATTCCGTTATCGTGTATTCTGTTGTTGTTCATCTTCGTTCCTCCTTCCTCATTTTGTTTTGTGTTTGCTGGCCCTTTAATAGCTTCACTAACATGTTCTTCGCGCGGTGGTATTGTGAGGCGGAAGTGTCTGGCTTGATATTCAAGATCTTAGCAATCTCCTTGTGGCTCTTTCCCTCTATGGCGTAGAGGTTGAATACGGTGCGGTAGCCGTCGGGCAACATTTGGATGGCTGCCGCTACCTTGTCGGCATTCATCTCGTCAGGGTCGGGCGGATCCTCTGCCTGGTCAGGAATATCTTGGTCGTCATCCACGAAGCGCATCTTTTTCTTGTTGCGAAGAAACATCAGGGCCTCATTGATGACGACTCGTGTGAGCCACGCTTTCAGCGAGCCGCTGCCTTTATACTGAAACTTGGAGATAGAGGTAAACACCTTCACAAGGGCTTCCTGCAATACATCGCAAAGATCATCGTATTGTGGGATGTATCGGCTGCAGACGCCTGTGAGGTAGTCGGCATAAACAGCGTACAGCACATCCATCGCGCGGTTATCGCCCCGTGCGAACATCTGTAGGATATGCTGTTCGTTGTCCATCAAATATTTATGTTACCTCCCCTTATAAGGTTCGCCCTCTTCGAGGCCGACAGTTAAGTTCGTTACTGTCATTCTCAACCCCAGGTTACGGCTTCGCCTCACCTGGGGCTAACCATATTGGCCCTCTTCGAGGACCTTAATACGAAGGTTTGTTACTTCCTTGTTTTGTATTTGAATGTCACGCTCTTCTCGCCCGTAAAAGAAGTCCATTTCAACGTGAATTCCTTATATTTACCATTGGTATCCGGCAGGTTGTTGAGACGGAAGGCAATGAGACCATCACCGGCGCGTCCTTGTACGTCATTGTTGGCGTCGTGATAGAGCGTCACTGTGTTGTCACCTGTGCGTACGAGGCGCAGCGTGTGCGTGGCTGCTCCGCCGAAGTAGGTGCGGAAGCGGAGGGTGAGGTATCCGTCCTCACAGACGGTAGACCAGTCTTTCACAATCTCTAACGGATCGTTGCCATAGACCTTGTCCATGTTGTCCACAGCCGGTGACATCATCTTTGTACGGATACTGTCGAGTCGGTCGAGATACACGCAGGGATAGTTTTTATCAGCATTCTCGCCTGTATAGCGGACGAGCGCGAGGGCGCGCACCTCTTTGTTGTATGGCGACTTCTTCATGTTGGTAGGTAACAACTTTGTCGAATCGTCGAGCTGGAGGTAGCATAGGCCGCTCGTTGAATCGGTTTTCACCGTCACGATAGCATTGGCACGAAGGTATGGATCAATGATCAACTCATCATTGTCATCGTCGTTGTCGCACGACTGTAAACTGCACGCTCCTGCTACTAACAGGAGGGCAAGGCCGAATAATCGAAATAATTTGTTCTTCATAGTTTTGTCCTTTCTCTGCCTTGTAAATGCAGGGAAGGACAAAACCTTGCATGGTGCTAAAGCAATTTTTTCAGGTCTTCGAAATCGTTTGCCACCTTGATATAATCGCTCCACTGTCCCCGGATGAAGCCGCGTGCCTGCATATCTTCGAGCATTTCGATGGTCTTGTTCCAGAAGCCGTTGATGTTGTAGAGAATAACCATTTTTGCGTGGTATCCTATGTTGTGCGAGGCAGCCACGGTGAAAACCTCGTCGAGGGTCCCGATGCCACCGGGCAGTGCGATGCAGGCATCTGCCTGGGCGAGCATCATCTCTTTGCGGTCGGCGAGGTTGTCGCACGGAATCTCTACATCGAGGTAGTCGGGGCGCTGGCCGGCCTTGACAAGAATCTGCGGGATGACGCCGATGAGTTGCCCGCCACTCTCGTGCACGGCCTGGCCCACGCAGCGCATGAGACCGCGGTCCTGACCTCCATAGACGAGCATGTGTCCGTTGGCGCCTATCCAATGACCAAGTTCCTCAGCTGCAGAGAAATAACACTTGTCGATATTGTCATTTGCTGAACAAAATACTGCTATCTTCATATCTGTAATCATTTAATCTTGCAAAGATAACAATTATTATCATCATTTTATCGTATAATAGTTATCTTTCCCGTAACTTTGCACATTATTTATATTATATAGCTATATTTTTTTGAAAACATTTGAAGAATTGGGCGTGAGCGAGCCTATTCGCCGCGCTATTGAAGAGCTTGGGTTCGAGCAGCCCATGCCCGTACAGGAGGAAGTTATCCCTTATCTGCTTGGAGAGCACAACGACGTCATCGCCTTAGCACAGACGGGCACCGGTAAGACGGCTGCCTATGGCATTCCTGTGTTGCAGCGTACTGATGCCACGACGAAAGACACGCAGGCACTGATCCTCAGTCCTACGCGTGAGCTATGCCTGCAGATAGCTGATGATCTCAGTTCGTTTGCCAAGTATATCCCGCACATGCACATCATCCCTGTGTATGGTGGTGCCTCTATCGGCACACAGATCAACGAGTTGCGTCATGGTGCACAGATTATCGTGGCTACGCCGGGCCGTCTCATCGACCTCATGGAGCGTGGCAAGGTGAAGCTCGACAACATCCGTAACGTCGTGCTTGACGAGGCCGACGAGATGCTGAACATGGGCTTCTCCGACAGTATCAATGCTATCTTCGAGCAGGTGCCCGAGGACCGCAACACACTGCTCTTCTCCGCTACGATGAGTAAGGAGATTGAGAAAATTGCTACCAACTATCTGCATGACTATAAGGAGATTGTCGTAGGCTCGCGCAATGAGGGCGCCGAGAACGTCAATCATATCTATTATCTTGTCAATGCCAAGGATAAGTATCTCGCGCTGAAGCGTATCGTCGACTATTATCCGCGCATCTATGCTATCATCTTCTGCCGTACGAAACTTGAGACGCAGGAAGTGGCCGATAAGCTCATAAAAGACGGATACAATGCCGAGTCGCTCCACGGCGATCTCTCGCAGCAGCAGCGTGACCTCACGATGCAGAAGTTCCGCCAGCATCTCGTGCAGCTCCTTGTGGCTACCGATGTGGCAGCGCGTGGCCTCGATGTCGATGACCTCACGCACGTCATCAACTATGGCTTGCCCGACGATGTAGAGAACTATACCCATCGCTCCGGACGTACAGGACGTGCAGGAAAGAAAGGCACGAGCATCTCCATTATCCATATCCGTGAGAAGTTCAAGGTAAGAGCCATCGAGAAGGTCATCGGCAAGGATTTTGTGGAAGGTACGCTCCCCACGCCGGAGGAGATCTGCAAGAAGCAGCTTTATAAGTCGATGGACGACATCATGAAGACGGATGTCGATGAAGACCTTATTGCTCCATACATGGCCGACATCAACCGTCAGTTTGAATATATCGACAAGGAGGATATCATCAAGAAGATGGTGTCGAACACCTTCGGTAAGTTCCTCGACTATTACAAGAATGCGCCGGAGATAACCGCTCCTCGTACCTCGGAGCGAAAGAATAAAGAAGAAAGAAGAAGGAATACAGAGGGTGGCAGAACCCGTCAGCGGGGTCCTCGCAAGGCTGAGGCCGGTTACCGTCGCCTCTTCATCAATCTCGGTAAGACCGATGGGTTCTATCCGGGCGAGGTGATGCAGTTTGTCAACCATCATGTCCATGGCCCGAAGCAGGAGATCGGTCATATCGATCTGCTGTCGAAGTTCTCGTATATCGAGGTACCCGAGAAGGATGCCGACAAGGTGATGCGCGCACTCAATGGCGTACGGTATAAAGGACGCGAGGTGAGGTGCAATGATGCCGACGAGGGCGCTCCGCGCTCTAACGCTTCGCATGACGCTTCGCTAAAGAAAAAAGAATACGGTAGAAAGAAGACAGATGGCAGACGAAATGCCGGTGGTCGAAAGGATAATGGTGGTGCCAAAGGCAAGGACGACTGGCGCGCACTGATGAAAGGTGGCGACGTCGACTTCAAGGATGAGGAGCCCGACTTCTCTGAAGAAGGATGGGCACGGCGCTATCCGAAAAAGAAATAAATCATAAAATAGAAATACAATGAAGAAAACAATCCTTACAATGGCTGCATTGACGTTGCTTGCTGCATCGGCTAATGCTGCAGATGAGAAAGGGAGCGTGAACTTCTCAGGCAACCTCAAGGGCCTGAAAGACACGCTTATCGTCATCACGCCGACAGAACAGGGCATGAAACGCGACACGGTGCTGACGAAAGACGGACAGTTCAACTTCACCGTCAATGTGGAGAAGCCGATGGATATCTATGCTTACACGCCGGGCACGCTGCGCCAGGAAGAGCGTATCGGCTTCAGTGCCATCGCTGTGCCGGGCGAGAAAGCTGTGCTGACAGGTGACCTGAACTCTGCTTATTATTATAGCGGCAGTAAGTTCTACGAGCAGTTTAATGAGGCTGACCGCGCCAACGATGCAGCTATGAAGCCGCTGAGCGATCTGATGGCTTCTTTAGAGAAGCGTATGGCCAACGGTGAGAAACAAGATGTCGTATCGAAAGAGTATGAGGAGAAGGCTCCCGCCTTGCAGAAACAGGCAACGGAAGCCATGGTCGATTTCATCGCCAAGCATCCCGACTCTGAGGGCGCTGCTGCGTTCATTCCACGTCTTGATAATATCGATGCCATGAAGAAAGCCGCTGCATCGCTCTCTGATAATATCAAGAATGGCCGTATGCACGACTATTATCAGGGTGTTATCGATGAGATTGAGAAGCAGGAACAGGCTGAGCAGGCTTCTGCCAAGAAGCAGGCTGCCGGCACTGTAGCTCCCGACTTCACGCTCAACGACCTCAATGGCAAGCCGCTGAAACTGTCAAGTTTCAAGGGCAAGTATGTGCTGCTCGACTTCTGGGGCACGTGGTGCGTATGGTGTGTGCGCGGTATTCCAAAGATGAAGGAGTACTACAACAAATATAAAGGTAAGTTCGAGATTCTCTCTATCGACTGCAATGAGACTCAGGACAAGTGGAAAGCTGGTGTGAAGAAGTATCAATTGCCTTGGAAGCATGTCTATCAGCCTCGTACCGGCGCTGTACAGACAACCGATCTCTATGGAATTACGGGCTTCCCGACAAAGATCCTTGTGGGTCCTGATGGCAAGATTGTGAAGACTGTTGTTGGTGAGGATTCTGCGTTCTATACCTTCCTCGACGAGACGTTCGGAAAGAAGTAATGTAAGAGAAGCCCTTCCAAGCCTCCCCGAAGGGGAGGATGTTGATATGTAAAAGAGCCATACCCAATCAAGGTATGGCTCTTTTCAATAGCTCTTATAAGTGTTCAACATCCTCCCCTTCGGGGAGGCTTGGTGGGGCTACATAATTGTATATCGTCTTGCACGCCTCGGCAGAGAAGCGCTGGCCGCTGGCGATGCACGCATCCCATTGCTCTTCTGTCAAGCCATTCTCAATATCGCGGCGCGTGATATTGTTTTTCAGCATGCCATAGATGAAGCCCGCATTGAAGTTGTCGCCAGCGCCAATCGTACTCACGGTCTCCATCGGAGCCACGGGGTATGACTTCCTGAATCCGTTGTCAGCATAGAGGCTCACAGGCTTGGCGCCACTCGTATAGATAAACTTCTTGCAATAGAAACTTATCTCTGCCTGATACACTTTATCAGGGTCATCAATCTTATAGAGAACGTCAAAATCCTCACGCGAACCGCGCACGATATCCGCATATTCGAGGTTCTCAAGATAGTTGGGCGTGATCTTCATCACATCGTTCTTATGTGAGCTGCGATAGTTGACGTCGTAATAGATGATGGCGCCGTGAGCACGTGCATAGTCGAGCAAGCCTACAATCTGCGGACGTATCACGGGGTTGACGGCATAGAAAGAGCCGAAAAGTACGATGTCATCGGGCTGGATATCCGGATAGACAAAGTCGAGCTGGTCGTGCGGATGATCCTTGTAGAAAATGTATTCGGCATCGTTGTTATCATCGAGGAAGGCCAAGGATACAGGCGACTTGGCACCGGGATAGACGTTCACATTGCTTGCATCTACACCATTGTCTTTCAGAAACTTAATGATGTTCTGGCCAATCCGGTCCTGCCCAGCCTCGCTGATAAACGAAGTGGAAACGCCGGAGCGGGCCAGTGAGATGATGGCATTGAATGTCGAACCTCCGGGGTAAGCTCCGATCGGTTGTTCCTTCTTGAAGATGATGTCGAGCACCGTCTCTCCTATACCTATTACTTTACGCATAATTCCTCATTATCTTTTATTGTCGGCAAAGATAATGCAAAAGAAAGAGACTGCAAAGAATCCGTTCCAACTTTTTTCCGTAATTTTGCAATATGGAACAAAACAAGAATACATTAAGATACGAGACATCTGTCTTGCCGAGTGGCTTACGCACGATCCATCTGCCTTCAGATTCGCCTGTGGTTTACCTCGGTTATCAGATTGCGGCAGGCTCACGCAATGAACAGCCCACAGAAGAGGGCCTGGCGCATTTCTGTGAGCACATGACTTTCAAAGGTACGGAGCATCGTAGCGCATGGAATATTCTCAACAGTTTGGAGAGTGTGGGCGGCAGCCTCAATGCTTATACTACGAAGGAATGCACGGTCTTCTATGCTGCTGTTCCCGCCGATTATATTCGCAAGGCTACAGATCTGCTTACAGACATTGTCTTCCACTCCATTTATCCGCAGAAGGAGATCAACAAAGAGGTGGAGGTCATCTGCGATGAGATAGAAAGTTATAACGACTCTCCGGCTGACCTTATCTATGACGACTTTGAGAATGTTATCTTCAAAGGTCACCCGTTGGGGCACAATATCCTTGGTACCACGGCTCGTGTGCGTTCGTTTACTACAGACGATGCTCTACGCTTCACTCGTCGGTTCTATCGGCCGGAGAACGCTGTGTTCTTTATGTATGGCGGTAAGAAACTGCCTTCTATCCCCATTGACGCTTCGTATCAGGCCGAACCAAATTTTCCCGAATCATCGGTTTCATCGACTTTCTTTGACGATGTATCGAAGACAGATGGTGATAATATCATCATCCGCGAGAAAGATACACATCAGGCGCATGTCATGATTGGCTGCCGAAGCTATAGTGGTTGTGATGCGCAGCTTCGGGAGCGCATGAGCCTCTATCTGCTCAATAATATCCTTGGTGGCCGCGGGATGAATGCACGTCTCAATGTCGTGTTGCGTGAGCACCGAGGACTCGTCTATACGGTGGAGAGTACGATGGTCACATACGGTGATACGGGTCTTTGGTGTACCTACCTTGGGTGCGATGAAAAGGACGTAAAACGCTGTTTGAGGCTTGTTCACCGCGAGCTCGATAAGTTCTGCGAAACCCTGCTTACACCGCATCAGTTGGAGGCCGCGAAGAAACAAATTAGGGGGCAGCTTACGGTAGACTGCGACAACCGTGAAAACTACGCGTTAGACTTCGGCAGCGTGTATCTCTTCCACAATAAGACAAGAGAACTGTCGACCATGTTCCGTGATATTGATGCCGTGACAGCTGAAGATATTCAGCGTGTGGCACAGACTGTCTTTGACCTGGACAAAATGACTACACTTATCTATAAGTGATGTAACTTTATCCATATCCTTTATCCACATCTTTATCCATTTCAGGTATGATTATCACCGATGAAACCGCTCGATTTATCCGCCAGCACCGTCTTGATGATGTGCGTGCGTTGGCGCTGAAAGGCAGCAAGGATGAGGCTGTCGATATGCCGTTCGCCTTGGACCAGATCCAGGGGTGGCAGACGGCAAGGCTGAAACTCCCTACCTGGGCTGCTACAGAAGGTATCATCTATCCACCTCACCTCAACATGGAGCAGTGCTCGAGTGAGGAAACGGCGCGCTATAAACGGGAATGCCTTGTCCGGTGCTGTGAGCCACAGAAAGCAACGCTCATTGACCTCACCGGCGGCTTTGGGGTTGACTTCTCGCTGATGTCCCGAGGATTTCGGCATGCAGTCTATGTAGAGCGGAATGCTCAACTGGTGGATGTGGCTAAGCATAACTTTGCTGTGCTTGGTTTACAGAATGTGGAGACGGTCAGCGGAGATGGGGTAGAGTATCTTCATAAGCTTGCTATAGAAAGTCTTGATAAGGTCACAGATGCCAATCATAAGACTGTTATTTTTCTTGACCCAGCCCGCCGGGATGTTCATGGCAAGAAAGTGTTTCGCTTGGAAGACTGTACGCCGGATGTTCTCGGTATCCGTGATGAACTTTTTCGATGTGCGGATGTTGTCATGATCAAGCTCTCTCCAATGCTCGACTGGCATGAAGCGGTGAAGCAACTCACGGCCAACCTTCCTTTTCAGATAAGCGCTGTTCATTGTGAGGTTCATGTGGTATCCGTTAAGAACGAATGCAAGGAACTACTTATTATTCTTCGGTCAGGGTCTTCAGCTGAGGGTCAGCGTGTCGAGATGGTCTGTGTCAATGATCAGCAGCGCTTCGAAACAGAGATAACGGATGATGCTCAGCGGGAGCCACTGCTGTTAGATAGAAAATTGGGCGACGAGACCGGTCGTTATCTTTTTGTGCCCAATGCCTCTATCATGAAAGCCGGTGTCTTTGCCGAGATCTCTCATGCCTTTAGCCTTCAGATGCTCGACCGCGATACACATTATTATATAGGGGACCATGACATAGAGAACTTCCCCGGCCGAAGGTTCCGTATCGAGGCTGTCTCTACGATGAACAAGAAAGAACTGCGAAAGAAGTTGACTGGGATCACTCAGGCAAATATTGCTACCCGCAACTTTCCGCTCTCTCCAGAAGAGCTCCGTAAGCGGCTCAAACTGAAAGATGGCGGTGATAACTATCTTTTTGTCACAACCGTACAAGGAAATCATGTCGTTTTCGTCTGTCAGAGTGCCAAATAGTCACTCTGACAAGAATTGACGATGGTCAAGCGGCTTGACGGCAGTCAAGAAAGCGTGTTCATAATACACAATAATGTTACTTCTTTTTGTGGGTTCCTCTAAAGGCACTACCTTTGCAGTGTCAATAGAGAAAGATACAAGATAATAAGTATAAAGGATAACATATTAATAGTTTAGTATTATGACATTCAGTACGTTTATTGCTACAACAGCATTGATGTTTGGTCTTATCGCTCTCGTTGGTGTCCACATGGGCAGAAACGCTGAGGCTTAAGACTTGAGAATGAAGATTGGAGGAACCACACTCGAGAGAGTGTTATAGAGAAAGCATAGAACTTGATATATAGAAGGCCGCAAGCAGAACTCGTTTCCGCTTGCGGCCTTTTTGTGTGTTTCGATTAAGGAATTCTAATCCAATAAGCACCTCGGAGAGGTGCCACATGGTTAGCCCCACGTGAGGCGTAGCCGAAACGTGGGGTTGGACGGAGACGCATAACCTGAAAACCGGCCTCGGAGAGGGCGAACATGGTTATGTACCGATTACCATAGACCATGTTCGCCCTCTTCGAGGCCGGATTGCAACAAGCCACACCGGACCTCAACCCCAGGTTGCGTCGCTGCGCTCCTTACCTGGGGCTAACCATGTTGGCCCCCCTTCGGGGACCTGAACAACCACAAACCTGAAGACAGAAAGTTATGTATGCTAAAATAATGAGTTAATAAATATTAAATCAATTCACACTTTTGTCGCAGCTTTGTCATAACTGTTTGAGTTTCAGCCGGCAATCTTCTAAGATCTTGACAACTTCCTCGACGGTATTTGCCCGCAACATAGCGATACGTGTCTGTCGGAAGTTGGGTATATTCTTGAAGATAGGGGAGGCGGCGAGGTGGCGGCGCGTGTGCAGGATGCCTCGGTACTCGTCAATACGCTCCACGTTGATGCGCAGCTGCTCTTCTAAGATGTCTATCTTATCATCAATTGTCAAGGGTGCAGCAGGTATGCTATCTGCACCCTCTTTTTGTGTCTTGGCGTCCATAAAGTCGCGGCATTCCTTGAAAAACCAAGGCCTTCCGAAGGTGGCACGGCCAATCATCACGGCGTCCACACCATACTTATCAAAGGCTTCCTCAGCCTTCTCCGGGGTTGTGATATCGCCGTTGCCGATGATAGGAATATGGATACGCGGATTCTTCTTCACCTCACCGATCAGCGTCCAGTCAGCTTCGCCTGTATACATCTGCGAGCGGGTACGGCCATGGATAGTAAGTGCCTGGATACCACAGTCTTGGAGTTGCTCTGCCAATGTTGTGATAATCAGGTTTTCCTTGTCCCAGCCTAAACGGGTCTTGGCGGTCACAGGCGTATGCACAGCCTTTACCACTTCGCGCGTGATCTCTAACATGAGCGGGATATTCTTCAGCAGTCCGGCTCCTGCGCCTTTACCAGCCACTTTCTTCACTGGACAGCCAAAGTTAAGGTCGATGATATCGGGGTGGAATGTCTCCACGATCTTCGCTGCTTCGACCATCGAGTCGACATCGTGCCCGTAGATCTGGATGCCTACCGGCCGTTCATCGTCATCTACCTTCATCTTTGATAAAGTGCTTGGGATAGAGCGGATTATAGCGTCTGCGGAGACAAACTCCGTGTACACCATCGCCGCCCCATAGCGTTTGCAAAGCTTACGGAAGCCGATGTCCGTTACATCCTCCATGGGTGCAAGAAACAATGGCCTGCTACCAAAGTCTATATTGCCTATCTTCATATGAATCGTCTATTATTGACTTATTATAAATGCTTTAATATAATGGATCTTTTCTGATCCTTTCTGCAAAGTTACGGCTTTTCCTTGCAATAACCATCATAATTTTGGTTCTTCAACTTTTTCGGGTTGATTTATGAAACCAACCTATCATAGATTTATGAAACCAACTTATCATAAACAAAGTTGATGATGCTTGGGCGGTAGGTTGAGTTGGTCGCCCGCACCTCGGAGAGGTGCCACATGGTTAGCCCCACGTGAGGCGCAGCCGAAACGTGGGGTTAGAATAGTGTAGATGACCTGAATTCCGGCCTCGAAGAGGGCGAACATGGTTTAAATACCCATCAGCTTTAGCCAGCATTCCGCCCATGTTCGCCCTCTTCGAGGCCGACAGGTCAGGTTAAATCGCCTGCCCCGAACCCCAGGTTGCGTCGCTGCGCTCCTTACCTGGGGCTAACCATGTACAACCTCTTCGAGGTTGACTGCAGTATCAACCCGAAAACCGGAAGAACACCTTATTTTATCTCTGTGTTGACATACTGATACCACACCTGTGCCTTGTGGGCTGCTTGTTTATCGGCATGCTTCAATGGGATCTCGACTGTGGTTCCGTCTGCCATCCACTTCACGCTATATTGGCGGACGCGGCGGACTGGGGAGAGGACGGTGAGGTGTCCACGCTCATAATAGCCTAAATCCTGATAGGTTGCCATGAACGCACGAGGCGAATAGGTTGGAGAGAAGACGTTGGTACCTGCAAACCGTACCTGGACATGCAGATGGAGCTTCGACAGCAGTGTAGGCATGACGTCAATCTGCGAGCATGTCTTCTTGAATGCTTGGGGAACGATGAAGCCCGGACTGTAGACGAGGCAAGGGATGTGATACTTGTCGAGCGGCAGACTTGTCTTGCCGGCGCTGGAGGCACAATGGTCGGCAATGACGATGAAAACAGTGTTTTTGAACCATGATTTCTTGGAGGCTTGCGAGAGGAACCGCCCGATGGCGTAGTCGGTGTATTTCACGGCAGCGTCGCGACACTGCGGATTACCGTCAAACTGGATACGGCCTTCCGGATAGGTGTAAGGCCGGTGGTTGCTCGTCGTCATGATCTGCGCAAAGAAAGGCTTGCCTTTCCTACTGTCAACATCGAAGACCTGCAAGCCTTTGTCGAAGATATCCTCATCGCAGACGCCCCAGATATTCTCAAAGTGGATATCTTTCTGCGCGATGGAGGCGCGATCGATGACCTCATAACTGTTGTGGGAGAAATAGTCGCGCATGTTGTCAAAATAGCTGTCGCCTCCATAGAGGAACTGTACGGTATAGTCTTGTTTCTTTAATACAGAGCCAATAGATAAGTTGCCCATACGGTTCTCCGGCCGTTTGATGATGCTCTCGCCGGCCGATGGTGGAATGCAGAGTGATAGCGCTTCAAGGCCTCGTACCGTGCGGTTGCCGCAGGCATAGAGACTGTCGAAGACGAGACTCTTGCTGACGAGTCGGTCAAGATTCGGCGTGATATGGTTCTTGTTGCCGTAGCGAGTCATGAAGTCGGCGCTCAGACTCTCCACGGTGATCAGCACGATGTTCTTGCGTAGTGGGCTCAAGCTGTCTCCAAGCATCTTTTCATCCTTACGATTGAGTCCTGCTTGTTGGCGATATTCGGATACACACGTTTGTTGCGGCATCATCGGATAGAACTTCTTATAGTCGAGCGTGTTGCTGCGGAAGGCAATGACGAAGTCGCAGGCGCCGTTTTGTTCCAACTGGTTCACATACTGGTCGCCGCTGTCTAAGCCATGTGTCCAGGATACTAAGCCAAAGCTGCACAGACAGAGAACGACATAGACTGCTTCGTTGCGGACCAATGGCCGCCACTCGCTGACGGTATCTAAGTGGATGCGGAGGAAATGAGCTTGAAGCCAGATGATCAGTGCTGTTAAGGCTATGAGTATCGCCATCAACGGCACGATGTTGTAGCTCTCCATGATATTACCGATGACCTCATTGGTATAGACGAGATAGTCGACAGCGATAAAGTTATAGCGCACGCCAAACTCCTGCCAAAAGAAATACTCACCGGCAGAGATGCAGAGCAGTAAAAATATGTATACAGCCCACAAGGCATAGACCGATACGCGTCGCCAGGCCGAACGGATGCCGGGAATGAGCCAGCGCAATGAGAAGCTGATAGCTTTCCAACCAAAGAAGATGCGAGCCACCATCGGGGCACCACCACCGTACTGTTTGAAGATGGAGAATGGCATCCAGGAATAGATGAAAGCCAGCCACCACAGTGCTCCGAAGAGATAACTCCATGGCTTATTGTATTTCCACGTGTTGAGGCCTGGGGCGATGACAGCCATCGGGATGCACAAGAGAACGCCCATGCCTAAGTCGGATAGGAAACCAACGGAAAGGCTGCGCAGTATTTCGCCAACCGTGTAAGAGGCGTCAGCCGGGGAGGCGGCTATTAAAACAAAGCGGAGGAAAAAACCTACGATAACGTAGGTCGCAAGGAAACTCAGGAAGACGAAAGGGATCGGTCGTCTTAGACCATTCGATTCATTCATTATTAAGGATATATTTGTTCTACTATATCCCTTAACGCGTATACATTATTATTATTGTAGTAGGATAGAATTATTATTAAGAGGGTATTGATTAGCATTTAGGTTATCGTTCGACACGTGCCAGCCAATCGGTCGGCACGTGTCAGCCAATTGTTCGGCACGTGTCAGCCAATTGTTCGACACGTGTCAGCCAATCGGTCGACACGTGTCAGCCAATGGAGTTAGCGTGATATAGCAAGCTCATTCAACCATTGAAGGCTTGTCATTCAACCACAGTGAGCTTGACGGTATTGACGTCTCGGCTGTTCGGTCCAATCATGATGTCGAAGTCACCTGGCTCTAAGACGGTGTTGCCATTAGCATCATAATAGCTGAGTGTTGAGGCATCTATGTCGAAAGACACCGTCTTGCTCTCACCTTTTGCGAGATGGATGCGCTGGAAACCTTTGAGTTCTTTTACGGGTCTGACGATGCTCGCAAAGCGGTCGTGAATGTAAAATTGCACGATTTCATCGCCATCACGGGTACCTGTGTTCGTGATGGTGGCAGTTGCTGTAACTTTGCTACCTTTCTTTATCGTTGTGGCAGAGAGAGTTACGGGACTGTATTTATACGTGGTGTAGCTCAGTCCGTATCCGAAGGGGTAGAGCGGTCCCTGGGGCACATCCGTATAGTTGCTCTGATATTTGCGGAACACCTTGTTGCCATCTTCTACGGGGCGACCTGTATTCAGATGGTTGTAGTAGAGCGGCTCTTGGCCTGTTGTGCGTGGAAGGCTGTTCACGAGTTTTCCTGTTGGCACCTTGTCACCGAAGAGCACGTCGCAAAGTGCGTCGCCTGTCTCTGAGCCAGCAAACCATACGTTCATGATGGCCGGTACATGCTCTGCTTCCCAGGAGAGCACCGTGGGGCGACCGGCAAAGTTGAGCAGTACTACCGGCTTGCTTGTTGCTACTAAAGCTTTTAGCAATCGGGCTTCAGCATCGGGCATGTTGAGGTTGGATCGGGCTGAACTCTCACCGCTCATCTCAGCCATTTCTCCGAGGCAAGCCACGATGACATCGGCCTTTTTCGCTGTTTCTACGGCTTCATTGAGGAGCTGCTGGGTGTTACCGCGTGGGATCGGGCGGCCAAACTCCACGGCAGCTTGTTGGATACTGTCATCGTAGATATTGGAGCCTTGAGCATAGAGCACAGTTGCATTGTTGCCAAGGTAGCGTTGCATGGCTTCCTTGACCGTACTGTATTTCTCAGGTGTGTCACCGGTCGACCAACAGCCGGGAAGGTTGTTGCGGTTGTCGGCAAGCGGGCCTATGAGTGCGATGGAACCGTGCTTTTTCAGTGGCAGGAGGTTGTTCTCGTTCTTCAGCAGGGCGAAGGTCTGTGCAGCAATGTCGCGAGCCGTCTGCCGATGGGCGGCGGTGTAGAGGTCGTTCTTCTCTCGCTTCATGTCGCAGTAGCGATAAGGATTGTCGAAGAGGCCAAGTTTATATTTAGCCTCGAGGACGCGACGTACCGCCTGGTTGAGTTCCTCCATCGTCACGGAGCCATCAGCGAGGCAAGCCTTGAGCTGAGCGGTATAAGCACCGGAGCACATGTCCATGTCTGTTCCGGCTTTCATAGCTTGTGCCGAACTTGTCTTCTGATCGCCGAATCCCCAGGATGTCATCTCGTTGATTGAACCGTAGTCGGTGACGAGGAATCCGTTGAAGCCCCATTGCTTCCGCAGTACATCGGTCAGCAGCCAGCGGTTGCCTGTAGCCGGGATGCCGTCGACGATATTGAATGATGACATCACGGAGCCGACACCTGCCTTTACGGCAGCCTTATAAGGTGGCAGATACTGGTTGTACATACGCAGGCGGCTCATGTCAACGGTATTGTAGTCGCGCCCGGCCTCTGCGGCACCGTAAAGCGCATAGTGCTTCAGACAAGCCATGAGTTCGTTGGCAGCGTAACCTTTCTGTTCTCCACTGCCTTGATAACCTCGCACGGCCGCTGCTCCCATGACGGAGGAGAGATAAGGATCCTCACCATAGCCTTCTGCCACGCGGCCCCAGCGGGCATCGAGCGCCACGTCGACCATCGGACTGTAGTCCCAGCAGATGCCGCTTGCCGTCGCTTCCTCAGCCGCCATGCGTGCACCGGCCTCGATAGCTTCCGGGTTCCAGGAGCAGGCTTGGGCGAGAGAAATGGGGAGCACGGTCTCAAAGCCATGGATGACATCGAGGCCAAAGATGAGTGGGATGTGAAGGCGGCTCTTCTTCACTGCCACTTCCTGTAAGGCTTTGATCTTTGCGACACCTTTGGTGTTTAGCACGGCCCCGAGCTGTCCGTTCTCGATGAGGCTGACAAGCGGCGAGTTGGTCTTGGCACCTGTCGTGAGGTCGGTGCCGGGCATGAGGTTTAGTTGTCCGATCTTCTCTTCCACGGTCATCTTACTCATGAGGTCATCGATAAATGCTCCCATAGGCTTCTTCTGGGCGAAGAGCGAACTAGAGAAGAGAAGGAGCGATGTTAGTAATACAGTTGCTTTCTTCATACGTTTATAGATTTGAAAGTTATTCCTTGTTTCATTGATGCAAAGTTAAGAAAAAAGTGACTATCGCACAATAATTGATACCACTTTCTATAGACTTTCTATTTCTGATTAAAACATTGTGTCTCAAATAAATAGTAGAATTAATGCTTTTCTTTAAACCACTTTCTTTCTATATAGTCTTTTCTTGCTATCATTTTTTTATTAAATTTGCATACAAGTAAATTCTAAAATATGAGACATGAAAAGACTAGCGATTAAAACTAAGCATTTAGCAGTGCTTGTGATTTCTGCATTCTTGCTTTTTCCGTCTGTGGCGGTGATGGCACAGCAGCAGTCGGAAGGTATTGAGCAACAAGTGGAAAATTATCTCTCCCGTATGACACTCGATGAGAAGATTGCTGTGATTCATGCGCAGAGCAAGTTCTCTGCCAGGGGCGTTCCCCGCCTCGGACTTCCCGACTTCTGGACGGACGATGGTCCTCACGGCGTGCGTCCTGACGTGTTGTGGGATGAGTGGGAGCAGGCAGGCCAGACCAATGACTCGTGTGTCGCCTTCCCAGCGCTGACGTGCCTTGCGGCGACGTGGAACCCTTCCTTGGCGCACCTCTATGGCAAGAGTTTGGGTGAGGAGGCGCTTTATCGGGGCAAAGACATGATTCTCGGACCAGGCGTGAACATCTACCGCACCCCGCTCAATGGCCGTAACTTCGAGTACTTAGGCGAGGACCCGTTCCTTTCTTCCACGATGGTGGTGCCTTATATTCAGGGTATGCAGGAGAATGGTGTGTCGGCTTGTGTGAAGCACTATGCACTGAACAACGATGAAGAGCATCGCTTTCAGGTCAATGTCAAGGTCTCTGACCGCGCCCTGCATGAGATCTATCTGCCTGCATTCAAGGCAGCCGTGGAGAAAGGCCATGTGTGGGCACTCATGGGAGCGTATAATCTCTACAAGGATGAGCACAACTGCCACAACGAGTATCTGATCAACAAAATTCTCAAAGGCGACTGGAAGTTTGATGGTGTTGTGGTGAGTGATTGGGGCGGTACTCATGATACCGATCAGGCTGTGAAGAATGGACTTGACATGGAGTTTGGCACGTGGACGAATGGCTTGAGTGCTGGTGTGTCCAATGCCTACGACAACTATTATCTTGCCAATGCTTATAAGAAAGGCATATTGAATGGGAAATATACAGAGAAAGAACTCAACGATAAGGTTCGTCGCGTGCTTCGCCTCTATTTCCGCACGACGATGGCACAGCGTGGCCACGGCTTCCTTTGTTCGGAAGCACATTATGATGCAGCGAAGAAGATTGCCGAAGACGGCATCGTGCTGCTTCAGAATAAGGGCAATGTCCTGCCTATGGTATTCAATGGCCAACGCAAGCGTGTGCTTGTGGTCGGCGAGAATGCCATCAAGATGATGACCGTTGGTGGTGGTAGCTCATCACTGAAGGTGCAACACGAAATCTCGCCACTCAAAGGTCTGCAGGACCGCCTAAAAGATATTGCTGATGTTGAGTATGAGCGTGGCTATGTAGGTGATACGACCGGTAGCTATAATGGCGTGACGACCGGACAGAATCTCAAGGACAGCAGGTCGAAACAACAGCTCATCGATGATGCAGTAGAGAAAGCAAAGAAAGCGGACTATGTCATTGTCTTTGGAGGACTGAATAAGAGCGACTATCAGGATTGTGAAGGCCATGACCGCAAGCAATACGGACTGCCTTATGCACAAGATAAGTTGTTGGAGGCTTTAGCGAAGGTTAATAAGAAACTCGTCTTTGTCAATATCTCCGGCAATGCTGTGGCGATGCCTTGGAAAGATGAGGTACCGGCTATTGTGCAGGGATGGTATATCGGCTCGGAGGCTGGCGAGGCACTTGCTGCCGTGCTGTGTGGAGATGCCAATCCGTCGGGTAAATTGCCATTCACGTGGCCTGCTTCATTGAAGGATGTCGGCGCCCATGCCTTGGATGCTTATCCGGGTGTATGGCGCAAGGGACATAAGATTATTGACGAGGAATATAAGGAAGGCGTCTATGTCGGTTACCGTTGGGCTGATGCTCATAAGACCCACCCGCTCTTCGCTTTTGGTCATGGACTAAGTTATACTTCTTTCAAACTTGCGAATCTCCGCCTCTCCAATACAGCGATGACACCTGAAGATAGCTTGAAGGTGACTGTGAGCGTGACGAATACCGGCAAACGGGCTGGTGCTGAGGTCGTGCAGCTCTACATTCATGACGATGAAGCCAGTGTGGACCGTCCCTATAAGGAACTGAAGGGCTTCAGCAAGGTGTTCTTGCAGCCTGGTCAGACTAAAGATGTGGAGATAACAATTGGTAAAGATGCCTTGAGCTTCTATGATGAGACAACCTCTTCGTGGAAGGCTGAGCCTGGAACATTCACAGCGCTTGTGGGCAATGCCTCTGATAATATTACGCTGAAGAAAGGCTTTCGTTTGGAGAAGTAAACACCAATCTGAAGAATAAAAGACGGTTTCGATATTATTTATCCGATAAAAACATTAACTTTGCACAATAATGTATAAGCGAATGTTTTTATCGGATTTTTTATTTGGAAAGGTTATAACACTATGCAACAGATAATTACTCATTTCACCGACGACGACCTCTATAAGTTCTCCATGTGTTGCGCCGTCATCGACAACTATCCGCGCGCGCAGGTCAAATATGCGTTTGTAGACCGTAACAACACTGTCTACCCCGAAGGCTTTGCTGAGCTTGTCAAGGAGCAGATCAAGATGTTGGAGAATGTCGTCATCACAGACGAAGAGATCGCTTTCATGCGCCGTAAGTGCTATTATATGCCCGAGTGGTTCTTCACGTACCTCCGCGGTTTTCGCTATGATTCTCGCTGGACACATGTCAGTCAGGATGAGGAAGGTCATCTGCATATCGAGTTTGAAGGTGCATGGAGTGATACTATTCTATTGGAAGTAAAGGTGCTCGCCATCGTCTCGGAACTCTATTATATGGTGACGGGACTGAACAAGGACTTCGACTACGATGATTATTACAAGCGTACCTATGAGAAGGGAGAGAAGTTGCTCTCAGCCGGATGCATCTACAGTGACTTCGGTACACGCCGCCGCGCCTCCTTTAAGGCAGAGGATGTCATCGTCAGAGCTTTCCGTGATTGTCAGCAGAGCCGCTCAGATTGGAAGGGCCGGTTCGTAGGTACAAGTAATGTGTATCTTGCTATGAAGTACGACCTCACGCCAGTCGGTACGATGGCGCATGAGTTTATCTGTGCTATTGGTGGCATGTATGGCCCGCAGATGGCTAACAATATCGCAATGAACGCCTGGCGTCATACCTTCAATGGAGCGCTCGGCACCTATCTCTACGACTCCTTCGGCTGGGATATCTTTGCGCTCAACTTCTCCGAAGACTTTGCCAACCTCTTCAAAGGTCTGCGTGTGGACAGTGGCGATAACCGCCAGGAATTGGCTAAGATTGTGGCCAAGTACAAGTCACTGAACATCGACAGCCGTACGAAGCAGGTTATCTTCTCCAATGCGCTTACGACCGATGAGGCTATTGAGATTCAGGAGTATGCCTCAAAGTATGTCAAACCATCCTTCGGTATCGGCACCCATTTCACGAACGACTTCCCGCATGTGGCCCCGATGAACACGGTCATCAAGCTCGTGGCTGCGAAGATCACTGAGTCGTGGCCGTTCTATAACGATACGTGCAAGATATCGGAAGACGATGGCAAGCACACAGGCAAGCCAGAGGTCATAGATCGGTTCATGAAAGCTATACACTACACGAAGGGCTGAACTATTAATTAATGAGTGAACGGATCCATGAGTGAACTGCTTAATAATAGAACAGTTCGCCCATGGCTTTCCCCCAGTGACCATTGCGTAGGTCATCGGGTTGCATAAAGATATAATACATACCACAGTCGTAGAAGCGTAGACCCCATCGGTCATCTTCGTCAATCTGCAAGAGGCACACGTCTTCAGGGTGTGCCTCCCGCACTTCATCCTGATAAGGCTCGCCAAGCATTCTTATCCCATCTCCCGTCTTGTTCTTATCAAGACTAAATACTATCTCCTCCGCATCTCGGAAAATACTCTCTGAGGTGCCTTCCCAATGAATATCATAGGGATGCAAGTCTTCTATACTCTCCGAGTATAAGACGACGGGCGGCTCATGATAATCTAAAGGGCTGTCCGTTTCTCCGAGAAAGTAATCGAGGGGTGCAAAGAAATAGAGCATGCCCGTCTGCGGCAATATCCTGTCATAATCAAGCATGGCTATATCTTCGCACTTTATCTGACAGATAAAGGTCAACGGCTCTTCATACTCACCGTCTGCATCCTTGACCCTTACCGTTGGATAGGGCATGTCTGTCGGTAAGTCGGGCGCTCCCCACCAATGGCTCTTACCGATAAGAGGAGCCTTCGTCGTTTTCGTTTCTATTCTTATTGCCATGATATCGTCCTTAATAGTTAGCCATGTTAAGAATAAGCGTCATATCGTCCGTCGTCCTCTTCCTCATCATCATTCTCATCTACTCCGGAGATCTCTTCCATTCTCTTTAAGTCTTCTTCCATCTTCTGTTCGAACTGTGGCAGATAGATCTGTTCTATAGCAGCAGCATGATGATCGAGCATGCCTTTTCTGTATCCTTCAATGACTGTCTGGAGCGTATCGCCACGCAACATCAGAGCTTTGTAAGCACACTCGTAGGCATAAGCTTCGTCGTAGCTCTTGGGAGCCGTTTTGTCGTCGAGAATCATTCGGATCAGTGCGGAGAAGCAGGAGGGCTCACGCAGCAAGGCACCTGCCGAATACCATTTCCATGCCTCACCATAATCTTTCGGAAAGCCGTACAAGCCCTCCTCATAGTAACCTCCTAAGTACAGCGGGGCTATAGACTCGCCGAGCATGGTCGCATAACGCAGGTCATCGAAGAGCGACTGATGGATAGTTGCCTTATCCTCATCGGCCAACTTATCGTATAGCTCGTCGTACATAAGCATGGAGTAGGCGAGGAACGCCTCTGAGGCACCGACCTCGCGTGCTTTGTCCATGATATTAATAAACTCTTCACGATCTTCTACATTGCCGTTCTCGTCACAGCAACTATAGAATGCTTGCCAGAA
This sequence comes from uncultured Prevotellaceae bacterium, assembly GCA_902792635.1. Taxonomy (GTDB): domain Bacteria; phylum Bacteroidota; class Bacteroidia; order Bacteroidales; family Bacteroidaceae; genus Prevotella. The sequence goes on along the minus strand of CADBAG010000022.1, from coordinate 8,177 downwards.
GAAGGCGGAGCTACACCCTTTGCGCGCAGCAGTCTCATAATTGTACAGCGCATTGCTCACACGCCCAAGCTGTATGTCTGCATCGCCCATCAAACTGTAATAGATGGGGTCCGGCACTTCGTGGTTGCGGATAGCCTCACTGATAATCTGCTCCAGTATGTCATAGGCCTGCTCGGGTGCCTTCTCCTTTCCGAACTGTCCGTAGATAGCATCGCGGAGCTCTTGCTGGATCGCTTTTTCGCTGCCTTCGTCTGCCGCGACCTTCGTCAGTCTGCGATAGAGTTCCACATCAGCCTCACCATAGTCGCCATCGCGATAGGTCAGCGCCAAGAAAGCACGGGCATCCGAGATACGTGCATTGAGATAGGCAGAGATGTAACAGTCTCGTTTGATGCGGTTGGAGTCTTGCGACGGTGGCACGCAGTCGTGGAGGCGAGCCACGGCATATTGCATGAAGCTATTGCCATTATTGGCTAATTGACTTATTCTCTCTGCATCTTCCTGAAGCAGAGCCACATTGTTGCGTTGCCGTAGCAGACTCAGGAAAAAACGCTGATGCTCCTCGTTGTGCTCTACGTCTTCAGCTGAAGCCCAGAAAGCCTCCCGCACTTTATAGTCAAGGATGAGTTGTTGTATTGGATCTTTCATTGCTTCAATTTTTCATTATTTCATTTTTTCAATCTTTCAATCTTTCCATCTTTCTTAGTCGAACATTACTCTTGGATTCATTACATGGGGCGAGCGCCAACTGATACCATACATCTGCAGGACCTGCTCCTTGTAATACCACAGTGCATGGCAGAAACCCATACCGCGTGGATGATCGTAGAGAAGCAGATCAAGCTCCCGCTCTACATCATCAATAACATCTTCATATTGACGCGTCCATTCTATAGGGTCACTCTTCAAGTGGCCGTCCGTTCTGATCTCGTCAAGCAGTCCTTTGTCGGCAAGTGCGATGTTACGCTGGAGCCTGTCAATCTTTCGGGATGCATCTTCAGCCGCCGTGAGGTCGTGTTGCTGCTGTGCCTCAATACGCCGTAGGACCGTGAGATACATTTGCCAGAGTTTCAAGCTCAGCCGTGGATGTTCGAAGAGCGTTTCGGTCATGCGGTTCAGCGCCTCACTCAGGAACGGCAGCATGTGGTCGAAGCATTCAAGCCAGGCGGCATAACGAAGCAGCACCCTTGTCAGTTCGCTGTTCTCCCAGGAGCGTCTCTGTTCCCGTAGATTATTCTCAGCGACAAGCACGCATCCGCAGCATAGATCTTTATAAAGCTCAAGGTCGCTGGCTCCGGAGCCGAAGGGCATTCCCTCGACACTTCTCAGAACCTTCATGTATGCAGACCGAATCGTTACAATATTCTCTTCCATAATCGATAGTCAATAATAAGAGTTACACATGTCAAGGGTTAAACACGTCGGTACAGATTACCATAGCTGTCTCGATACAGCGTTTCTCCTCTTCCGCCTCCGAGCAGTCCGCCTGCGAGAATGCTTAGTCCGAAGAGACCGCACAAGAGTGGGATAAGGACTTTCAATACGGCCACGACCAGTCCACCTATCGCCACCATACATCCGATGATGTAGACGAGGACGAAAGCCGTGATGAGAGAGCCCTTCAATGCACCGACTTCACGGATGTTACGAACAAGCGTGATGACGACGCCAATGAGCAGAATGCCGAAGAACAAGCCTACAGAAGTCCATTCAGCCGTTGTCTCCTTCCAGTCCAAGACCTCCTCTGTTAACAGCAGGCAGGCGATGAGAGCGGGGATGCTGACACAGAAACTGATGACTGCCGGCTTCATGTGGATCTCCTTTCCGCTCTGTTCACCGTGGAAGAGTAGTCCTTCATACCACCAGATACTGAACACTTGAACCATCACCACGATGAGGAAGGGCAGAATGCGCAGTACGGAGCCTATGAATCCATATCTGTCCTTGTCGCACCACCAGAAGGCCTGACCGCCGAAGAGCAGATAACCGCCGGCCTCAATAATAGCTACAATAAGCAGACACAACGGCATGACGACGACCATGGCATTGAGGATGACTGCTAAGATTCGTCTCATCGTTTCAAAACGCGACAGAGCGAAAGGCAAGATGATTGTAAACAGTAATGGTAGAGACACAAGGCCGATCACGAGCCAGCAAGGCCAAAGCGAAGAGAAGAATATCCCCAAGGTACTATGCTGCCGTGCGGTCTTTGCAGAAAGCCCCGTTTGCAGACTGTCGATATTCGTCCGGCTCCATAGCAGATCCGCCTTGCGTATCTGATAATGTTTGCCGTTGTTTACGAAAATGACACTGTACTTTGTTGACCGAGGCATTCCACACGAATCAATCATCAATCCACGAGGAAACACCTTCTTGCGGCTATAGTCCTTCACAATCCATGCCGTATCCTTCAACACTGCGCGGTAGCATGTCACACTGTCGGAAAGCAACGGATCAATGATGTATTGTGGTGCTCCGGCATTGGCGAGTTGCGCAAGAGTACCCTTCCCTCCATTGCTCAGGTTCACAGTTTGTGGCTTGCTGCTTGTCGCGCTGATGAAGTTGCCGTTGAGCGAGCGACCTTGGCGTGCTATGAAGAGCCTGTAGTTGTCTGTCAGGCTGTCGCCGGCAGTAGGTCTCGTCAGATAAACGTAGCATCCTTCCCTTTGGATGGACAACGCACCCTGCAGATTGTCGGTCTGCAATCCATGCTTTGTCTTAATGAGCATTCTTGCATGAATCGTATTGTTTTGAACAGTATCAATGATGAGCGTTGAAGGTTGTCCGGCGGTTTCTCCATTCCATGAGCTCTTCAACAGCTTGGCATAGTTGTAGGAAGGTATCACAGTGGCCTTGTTCCACGCCATCCACGCACCCATGCCAATCACTACAAGGAAAGCAAGGATGGTTGCGAGTGTTGGTCCTGTCTGCATTAAATAGCGCACGACAGGATTAGGCGTCCTTTGAGGTTTTCGGTTTCTGCGATTATTTGTTGAGGCGGGCCTACGGGGAGTGGAGCGAGGAGCCTCTGGACGCTGCAAGGGTCTCGTCTGATATGCTTGGCTTGTCGGCTTTGGAGCACTTGTTGGCTTGGAGCTGCTTGTTGGCCTCTGCGCTGTCCGCCTTGACTGCTGGCTTGCTGACAACCGAGGGCCACCATGGGCTTTCTGCATGGCATCGGCAAACTGGCGGAGTGTGGCGGCATCGGTAGTGTACATCTCTTTTGCCACTCCTCGCAGGTCTTTGCTGGCCTGGACAATCTCACGGTTGTTGCCGTGAAGCTTATCCGAGTCGCTCAGAACCTTGACCATGCGCTCCACACGGCGTGTGCAGTCGGTGCCGAACTGTGCTGTCCGCCACATGTTCTTCAGCGTGTCGATAGCATTCTGCTCCGTGGAATGGAGGCTGTCAGCATGGACAGCTAACACCTTGAGCGCTTCATCCCACTTCTTCAACCGTAGATTGAATATTGCCTCTTGCATAGTAACTCCTAACTTCTATCTCCTAACTCCTAACTACTCAACAACTGTCTTTCCTATTTCCGCAATCGACTTGCTCAGCTCTTCGCCCGTCTTTACGCCTTGTATGCGGAGCGTGAAGTCGAGCTGCTCGGTGCTCACCTCTGCATGTACATGGAGGATACCCTCGCCGTCGACATCGAAGATCACCTTGACCGGTGTGCCTTTCGGCCACTTCTGATGAATGTCGAGGTAACGGTCTTCAAGGAGTGTGCAGAAGCGCTCCTCCACGACCTTGTCGGTCTCAGGACTGGTGAAGTCGCTTTCAAGGACCTTCACCGGCACCTGGGTCTGATTGTCGCACATCGTGTTGAAGATCTCCTCAGCCCGTGTCGGCAGAGAGGTGTTGGCGAAGATAAGATTGCTCACCATCTTGTTGCCGTCGGCATCGGTGAAGTCGGTGCCGTAAGTCTTGCTGGTGACGTTCACCACACGCGCCCGCGGGCCCCTCATGGTCGGGGGCTTCACATCACTGTCGCCATTCTCATAGTCCTCAATGGCTTTGTTGTAAGCCTCGTTCATGGCATAGATGGCAGCCCCCTTTGCTACACACTGGTCCGGGTCGTTCAGCTTGGCATCACAGTTGAACTCAGCATCAAGCCTCTGCTTCACCTGTGGCATGCGGCTCGACCCACCGACAAGCAGAAACTCAAAGTCATCGTTATAGCCCTTCTCCTTGGCAATGTCGATCACCTTGCGCGTAGCATCAATGGTCTCGTCGAGATGCGACCGCGTCAGCTCATCGAAGAGCTCCCGAGAGATCTCGAAACGTGCCGACTGACCGTCATACTGCACATTGCATTTCACATTGTCCTTTGCCGTGAGCTGCTTCTTCTTCGTCTCCGCTTCAAGCAAGAGCGTATACTTCAGTTCCTCGTCATCCATCGTGTAGCTGCCGCCGGTCTGTGCATTGAACTGGTCGAGCATATAGTTGGCAAGCTCCGTATCCCAGTCGACGCCACCGAGATGATGGTCACCGCCCGTAGCAATGACCTTGATGGCTCCACCATTGACATTGATGATGGTGACGTCGAAGGTGCCGCCGCCGAGGTCATATACGAGGACCGTCTTTCGCTCTGTCGTCTTCATGCCATAGGCGATGGCTGCCGCCGTGGGCTCATTGATGATGGCCAGGACATTGAGTCCGGCAATCTCACCGGCCTGTTTGGTCTGCATGCGCTCCTTCGTGCCGAAATAAGCCGGACAGGTGATGACCACATCCTTGACGGGCTCGGGATTGTCGCCAAGATCGTTGGCATCCTGAACGAGCTTCTTCAAGATCAGGGCAGAGATCTCCGAAGGATCGTAATGATAAGGAAACTTGTTGGTGGCCTTGTCGAAATCAGCATCCACGCCCATGGACCGCTTCACGAAGCTCACACAGTTGTGAGGTTCCGTGGCGAGCATGCCCTTGGCTTCCGAGCCTACCATCGTCTTGTCCTTGCTCTCGAAGTAGACAACAGAAGGCGTCGTCTGGTTGCCTTCAAAGTTGGTGAGCACGATAGCCTGGTCGAACTTGTCAACCTGTGCGATGCAACTGTACGTAGTGCCTAAGTCAATGCCATAAACGGCGCGTGTCTTGTCCATAGTAGGTATTATTAAAGCGTTAATATTCAGTTCTGTTCGTCTTTCAGTTTGTATACGACGATACGAGCCTGGCGCAGTACTCTGCCCGTAGCTTCACTCCGGAAACCTCCCGACAGGCATTTGGCAACGGTGTTGGCCTTTGCCGCATCGTCGGTATCCTCCGTGCGCATGGCTTTATGCTCCTTGGGCTTGTAGGGGTCGCCTTCAAGTGGGATGAAACGCTCGATGGAGTATTCATCCTCAAGCATGTCAGAGATATAGAGAATATTGTTCTCTATAAGTTTCTTGGCTGCGGCAAGGTCTGTAGACTCTTCCGATTGACCAAGATGCATATAGGTATCTGACAGCCGTTCGTAGATATTGATGATGCTCAAGACATAGCCTTTGCTGATATCAGCAATGAGCCCTTTCTTGTATTGCTGCAACTCATGGTGCAGGTCCCGGATAATCTCTTCCTGATAGACGGCCGTGTCAATCTTATCAGGCAATTCTTGCAACTTCTGAATCCCTTCTTTGAGTTCACTGACATCTTTCTTGATGTTCTCTAATTCCTCTCTGTAATCAATTGTTTCCATGACTCATGCGGTTTGGTTTTGTCACAAAATTAGGAAGAAGGCACCATAGCCACAAGAGCATGCGGTCAAGTTTACCGTCTGACACGAACGTTTTTACCCGTTGGCGCTTATTTTACTGATTGGATGTTGAGTATTTTCGATTAATTTTTGTATCTTTGCTCCCGTCCAACACCTACTGCTATATGGATATAGAAGCAAGCACCCGACTGAGAGACTTTTCCTGTGGATTAGTTTTCATGTTTCAGATAATAGGAACAGTCGCCCTGTTCCTCAAGGGTCGTATGCACCGGCTTCAGCGATCGGCATTCCATTTCATGCTTTATCTGCTATTGATAAGTGTCTTTGAAGCATACGTTTTCTTTATCCATAACTTCTTGGGTGATCAGGAGAGATCGATGACGAATCTGCTTCAGATAACAGTGGTTCCTCTTGCCTTGTTGTTTCTTTACCGTCTGACGCATACGCATGGGATGCGGCTTCTGCCGGCGGTTCTCAATTTTCTTCCATACCTTATCGCCTTCGTCTCGTATATCGTAACCTTGTCGAAAGATGTCTACAATGGCATCATGCTGATCGCACTCGTTCATGCTGTCTCTATCATCGTTTATGGATTCATTGCTGTGAGACAATTCAACAAGACATTAGTGGCTAACTTTTCTTCAGAAGAGCATTTGTCGCTCCACTGGCTCTGGCTCTTCCTCTTGTTGTATATAGCGCTCGGTTGTATATGGCTTTGGGCGACATGGACGGAGTCGATGATAGTTGCTTCTGTATATAATGTTACGATTGCTGCTATCCTTGCTTTGCTGTGTTACTTTGTCTACAGGCAGGAGGATATGCTTGAAGATTTAGGTAAGGTTGAAGAAAACACGGTGAAGGAAGATAATATTAAAGACTATCATTTCGCAGATAGTTTTGAGAATGTGTTCAGTATCGACCGGATTTATCTGAATCCCAAGCTGAACATCAATGACCTTGCGCGGGCATTGGGCACGAACCGCACTTATGTCTCCAACTATATCAACCAGCAGCTCCACACTACTTTCTATGAATATGTGAACAAATGGAGGATCAAGCGAGCCAAGCAGTTGTTGCTGTCTACATCTTTGCCCCTTGAGGATATCGCAGAGCAGTCTGGGTTCAACTCGCTGAGCAGCTTCCGCCGTTACTTCGTCAGTTCGGAAAACAAGACGCCAATGGCATATAGGAAGTTTAGAGGGAAATGATGTTTCTTATAAATTTTTATATTCATGGCTTCTCAAAGTAATAACTCTCAGTCCACACCTCTTAATTCCCAACGCATTGCAGCGCATAGCTCCTTGCTCATAGCCAATGTCATCTTTGGCTTGGGTGTGCCTATCACCAAGCTCTTGCTTGACAACTGGGTGTCGCCGATGGCATGGATGGCGACGCGCTGCATCGGTGCGGCTGCCATCTTCTGGATCATCTCCCTCTTTACGCCGAAAGAGAAGGTGCCGATACGCGACCTCTTCATTATCATGATTGGCGGCTTGATAGGCTTCCTCGTGTCGCAGACCTTCACGGCATGGGCTATCGACTACAGTACGCCGACATACGTGTCGTTTATCGCTACGCTCACTCCTGTGATGACGATGGTGTGTGCGGCGCTCTTCATCGGTGAGCGGCTCTCGGGGAAAGGAATCATCGGAGTTGTCATTGGTATCGTCGGCGCCATGCTTATGGTCGTCAAGAACTGGCAAGGAGGCAGCGGAAAGAATGATGTCGTCGGCATCGGCTTTGCCTTGCTGAGCCTCTTGACCTGGGCCATCTATCTCATTATCACGCGGCATGTATCCGCGAAGTATTCGGCCGTGACGCAGATGAAGTGGATCTTCCTCGTCTCAACGGTGGCTATCCTCCCGTTCTCCTGGGGAGACCTCATGCACAGTACGCTCTATAGCAGTGCATGGCAGTGGAGTGGGGTGGTGGAGATGGCTTACATCGTGGTACTTGCTACGGTCGTCGGCTTCTTTGCCATTCCCTTTGCCTCCCGCTACTTGAAGGCAACGACTGTCAGTGTTTATACGAACCTCCAGCCCATCGTCGCCTCGTTTGTCGCTATCATCCTCGGTCAGGACGTGCTGACATGGGATAAGCCCGTGGCACTCGTCTTAGTGCTGCTGAGCGCGTATATGGTGAGCAAGAAATAGCGACCTGTATGGTTGAAAAGTGTCTGTTTATCTAACCTCTCGCTGATTTCGCAGATGCGCAGATCTTAAGCTATCGCTTTTTCGATCTCGCAGATTTCCCTTAAATACCTGTATTCCGATAGTATGATGTTGAGGAAAATCTGCGAAATCGCTATGTGACGACAGTCACAAAATCTGCGTATCTGCGCAATCTGCGAGAAAGAAAGTCAACCGTACAGCTCGAATTATTTCGAGCTGTACGGTTGATTTTCTTTCTGTTTGGGACAGTGCCTCGGAGAGGCACACTCTTCATAACCCCAGACTAAAGGAGCGATAGCGACTGCAGT
>CADBAG010000021.1 GCA_902792635.1 uncultured Prevotellaceae bacterium | reverse complement strand
AACTAGATAAGTTGACCAAGTTACGCAACAACCTAAATGAAGGTGTTGCGTAACTCACTAATTATCAGTTGAATAAAATTTGTTCTATGATAGGCACTGCCCTAAACAAAAAGAATCAGATTCAACCGTACAGGTCGAATTAATTGTCGCTTCTTCCGAAGATCCTCAGCAGATAGAGGAAGAGGTTGATGAAGTCGAGATAAAGCTCGAGGGCACCAAGCAAGGCAACCTTCTGAGCACTCTCATCAAGACCGGCCTGCATAGAGAGCGCACGCTTGATCTGCTGACTGTCCCAAGCGGTAAGGCCCACGAAGAGCACGACACCGATATAACTCAGGATGAGGTCGAAGCCGCTGCTCTTGATAAAGAGGTTAGCCACGGTTGCGATGATCAAGCCAAAAAGCGCCATGAGGAAGAGATTGCCAAACTTTGAGAGATCTGTCTTCGTCACAGAGCCATAGAGTGCCATCACACCGAAAGTGCCTGCAGTAATGAAGAACACCTTAGCAATAGAGGTCATAGCGTAGACCATGAAGATCGACGACAAGGTCACACCATTGAGCGCCGAATAGATGATGAACAGCGTCGTAGCGGTCGTCAGTGAAAGGCGCTGGATGCGGGCCGTGGTGTAGAACACGAGGCCAAGCTCTGCGATAAGGAGCACCCAGATAGCTGCCCGGTTGCCATAGACGAGCTGAACCATCGACGGACTCGTTGCCGTGCCCCAGGCACAGAGGCCCGTGATGACGAGCGCCATCGTCATCCAGAGATATACTTTACGCATCAGAGCAGGGAAGGCGGCTGACCTTGCCAAGTCGCGCTCCATACGATGTGTGGAGCTCTGCTGCTCGACGATCTTTTCCAAATCTTGTACTTCCATAGTTTATTATATTACAGTTATTGTCTTTTGATTAATGTGCAAATATAATGCTTTGGGATGAAATAAACAAGAAACATGCCAGAAATTGTGGCCACTGCACTTTACCGATATATTTCTCCCTTCTTCAGCTCCACAACCTTCCCGACCCTGCTGAGCCGCTTCATATCGAGCATCTTCTTATTGCCCACGATGAAGAGGGCGCGGGGACGCGACTGGATATTCTCTCCATAGAACTTCATGAGATCGGAAGCGGTCATAGGAGCGAGCGACTGTATGATATCGGCTTCCGGGTCATGCGAATAGCCTAACAGACGAAGGGTAGCAATGTCCGACCCTATCTGCCGCATGGTGGGGAAACTGTTGTTGATGCCATTGACAATCGCATGGCTCGCCGTCTCCACCTGCGCTTCACGGAGCGGCATGTGCGACAGGAGCGAATCGAGGAGCAGCGTGGTCGTCATCGCCTTGTCGGCCTGTGTACCGATCTGTGAGACATAACCGCAAGCCACTGTGCCACGCGTGAGCAGGTCGGGAGTGATCGAATAGCCATGGGCCGAATAAGCCAAGGCACGGAACTCGCGCACCTCCTGAAAGAGTACCGACTGCATGCCGCCGCCAAAGTAAGAACTCCACAGTCGCAACTGTGCACGGTCTTTAGCCGTAGGCATCGGCGCTGTCTGCTCATAACATCCCACGATGGTCTGCCGCGCAGAAGGATTATCGTAGATATAAACGGTGTTCTCCTTGACAGGCTGAAGATAGATGCTGCCCGGTGTCCACGCCTGGGTAACCTTATCAACGGAAATATTATCTTTTAGGATGTTTTCAATATCATTAGTATTCAGACTGCCACAATATACGATGTCAGTCTGACAATGTTGCAGATTCTTGAAGACACTGACAAGACTGTCGCCACCCATCTGCTTCAGCTCCTTTGCCGTGATCCGAGTCAGATAATCGGAGCGGTCGCCAAAAGCAATCTTCTGTAAGACGATGCGGGCGATGTTACTGTTCTGCTTGAATATCGTGCGCTCATCAAGCCGAGTTGACTTCACCAAAGCATCAAACTGCTTCTTGTCAGCCTTCGGACTCGTGAGAAACTCATGGAGCAAGCTCACCGCCTCCTTGAAATAACGGTCTATACCCGTCAGTGTAAGGGTCACGTCAGAAGTCGAAGCCTCAGCCGAGAGCGTGGCACCATAGCGACGCAACAAACTGCCGAAGGCATGCTTGTCATGGCTTGCAGTGCCAATGGAGTTGAGATAATCGGCCATCGGGCTCAGCCTATTGTCTTTGCGGGAGCCCCGACGATAGATAAGCTTGAGTGTGAAGACATCGTTCTGAGGATTGGGCACCGTATAGAGGTTGACAAGCTTCGACAAAGGTGTACACGTAGCATCCTTGTCAAGGTCGAGCGTCCTCGGAATGGCCGACGGTGTTGGTTCCTGCTCTATCGTCATGGCATAAGCCGACTGCTTGTCAGCATTCTTCGGCTTGACGGGCTTATAGCCGGGCTGAGAGACATGCTCCTTCGGATAATGCCCGAACTTTTTTGCCAAGCGGAGACAATTGTCATTGAGATATGTCTGCGCCACCCGCATGACATCCTCGCGGCTCACACTGTCGATGCTTTCTCCGCGCCCGGCCACACTCTCCCATGACAAGCCATGCGAGAAAGCATTGATCATTGCCTGACTGCGGCCGGAGACGGTCTCCATCGACATCTCAGCATTGCGCTTGAGGGTGAGCTTCGTGGCTTGGAGCACAGCATCGCTGAACCGCCCCTGCTTGAGCTTGTCTATCTGCTCAAGGCAGAGCTTCTCCGCTTTCTTACGGGAGCCGAAAGGCAGACGGGGCACAAAGCCAAAGCCCCAGGCAGAGAAGTCCTTGAAGTTATAGCCCATGCCTGTAGCAAAGAGCACACGACTGCTCGTCATCAGTGAGTCGATCAGTCCCGTCTTCTCTTCGTTCGTGAGCATGGAGGCAAGCACCTGGAAAGGCGCATAGTCCTTGCTCTTCTCATCGGGCATCTGCCAGATTCTGCCACCTACCTTCACGATAGGGATAGGCACCTTGAGGCGCAAGACCGGCATGTGGGTGAAGTCGCGCAACTGAGCACGGGGTGTAGGCGTGAAGGCCTCACCCGAAGCACGTAAGGTACCAAACGTGCGTTCAAGCAATGGGCGCAGACTGTCTGCCTGAATATCGCCACAGAGGACGAGCCCCATGTTTGTGGGCACATAGCGCTCACGAAAGAAGCGCATCATCTCAGAGAGGCGCGGATTCTTCAGACTGTCCGTGGCGCCAATGATCGGATAGGCGTAAGGTGTGCCGGCAAGCGCCATCTGCTGCGCCTTCTCTGCCGTAGAGGCGAGGAGGTTGTCGGTATACATATTCTTCTCCTCATAGACGGTCTCGAGCTCGCCCTGAAAGAGGCGGAAGACGGGGTCGCGCATGCGCTCGGCATTGAGCTCACACCACTGTCGGATATACTGCGGGGAGAAGGAGTTGTGGAAGACGGTCTCATCAAAAGAGGTATAAGCATTGAGCCCTGTGCCTCCGAAACGGTCGATGAGGTTGCCGAACTCATTAGGAATGGCATAGTCGGCGGCATGGATGGAGAGGTCGTTGATGTGTCGCTGGATAGCGAGTCGCCGGGCGGCATCTTTCGTCTTTGCCAAGAGGTCATACTGGGCCGAGATACTATCGAGCCACGGTTTCTCCTTCGCATAGTCGGTGGTGCCGATCTTCTGCGTGCCCTTGAAGAGGAGGTGCTCGAGGTAATGAGCGATGCCCGAGTTGGGACAATCCTTGGCGCCAGCCTTGACAACGACGGCACCGAAGACCTTCGGCTGCGCATGATCTTCATTGAGCCACACCGTCATGCCGTTGGAGAGCGTGAAGGAGGTCAAAGAAGGGCGCTGGGCAAAAAGCTGCGCAGAGAGAAAGAGAAGAAAAAAGAAGAGATATAGCTTTTTCATGATTAGAACCTTTATCGATGGCGTAAACGCCATCGCACAGAACTTCACCGCTTCAAGAAGAACCTCACGAGGAGAAAGTTGATGGGCACACAGATGCAGAACATCGGGATGGGCGCCACAGCTTTCGAGAGGCCGAGCCAAAGGAAGAAGTTGAGCGTCAGCATCTGCAGACAGTAGTTCACGATATGCGAGAAGAGGAAGCCGGCACCGCGCTTGGCATTGGCCTTGACGCGGAAAGTGTAGCGCGTGGAGGCAATGAAGTTGAAGATGAAACTCACGATGTAGCCCACCGTCATCGCTACCGTTGTCCACAAATGGGCATCGGCTTTCGAGGCCGTAGAGGGAATGAGCTGAATCAGTCCGTAGTAAGTACCATACTGTATGATGGTTGCCAGACCGCCCACGATACCGAAGCGGATGACTTCGCCGAGCTTACCCGACATCATTCTTTCCTTGATATTACCCGATATCATTTTATCCCACATAATGGCTTTCGTCTGCATACTCAAACATTTCTCTGTCGCCCCGGCTGTCGCCGTAAGCAATAATTTCATATTGTCGCCGGTTGCTCTTGAGCCCCGGGAGCGCCTCCTTGAGTCGCCGAACCTTCTCCGCCCCATAGCAATTGGGTGTCAGGAACCGGCCGGTGAGTCTATTGTCGATCACTTCTATCTGCGTACCTAAGATGGTCACTGAGCCGACAGTCTTAAAGAACGGTGCGACCCAGTTGTCGATGCTCGCACTGACGACGAAGACGCGGCTGCCTGCCGTGAGGGCTTTGCGCATGATGTCCCAGGTGTCCTGGCGGATGATGCGATGAGAGGCAGCCACGGCAAAGCGGTTGCAGAGATCATTGAAATCGTCTAAAGACATATCTTTGAAACAAAGCGCAAAGAGCCGCTCCTTCGTGCGCCCGTTGTCAGCAAGATGGAGCTTCATCAGCACTAACCACGGCAACAGTCGCAGCAGGCAGCGCAACAACCAGGTCGTCCCACGCGAGAAGCGGATGAAGGCGATGAGCGTGTCGCGCGTGGTCAGCGTGCCGTCAAAGTCGAAGACGTATAGTTTCTTATTCCACATAATTATCGGGGTGTAATTATTCTATCCTACATAAATAATGAGCATGAAGGTGACAAGCCACGCTAAGACATCGAGCTGGATGAAATGGTCGTGGATGATGACCTTCGTGGGGTTGCCACTCTTCTTGTCAACCACAGCTATCTGGAGGTAACGCAGCAGGCCGAGGAGCACGTAGATGCTCGTCAGATAGAGGTAGTCGGAGTGGAACCGAGCCTGGGTCTCCGGGCTGACCGTGTACATAATATAGCACACGAGCGTGACCGAAGCCGTGATGGTGAGCGCCTGGTTGATAAACGTAGAGTTGTAGCGGCTCGTGTTCTTCCGCGGTGCCTCTCCCGTAGCCTCCATGCGCAGCACGTCATCGCGGCGCTTGGCAAAGCTCATGAAGAGGGTGATGAGGAAGGTCATGAGCACAATCCATTTGCTTAGGATGATGTTTGTCGCCACGCCTCCAGCAACCATACGAAGCACGAAACCGAAGGCCACGATGCAGACGTCAACGATGGCGTATTGTTTCAGCCGGACACAATAAGCAAGATTGAGAAGCCAATAGAAGACGATCACGACAAGGGTCGCCAACGTGTTCACGCCCGGCATCATGATCAATAACGTGAGGAGCAGACAACAGCCGATACTTAAGGCAAACATCAGCATCATCAATCCATAGGCCTGCGGCACGCTCACGGCTCCACAGGCGATGGGCCGGTGGCATTTCTCCGGGTGGCGGCGATCGTCGGCAACATCATGGATATCGTTGAAGCAATAGATGCTCGATGCGGCGAAGCTGAAAGCAAAGAAGGTGATGATGCCACCGAACAATGCATAGATATTGAACAATGCACCGCCGAAAAGGATCGGAGCGAACACGAAGAAGTTCTTGATCCACTGGGCCGGACGGATGAGCCGCAACAAGGCTTCCGACTTTTTCATCTTATGAGGGGTATCAACAGGGTTTGTCATACTTGTTTCTTTATAATGCAAAGATACGAAACTTATTTCATACTGCCAAGGTTTTGAGGGCCTGCAAAGGTGAGAAAGCATACATTTTTCAATGGTAAACAACAGTTAACAAGAGTAATAAAATGTATTTTGTTTCAATGTTTCATGTTTCATTGTTACATTTTTCAGTAATTTGCCGATTTTGCGTGCGAAGAAGGCGAAGGGTCGCAAGCTTACGCGAACATTATTATATTTTATTTATCAATAATGTATATCTAATAGATATTATCTTTCTCTACTCTTTTTTCCCACAAAAACACGTCTTTTGTAACAATGAAACAGTGAAACAATGAAACAATGAAACATTGAAATATTAAAACCATGAAACGCTTCCACTGAAATCGCACTGCCTTTCCACCGATATCGGCACGCCATTTCACTGAAATCGCACAGCCATTACACCCTAATCGCACCGCCATTGGGTTTTTAACACTGTTCTATAGGGGTGGAAGGGCCCAAACCGTTGCGTATCTCGCGTATTTTTCGTAACTTTGTAGGGGTGTAGTGAAGTGGCCGGTACGAGACCGGGCACTGCACTAAAACCATTGATACACAGAAGGCAGTCGAAAATTTCGACCACCCAATTATTAAAACGAAAATCATGACTATGACAATCATCATCTCAATAATCAGCATTATTGCCGGCATCGCCATCGGCTATCTCCTGTCTCAGAGCCGTTTTGGCTCGGAGCGCACGCAGCTCGTATCTGCCCGCGACGTGCTGCAAACGCAGGTCAACACGCTCAATCAGCAACTGAGCGAAAACAAAGAGGCTGCCGAAAGGCAGCTGCAAGAGGCAAGGACTGCCGCAGAGAAGCAACTGCAAGACGTCAAGGAGGCTGCCGAGAAGCAGAAAGCAGAGTTGGAAAGCAGGTATCAGCAGCAACTCAACGAACTGCGCGAGCAGCAGAAAGCACAGATGGAGCAACAAGGCAACCTCATCCGCGAACAGATCAACACAGCCTCGGAGGAGATCCTCAAGAAACGGACGGAGGAACTCTCGGCCACGAACAAAGAACAGCTCTCGGCCATTCTCACCCCACTCCACGAGAACCTCAAGCAGATGCGCGAAGCCGTGGAGAAGACGGGGCGCGAACAGGCTACTACAATGGAGCGGCTCGACGTGAGTATCAAGGAGAACCTCAAGCAAGCCAAGGAGGTCGGCGAGCGGGCCGATAAGTTAGCGCAGGCGCTGACGTCGGAGAACAAGACGCAGGGTAACTTCGGTGAGCTGCGGCTCCGCACACTCTTGGAGAACATGGGCTTAGAGGAAGGCACGCAGTTTGAGGAGCAGGTGACACTGCGCGATGAGCATGGCAACACACTCTATGAGGAGGAGGGTCACCGCATGATCCCCGATGTCATCCTTCACTTCCCCGACAACCGCGATGTGGTCATCGACTCAAAGATGTCGCTCAAAGCCTTTGAGGATTACCATAATGCTGAAACACCGGAGGCAAAGGAGGAGGCCTTGCAGCGACATATCCTCTCCGTGCGCAACCACGTGAAAGAGTTGGCACACAAAAACTACAGTTCGTATCTCCGTGGCAGTGGCAACAAGCTCGACTTCGTCGTGATGTATATCTATTCGGAGAGTGCCGTGCAGCTCGCCCTTGCCAACGACCCGAGTCTGTGGAAGGATGCTTACGACCAAGGCGTTATCATCTCAGGCTCTCAGACGCTCTATATGATGCTGCGCGTGTTGGAGATGACATGGCGGCAGGTGCGGCAGGTGGAGAATCAGGACAAGATCATGGCGACGGCCGATGAGCTTGTCAACCGCGTCCAGATGTTCTACGAGCGCTTCCAGGCTGCCGATGATCAGCTTGGCAAGACACAGAAAGCCTTCGATGCCCTGCGCGCCATCACGGCACCAACCGGGGCAAGCATCGCCACCTCTGCCAACAAGCTGTTGAAATATGGTGCCAAAGAAAACCCCAAGCGGAAAGCGAAACTGCCGATGCCGGAAGAATGACTTTACTTCCATGTTTCGGGTTGATGGCTGCACACAACCTCGAAGAGGTTGTTTCCCTACCCCAATTACTATTCCTGCACTCACCCGACAAGTTTCTCTATGCCTTTGCTGATCCACCCCACGATCTTGCTCAGCACCCACGCCAACGGCAGGGTGATGACGATGCAGACGAGGAAGGTGAGCCAGTAGCCCCACGACTTCGGAAGATAGTCGAGCACGAAATGGAGATGGATGAGGTAGCACTCCAAGCTCAGTGAGCCGACGAAGGCCAACGACTTGTTGATCCATTGCGGCGTACGCCTCAGCACACGGTTGCAAAGGAGGATAAACGTGATGGTCAAGGGGATGTAAAGCATGCGCTCGACAAACAACGGGAACTGTCCATGGCGTACCTGCTCCAAGAAGAAACAGGAGGCAAAGGTCATCACGAACATGAGGATCAGCATCCACACCCCCTGACCGTCGATGGTCCGTTTCTGCCTTACCATCTCTCCCATATTGATACCAATAAAGAAGATTGGCATACGACTCCAGAAGATCTCGATATGTCCCACGGCATGATGGATAGGTGTGACCCACTCCACAAGAATGCACCACATGATCATCACTACGGGCAGCCAGCGATAGACCGGATGCCGCTTGATGAGCTCCATGTAAGGCGGGGCAAAGAGGTAAAGCATCATGATAGCCGGGATGTACCAGAAGTTAAGCTCGTCGTGCAGCCAGAAGCCCCAGTTGAAGCCTATCTCGCCCAAGAGGTTGATGAGCGAGGAGACATCATGCACGTGAATGCGCGGGATATAAAAGAGGCAGGCGATGATGAGCCATGCCGGATAGATGCGGATGAGACGCCGGAAATAGAAATGCTTGTACGACGGCGTCTTCATCCACGAGAACCACAGACCTATTCCGCTGAGAAACAGGAACATGTCCACGCCAAGGTTGCCCATACGCCGCAGCCCGAAGAACATATCGGAGCGGGCCAGGTCAACGTGGAAAAGAATGATGATAAGCATGGCGATACCCATCAGTGCGCCACGGAAGCGCGAGATGTTCGCCAGTTCAATATCAGGGATTTTCATAGTTTCGGAGAAGGAATTTTCTTCATCACCTTCATGACAAGCCATGCAGCGCCAAGGGAGGCGATGACATAGAGCAGCAAGCCCGTGTAGACATCACCACGGCGCGAGATCGGGATGAAGACCTTGCGCAGGGTGGGATGGATGATGAACAGGGCAGCTGAGATATTACCCATCCAGCTGAGGATATACCAGATCTTGCCGCGCAGCCGTGCCCACGGCAGATGGTCGATGCTCTTGACAAGATAGACCGAGGCGTAGCAGACAAGCGCCGGGACAATGGCCCACGAGTAGAACGACTCGGAGGCGGAGACGATGAAGAAGGAACATGCCACCCAACTCATGAGGAAGCCCCCGAAGTTGAGCCGCACAATCATGATCTTCTCGCCATAGCGTGCAAAGAGCAGGCCGAGGCCGAACGGGAGCATGCCACCCATGAAGTTATAACGCCAGTAGTTGAGCGTCTCGCCTTCGGGATCCATAAACAGTTGCACGCCTGTGCACACCACCATCAGCCCTACGGTCCAGCCCCAATGGCGACGGTAGAGGAAGAGGCGGTAGATGATGTAGAGTTGGAGCATCAAGCCAAAGAACCAGAACGGTCCCGGCCAGATATTCTTATCGGGGTTGACAAACCAGTTGTTGATCATCATCAGTTGCCCGACAATCTGCTCAACATTGTATTTCCATGAACCGAGCGTTATTGCATCGATGATCGTAAAGCAGATGAAGCCCACGATCATCATCTTGAAGAGCTTCAGAAAATGGTAGCGGATGAAGGGGATTGGAGCCACATGGTTATCCACAAGTCTCGGTCCGGGTCGTCCGCCGTACTTCCGCTCAAGGCCATAGGCACTGAGGAAGAGGAAGATGGGCACACCATAGTGGCCGAAGAAAGAGATGAGATGACACGGGAGCAAGCCGTCAGCATGAGCGATGCAGCGTGTCAGCCAGTCGACATTGTGTTGGAAATACTGATATTCGTTTTCTTTCACCACGGGGCCGAGCCAGTGGCAGTAGTTGTGGAGGAAGATGCCAAGGATGGCGATGCCTCGCAGCACATTGCACTCGGCACGCGTCAACAGGTCGCTGTCGCGGCCTTGCATGTTTCCTCCTATGTTTTCAAGAGCCATAATATCTTCTTTATTCTCTATTCTTTTTTCTTTAGCGCAGCGCCTTGCGAAGCGTTGTTCGCGGACCGCAACTGGTCGTAATCGACACTGTTCTTCAAGATTCGCGGCCGCATCTCGTCATATTCTGGCGAGAGCAGATTGTACTGCGGATGATAATCCTTTGAAGAGATGCCGGCGAGCCATACGAGCATGTGCGGCAGGGCATCAGTCATGAAGCGTTTGTTCTTTGCCTCCTTGATAGCCTCGAAGACCTGAGGCTGGCGGTGCGCATATTTCGGTGAGCACCAAATCCAGAACGGCACCTCAAACTCGTAGTGTGCCAACGGCCAGTCGACAGCGCTGGAGTGGTTGCGGCAGAGGATATTGCGGCCCGGCTCATAGATCTCCTCGCCATGATCGGGCATATAGATGACGATGGCGTCCTTGTTCTTAAACCGCTTCACGATCTGGGTGACGATAGAGTCGTTGTAGAGGCAGGCATTGTCGTAGTCGGCAATCATGCGCCGTTTGTAGCCATTATTGGCGATGTCCGGACGCAGTTCCTTATAGTCGTCAGCATGCCATTTTGACCGGTCTTTTGGATAACGCGTATGATAGCTCACATGCTGACCGATGAGATGGAAGATGATGAGGTTGGGATGGTCATGCTTCCCGTTGGCGGAGAGCTTGATCTTACCTTCTTTCAAGAAGTTGTCATAGTCGGACAGCAAGCCGTCATCATAGGGGTGGAGCTGCGTGTTGCGGAGGTCAAACTGCGCCTTGCTCAACTGTGGGTCGTTGAGGAAGAAGCCGCCCGAGAAGTCGTAGACAGCCTGCCCAGCCGCAAGGAGGAACTGGTTGGTAAGGAAGGTCACCTGGTAGCCTGCCTTGCGGAAGAGCTCCGGGAAGAGCGGATAGTCGCACCACTCGCCCTTCTGCCCCACGACATGCATCGAGAGCACATTCTTAAAGACGAAGCTCGTCAGGTTCCAGCACGACACGACATCATTGAACTTCGTCAGCCAGCCGCTCTTCTCCAGTTTCCGCTGCCGGGGCGTGTCTTTCTGCGGATAGCCGTAGAGCTGGCAGTGCGCTTTGCTGTAGCTCTCGCCGATGATCAGGACGATCGTAGGCGAGCGGAAAGAGCAGGAGTCGACCTTCACGCGTTGCGAGGCCTCGACACATTTCTCCACCTGCTGCGAAGCAAGATGGTTGCTGTACATCGAGAACATGAGGCGGTAGATAGGCAGATAAGTGTTGCCGTGATCGGGGTTGGTGAGGATATGCTCAATGGTTCCCACAGAATTGGCGGTCATCAGCTGTGCCAGGCCTTTCTTGTTGTTCCAGCTCGTAATGCAGCTCCACACAAGCAGCGCCATGACAAGCACGCCACACTCCGGATAGAGCATGTAGCGATGGAAAAAGCGCAGGAAGCCGAAGTTGAGCTGTGCCCGAAACTTGCGATAGTTGATGCCAAGCAGGCGGCACACGGGTTTGCGCAGGCCTATGACGATATGGGCAAGGATGAGCAGGATGATCCACATCACGGGCGACGTGAGCACGTCGGGTGAGAGATAAGTGGAGAAGAACTCACCTGCCTCACGGCTGTCGGTCTCGCCTACAAGCATGAGCATCGAGGGAGTGATGACGGAGCCGAACTTCCAGAAACAGAACACGTCGGTGATAGCCACTCCGTAGAGGATGACATACAGGCAACGGCGCACCCACAGACGCACCTTACGAGGGATAACAGCGAGGATGACGCACGCCACGTAGAGGTCGAGGAAGAGCTCGAGCCACAGGTTGTCGTAAACCTCCGCTTTACCATTGTCGGGGAGCGTGAGATAAGCACACAGTATACCTAAGATATACATCGTGACGAAAAATACGCCATTCTTAAGCAAAGGCAGCATGAAAAGCCGCGCAATACGACGGATGATTCTCATTTCTATTATTGTTCCCTATATTTCTTTGCAAAAATAGTATAATTAATCCATTCTGCAAAGTTAAACCCAAAATTAATTTGTACATTTGCATAAAACATTGCATAAACCAATTGCTTAAAGCATTGCGCTAATATGAATGACATGGACTATACACTAAATATTAAAGGCCGTCTGTTCTCGCTCAAGGAGCCTGTTGTGATGGGCATCCTCAACTGCACCCCCGACAGTTTCTTTGCCGGAAGCCGCAAGCAGACGGAGAAAGAGATTGCAGACCGCACCTACGAGATCGTGGCGCAAGGCGGCAAGATCATTGATGTAGGCGCGTTCTCCACACGCCCGGGAGCCGACGAGGTGAGTGAGGAAGAGGAGATGCAGCGCCTGCGCCATGCCCTGCCCATCGTGCGCCGTGAGCAGCCCGACATACCTCTGTCTGTAGACACTTACCGCCCCGAGGTGGCGCGCATGGTCGTGGAAGAATATGGCGCCGACATCATCAACGATGTGTCGGAAGGCGGCATCACGGGTATCGTGGATAAACCACTCAAAGAGCACTACGATGTGGATGCGGAGACGGATGACAAGTTCAAGGACTATCCCGCCATCTTTCGCATGATGGGTCGTCTGAAGGTACCTTATATCCTCATGTCGGTTCAGGGCAACGTTCACGACATGCTGATCAACTTCTCCAAAGAAGTGCAGCAACTGCGTGACCTTCACGTGAAAGACATCATCCTCGACCCGGGCTATGGATTCGGCAAGACACAGGAAGAGAACTTCGCCATTCTGCATGAGCAGCGCAAACTGGAGGTCATGGGCCTTCCCATCCTCGCTGGTCTCTCGCGCAAACGACTCATCTGGAAGACGCTCGGCATCACGGCCGACGAAGCGCTCAACGGCACGACGGTAGTCAACGTCATTGCTTTGCTCAACGGCGCTAACATCCTCCGTGTGCATGATGTGAGAGAAGCTGTACAGGCAATAACCTTAATTAGTAATTTGTAATTAGTAATTAGTAATTTAAATTAGTAATTAGTAATTTGTAATTAGTAATTAACATGTTCTTCTCCTTCGGCATTAAAGACATCATCGACATAGTAACGGTAGCCCTGCTGCTCTACTATTTCTACCGGCTCATGAAAGAGAGTCGGTCACTGAACGTATTCACCGGCATCATCATCTTTGTCATTGCCTGGCTCTTCGTCTCCCAAGTGTTGGAGATGCGGCTCTTGGGCAGCATCATGGACAAACTGGTGTCGGTGGGTGTCATCGGCCTCATCGTGCTCTTCAAGGACGAGATCCGCAAGTTTCTCTATGAGATCGGTGAGCGGCAGCGGGCGAGGAAGTTTCTCAACTTCTTCTTCCACCGCGACAGTACGCAGCAGGCTGACAAGACAGCTATCATGCCTATCGTATGGGCGTGCATGGACATGGCGAAAGGTAAGGTGGGCGCACTGATCGTCATTGAGCGCGCTACCCCACTCGACGACATTGTGCAGACGGGCGAGCTCATCGATGCCAAGATCAACAAACTGCTCATTGAGAACATCTTCTTCAAGAACTCACCGCTCCACGACGGTGCCATGATCATCTCCAAGCACCGCATCAAAGCCGCAGGATGCATCCTTCCGGTGAGCCACAACATGGACATCCCCAAGGAGTTAGGCCTCCGCCATCGTGCAGCGCTCGGCATCTCCCAAGCTTCTGATGCCATCGCCGTCGTCGTGTCTGAGGAGACGGGGCGCATCAGTGCAGCCATCAAGGGCAACTTCCGCTTGCGCCTCTCTGCCGAAGACTTAGAGAGCTTGCTGACGAAAGAGATCGTGACAAAATAGTTCGAGCTGTACGGTTGAAAATTAACGTCCTCGTTGAATAAGCACCTCGAAGAGGTGCCACATGATTAGCCCCAGGTAAGGAGCGCAGCGACGTAACCTGGGGTTTAACATCGGGCGGTTTAACCTAACCTGTCGGCCTCGAAGAGGGCGAACCTTGGCGGGGTGCTGGTTTTATAGGTTCGCCCTCTTCGAGGCCGGTATTCAGGTCATTTGCACCATTCCAGCCCCACGTTTCGGCTACGCCTCACGTGGGGCTAACCATGTTTGCCCTCTTCGAGGGCATTCAACGTCAGTTTGGCTACTTCCTATTGCCATTATCAGAATCCCAAATTTCAACCGTACAGCTCGAAATAGTTAGTAGTTAGGAGATAGGAGTTAGGAGTTTAAGCGCAAACTCAAAAATGAAAATAAAAAAATCCTTGTGTAGTAGTACATAAGGATATTTTTTTGTAATTTTGCAAAGTGTACTTTGCAACACCCGAACAGGTACGATTTTACTTACAATATTAATAACATACAATGAGTTTATTAAATGAAATTGTGGCGCGCGCCAAAGCTAACA
The DNA here is from genome assembly GCA_902792635.1 of uncultured Prevotellaceae bacterium. GTDB lineage: Bacteria > Bacteroidota > Bacteroidia > Bacteroidales > Bacteroidaceae > Prevotella. Next base: position 25,104 of record CADBAG010000021.1, on the reverse strand, counting down.
AGCAGCGCATCGTTCTTCCTGAGGCTGAGGAAGAGCGCACATTGAAAGCAGCCGATCATGTGCTTGCCGACGATATCGCCGACATCATTCTTATTGGTAACCCCGACCATATCAAGCAGGAAGCTGAGGAGTGGGGCCTGAAGAATATCAATAAGGCTAAGATCATCGACCCGCTCCACTTCGACAAGACTGAGGAGTATGCCGAGAAGCTCGCTGAGCTCCGCAAGAAGAAGGGCATGACCATCGACCAGGCCCGTGAGCTTGTGCTGCACAACAACCTCTATCTCGGTTGCATGATCATCAAGAGCGGCGACGCTGACGGTCAGATCAGTGGTGCGCTGAGCACAACCGGCGACACACTGCGTCCGGCTCTGCAGATCATCAAGTGTGCTCCCGGTATCACTTGCGTGAGCGGTGCTATGCTCCTCGTGACCAAGTCACAGTTTGGCAAGGATGGTATCGTTGTCATGGGTGATGTGGCTGTTACTCCTAACCCCACAGCAGACCAGCTCGCTCAGATCGCTTACACCACAGCACAGACTGCCAAGACGATCGCCGGCATCGACGAGCCGCACGTGGCTATGCTGAGCTATTCTACCAAGGGCTCTGCCAAGGATGCTATCGACAAGGCTACAGGCAAGAGCGTGTATGTCATCGACAAGGTCATTGACGCTGTGAAGATCGCTCACGAGAAGTTCCCTGACCTTCTTGTTGACGGTGAGCTCCAGGCTGACGCTGCTCTCGTACCTGCCGTAGGTAAGAAGAAGGCTCCGCAGAGCAACATCGCAGGCCGTGCCAATGTCCTCGTAGTGCCTAACCTCGAGGTGGGTAACATCGGCTATAAGCTCGTTGAGCGTCTCGGCGGTGCTACAGCTATCGGCCCGATCCTGCAGGGTATCGCTCGTCCTGTCAACGACCTCAGCCGTGGCTGCTCTGTCGACGACATCTACTACATGGTTGCTATCACAAGCTGCCAGGCACAAGACGCGAAGAAATAGTAGGCCTACCCAAGCCCTCCCTAAAGGGAGGGATGTGAATCACTTAGGTAAACCATAACAAGTATTGAAAGACCATTATTAGGTATTCAACATTAATAATTATCCATTTAAATAATGCCTGCCCAAGTCCGTTCCTTAAAGTAATCAACATCCCTCCCTTTAGATTGCTCTCCCTTATTAAGGGAGGTGGAGGGATGTAGCTTGGGTAGGCCTCCCCTTTAATAATATTATGAAAATTTTGGTTCTTAACTGCGGTAGCAGTAGCATTAAGTATAAGCTTTATGACATGACCGATGAGTCTGTCTTGGCTCAGGGTGGTGTAGAGCGTATCGGCATTGACGATGCCTTCATCAAGGTGAAGCTCCCCAATGGCGAGAAGAAGAAGATCATGGCCGACCTGCCTACTCACAAGGAAGGTGTGGAGCTCGTGTTCAAGTGCCTCCTCGATCCTGATTTTGGTGCCATCAAGAGTCTGGACGAGATCGGAGCCGTTGGCCACCGTATCGTGCAGGGTGGTGACCTTTTCGAGAAGAGTTGCCTCGTCACTCCGAAGGTTGAGGAAGGTATTGAGAGCCTCATCGACCTCGCACCGGTACACAACAAGGGCCACCTCGCAGGTATCCGTGCCGTGGACGAGCTCATGCCTAATGTGCCTCAGGTGACAGTGTTCGACAACGCTTTCCACTCCACGATGCCCGACTACGCTTACCTCTACGCCATTCCTTACGAGTGGTATACGAAGTATCACGTACGCCGCTATGGCTTCCACGGCACCTCTCACCGCTATGTCTCTCACCGCGTGTGCGAGTTCCTTGGCGTGGACATCAAGAAGCAGAAGATCATCACTTGCCACATCGGCAACGGTGCTTCCGTAGCTGCCATCAAGTACGGCAAGGTCATCGATACCTCTATGGGTCTGACTCCGTTGGCTGGTCTGATGATGGGTTCCCGCTCCGGTGATATCGATCCGTCTGCAGTGTGCTACATGATGGAGAAGAGCGGCATGACTCCGCAGGAGATGTCTGAGTATCTCAACAAGAAGAGCGGTGTGCTCGGCGTGGCTGGTATCTCCAGCGATATGCGCGACAACGAGAATGCCGACAACGAAGGCAACAAGATGGCTCATCTCGCCCTCGCCATGTACAACTACCGTATCAAGAAGTATATCGGTGCCTACGCTGCTGCCATGAATGGTGTCGACATCATCGTATGGACAGCCGGTGTAGGTGAGAACCAAGAAGGTGTACGCTGGGACAGCTGCACAGGCCTCGAGTACCTCGGTGTAAAGATGGACAAGGAGCGCAACCACGTACGTTCGAAGGAGCAGATCCTCTCTGCCGACGATTCTAAGGTGAAGGTCGTGATGATTCCTACCGATGAGGAGATTGTCATCGCACGTGATACTCTCGCCATCGTAGAAGGTCGCGAGCCTGAGATCTAAACTTCAGATAATACAATAATAGCAATGGGGCGGTCCAATTTGGATCGCCCCATTCTATTTAAAGTTTGCTTTCGCCTTCAACATAGTCCTCTAAAAACAAGTGTTCACCATCGAAGACAGCATAGGTGAACTGCGTGATCCAGTCACCAAGAATGAGCATACGAGGCGTATGGCCTTCAACGCGCGGAAGGTTCAGGTCGAGCTCTATATGCCGATGACCATAGAGATAATAGTCGATGTTGGGATGATGCTTTTCATATTCCTTCGTCCATAAGACAAGGTACTCCTTGTCCTCACCCATATATGGAGGTTCCTTACCATCAGCACGCTTCAACCTACTGTGCTTGGCCCACTCCAATCCAAACTGCATGCCCCAACGAGGATGCAAGGCAGAGAAGAGCACCTGGCACACACGATTGTGGAAGATCTTACGCAACAGTTTGAACGAGCCACTGTTGTCGCCAAGCCCATCGCCATGCGCAAGATAGAAGACCTTGCCGTAGATCTCTGTTGTCATGGGCTGGTAGTGCATCTTCACCCCACACTCCTCAGCAAGGTATCCATAGGCCCAGATGTCGTGGTTGCCGGTGAAGAAATGGACCTCTACTCCATTATCCGTCAACTCAGAGATCTTTCCGAGGAAGCGCGTGAAGCCTTTCGGCACCACATATTTATACTCGTACCAGAAGTCGAACATGTCGCCGAGCAGATACACGGCGGCAGCCTTGTCCTTGATAGAGTCGAGGAAGCGCACCAGTCTCCGCTCCTGCATCCTGCGATGCGGGATAGCTAACGAGCCAAGGTGAGCATCACTCAAAAAATATACATTCTTACGCATAGGCTTAATTACTAATTACTCGAAGCCCAACTCCACCCTTGCCTCGTCGGACATCATGCTCTGATCCCATGCCGGCTCAAAGACAAGGTTCACGTTGGCGGTGTTCACACCTTCCACGCCCTCGAGCTTCGTGCGCACATCCTCAAGGATGAAGTCGGCAGCAGGGCAGGAAGGAGCGGTGAACGTCATGTCGATGTTCAGTGTGCCGTCATCCTGCAGATCGATCTTGTAGATCATGCCGAGGTCATAGATATTCACGGGGATCTCGGGATCGTAGACGGTCTTCAAAACATCCACGATGCGCTCTTCTATCTTTGTCTTCTGATCTTGTGTCATAATAATAATCTATTTTATTGGTCTTGTTTTGCAAACTTACGAAGAAAAACCGAATCCCGCAAATTTTAGCGCAAAGAAATTCATAGCGTAGGGGTGCACCGCCCCTACGCTATTATCGTTCCCTAAGTAATTCCAACAACTCATCCTTCGAGAGTTTGGCGCTCATGTCTCCGCCTTCAAGCAGCGCATCGGCCAGCGATTTCTTCGTCTTATGCAGCTGGATGATCTTCTCTTCGATCGTCCCTTCAGCAATAAGACGGTAGACTGTGACCGGATTCTGCTGCCCAATGCGGTAAGCACGGTCCGATGCCTGTTCCTCGATAGCCGGGTTCCACCACGGATCGAGGTGGATGACGTAGTCGGCTGCCGTGAGGTTCAGTCCTAATCCGCCTGCCTTCAGACTGATGAGAAAGAGCGGCATGTCGCCCGTCTGAAACTCTTCTACAAGACGCGCGCGCTCCTTGGCTGGTGTGGCGCCATCGAGATAGAGATATTCAACCCCTTTCTTGTCGAGTGCTTTCTTTATCAGAGCTAAATGAGAGGTGAACTGACTGAAGACCAGTGCACGGTGGTGGTTGTCATGGAGCGAGTCGACCATCTCCAAGAATGCAGCCTCTTTCGAGGAAGAAATCTTGAGCTTCTTATCGATGAGCTGTGCATTGCACGCAGCCTGACGCAGACGAGTGAGCTCGGTGAGCGTCTGCAAAGGTGTAGCCTCGCCATCGGAGAGGTTGAGCAGTGCCTGCTGACGGATGTTATCGTAGAGCGCCCACTCCTCTTGGGAGAGCTGCACTTTGCGGGTCACCTCCGTCTTTTCCGGAAGCTCGTTGAGCACATCGTTCTTCGTACGGCGCAGGATAAATGGGGCTATCATGCGGCGCAACACCTGCTGCGAGGCTTTGTCGTGCATCTTCTCGATAGGTGTGATGAAGCGGTCAGTGAACTGCTGGAAGGAGCCGAGAAGCTCTGGGTTGGCAAACTGCATGAGGTTCCATATCTCACTGAGGTTATTCTGCACCGGCGTGCCGGTGAGCAGGATGCGAAACTTGCCCTGCAGTTTCATGGCAGCCTTCGACATCTTTGTATCGCGGTTCTTGATGGTGTGAGCCTCATCGAGCACAATAGTGTTCCACTCTTTCTTGCAGAGGCTATCCTCTTCGTTGATGAGCAGTCCGTAGGTTGTGATGACGACATCGAACTTTCCCGCTTCTTCAATCGTCTTCGTGCGGTCTTCACCAGCCTGGTTGAGGATCTTCACATTGAGTCCCGGTGCGAAGCGGGCTAACTCATCGCGCCAGTTAAGGATCAGCGAGGTGGGAACAACGACAAGCGCAGCCCCTTCCTTGCCCCGGCTGAGGAGCACGGTGATGGTCTGCAGCGTCTTACCCAAGCCCATATCATCGGCGAGCAAGGCTCCCGCGCCCCAGTATGCAAGGCGTGACATCCATACGTAGCCTTCCTTCTGATAATCGCGGAGCTCAGCATTGATATTCTTCGGCACACGTACTTTGAGGTCGCCCGACTGCTCCACGCGCTCTACGAACTCTCGGTAGTGCTTGTCGGCATTGATATCCACTCCAGCCTCCTCCATCTCGTTGAGTGCCGGCGCATTATACACGGCGATACGCAGTTTGCCTTTCTGCTGCCGTCCCATCTTCTCCAAGGAAGCGAGTTGCTTGCGGAGCTGATCACTGACGGCAACATACTCATTGTCGCCAAGCTGGATGAAATGTCCTTTAGCCTCACGCACTTTCTCCATGAGCTGCGCGATCTTCATCTTCTCGCCCTCGCCAATCTGGATGTCACCGGAGATATCAAACCAGCTCGCCATAGAAGAGACGGTCAGGTGCATATCTTTCGAGGTAAGCTTGCCACGGCTCACACGGAAGCGGGCACCCTCAGGCCACTCCACCACACCGGCATCAGGATGCTCACGCAGTGTACTAAGGAGCTCCAGACATTCTTCGATAGACAAGGACCAGCGGTTGCCGTCCTGCTCGTCTTCATAAGGCATAAGCAATGCCAGCGCTTTATCGAGGTTCTCACCCTCAGCCTTCAGATCACGATGGGTCTGCAGGCTCTCGCCCTGATAAATAGTGGAGACGAAATCCATGCCCTCACCCGGCTGCATATAAGGCGGACATTTCGTGAAAGGACGGACGAGCAACTGGAGAATGACCTGATCCTCGCTCGGCTGCAGACGGAAGACAATGCGACTGTCTGCGTCCACGGTCTTGATGTTTGTGTTTTGCAGCAGGTCGCTCATCACAACGATATTGCGAGAAAAGGCCTCCAAGACTTTCGTGAGCTTATCCTTAGCCTCAACGGGAAAGACCTTGACCGTGTAAAGGAGCTGCAAGGCATGGTTCTGTCGGTCAGTGAGTTTCAGCACCTTAATGAGCTGAGGGGTCTCCTGCTTCACGATAATGTTGTCGTATAAGGCTCCTTTACTCACATTTCCCTTGACATGGTAGCCATCTTTCTCCAAAGTAACCGATAGTTGGAGTTTCTCCGGTACAATATCAATATGGATGGAAGGATCTTGGGCATCGAACACCAAGGGATGCCCAGCTAAAGCGTAAACTACATTGTGTCCGTTCAGGTCATAGCTCGTGCCTCCGTACCAGCCATAACTGTATTCTTCTACCAAGTTGGCTACCGCCCGGTCCTGATTGGTCATCGGCAGATCAGTGCCTTCCTTAAACCGTTTAAGGGCAATGTTTCGCCCTTTGCTCCACGTCACGCCATCCTTGCTTTTCTGAAGGATCGGTTGAGCACCATTGATATTAAAGTCATATAAATAAGCTATACGCTCTGCAGGCTCAGGTTTATATTTAACTTTGCTTCCATTCTTTATATAGTCGCCTTCCATCAGTTGGTCGAGCACCTGCTCCCAAACAGGCATCACCTTGATGTAAGGCATAGACGGATGCATCCCCGTCTCCTGTTCAAGCTCAGGTTGCTGCTTTTTGAGGAAATCGAAATCGTCAGACATCTCCAAGTTGAGCAGTTTATAGTCTTTCTTAGAGACCCGTTCGATATATTCGTCCACATCAACCTCCGCTTCCGCCTCCATCGTGTGGAAATGCTTCATGGCAAAAGCTGCTAAGATATTGTAAAGGTTGACGTCAGCAGTTTTGGCTATGGGCTTTGAGAACTGGGTTGTTACCTTCTCCACACTACGGCTCCGCAGAATAATCCGCATAGCCAGATAGTCAATTCCGGAGACGTCTTTCTTCTTCAGAATAGTATTGCTTTTCTTCTCTGAGGCCAACGTCTTGTCATAGCGTAGCGCAATGGCATAATAGAAGTTTGCCAACGGATCGTCTACAAATGCACTCAGCCCTGTGCCTCGCAACTGTTGTTGGAAAAGCTTTGCAGCCTCAGCATATTTTTTCTTTTGTATTAGTTCAATGGCAAGGAGTACCGTACGTCCACGACATGGATCTGTCACTGCCTCAAGGGCTTTCTTCAGATTGCCATCTTTCACAAAAACGGTATATAGGTAACAGAATCCAAAATGTTCAGAGGCATCTTTACTATCTATATGGTTGCTGGTCAAGAAGATGTTCTGCAAAGCTTGCACATTGACCGGGATATTCAATAAGATCCGATTACGGCGAAGCCGAAATAACCACTCCTTCAGCTGCAAGCTGGTATGCTCGAAATAAGCACTTAGCTCCGGCAATTCTGCAAGACTATCCAAATAGCCATAAAAGAATACATCATTCAGATCATTGGGATCAGCAAGATATATAGGACGGGCCCAACTGGGAATGGTTACGATGAGCGCACGATCCTCATAAGGCTTACCATGCAGGAAATCATACATCGACTCCGTGAACTTGCGCACGACGTATTCGTCCGGCTTCTGCTTGAATGCATAGCCGTAACCCACAAACGGATTAGCATGACCGGCATATTTCTTAAACGTTGCCTCCGGCATGGCTTTAAGGATTTCTATCCAATGGCGCACCTCTATATAATAATGTGCTACGCCACTCGTCTTTTGCTTCTCCTGAAATACAACTTTATCCAAATACTTGTCAAGAAACGGCTTGGTACTTTTCTTGTCAGTGAACAACAACCGATGAGTGGCATCCAACATCTCCGATTTGGAGAAGGCCTGAGGGTTGGCCGCCATGATCTGGAGAAGCGGATCGTTAACAAAATCTTTAGAGGTATTTGCCATTATATGAATCGCTTAAATAGTTTATGCAAAGGTACAAAAATCATTCTTCTTTCCTTGTGGATGTGAAAGAAAAAGATTATATTTGCAAACAAAAAGACACACTGTCATGGAAGAAGACAACAACAAATACATAAGATTTGATTGGGCTGTTAAGCGCATGCTCAGAGACAAAGCTAACTTCGGTGTTTTAGAAGGACTGATAACGGTCCTTTTAGAGGAGCCTGTGCATATTGTCGAGATTCTTGAAAGCGAAGGAAACCAAGAAGAGTCCACAGACAAATTCAACCGTGTGGACATCAAAGCCAAGAACAGCAAAGACGAAATTATCATTGTAGAGATACAACTTACCCGTGAGTTATATTATCTACAACGTATCTTATATGGCGTATCGAAAGCCATTACAGAGCATATCAGCCTTGGTGACAAGTACAACAAGGTGAAGAAAGTCTATTCTATCAGTATTCTCTATTTCGACCTTGGACAGGGTTCCGATTACCTTTATCATGGTTACACTCAGTTTATAGGTGTACACACGCATGACAAGTTGAAGATCAGCACACGCGACCGGAAAATGATAGAAATGCAGGCACCGGAAAAGATCTTCCCGGAATATTATCTTATCCGAGTCAACCAGTTCAACGAAGTGGCTAAGACGCCTTTAGAGGAATGGCTCGACTACTTGAAGAATGGACACATCAAGGATAATACTACTGCGCCCGGCCTTCAAGAAGCCAAGCAGAAACTGCAAGTAATGAAGATGAACAAAGCAGAGAGGCAAGCTTACGACCGCCATATCGACAACATCATGGTGCAAAACGATGTGTTAGATACTGCCAAAATGGAGGGCATCGAAGAAGGCCGGGCTGAAGGTCGTGCTGAAGGTCGTGCTGAAGGTCGTGCTGAAGGTCGCGCTGAAGGTCGCGCTGAAGGTCGCGCTGAAGAAAAGCGCACATTGGCCAAAGCCATGAAGGCTGAGGGATTACCTGCTGCAACCATTGCGCGCATTTCCGGGCTCTCGGAAGAAGATGTCAAGCAGCTATAATCAATCGGGATCGACATCAAAATAGATCTGTACTGACTTATAACACGCCTGCTGCGTGATGCCATCTCGGGCTTGATAGAGCGCGGCATGCATCTTACGAAGGTCAATGCCTAACTCGAGCTTCAATACGATCTTTCGAATGAACAATGTCTTTACACGGGCAATGGCCGGCTTATCCGGGCCTAACACACGGTCGCCGAAGAGTTGACGGAGGCGGCCTCCGAGCTCTTGCGCTGCCATCTCCACGACACCTTCTTGCTTATGCTTGAGATAGATATATATAATATGTGAGAAGGGAGGATAGTGGAAAAGGGTCCGCTCTTCGAGAAGATCGTTGTAAAAACCGGTATAGTCGTTGTGCACCACTTGGTGGATGACCGGCAGTGAGGGACTCTTTGTCTGCAGGATGACAAGTCCCTGCTTACCTTTCCGACCGGCGCGTCCGGCCACCTGACTCATCATCATGAACGCATGCTCGTAGGCACGGAAGTCGGGATAATTAAGCATCGTGTCAGCATCGAGAATACCTACCACTGCCACATTGTCGAAGTCGAGCCCTTTGGATATCATCTGTGTACCAATGAGCACATTGGTCTTTCCTTCTCCGAACTCGCCGATGAGCCGTTCATAAGCACCTCGCGTACGCGTAGTGTCAAGATCCATGCGTGCTACCCGCGCCCCAGGGAACTCTGCTCTCACGAGATCTTCAATCTTCTCCGTGCCATAGCCACGGTCTGAGAGATGTGGGTTACCACAGTTAGGACAGGTCTCGGGCACGGGCATCGTGAAGCCACAATAATGGCACGTGAGGAGGTTGAGCCGTTTATGATAGGTCAACGACACATCACAGTTCTTGCATTTAGGGGTCCAGCCACAGGTAGGACACGACAGCACGGGTGCAAAGCCACGCCGGTTCTGGAAAAGAATGACTTGTTTGCCGGCAGCCAAGGCTTCCCGCATGGCTGCAAGAAGTCGGGGCGAGAAGGGTCCTGTCATCATCTTGCGGTGCCGCAAATCCTTTGTGTCGACGACCTCTATCTCCGGCAATTGGATATTCTTGAATCGGGTTGAAAGGGTCACAAGCCCATATTTCCCCGTCCTGGCGTTGTAATAGCTCTCCATAGAAGGAGTGGCCGTGCCCAATAAGGTCTTTGCCTTATACATCTGCGCGAGCACGATAGCCGTGGAGCGGGCATGATAGCGCGGGGCAGGGTCTTGCTGCTTGAAACTCGTCTCGTGTTCCTCATCAATAATGACGAGTCCAAGTTTTTGAAAAGGCAAGAAAACAGCACTGCGAGCACCGAGGATAATGTCGTAAGGCTCATTGGAGAGCTGCTTGCGCCAGATCTCCACGCGCTCTGCATCACTGTATTTGGAATGATAAATACCGAGCCGAGAGCCAAAGACTCGCTGCAGGCGCTGCGTCATCTGGACAGTGAGGGCTATCTCTGGCAACAGATAGAGCACCTGTTGGCCCTTATCGATAGCTTCCTGAATGAGATGGATATATATCTCGGTCTTGCCACTCGATGTAACGCCATGAAGCAGCACGACATTCTTATCCTTCCACTGTTGCTCTATCTCGTTTTTTGCTTTGGCTTGTGCCTCGCTCAACTGCTGTATGCGCTCCGGATGAGCATTGCCTTTGCGGTTAAGACGTTCTACGGCATGCTCATAGGTCTCAACGAACCCCTGCTCGGCGAGTCGCTTGACAGTATCATAGGTACAATGAGCCTCGTTCATCAATTCCTCGCGAGTGATGACATCGTTAGAAGAATCAGTGCTGAGAGATAACAGAACCTGAAAAGTCTTCAGTTGTTTTGGCATGCGGCGAAGCATCTCTACAGCCACCTTCACTCCTTCCACACTTGCAAACTTCCGGCTGACACGCACACAGGTCTCCGTCTTGGGCCGATAGCCGGCTTCTGCCTTCAGTCCGGCTGGCAAGGCTGCATTCATCACCTCGCCAAGGGGCGACATGTAATAATCGGAGATCCAACGCCAAAGTCTCAACTGATTAGGAAGAAGCACAGGCGCATCGTCAAGCACCGTCAGCACCTCACGGATCTTACTGTCAGGCAGGTTCGGCTTGTCGTCATGCACACGGACAGCCATTGCCGCATAGGTCTTGCTTTTACCAAAAGGCACAAGCAAGCGCATACCCATACAGATTCTTGCTGCGAGCAGATCACTCACAGCATAGGTGAAAAAGTCTTGAAGGGGTAACGGCAATATGACATCTACGTATCGCATAACGTTGCAAAGATACTGCTTTTTCCATGAAATATCCTTGCTCCTGCCAATCTTTTATGAAGGCCGGCAGAGATTTCGCACATTGTCCTCAAAGTGTTCTTTATCGATAGCCTTCGATTTCATCGCCGAGCGATAGTTGTAGATGGTATGCGGAGAATAGGACAACAATGTTGCTATCTCTGAGCTCTCCGTCACGCCCAAGCGAATGAAAGCAAAGATACGCAGCTCGGTCGTCATGGAGCCATCCGTATTGAGCGACACCTCATTGCCGGGCTTCAGCAGCTTAGAAAACTCCACAACGAAATCAGGATACAATCCTAAGAACGCCTTGTCAAACTGAAGATAGAACCGCGCCATGTCATGACTGGCTATCCTATCAGAGCTAACAACACGCAAGAGATCTTTGGTCTGGTTGGCTTTGATCTTCATCTGAACGAGATTGCGATAGCTCGTGATGCGGTCCATCGTCGAGGCACAGATATCAACGAACAAGCGAAGATATTCCTCGCGCTTACGGTTGGCCTCTCGCAGCAAGTTGTTCAGACGAGACAGTTCATCGTTGGTTCCCCGCATCTGCTGGTTGACATCATTCAGCTGACTGTTCTTATGTTCAAGCAGTTTCTGGCTGAGATGAAGCTGAGCATTCCGGCGCCTTGACAAGAAATACAAGGCCGATGCTCCTAAAGCCAAGACAATAGCAATGAAAACAATACCCCATAAGACACGGCTCTGCCGTTTGAGCTGCTGCTGATAGGCCGTTGTGATTGGTGGAAGGCGGTTGGAGATCTCTAACTTACGAAGCTTGTTATTAAAAAACGTCGCATCATCCATCGCTATGAGAAGATAATGGTGTGCTAATGTAGCATTGGAAGCGTCTTCCTTGAAGATATACATCGCTAAATCCTGCAAAGCCGCATTCTCCTTGACCGAGGCCAAAATATCCGACTTGGCAGACATCTCAAGATATCTGCCGTACTGGTCGTTGTCGCCCAATAATTGATAGCCTCGTGCAATGGCAAAGGCAGTCTGTGAATAGAGACGTCCATAATGATCATTGAGCCGGAGCGACTCCTTATAATAAGCTATAGCTTTCTGAGGGTGTTGCTTCAGGAAGTAGGAACGCTCACCCATCAAATAATACCACATTGCACTCTTTTGCTGAGTATTTGCAAGTGCTAACGTGAGATAATGCATCCGCAGTCGATCCATCCGGGAAGAGAACTCAGCATCCATCGTGAATGCGCTCCAATAGACATACGTCCAATAGCCTGCCATAGCGTAAGCAAACTTAAGATCTTTAGGAAGGCTCTCATAATCTATCTTCTCGATAATTGCCTCGGCATTATTATAGAACCCGCCATAAGATAATAAGAGAGCCATCGTGAGATTAGCATGTATTATTGCATGGTTATCGTGCATCCGTATGGCTTGAGAACGATATCGCTTCGTATAGGCATAGGCTGAATCGAACTGGAAAGAAGAATAGGCTTCTACCAAATCTCCCAACAGCCGTAACCGTTGCTTGGATGTCTCGCCTGTGAAACGCAACTGTTGCTTCATAGCTGACAATTGCGCCTCATAGCGGGCATCGATACTTGGCTTGACCTTGATGCAACTGTCCAACGAAGACAGATCCGTTGCCATGCTTCTTTTTGCGGCAAAGACTGAGTCCCCTGCAAAAAAGCGAGGAGGACTATTAGTAAGGCTCTCAAAAGTGGATGCATAAGCGTTCTCAGTTAACTACAAGCAAAGTTAAACAAAAGAATTATAAAATCATACATCTCCCTAAACTATTTTTTAAGATTAACATAAACGCAATATAATCAGCAACTTATAGCAACAGCCGTTTTACTTTTATCTCCCTAACGTCTCACTACGATAACAACGAATGCCAAAACTTCCTAATTTTGCCAACGAAAACAAAACTAATGGCCACAAAGGTAGCTAATACATAAAAAACACATAAAAAACAATCGTATGATTCACAATTATCAATCCCACACGTCGCATCTGAATGCCATTGCCGTGGCAGCCGGTCTGCTTCTGCTCGGCACTCCTGTCTTCGCACAAGAGAATACAGAGAAGTCGAAAGAAGAGGGCAACCGCAATGTAATGCTTAATGCCTCTTCAGCCAATGGCCCCCGCGAGATTCAGATTGGTCTGCCCTCTGCAGACGTCAACGTCTTAGAGAATGGACTGCCCGTAACCTATGCTACCAACCCTCACAGTGTCAACTCTATTTGGAGAGGTGACGCCAGCCTCAGCCACAATGGTCTGCTGAAGATCTCAGAAACTGCCATCACGACAGGAAACATCGGCTATGCCGTCAACTCCTTCACGCAGCTCGGCCAGGATGGCTTCCACACAACCCTCAACTATAAGATGAACCACTTCGGCCAGCAGGAGTTCTCCTTGAACCTCAACGGCGGCCTCGGCAGCGGATGGTACTACAGCGCAAACATGTACCAGGATTTTGACCCGGGTACCTTCAAGATCAAGTCATCACAGTATCAGGACCGCACGCAGATTTATAAGTTCGCCCTGACAAAGCGCTACAATGGCAACCGCGGTGAGTTCACGGCTATGTGGCATTATGCCAACAGTCACCCCGTTTATACCTACGCCACTCAGAGTGCGCCGTTCATCTATGGCGGCGACGGAAGCGTGAAGGAATATGGCGACTTCAAGCTCGGTACCACTTCATACCTGCCGACAAACAGCAATATCACATACCGTGATATGAGAGACGGTAAGCTCAAGGAGACTTCTCTCTACGACTATATCGAGAACCGTACGAGCAACTTCTCCCTTTTGAACAACTACAACTGGGACAACGGACTTTCTCTGAAGACGATGCTGCGCTTCGACCATGCACATGGCGCACTGGTCTATCAGACCCCTATGTCGCTCATCAATGTCAAAGGCAACAGCCAGTATGCCTATAAGTACCTCGACAACATGAACCAGGTACAAAGCTACACCGGCGACTATGTCCAGACACGTATGTCATGCCTCAACAGTGGCGACATCAACGAACTGCTCTTCACCAATGAGTTGAGCAAGAAGTTCAAGACTTCTACCCTCCGTATCGGTATCAACGAATGGTACTATCACATCAACTACACATCCAACACGACGATGTACGACCAGAGTGTGCCTACCGATGGCAGCTACGCCATCCGTGTCTATGACAGCAACCTGCGCAACAGCTACTTCTACGATTTCAACAAGAACGCCTCCGAGTACTATAAAGGCTACGAGAACAAGGCTGCCCTCTATCTCACACACGACTGGGACATCACCCGCAACTTCAACCTCTACTACGGTGCACGCTTTGAATATCAGAAGTTACATGGACAGAATGCTGCCGACGCAGAAGGCAAATATGCCCGCTTCGCTGATTACTATATCGGTGCTACCAACCCCACAACAGGCTTCAAGATCACTCCGTCTGACCTCGACTACAACTGGTTCAACTATGACTTCACCGCAGCTGCAACCTGGAAGCTGACACCGGAGTTCGGACTGACCGGCGACTTCACTTACATCGTTCAGCACCCACGCTTCGAGAACTTTGCTTCAGCCACACTGCCTAACACCAAGAAAGTGACCGTACCTTTAGGACGTGGTGGTATCTACTACAACAACTCTTGGCTGAGCCTCACCTCACTCTTCTCTTATATCTCAAAGACCAACAACAACTCCACGCTCAACCTCCAGCACGGTAGTGAGATCATGGCAGCTCCGCTGACCTATGATATCCAGACTTGGGGATGGACAACAGACCTCGTAGCAAAGCCTGTGAAAGGATTGGATATCCACTTCCTCTTCACTTATCAGAAGCCGACCTATAAGAAATATGAGACAAGCGTTAAGTTCTCTGACGGATATGTCGGGGCAATCGATGCCACAGGCAACATCGTTGCAGAGATCCCGCAGGTGCTCATCGAGTTCGATCCCAGCTACATGATTACGAAAGATATCAAGATCTGGACTTCTTGGCGTTACTTCGGCAAGACCTATGCCAACCTCAACGATGCTTACTACTTCGGCAGCCACTGGGAGACCTTCGGCGGTATCAACTGGCAGGCTAACAAGCATCTCGGCTTAGGCGTCGACGTTGTCAACTTCCTCAACCAGACAGGTGCCAAGGGTACCATCGCAGGCTCCGAGCTTGTTACCAAGGATGAGGTGAAGGCTGCCAACAACTATGCAGGCCGTCTGCTTACAGGCTCTTACCTCCGCCCGTTCACCGTCGAGTTCACAGCTTCTCTGAAATTCTAATACCTAAAATATTCATTTACCATGAAAACAGCTTTAATCGGACTTGCTTTGCTTGCTGCTGCTACGACAGCACAGGCTCAGAAGTTAGCTATAGCCCAGAAAGGGGATACGACGATCGTCACCGTCACCAATCCCACTAAATATCTCATTCTCCCTATCGAAGAAGACAGCACAGAGAACAAAGTAAAACTCGATAAGGGTCTGGCCACGGACACTTGGATGGACATCCGCTTAGCACGAAAGAAGATCGACTACAACGTGCCGTTCGAACTCGGCAGCGGTAAGAAAGCCGTTGTGAAGATTCTCGGACTGAAAAAAGGTGACATCGCTCTGAAGAAGCTGAAGCTCTCCAATGTGTGGAACCCCGTCAACACCGACTACTACCGCCCCATCTACCACCATACGCCAAGCTATGGATGGATGAATGATGCCAACGGTATGTTCTATAAGGATGGTGTCTGGAACCTCTATTATCAGTACAATCCCTATGGCTCCAAATGGGGCAACATGCACTGGGGCCACGCTATCAGCAAAGATCTGTTCCACTGGACGGAAGAGCCCGCTGCTATCGCGCGCGACACCTTAGGTCACATCTTCTCAGGTTCCTCTGTCGTAGACGGGAACAACACTGCCGGTTATGGCAAAGGCGCTATCGTTGCCTTCTATACCTCTGCCAGCGAGAGAAACGGACAGATACAGTGCATGGCCTACTCGACGGACAACGGCATGACGTTCACGAAGTACGAGGACAACCCTATCCTTACTCCGTTCGATGGACTGCTCAACTTCCGCGACCCGAAAGTGTTCTGGTATGAGCCAAAGAAATGCTGGTTCATGATTGTCTCTGCCGACAAGGAGATGCGCTTCTACAAGTCGCACAACCTCAAGGACTGGACTTACATCAGCGCTTTCGGAAAGGGCTATGGCGCACAGCCTAACCAGTTTGAGTGCCCCGACTTCTTCCCGATGACAGCCGACAACGGACAGCAGAAATGGGTGATGATCGTCAATATCAACCCAGGATGTATGTTCGGTGGTTCTGCCACTGAATACTTCGTGGGCGACTTCGATGGTAAGACCTTCAAATGCGATGACACACCAGATGTGGCTAAGTTCCTCGACTTCGGTAAGGACCACTACGCTACCGTCACATTCTACAATGCTCCTGACGGACGTATCGTGGCATTTCCCTGGATGAGCAACTGGCAGTATGCCAACGTTACACCGATCAAGCAGTACCGCGGTGCAAACGCACTGCCGCGCGAGCTGAAACTGTATTACAAGGATGGTGAGTATTACGTAGCAGCCGACGCTGTTAATGAGGTGAAGGCATTGCGCAAGGATTCAAAAGACTTAGGAAACATCAATGGTGAAGGCGAGTTCAACAACCTCTTCCCCAAGACCGACGGCGCCTTTGAGATTGAAGCAGACATCACACCCGATGCACAGGGCACAGCTGGCATCGATATCTCCAACGACAAAGGAGAGGTGACAAAGGTCTACCTCGACATGAAGAACAACCGACTCGTCATGGACCGCACAAAGAGTGGTTTGATCGACTTTGGCAACAAGGCCGTACCGCACGACATTGAGAAAGAATACGACCTGCATGAGCATCGTGGCAACAACACACCGATGCGCGAGCAGAACTCCGTCAACTATGTCAACGACTTCGCTTTAGGTACCTGGGGGCCACTGAAGCTCTGTAGCGGAAAGACCTACCACGTCAACATCTTCGTGGACAACTGCTCAGTAGAGGCTTTCGTTGATAATGGCAGACTGGCCATGACCAATCTCGTGTTCCCCACAAAGCCTTACAACAACCTGAAGTTCTACAGTGAGAATGGCAATGCTACCTTCAAGAACGTGAAGGTATACAAGTTAGGAATGTAATAATGATTTAAGGGTATTGGTTGCAGTGGCCGCCCATAGTGGCGGCCACCTATACAATCAATACCCTTAATATTTTAGTATTAAAACTTAGAAATAGTAAGCTAAGCCTATCTGCCATGCATTGTAACGGGCATGGAAATTCTTCACACCATCTGCAACAGCATCGACAGATGCTTCACCCGTCTTGCCGCAGGCAATGTTATAGTTGGCGTTGACCTGAAGATGATTAGCAAGAGTTACACCAAGACCGACATTGACACTGAAGTTAGAGTCTTTCCACTTCCAGTCATAATCAGAGAGTTTCTTGTCACTACCAACATTAAAACCGAACTGCGGGCCAGCAAAGACGAAGAAGTTAGCCAGAGAGCCCAGACCTACGGAATAGCGCAGGTTGATAGGAATGGCAATCTGCTTCTGGTCAAGAGACGTCTCCGTCTTTTTATCAGAGCTCTCCACTTTGGCCGAACGCTGATCATAGAGTGCTGATGCATCCACACCAAGGCCAACGATAGGCAATGTAAACTTCACCGTAGGACCAACGTAGAAGCCTACACGGTTGCTCTCGTCAAACACACTCTCGTTCAACTTAAGACTTGTGGCATCAATACCACCTTTCAAGCCGAACTTCACCTGAGCGGAAGCAGGCGCTGTAAACAAGATGGCAACAGCCATCAAGAGAAGTAAATGTAATTTTCTCATAATATTGAATTGATATTCCTTAGTGTCGCTGTCTTCTCACTGTCACTCTTGCTGCTCCATTCGCCGGTGAGGCTTGCGGAGCCTTAGAACGACTACTCTTCACGCGCTCTGTCCGTGCTGAGCCACGTTTCACACGCGTACTCTTTTTCTTGGCATATAACAACTTCGGGTCAAGTTTGGCAATAGAATCCAAGGAGTCCTTTTTAGCCTGGTCTCCCCAGATTTGTGACTCGAAAGTAGATATTTCCTTATCAATACGCTGTTGCTCTTTGGTAAGTTTAATAGAATCGCCACCAACTTCCTGAGCCAGCGTCTTGCCAAGCATATTGTTGGTCTTGTAAATCTTACCTTTATATTGGTTCGTACCAAAATAATCGGCGAGGCTCATCATAGCAGCATTATTGATATTGCTCGTCATCACCATCTGCTTGGCAAGGAAGGGAGCTAAGTCGCTGTACCGGACCCAAAAAAGCGGATACTTCGTAGCACCATCTCCAAAATCGTCCTCACGGAACATTACTGGGCAGAGCGCTGTCACCTGACGATGGAAGGTCGCCGTATTCTGGTCATAGTAACTGCTCTCCTTGATGAAATAAGCCTTTACCTCAGCCGATGGAATATCACTGTCATCGATATGTACGCCCTTGTCGGTCTTTTCATAGAAGATGTGATAATCGTCGAGGAACTTCTTGGGGCTCAGGCGCAATGACTCGTCAAACTTCTCACTGCCACTGTTAACATCATAACTGTAAGCTGCTATACCGCCGTGGTTAGGCCCTGCCATGATAAGTTTAAAGAGCAGTGTGAACAGGTTGACATGCGTGCCATCTGGCTCCACGGGATAATAGAGTGCAGCATTGGCATCATCTGTCAAGTCAAGCTCACGATAGACATCGCGCCGCCAGATGACATCGCCGCTCATAGGCTCATCTGTCGGGAAGTCGATCTGCTGCCGCAACGTCATGTTGTTGCTGTTCGACTTCTGTGCCTGTTGCTGCTGCATCCGCCGAGCCTTAGGCTGCGCGCATAGGCTCGCTGCACCTGCACAAAACATCAACATTATAATAAAGTACCTCTTCATAGGAGTATAATCTTATTAATTTCAATAACTTGTTTATCTCTGTAATCAACCCCTCCCCTTGTTGGGGGAGGGGTAGGGGTGGGGCCAACTATCTCACCTTCACCTCCATCGCTCCCGGCAGTGTTCTTGCCACGCCGTCAGGTCCCACGGCATGCACCTCTGTGATATAGAAGCGGCGGCCACGGCTCAAACGACGGAACTGATCACGCATACGGTCCGTAAACTGACCATCCTGCGATGCCATCTGCACAGCGTTGCCCATGTTGTCATAGAACACCGTAGAGAAGCCGGTAACCCGGAACTGAATATCGAGAATGCCATCATCAATGGCCGCATAAAGATGTCCGGCTCCCATCAAGCTGGCCTTCGATAAGTTGCCTCCTTTGAAACGGTCATCGCCCACGGCAATGTAAGGTGTCGGGTTAGGCAGCTTACGCACACGGAACACGAACGGCGGGAAGGAACGAGTCATCTTACCATCGCGTGCACTGACGCGGAATGTCACATCATGCCCTACGGCAGCAGGAATAGCCACATACTTGCCCGGACCTTTAGAGATAAGCCGTCCGCCGGTCATGCTCACGGATACGCCATTCTGCGGCACTCCCGGGACACTGACACTGATGGGGTTGTTATAACCCGCATAGAGCATGTTCATAAGGTCAGCGGCCACAGTCGCACCACCTGGCACGGGGATAACATTATATTTCTGAATGAAGTTGCGACGCAAGACATCTCCACGGTTGTTACGCATAAGAATGTAACCACCAAACTGATGCTCGCCCACTCCACCGGCAGTGAAACTATACTGACCATTGCGGGTTGCGATGCGAGAGCCATTGACATAGATCTCTGGCTGGCTTGTTGTGTCGACAGCTGCCATGACGATGTTAGCATTGAACCGTTCACCAGGATAAAGCGTCGTCTTCTCCGGTACGACAAATGCCTCCAACTTATTCACGCGGATATCCTTCAAGCCAATGTTTGCCTGCAGAGAATGGAGCACTTCTCCTTCGGCATAGCGCACATCGTTCTGCAACTTTGACAGAAGCGTAACGGCAGCTGCCACTGGCATATTCTCGAACATATATTCCTGCCAGTTCTTGCCGAGATTATCCTTGCCCCGTGGCACCTTCGTAGAGAGGTTGCTCTCAATGATAGCATACTGGCGGGGGTCGGTGACATAGCGCAGAATACGAGTCCGGAAACTATTGATAGCCTTATAGAGTTTCTTTCCCTTACCTGTCAATGGAGCTAACATCACTGTGCCTGCCGCATCGACATTATCCGTATTATCAATATTCTTCAGATTTCCATTCGGACCGTCAGCCTCCTTGACAATAGCAATCTTCAAATCCTCGGCAAAGTTGTACAGCGAGTCACTCATATTACGCACATCCTGAGCCTGCTCGTACCATTGCTTCACCTTCTCTGGATTGCTGAGCATCTGGCGGCGGAAATCAGCCATGATGTCTTCATTCAGCTTTGAGGAATTGGCGGTTGTTCGGTCAAGACTCTCCTGCACCACAGCAAAGCCATGAAGCACCTCTGTCGACACATTGAGTGCCAACATAGCCAGAAGAACGATGTACATGAGGTTGATCATCTTCTGACGGGGAGTGACCGGTCGTTTCTTTATTGCCATTACTCGTTATCCTTATTAATCGTTATCCTTAGTCATGCCCGCATTGGGAGCAGCAGCCCGCATGTTAACGGTCATAGCCTCTATCATGCGTGCATAGATATGATTGAGCTGGTCGATCTGCTCCGCCATCTTCTTCGTCTGAGCGTTGATCTCGTCAATGGTTCCAATCTGTTTGCTGGCGCCCTTGAGCTGCATCTCATAGATCTTACTGATGCCTGTAAGCGTGCGGTTGAGATTCTCCATCTCCTCACTGTCACGCGTAAGACGAGAGCTTTGCTCATTGACCTTCTTCAAGGTCTCTACCAAAGTCTTCAGCTCCTCAACGTAATTACCCTGTGCTTCATTCATAGCCTCTGCCTCCTCCTTAGACATCTGAGGAACAAATGTAGGTGTTGGCTGTTGGGTGATAGGTGTTGATGGCTTCTCAACAGACTCCTCAGGCTGCACTGACTCTGAAGGTTGAGCAGAAGTCTGGGGCTGTACCGGCGCCTGTGGCTGTGCCGATGCAGCATACTGCGGTTGAGGTTGATATTGGGGCTGCGGTTGATATTGTGGCTGTTCCTGCGGTTGAGAGGAAGCGACAGGAGTCTCGGTTTCGGCTTCTGTTTCTGCCGCAGCCTCTTCACCGGTAGAATAATTTACTTTACCAGTCTCAAGATATTCCTCCGTCAGATGGGTGGGCATGACACGGCCCTCTGCGGTCTTGTCGAAAGGACGGTCGAAAGCAGAGATAAAGAACACGAAGACCTCAGTGCCCATACCTATAAACAACATAATATTAGCTCCCGGAAGGTGAGTCAATTTAAACAAAGCTCCGAGGATAACGACAGAAGCACCCCAGCTATAGGCATAGTTGAGGAACGTCTGACCTGCTACTGTGTCCATCCATTTCTGCAAACGGTAGACAAGATTATATTTGCTGTATGTCATAATAGCCTAAAACTTTCTTTATTGTTCCAATTATTATCTTCTTTTCTGCTTCCCCGTGACAGAGTTGGCCAACGAGCGAACACAACGGAACCCGATATAGCTCCGCGGCTGGTTCTGATATTCCCATGAACGCCAAGCCGAGCGGATAAGACTCTCTGGGTCCTTCCATGATCCGCCACGCACGCTCTTCTTCTTTAAGCGGTAAGGATCTTCTATAGCGGCATTATACTTCAACTGTGGGTTGATATCGTTCATCGATTCCACACCAGCCTCCGTATAGATGGTGCTTGTCCACTCTGCCACATTGCCGGCCATATCGTAAAGTCCATTACTGTTCGGAGAATAGCTGCCCACCTTAGCCGTAATAAGGTTTCCGTCCTTGGTATAGTTGCCCCGGTCCGGCTTGAAGTTGGCATAGAAACATCCATTGCCACTCATCACGTCTTTATTCTCCCAAGGGAACTCCGTCTGATTCTTTCCTCTTGCAGCATACTCCCACTCTGCCTCTGTCGGCAAACGGTAACGCTGCACATAGCGTGCCTCCGGGCCAAGACCTTTCAACAGATAGTCGGTGCGCCATGCACAGAAGGCAGTGGCCTGCTCCCACGACACACCGACAACGGGATAGTCGTTATAAGCCGGATTAGAGAAATAATTGCGAAGGTACACCTCATTGTTGGCATTGCGGAAGTCATTCACCCAACAAGTAGTATCAGGATAGATATTGACGATGTAAGTGTTGAGAAAGTCCCAGGGACCGGAAAGCGGACGATCAATAGTCTGCCTCACAATATTCCCCGACTCATCAATATAAGCTGTATCCTTACTGATCATGACGACTTGGTTAGGATTGACGACATCATCGGTATTGAGGTCGCGCTCCTTAGGATCAAGACGGTTACGACGGAGCGCAGCAGCCGTATAGTCGTATACTTCATACCGATAGTTCATCTGCTTATAGTCGAGCATCTTCTCGCCGGTAACGGGATTCGTGACATAAAGACTCTCAAAAGCCCGCTGCTCATCCTCATTGGGCTTACGCGGTAGACGCTTGTTCCAGTTGATATGTGGCTTCACAGGATCGCCGTTCTTGTCTTCCGTAATCATGTAGGTCTCATCGCCACCATAGTTAGGATCAGCAAGACGAGTACGGAGGATAGAGTCACGCACCCACATGACGAACTGTTTATACTGCGAGTTAGTGATCTCGGTCTGGTCCATCCAGAAACCGTCCACGGAGATATCCTTTACCGGGATATTCTTACCCCATAAGCTATCGCTTTTCACATCACCCATCTTGAGATAACCACGGTCAATCCGCACCATCCCATAAGGTGTTGGTTCCGTGAAAGCTCGGCCTCCTACGCCTACCACTTCACCGCCTCTGCCAGACATCGACGCTGTCTTCGCACTGAAGCAGCCCGACAACGACAAGGCCAAAGCGGTCATACTAAGTAACAATATGATATTCTTCATATATATTTATTCCCTTTTTTACACTATCATAAGATACGCACGCTCTTGTGCAGGTTGCGTCCTTTCTTCACAAAGTTCAGTTCATGCTTATAGCCAATGAACAATTCATGGCTCCCGTTACCCGGATTGATGGCGGAAGTATAAATCTCATAACTGTAGCCCAAGACCACACCATGAAAACAACCACCTAAGAGCACCGTCGCTGAAATTGTTGGACTATAAGTTGCACCTAAATAAAGCATGCGAGTACCATTAGTATACACTAAACGAGATGTAATATCACCTCGCCAGCCTGATCCATCTGTCCTTACCAAGAACGATGGCTTCAATGATAAAAACGGATTATGGAAACGAATATTGCCTCCGCCGGTAAAATAATAGCTCCGATCAATCTGCAGCTCATTATTATCGCCCAAGGTCACAAGAGGGGCATTGAGATGCTTTGCTGAGAGTCCTGCATACCAACTACCGTGCATATAATATAGTCCTGCGCCTAAATCGATCGTATTTCCCGTTAAGGAAGTAGTGGAGAAAGCAGGATCGTTCGACTCACCTAAGTCTACCTTGCTACCATCAAAGTTCTCACTGATGAACCCCGCAAGCACACCAAGCCGCAACTGTCCTCCGAAGAGCTTCATCTGGTAAGCATACTGCAACTCCAGTTTGGTATGCGTGAAAAGACCAATCTGATCATTCATAAAGTTCAGTCCCACTCCATGAAAAGCTTTCAATGCTCGAAACGGCATATCACCCGACACATAAGCCGTACGGGGGTTGTGCTCAAACCCTGCCATATCCAAAGCATAAGCAGCCGTAACGTTGATATACGGTTGCTTACCTGCCGCAGCGGGGTTAAAAGAAGTCTCCATATCAAAATAATGACTGAAAGAAGGGTCATACTGAGCCTTGGAGACAACGCTGCACAGAGAACAAACAAAGATGAATATGTAGTATCTATAGTTCTGCACAATAAAACAACGCAGAAAAGACAATATTATTGTATAAAAGAAATCGGGAGCAATCAACAACCCTGTTGGTAACTCCCGATATAAATCCTCGACCGACTAATATTCATCCTCATTCCATAGGAAATCTTCCTTGGAAGGGTAGTCAGGCCATAAATCCTCAATACTCTCATAAACGTCACCTTCGTCTTCAATCTCCTGTAAGTTCTGTATAACCTCGTCAGGAGCACCCGAACGAACAGCGTAGTCAATCAACTCATCCTTTGTTGCTGGCCAAGGAGCATCCTCAAGTTTGGAAGCCAATTCAAGTGTCCAATACATAGTCGTAAGTATTTAGTCGTGTTTTGTTCTTAATGTGTATAGTACTAAAATCGTGGCGCAAAAATAAACAAATTATTTGTATCTACAAGCATTTTGGGAAAGAATTTTACGACCAAACATACAAGAAATCATAAAAAGTCAGCGCAACATTACTTTATAGTTAAATTTAGGCAACTTACCATCAAAAAAGAGCACGCCACAGTCATAAAGATCGAAGCTTACGACGACCTTCTCATCCTGAATGATCTCCATCCACAAAGAATAAGATACAGCATCGTCATGGATACCTTCAATAACATAAACCCGCTCAAGCCCCTTCTCACGAATCAGAAAGTCATAAAGCCTTCCATAGAAAGACAGAAGCCTTTTGTCCTTCGTAGAAAACTGCTCGTAGAAACCCGAAGGCAGATGTTCCGGTATACGGTGCGAGCGCACGACCTCCGTCACAAAACGGAAGGCGAAAGGTGACTGTACACCAAAGCCGTGGCTGCGGGGCCAACGTATGATCGAATAGAATAATCTTCGCATAACAAAAAATTGCAGGGCGCGGCCCTTGTGGCCGCCCGCAAACGAAAAGAGCCTTGAGAATATTGCTATCCTCAAGGCTCTCGTTCAAAGGAGGCGGCTACCTACTCTCCCGCATTGCATTGCAGTACCATCGGCGCAAGCGGGCTTAACTTCTCTGTTCGGAATGGGAAGAGGTGGAACCC
>CADBAG010000020.1 GCA_902792635.1 uncultured Prevotellaceae bacterium | reverse complement strand
AGTCAGCCTCTTCGAGGCTGGAAATCAATTATCCGCACACTGTCAAAATCCCCAGACTACAGTCGCTATCGCTCCTTTGTCTGGGGTTATGCAGAGTGTACCTCTCCGAGGCACTCTTCATCTCGAAAATCTGACTAATCATAAGACTGAGTAGTTACAATGCTGTTTCTTTGCACGTTGCGCACTTTTTTATAAAAAAGTTGGCAAAATGTTTGAAGTATATTAATAAATGCTTTATCTTTGCAACCGAATAGTAAGAGAGAAGTGCCACCACGGCAATATGTTTAACCATTAAAGAAGAAGAATATATGAGGAGATTCTTTTTCGATAAATTTTCAAAGCAGGCCCTGTCAGAGCTTCATCGCTACCGGGCCGTCATGTTTAGTCCGACATTGGGTTGACCTTTTCGGAAAAGAGTCTGATTGCTGTATGTGAAATACGGCATTTAGGGATAACCTTACCCTTTTCTGAACGTTTTTCTGAACATTTATTATCAACCCTCCTAAACATGAATTACTATGGATAAACCAACTATAAAAGAAGTGGAGACATGGCTGATGAAGCTCTATACCACCAGCCAGGCAAGTATTACCCCCGCAGAGCGCCGGGAGCAGAACATGTATGCCACGATGGTCGAGAAGCCGAGCGACAAGAAGTTCCTCGTCAAGATGCTCGATGAGAGCTCGCAGATCCGTGACAACCGCAAGCTTGCCAAGCGTATCAAGATGCTCATCGATGAGTTCGGTGTACCCGAGTTTCTCTCGCCCCGCGACCGCATGCTGTTCAAGATGTACCAGTCGTTTGGTTACCATTTCTATCCTATAGCCATTCCAATCATCAAGCATCGTCTGCGTACCGACACCTCGCGTGTCATCCTTGATGCCGCCCGCCCGGCGTTGACGAAGCATCTCGCTGAGCGTAACCATGAAGATATCGGACAGAACGTCAACCTCCTCGGTGAAGTCGTGTTAGGTAACGAGGAAGCCGACAGACGTTATTATAACACCATTGAGGCCCTCAAGCAGCCGGACATCAACTATATCTCCGTGAAGATCTCGGGTATCTATGCCCAGACCCATGCGCTGAACTATGAGGAGTCGTTCCCCGAGCTCGTGCGCCGTATGTCGGAGCTCTATCAGACGGCTATCGACTATCCTTATGTCGATGAGAACGGCAAGAAACGGCCTAAGTTCGTCAACCTCGATATGGAGGAGTATAAGGACTTTGACCTCACTATCCGTGTCTTCAAGGCCACACTGTCCAAGCCGGAGTTCCTTCACTATTCAGCCGGCATCGTTGTCCAGGCTTATCTCTATGATGCCTGGGACTTCCAGAGTGACCTTCTCGCTTTCGCCAAGGAGCGTTGCAGTCGCGGCGGAGCACCTATCAAGATGCGTATCGTGAAAGGCTGTAACCTCGACATGGAGACCGTCACCTCATCACTTCGCGGATGGCCCACACCGGTACGTCCGAGAAAGGTAGAGGTCGATGCCAACTACCTGCATATCATCGAGCGAGGCCTGCTGCCGGAGAACTCAAAGTATCTCCATATCGGTATGGCGTCGCACAACCTTTATACCATTTCCTATGCTTACCTGCTGACGCAGAAATACCAGACGCCGAAAGACACGTTCTGCTTCGAGATGCTCGAAGGCATGGCCGACCACGTGTGGCGCGCCCAGTCGCAGCTCGGCAACCACGTCATCCTCTATGCCCCGGTGGTGCACGATGAGCAGTTCCTCTATGCCGTGTCTTATCTCGTGCGCCGTATGGATGAGAACACGGCGCCCGACAACTTTCTCACTCACTCGTTCAACCTCAAACCGGGCACTGAGACGTGGGAGTTCCTGCGCAAGCAGTTTGAGGAGGCTTATGCTCTGAAGGATCATCTCTCGCACACGCCGACCCGCACACAGGACCGTCGCAAGCCTTATATCCCCATCCCGCCGCAGGACGAGATGATCAACGAGCAGGATACCGACTTCGACCGCGAGTGTAACCAGGAATGGCAGCGCGACATCTTCAAGAAATGGAAGAAGAGCCCGGCTGACAAGCCCGACGTGCTGCCTACACAGATCGGCGCAGAGACCGTTGTCAACGACAGTCGCTATAAATATTACGACCGCAGTCAGGAGGAGGAAGTGGAGATCTGTGAGATGTCGCGTGCCAATGCCGCACAGGTAGAGCAGATCGTGAAGATCGCTGCTGCCGACCCGGGTCACTGGCGTGACACGACGATAGAGGAGCGTCATAAGATCATGTACGATGCTGCCAACCGTCTTGGCAACATGCGTGGCGACCTCATCGGCTGTATGTGTGCCATCACGGGCAAGACCGTCACGGAAGGTGACGTCGAGGTATCTGAAGGTATCGACTACTGTCGTTTCTATACCACTTCGATGAAAAAGTTCTATGCCTTGGACGATGTCGACATCAAGGCCAAGGGCACGGTGCTTGTCATCTCGCCGTGGAACTTCCCGTGTGCTATCCCTTGCGGAGGTGTCGTTGCCGGACTGGCTTCTGGCAATACGGTCATCCTCAAGCCGGCTTCCGTGGCTGCTCCTGTAGCCTGGCTCTTTGCCAAGGCTTTCTGGGACGCCGGTGTGCCGAAAGAGGCGCTGCAGGTTGTCATCACCGATCACGATGCACTGCCTAAGCTGACACAGGCTCCGGAGATCAAGCATATCATCCTCACGGGTGGCACCGACACGGCTCAACAGATCCTCCGTGCCAAGCCTACCACGCCGCTTTCGGCAGAGACGGGTGGTAAGAATGTCATCATCCTCACGGCTTCGGCTGATATGGATCACGGTATCATGTGTGTCTGTCACTCTGCTTTCGGCAATGCCGGACAGAAATGTTCGGCCTGCTCGCTCCTCCTCGTGGAGCGCTCCGTCTACAACCGTCCCGACTTCCGCGAGAAGCTGCGCGACTGTGCCACGAGTCTTAAGGTTGGTGGCGTGTGGGATGCCGGTAACATCGTCGGCCCAATGATCACGAACCACAACGAGAAACTGCTCAAGGCCATAGAGACCTTGGAGCCCGGTGAGGAGTGGCTCGTGCCGCCGCGCTTCGTCGACAAGAACCATTACATCTTAGCTCCGACGGTGAAGATGGGTGTGCGTCCTGACAACTATTCGTTCCGTACAGAGCTCTTCGGTCCGGTGCTCTCCGTGGCTCCCTTCGACACCCTCGATGAAGCTATCGACCTCGTCAACGGTCTCGACTACGGACTGACGTCCGGCATCCAGACCCTCGATGAGAATGAGCGCCGTAAGTGGCGTGACAGCATCATGGCCGGTAACCTCTATATCAACCGTGGCATCACGGGCGCTATCGTCAACCGTCAGCCCTTCGGCGGCATGAAGCTCTCAGCTTTCGGCCCCGGCATCAAGGCGGGCGGTCCTAACTACTGTCAGCAGTTCACCGTCATCACCGATAAGCCCGGCAGCACGACCAAATATGAGATCTGCTATCGTCGTGCCTGGGTCACCGAGTTCAGTCGTCCGCGCGACTGGAACAAGTGCAGCGGTGAGCAGAATGTCTTCCGTTACCTGCCTTTGGCGGGTGGTATGGTGCTTCGTCTCTTCAAGAACGACACCGACGAGCAGGCCGTCATGATAGCGACAGCTGCACAGATCTGTGGCACGCCGCTCACGGTGAGCTTCGATCCGGGCGACAAACGTCCGAAGCTCGTTGAGCGTCTCCAGCGCCTTTGTGCCCGCGTGAAGACAGAGAGCCTCGACGCCTTCATCGAGTCGATGCCGGGCTATGAGCGCATCCGTACCTGCTCGCCGGACGTCCCGGAGGCTATGTACCGCCGGGCAGCTGAGACGAATAAGTTCATTGCCACGGAGGTGCCCGTAAAGGATGGTCGCGTAGAACTTATCCATTACCTCAAGGAGCAGAGCATCGCCTTCGAGTATCACCGCTATGGCAGTGGGCAGGATAAGGCTCCACGGATAGAGGAAGAGTACAAGTAATCTTTGGAGGGTCTATTCATCATTAGGAGCGGCTATATTTTCTGTCTTTCGTTATCGGATGCCGGAAAATATGGCCGCTTTTGACTATTTGTATTATTGAAGATATTTTTTATTAAAGAATATAACAGGTTATAATATTTTTTAGTAACTTTGCAAGATACGTCTGAAAACCGAACTAATTATGCTTGTTGTCTACAAAGTTACGGCGGCACTGTTGTCATTAACACTTGTGTCCGTCATAATATATGAATCCTTGTATGGCAGGGATTTGAACGACGAAGGACTAAAACTCCGCCGACGGTCGTTTGCCGCCTTTTATTTTCTGTATCTGATATCAACGGCCTTCCGTTATTTTTCTATTTCTGATCATGGCATAGAACTTATTCCGATAAGAGTGATGAGTATGGATATCATCACTTTTGTTGTGGCTGCCTTGCTCATTGCTGCTTATTTCGGTCGTTGGTACTACAAGCATTTTTACAGTTGGTTTTTCAGTCTGCTTCTGCCTGTTTTGATTTTTATCTTTGCCAATGTCATTCATTACACGGCCTATTACCATCCTGTATATTCATACCATGAGGTCTTTTCTATCTCTTCTGTATCTGAAATACGTCTGGTCCAAGTAGCAGTACTTGTCATCATAGGCCTTTTAGTGTTATACTATTTAGCTTTCTTTGTTCTTATTTGTTTAGCTTACAGATACAATCGGCGGCGTCGGCAACGGGTTACGACATTAGTGGGGAAACAGAGATTTCATGAACGTGGAGATCTCCTTCTTTTTGTTTTTATTGTAACGTGTACTTTTTGTTCCAACTTCATTGGCTCTCTTGCTTTTGATATCTTCTGCAATGTGGGGATGATGGCGATCGTGTTACTGTCGGTGAGAGTCTATACGGAATTTGTGAGATGTGTACGAATGAAACATAAAGGATCATTGGTACCTGCAGCCATTAGGCAGGAGATCCAGCAACTTTCCTTTCACTCGCCCAGTCCACTTTTTGCCGGCAATCTGACGCTCGAGGAAGTGGCAGAGCAGCTGAATGTCTCTCGGGACGAGTTGTCAGATTATATCTATCAGACTCGGCACATGTCTTTTAGTCAATGGCTTAGCTTTTGTAGACTTGAATTGTGTGCTTATCTGCTCGAGGCAACGGACAGAAGTATCAGTGATATTGCTGCTGAGGCGGGCTACAGCACTTTGCCTTCCATGTATCGGGCATTCAAGGCTGCTTACGATATGACGCCGGCGGAATACAGGAGTAAGAAAAGAAGTGAGGTGCCTTTTGAGGGTGGAAATCAGCCTTGAAGTTAATGGGATGCACTGGGCGGCCACCAGGGCCGCCCCTACGGTATGCCGATCATTACCGCACATCTACTCCTGCCAGTATGAGGCATAGCTTACGCTGCAAGACGTGTGCATCAAGGACCGACATCTCTGAGTTGAGGAAGGCGAAGCAGAGGTTGTGGCCATCGGCTCCCTTGCAATAACCGGCGAGTGACGAGATGCCGTAAGGGTGGGAGAGGGTGCCTGTCTTGCCGTGGATCTTGCCTTTCAGTCGTGGGTCGAAGAGCAGACGATGCAATGTGCCGTCGACACCGGAGATGGACAGGTTACGCATGAGCTGATCGTAGATGGGCTTGTGATGGTAGCCGAAGGTGAGGACGGCGACAAGGGCGCGCGGCGACAGGTGATTATGGGTGCAGAGACCGCAACCGTCGTGGATGACGAGGGCCGTGTCGCGCATCTTCAGCGAGTCGCGGAGGAAGGCGCGGATGTATTTCACACCGGCATTGGCGAAGGCGTCGGCTGACCCGTTACTGTGAGGATTGACAGCATAGCCGAGAGTATAGAGCAGACTCGTAGCCTTGGTGTTGCTCGAGTTTTTCCACATGACGCGTGTCACGCTCGATACAGGATGCATGTAGCGGAAACGGCCCGTCCATTCCTTGGCTTCTTTCGAGGAAGGCGCACCGAGTTCACAGTCACCTTTCATGCGGATGCCGGAAGCGGCAAGGGCTCTCTTTATGGCTGTACTAATGGCGTCGGGACCTTTGAAGAGAATGCCATAGGATGAGAAGGAAAGATCCCAAGGATACCAGTGCTGTTCGGCTTTCACCTTCTCTTTCAGTTTGAGATTTAGCAAGCATCTGCCGTCAATATAACGAATGCCCATGCGATGGAGGTGGCGGGTGAAGATCGTCAAATCCTCGGCCTTGAGCATTGGGTCAAGACCAGCCATGAGCATGATGTCACCTCGGAGCGTGTCTTTCTCCACCTTGCCACGGGTATAGAGCGTCGTGCGGTAGGTGTAGTCAGCCCCGAGCTTATTGAGCGCTGCCACACTGGCGAGGAGTTTTGTGCAGGAGGCGATAGGCTGGGCATGGTCGATGTCGACGGCGGTCACGGGCTTGTTGGCCGTGAGGTCATAGACGTAAAGTCCGAAGTGGCCCTTTACACGGGGCTGGGCGCAGAACTTCTTCAGCCTCGATTGTAAGGCAGTATCGATATTCAGCGCAACGGCTTTCTTGTCATCTTGGTTTGTTGCTGCCTTTTTGCTTTCCTTGCTTCCGCAAGCTGCTGTCGTCAGCGTCAGCAGGCAAAGCAAAGCGGTGGTTATCCTGGTTTTCTTACGATATCTCATCCTCTTTATATATTCTTGTTGGTATAACAGCGGGTGGCCGTCGCCATGCGACGGCATACACGACGCGACCATTATGTTGGGCGATTGGTCGGCACGTGTCAGCCGGTTGGTCGGCACGTGTCAGCCGGTTGGTCGGCACGTGCCAGCCGATTGGTCGACACGTGTCAGCCGGTTGGTCGGCACGTGTCAGCCGGTTGGCCGGCACGTGTCAGCCAATGGCGATTAGACGGAGAGCTTTGACGATCCTTTGGCTTTAAGGCTCATGTCAAGGGCTTTGACGCTGTGGGTCAATGCACCAAAGGAGATGAAGTCGACACCCGCCTTGGCATAAGGGATCATCGTGTCGTAGGTGATACCGCCCGACGACTCTGTCTCGATGTGTGCCGGTGTGCCGTCGGCGTTCTTGGCAGCATGGACGAGCTCCACAGCTTTCACGGTGTCGGCAGGTGTGAAGTTGTCGAACATGATGCGGTCGGGGAGGCCCTTGATGGCTTCCTTCAACTCTGTGAAGTCGCGCACCTCACATTCGATTTTCAGGTCGAGGCCTTTGTCCTTGCAGTACTGACGGGCACGAGTGATGGCGTTGTGTACGCCGCCGCAGAAGTCGATATGGTTGTCTTTGAGCAGGATCATGTCGAAGAGGCCGATGCGGTGGTTCATGCCGCCACCGATGCGCACAGCCTCTTTCTCAAGCATGCGCATGCCGGGTGTGGTCTTGCGGGTGTCGAGGACGCGTGTCTTCGTGCCGGCATCGATGAGCGCCTGCTGGTAGCGGTGTGCCATGGTGGCGATGCCGCTCATGCGCTGGCAGATGTTGAGCATGAGGCGTTCGGTGGTGAGGAGGCTCTGCTCACGGCCGCTGACGGAGAGTACGATGTCGCCGGGGCGCACGTGGTCGCCATCATGCATGTGCATCGTGACCTTCAGGTCGGGGTCGAAACGATGGAAGACCTCTTTGGCGGCACGCTCGCCTGCAAAGATTCCTTCTTCCTTGATCATCAGTTCGCTCTCGCCCATAGCATCCTTGGGGATGCAGCAGAGCGTGGTGTGGTCGCCGTCGCCGATATCCTCGGCAAAAGCGAGGTCGATGAGGCGGTCGGTAAGTTCTTTTTCTGTTTGCTTGTAGTTCATCTTTGTTTTTGTTATGGCTGGAGAGAACGGTCTCTGCCCTAAAGGGCAGAGCACAAAACTTCAGGCTATGAAAGGGATAGCATCTTTTCGATGGGTTTTACGGCGTCGCGGGCGATGTCTGCGGGGATGGTGACTTGTGGCTGCATCGTCTCGAGGCAGGAGATGATCTTCTCGAGGGTGTTGAGCTTCATAAACTCGCACTCGTTGCAGGAGCAGGACGCGGGGATGCCTCCTTCGGTCGTTGAGGTACCAATGCCGTTCTCGCCTTCTGTCACCTCGGGTGGTACGGGGATAAACTCCTGGTTGGGACACTGCTTGCGCATCTCGAAGAGGATGCCGGCCTCAGTGGCAACGATAAACTGCTTCTGCTCGGGGTGAGCCTTGGCATAGGTGAGCATGCTTGCCGTAGAGCCTTTGACGTCAGCCATGGCGAGGACTGGTGCCTTGCATTCGAGGTGGGCCATGACGACGGCGTTGGGGTACTGCTTCTTCAGTGTGAGGATAGCACCGACGGAGAACTTCTCGTGGACATGGCAGCCACCGTTCCAGAGGAGCATGTGGCGGCCGGAGATGGAGTTGATATAGTTGCCGAGGTTATAGTCGGGTCCGAAGATAAGCTTCTCGTCTTTCGGCAGACTGTTGATGACCTTCACGGCATTGCCGGAGGTGACGCAGCAGTCGGAGAGCGCTTTCACGGCAGCTGTCGTGTTGACGTAGCTGATGACCTTATAGCCCGGGTGCTCTTTCTTGTAGGCTGCGAGGTCCTTGGCAGTGCAGCTGTCGGCAAGGGAGCAACCGGCAGCGGGGTCGGGCTCCAAGACAATCTTGTCCGGTGACAGCAGCTTGCAGGTCTCAGCCATGAAATGCACGCCGCACATGACGAGCACGGGCGCGTCTGTCTCTGCCGCCTTACGTGCCAGAGCTAATGAGTCGCCGATGAAGTCAGCAACCTCCTGAATCTCCGGGCGGGTATAATAGTGCGCCAAGATTAGAGCGTGGCGCTGCTTAGCCAATAACCTGACGGCCCTACCCCTTGCCCCTCCCCCATCCAGGGGAGGGGTCTGATTACTTTCAAGAGAGGTTTTGCTATCGTTGAATGTCTTCATATTTTTTTTATTTATTATTCATTATTCATCCATTGAATCTTCAATATTGAAGATCTCATCATAGATTTGTTCTGCTATGCCCTTTGGATCGGCCTCTATCTGCTCATTCGTGAAGCGGATGACCTTGAACCCCTCTTCAGCCAGAGCTTTGGTTCTCAGTTCATCCGAGACTTGTTGATCACTTTGACTATGGTACCCACCATCAACTTCGATGACAAGATGATATTTGAGACACACAAAGTCGGCAATGAAAATGTCGATAATATGTTGCCTACGGAACTTTAGACCATATCTGTTGTTGCCCAGCTCATTCCACAGCATTTTCTCAGCTGCTGTCTGGTTGCTTCTATTCTCAGCAGCGTAAGCTTTGAGCCTTAAATAAACAGAAGGATCCGCCGTCTCATATCCATGTTGCCTTCCGTCGTCTTCCATAACTACAGATAATAAGGTTTATTCATTATGGGCGAAGATGTGTTTATCCAGGTAATCTGCCCCTCCCCTGGGTGGGGGAGGGGAGGGGGTGGGGCCGTCAGTTCCTCGGTTTCTTGGGATAATCCACATTGTAGTGCAGGCCGCGGCTCTCGTGGCGCTCGATGGCCTGGCGGGTGATGAGGTATCCGACGTTGATCATGTTACGGAGCTCACAGATGTCACGGGTAGGCTTGACACGGCGGAAGAGATCCTCTGTCTCTTCGTAGAGCATGTCGAGACGGGTCCAGGCACGCTTGAGGCGCAGGTTGGAACGCACGATACCGACATAGGTCGACATGACCTGTCCGACCTCTTTCTCATCCTGTGTGATGAGCACCTTCTCCTCGTTGGTCAGTGTGCCGAAGTCGTTCCACTCCGGTACGTCCTCCTGGAACTTATAGTTGTCGATGTTAGCGATGGCATGCTCGGCAGCACTCTTGGCATAGACGACAGCCTCGATGAGCGAGTTGGAAGCCAGACGGTTGCCACCGTGCAGACCGGTGCAGGAACACTCACCGACAGCATAGAGGCGGTGGATGGAGCTCTCACCGTTGAGGTCGACCTTGATGCCGCCACACATGTAATGGGCTGACGGGCAGACGGGGATCATCTGTTTCGTGATGTCGATGCCGATGGACAGACATTTCTCATAGATATGCGGGAAGTGCTTCTTTGTCTCTTCCGGGTCTTTCATCGTCACGTCGAGGCAGACATGGTCGAGACCGTGGATCTTCATCTCGTGGTCGATGGCGCGTGCCACGATGTCACGCGGTGCGAGGGAGAGGCGCGGGTCGTATTTCTGCATGAACTCCGTTCCGTCGGGGAGCTTGAGGATGGCGCCGTAGCCGCGCATAGCCTCTGTGATGAGGAAGGCGGGATGAGTCTCAGCGGGGTTATAAAGTACGGTAGGATGGAACTGTACGAACTCCATGTCCTTCACTGTTCCTTTAGCACGGTAAGCCATGGCGATACCGTCACCCGTGGCGATGCTTGGGTTAGAGGTCGTGGCATAGACGGCGCCAGTACCACCGGTAGCCATGAGCGTGACACGCGAGAGGTAAGTGTCGACTTTCTGCGTGTCGGGGTTGATGACGTAGGCACCATAGCACTCGATGTCCGGCGTGCGGCGTGTCACCTCCTTGCCGAGGTGGTGCTGTGTGATGATCTCCACGACAAAGTGGTTCTCGAGGACCGTGATGTCGGGGTTGTTACGCACGGCAGCCATCAGTCCGCGCTGGATCTCAAAGCCCGTGTCGTCCTGATGGTGGAGGATACGGAACTCAGAGTGTCCGCCCTCACGGTGCAGGTCGTAGGAACCATCAGCTTTCTTGTCGAAATTGACACCCCACTGTACGAGATCTTTGATGGCAGCGGGTGCATTGCGCACGACGTGCTCCACAGCATTGGGGTCGGAGAGCCAGTCGCCGGCAACCATCGTGTCGTGGATGTGCTTGTCGAAATTGTCCACAGCGAGGTTCGTGACGGAGGCGATACCACCCTGCGCCTTGGCGGTGTTGGCCTCGTCGAGGGTTGTCTTACAGATGATGGCGACAGTGCCCTTGTGGGCTTTGGCTACTTTGAGGGCAAAGCTCATACCGGCAACGCCACCGCCGATGATGAGGAAATCGTAATGATATATCATTTGTCTATAGGAGTTTTTTATTCTTGTTGTTTTATGAAGGTTATTATCTTAATTCTGCTTCCTTAATATGATGAGAATCACAGCCGAGAGAATGAGCACGATGCCGCAGAAAAGGCGGAACGTGAATGCCTCACCGAAGAGCAGGCAGGTGATGGCTACCGCTGTGACAGGCTCGATGGCGCCCATGATGGCCGTGGGCGTGGCTCCTACGAGCTTGATGGCGATATTGATAAGGAAAAGGCTGCCGACCGTTGGCAACCATGCGAGTTGGATGCCCCAGAGCCACTGTGTGCCATGGAGCAGTTGGAGCCGTTCTCCTTTGAAAAGCATGAAGAGGATAAGGCTAAGCCAGCCGAAGAAGATGATCCAGGCGGTGAACTTCTCACTCGACATGCCTTCGACCTTGAACTGCTTTACATAAACGATATAAAGGGCATAGAGCAAGGAGGAGAAGAGCACGAGGATGACGCCTGTGGCTGAGAGGGTTGTGCCGCCGTTGCCGCCACCGCGATAAAGCAGGGCGATGCCGGAGACGGCAAGAAGGATAGCAAGGGATGTGCGCCAGTTGATGCGCTCGTGATAGAACATGACCATGATAAGGGCGGTCATGATAGGGTAGGAGAAAAGAATGGTGGAAGCGACACCGGCGTCCATGTAATGGAAACTCTCATAAAGGGTGAGCGACGACATGGAGAACATCACGCCGAGGATGGCGAGCTTGATGGCTTGTCCCCATTTGATCTTCAGCGACTCGCCGCGCAGAAGAAGCCAGAGGATGAAAGTGACAACGGAAATGCCATAACGATAGAACAGGACGGAGCCGGAGTTGATGCCGTCGGCGTAGAGTGGCAACGTGCCCAAGGGGTTGGTGCCATAGAAGACGGCGGCAAGGATGCCGGCTGCGAAGCCTTTCACGCGTAAGCCCATCCGGGGCTGATGACTTGGCATTTCCATTTTTCTTTTCTGCTAATTCGTGGCAAAGTTACAGATAATTACAAATATATCCAAAATATATCGTAATTATCCTTTGCCAAGCAGGTGCCGTAACACTTCCATAGGCGCATAGAGGAGCATGCGAGGACCTGTCCACCGCATGATCTTCCTCACCTCTTCGCGTTGCTCGGGTGCGTAGCAGTGGCAGGGACAGTGTTTACAAGGTGGCTTCTTGTCCTGCCAGCGACAACGGTCGAGACGTCGCTGGCAGTAGTTGATAAGTGCGGCATGCTTCTCGTCGGGCTCCTGCTGGTGGAGATGGTGACGGCAGTAGAGCCGTATCATGAAAGCGATAGTGCGCTTCTCGCGCTCGATAACTTTTCCCACGAGTAATTTCTTTTATGGTTCTTATGCTTGTGGAGTTGACACTGCTGTCAACCTCGAAGAGGTTGTACATGAGTAGCCCCAGGTAAGGAGCGCAGCGACGCAACCTGGGGCTTGGGGTTGAGCAATTTAATCTGACCTGTCGGCCTCGAAGAGGGCGAACTTTGACTGGATGCTGGTTATATGTGATGAGCGTTTAAATCATGTTCGCCCTCTTCGAGGCCGGATTGCAACAAAATCAGACCGAACTTAAACCCCATGTTTCGGCTACGCCTCACATGGGGCTAACTTAGTTCAACCTCTTCGAGGTTGTGTGAACCCATCAACCCGAAAAGCGGAAGTAGTTTTTTATTTCAGTCCCCAGTCGCTGAGCATCTCAGCCTTTGTTGCCGACTCGACCTTGTTCTCGATGCTGTCGGGGAGGTTGCAGAAGAAGTCGATGCCCGTGAGCTTCTCGAGCTCGTCGATGGACACGATATAGTTGCTCAGATTCTTATCGCTGTTCTTCTTGTGTTCGAACCACAGGCCGATGGCTTTATACTGTCCGTTCTTCACAGCAAGGATAGCAGCGAAGAAATACTTCGGGACGATGAGCTTACTGTTTCGCGTATAGCCGGCAATCTGCGAGGCATTGTCGATGGTGCCGCCTTTGCAGACATAGAGAATATCGCGATAAGTAGATGTGTTCCAAGTATTACGCAGATGATCTTCCATGTTCATCCACACGCCGGCGTTGAAGCCGTTGATCTGTGGCTGCATATTGCTCAGATAGAACGTTTGCTCATTGGCATCCTTAGAGTTCTGACGGTCTGCAGAAGGGCAGATATGTCCACGGTCGTAGCCTGTGCCTCTGTAGTCGGCGAGGGTGGTGCGGTATGGTTGTGGGATGACGGTGTCTTCCTGGAAGGGGTCACCGCCCCATGAGGTACCTTCCCATTGGCTCCGTTTCCAGTTGATAGCACTGTTGGAGGCGTCCATCTCATAGCATGTCCAGCGCTGCGCTTTCTTGGTGCAGTCCCATTCAACAGAATAGTTGATGCCATATTCTTTGGTAGAGTGTACGATGACGAGGTTGTTACCATCGTTTTTGATGTGCGGGAACTCCAGGCGCGCGTAATTGGCGTTGTCCGTCGTGGGGTTGGCATTGGCGTTGACCTCAGTCTTAGTCCCGTTATTGTTGTCTGATTTTGGCTTGGGGAGGTTGTCATCCTCACTGCATGAGAAGGTGAGGAAGGGAAGCGCAAAAAGCAGTAACAGTAAGGATTTCCAATTGTTTTTCATAGTAGTGGTTTATTATACGCAAAAGTGCGGACGGACGCATATGCAACTACGTCCGACCGCACTCCCTTGAATCTGTATACTTGTAAAATAGAGTATTACTTCTTCAGCTTGCCGTAGCGGTTCATGAAGCGGTCCACGCGACCTGCTGTATCGACGAGCTTGCTCTTGCCGGTGTAGAACGGGTGAGAGCTGCTGGAAATTTCGACCTTAACCACTGGGTAAGTCTCGCCTTCAAACTCTACTGTATCTGTAGTCTTGCATGTAGACTTTGTAAGGAACATATCGCCGTTGGACATGTCCTTGAACACGACGGGGCGATAGTTTTCTGGATGAATACCTTTTTTCATTTTGTTCTTTATGTATATTATTAATAAATGTCTTGCTATTATGTGCTGATAATCAGCTGGTACAATAGTGGGTGCAAAGTTACGAAGTTTTTTGGTGCCCACCAAAGATTTCGGGGATTATTTATTGGGAAAGTACCGGATTCTTTAGTAGGTCAATCCAAATTCCCATAAGGGAATAATGTTTCCATAGCCGGACTCGATATCATCCTTGACTACAAATCCGTTGTTGGCATCCTTTATCTGTTTCTGGCCTTTCTTCTTGCCTCCTACTTCAAATGTCTTTCCATCAATAAGGAAGTCCGAAATGGGAGAAGAGGTTACATCATAATTTAATCGCATTTGATTAAAGAAGAAAGTTTCTCTTACTGTACCTATTTCTACGTTCTGATTCCCAAGGACATATATTAGACATGGGTTGTCTAAATAGATCTTATCAACTTTCCCTAAGCCTTGTATTCCGCCAGTGCTGTCTCTGAGCTGGCTTATCAGCCCGGCTTTCTCTATCCATCCACAGAGGTCTGCAATACTGTTTCTTGACACTTCGAGTTGCCCTCCAAGTTGGGTAAAGTTTGGCTTGAAAGGTGCACTCTCCGCAATAATGGCAAGAAGGCGTTTCAATTTCCGTGTGACGGCTACAGAAAGTTCTGCGTACTGTGGTATGTCAACATCAATAGTAATGTTGACGACTTGAGAGACATACTGCTCAAAGTCGTTGTCTCTGAATGGGTAATATCCTTTTTGTAGATAATCCTTGAAATATTGAAGAGGGAGGAATCCTGTCGGAATAGATATTTTTTGTGTCAGAATGTCATCTAATGAATAGACCGGTATGTCAATGTTGTGGTACAACTTAAGATACTCACGGAAGGATAGGCCTTGCATGTGATATGTAAGGACACGACGACTGAGGTCTGAGATTCCTTGCTCAATATCTAAAACAGATGAACCGGTAAAGAATACACGCAACTCAGAGTGATAGTCATAGATAAGCTTTAACTCTCTTGACCATCCCTTATATTTGTGTATCTCGTCAATGAACAAGTATTTTCCTCCTGTTCTTGCAAACTCATCTGCGAGATCAACGAGGGTATGGGTAGAGAAATACAGATCTTCTGCGACCACATATAGCGTTTCTTGTCGGGGTAAGTTCTCCTTTATGTATTGTAGCACCATCGTGGTCTTTCCTATGCCACGTGGCCCGAGCAAACATACCATCCGTGCATTCCAATTGATTTTGTCATACATGTATCTATGGAAGGTAGATGTAGTCTCTCGAAGAAGTTTGTCGAATCGAATCTGTAGCTTTTCCATATCTTTGAACTTTTCTGGTGCAAAGATAGCAATAAATAGCGAACTGCACTAAGTTTAGTGCAGTTTTAACACAAAAATGCACTGAACTCAGTGCGATTTTGAATGAAAATCGCACTAAGTTTAGTGCAGTTTGAGTAATCTTGTTGTAGATTACTTTGCGTAAGTGATGGTGATAGTCTGTACGCGGAGCTGCACGCCGCCTTTTTCCGGATTGGGGTCGGCATTGGTGTAGACAGCGGTGTTACCGGAGAACGTTACTGTTGCTGTCTTGTTGCCTACCTCGTTCGTTCCGTTGTACACGTCACAGGTGAATACAATCTTTGCGATGGGCTTTGAAGCGTTGAAAGTAATGGTATTGTTGAGATAGACACGCACGCCCTTGGTCTTTGTGTAGAAGGTCGGAGTGTTAGTTCCATTGCCCTTACCAAAGGTGATGGTTGTGCCATCAGAGAATTTAGCCTCAGTGACGGGTTCCTTATCTTCAAAGCCTTGTTGACTCAAGTCGATCGTCGCTGTTTCTGTCCCGGCTGTTGCTTTGGTATTGGTCAGTGTCAAGATATTGCCGCTGATGCTTACTCCCTCACCGGTGGCTGGTGTCTCCGGAGTCGTTGCGCCACTGCCCTCTCCTTCCAGCGAGACGATCTTGGAGCCATACTGCATCTCCGGCGTGTTTCCTTGGAAGTTGATGAGCGTACCTACTACGGTCACTTTCTGACCAACCTTCAGATCCGATGCACTGGTGAACTTTGCACCATCCTTGCCTAAACCGCCATAGACGTAGAACTGCTCGCTGCTCTCCTTGCCGTCGTCGGAGATGTAATAGCTCAGCTCACTAAACTTTGAGTTGAATTCGCCCACTTTGCTGATGATACCTGTCACATAGACGTTCTCTTTCTTGTCAGAGGAAGAGAGGGCAGAAGCAGCCTTGTTGGCAGCGGCGGCGTTGTAAGGATCGGCTTGTGTGCCTGAGCCCTTAGCCTCACCGGTGGCAGGCTTCTCTGGCGTCGTGCCACTTTCCTCTACCGTGCCATCTTTCATGATCAGGTTCTTGACCTCAATGGTAGAAGAAGATGTGGTGCAAGAGTACATCAGCGCGATAACGACATTGTTCTTGCCAAGGAAGTCGGATGGGATGTTCTTCTTATAAGTGGAGAAGGTATTCCAGTCGGAGCCCTCGGTCAGTGTGCCGGTGATGTCAGTCCATGTTGTTGTAGACGGATCGCCAGTGTAGTTGCTGGTGATAAGCACCTTGTTCTCTGTCTGTCCGGCACGAACATAACGGAGGATATAATCGAACTGCAGGTAGGCAGCTGTTGATTTTGTCAGGTCCACGGGAGACGAGACGAGGTAAGCCTCAGAGGCTGTCGTCGTCTTGCTGCTGCTTTCGTAACCCGTTGCTTTAGCGGTCTTGAAATCGATGACCCATGCATTTCCTTTAACGGTGACATTGGTGAACTTGCCGAAACTGGTCTCGAAAGTCTCGTTAAGATAGGTGCCAGTTGTGGTGCTGTCGTTATCGTTATTGCTTGTTCCCGGCTCGTCGTATGGCATGGGCACGTCGGAGCATGCGGCGAAGGAGAAGAGTGCCATGAAGGCTATGGCGAGTTTCAATATGTTTTTCATAGTTGTCTATATATAATAATGTGTAAGATGGATTAGTTGTTGATCTTTATGTCGCTGGTCTTGCGGATGAGGATCTGCCAAGTGTTGTTGTAACGTGTGGCGATACCCGTGATGTCCGCGCTGAGCTTCTTCTTAGCCGTGGCATCGTAAGGCAGGACCATGGCGGCGAAGTCGGCATAGGTGCTTGTGCGTATGACGACATTGGAGCCGTAGCCGTCGAGCGTCTGGTTCACGGCGTTGCCCACAGATGAGCCTGTGGTGAATGTAGCCTTGCCGTCAGCACTGCTGAAGGTGATGCCTCTCAGCGTGACGAGCTTGCCACAGTTGTCGTTCATGTCGCCCTTGATGGAGTTGAAGTCGACAGCCTTGATGACCGTGGTGTCGGGCGAGCCGATAAGCTTGTAGTGCTTCTCCCAGATATCCTTCTGCATACGTCCGATGCTGTTGCCGTTGTAGGGATAGCCTATCTCCGGCATCTTACGGTAGCCGCCGATGTAGAGTCCTTTGAGGTTGACGAGGATCTCCTGTCCCTCGGCGAGGTGGCCGAAGAGACCGCCTTCGTTGACGGCGATGATGATCGCCGCGGTGTTGTCCTGGAGGATGATCTGCTTGTAGATGTTGCCGCCGAGGTCATTGCCCGTGACGCGGCCTTTGATCTGGATATCTTCCGTGATCTCCTGGTTCTGGTCGGTGGAGGCGAAGACGTTGGGGTACTTCTTGATAAGTTCAGCGATCGTGATAACATTGCTCTCCGTCAGACTGTTGTTGCCGAAGGGAGCCTGCGTGTTGTCCGGCTCATCCCAGTCGCCGTTCATGCAGGATGCGAAGAGACCGCACAGCAGGGCAAGGAGGATCAGCGAAGAGGCCTTGATGATATTTGTCTTGATGATATTCTTCTTCATGATATTCTCCTTTCATTATAATTTATAAGTTACGATGAGCATGCCGTTGATGCCGTTGACATAGAACTTCTTCGGGTTGGTGAGGAAGGTGTATGTGCGGATGGTCTCACCGCTGTCGTCATAGGTCTGACGGTTCTGCTCCATACCACCGGTGACGAGCTTGCGGTTGTTGAGGATGTTGGTAAGCATGAGGTTGATGGACATCTGGTGCTTGCCGATGTAGATGCTCTTGCCCACGGAGGCGTCGAGCATGAAGCCGCCCTTGCCTTTGGCCTGTGAAGGAACCTTGGAGATATCGTGCATCGGGTTACCGTTCTCATCCATGACCGTGTTGCCGGAAGCATCCTTCAGTAGCGGCAGGTTCGAATAGTAACGGCTAACTGGAGTATAATAGAGATATATACGGTCGTAGTAGTTGCCGATGAGGTCGATGAACCAGCCATTGGAATGGTAGGCGAGGTCGATAGAATAAGCCGACAGCGGCGTGCCACCCTCGCGCATGTTCTTGTTCACCACGATGTCGTCGTAGTATTTGCCATCGTTGGAGAGCATGTAGCGCACGTTGGCGTTGTTGGCATATTTGGCTTCGCTGATGGTAGCGAGGGTGTTGATGCTGAATGTCGATGACAGTTTAAAGTCGAGCCCTGCCTCCACACCATAATAATGCTTGGCGATGCCGGAGAGGGAGACGTAAGAGAATGATTTATTGCTGTCGTAATAGAACATGCTGTACTCCGTCACATCCTGCAGGCGGGTGTAGTAAGCCTGGATGTTAGCGTGCAGCCAGCTGTTCTGCAGCTGATAGCCGATCTCGGAG
The DNA here is from genome assembly GCA_902792635.1 of uncultured Prevotellaceae bacterium. GTDB lineage: Bacteria > Bacteroidota > Bacteroidia > Bacteroidales > Bacteroidaceae > Prevotella. Next base: position 21,949 of record CADBAG010000020.1, on the reverse strand, counting down.
GAGAAGATCTTCTCAGTCTTGAGGTCTTTGACGAAGTCGTTGTTGATCTGCGGAGAGGAGAAAGCGACGTTTGCTGTCGGCGCTTTCCACTCGTAGCCAGCACCGAGGGTGAGCGTGTTGCCACGTCCGAGGTTGATGTTCGCGCCAGCCTTACCGCCGCCGTCGAGGAAGTGTGCTGTGCTGCTCTTGCCGTAAGAGTTGTTGGGAGCGAGACCGTTGCGCATCTTACCGTCGCGCTGCAGTGAGGTGCCACCGATGCGTCCGTTGACGAAGAAGCGCATGAAGTTGAGGTTGACGTCGTAGCCTGCCCATGCCTGAGCACGGTTGACAAAGACGTTATAGTCGTAGCCGAAGCGGTCACCTTTATGCACCTCTTTCGGCGTGCTGCCGTCGTTGAGGTCGTAGAAGACCTGCGAGGCGTTCTCGGCATAGGTGCCGATGACATAATAGTTGCTGTTGTGGAAAGTGGTAGCGCCGAGCAGATCCTCCATCGTCTGATAGTGCATGCCTTTGTTCGTACTGAGGTTAAGGCCGAGGTTCAGCGTGCTGTTCTTTGTCAGGTCCGTGTGCAGAGCGGAGGACAGACTGAAGGCGAGCTGGTCGTCGTGGTAAGCCTGCTGGTAGTACATAGCGTCAGCACCTTGCGCCGAGGCCATCTTGTTGGAATAGTAGAGACGGTCCCAGTTGATCTGACGGTTGGCCTTCGAGGCCATGAGGTAGTCGCGGGCAGCTGTCCAGGCTGCGAGATCAGAGGCGCTCATCGTACTGGAGCTTGTTCCCCATACGTCATAGAAATAGCTCGGCATGAGACTGTAGTAGTCGGGTGCCGGGTTTGTTGCGTTGTTGTAGTTCAGACGTGTGCTACTGTACATGGAGTACTTGCCGAGGAGCGAGGTCGTGAGCTTCATGCCGTCGTCGATCTTGAAGTCCCACGTCAGCAAGGCAGCCGGTGCATAATCGTTGACGACACGTGAATTACGCTTCTTGCCGTTCTGATAGCCCCAGTTGGGGTTGTAGTTGTAGTCATTGGCGAGCCAGTACATCTCATCCGTCGAGGCGCTCTGTGTGCCGCGCTCCGTGGGGTTACCCCAGGTGACGAGCGAGAGGGAGTGGTGGTCGTTGAACACCTTCTCCAAACCGAGGAAGTAACTCAAAGAGTTGTAGAACGTGCCTTCTACGTAGCCGCGGTTGGCCCAGCGGTAGGTGAGGCCTGCCGACCATGCCCATCCTTTGTCGTTGAGACCGGAGTTGTAGCTGTACATGCCGCGCAGCGTGTAGTTGCGGTTGGCACCAGCGAGCGAGAGGCGCTGACCCACCGGCATGGCAGAGGGGCGGAAGTTGTAGTTGTTGCTTCCGCCGAGACCCGTCATGGAGAAGTTGTTGTCCTCGAAGGGCAGTGCCGACTCCATGCTGCGCGTCTGGTTGTTCAGACCGCCGACGAAGGAGTAGCGGAAGGAACCGCGCTCAATGTCGTTCACGGGGTTGCCGTTGATGTAGATGTCGTTATACTTAGCGTTGTAGGCCCTGTATTTGAACCGCATGGGGCTCCAGCGGTAACCCACCTCGTTGGCATAGGCGTTGGTGCCGGAAGAGATGATGCTCACGCTCTGCGTGACGTTCTCATCCTCGCCGAGCTGTGCCTCTGTGAAGGTGAAAGCCTGCTCGCCCACATTGACAGAGTCTTGCTGGGCATAAGCCATTGAGACTGAGCCTAAGGCGGCCAAAGCCATTAGAAGCTTCTTCTGCATAAAAATGATGTTTGGTTATTATGGAAATAGGTTGCAAAGATAGCAAATAATCTCCAATAAAACTTGCTTTAGCTTAAGAAATGTGGTAATTTAATATTTTTGCAATAAAAAAAGTTCTTCAAAAACGATATGGATAAGAAAATTTTCGTATCTTTGCAGCGTGAAGTGGTAGATAGAGAAAGATAGTATATTATATAAATTTTTGTACCATGAAAAACAAAGTACTCGGAACATTAATGATTGCGGCTTTGGTCGCTTCTGGGTCCAGTGCTCTGGTATCTTGTAAGGATACTGAGAGTGACGACATCCAGCAGACGAACAACAGCATTGCCAGTCTCAATGCAAGTTTGCAGCAGCAAATCAAGGATCTGCAGGACAAGATCGATGCTATCAAACAGTGCAACTGCCCTGATTGGTCTACTCCAATCTCTAACCTGCAGAACGATCTTGCCGCTTTGAAGACTCGCTTTGCCAGTGACTCTATTGCATGGGGTAGCAAGTATACCGCTGACTCTATCAAATGGGCTAATCAGTATGCTCAGGACAAGGCTGATTGGGAGCAGAAGTTCACAGAAAGCAACAACTACTGGACACAGCAGATTCAGAATCTGCAGAATCAGATTGACAATCTGCCGAAAGACGATACATCATGGAGAGCTATCCTTGATGAATTAAAGAATACAACTATTCCTAACCTCGTGGCTAAGGATGAGGAGTTGATGGGCAAATACAACGCTCTTTCTGACAAGGAATCCGCTGATTCTCTCCTCCTGACCAAGAAGATTGCCATCCTCGATGACTTCTGCAACGACCTGCTTACTTCTCTCGTGACGAACACGATTGTACAGGCTACTTACAGCCCAGCTGCAGGTTCATTCAACTTCCAGGAGGCTGGTATCTCTTCTAACACTCTGCTCACCTACTATGGCAACAATGCCAATGGCGCATTCGTGTTCCCGACCAAGGATGCCGATTATTTCTATACTGATGCTGACGAGGCAAGCCTGACGGCAGTTGATATTGAGGGTGATCAGGCTACGATTGGCTCGGGCTTACTGCTCGATCAAGATGGCGCTGAGGGTAATGCCGGAACACTGTATGTGACCGTGAACCCCAGCACTGTTTATAAAGGCTTGAACTTCTCCTTAGAGACAACCAACGGTAAGACGTCTCCTATCACTCTGAAAGATGAAGGCAAGGTCGACTATGATTTGAAGACCGGCTACACACGTGCTGCAGAGAACAGCAATGTGCGTGCATTCAAGGCTACTATTAGCGCAGATAATCTCGATCAGGTTAAACTTTCTATCGCTAATAAGGAACAGCTGAAGGCTGCTCTGAAGAGACTTGTCACTGAGCGTGATCAGACAAAGTCTTCTCTGAAGCAGTTGGCTAAGGAGGCTGTGAAGACCATCTATGACAATTTGAACTCATACTCTCTGTATGGCTTGACCACAAACTTCGGTCTGAAAAACGGTACTAAAACAACTACTGCTAAGAACTTCGGTCAGGCTAACATCCTCACGGGTGCTTTCCAGCCGCTGAGCTTCGGTGCATTCGATAACATCGCTAATGCTGATCATATCCCCGGCATTGGCTATGCTGAGCGTCACCTCGCTAACTTCATCAACAGCATCAAGCTGCAGACGGTGAAGGTCAATGGTACCGGTTTGAGCAAGATCACTTATGTGAACAGCTTAGGTAAGATTACCAAGGACGGCAAAAATTACAAGCTCACTGCAAATGTAACCGGTAAGAAGAGCGATGGCACGACAGCTACAGCTGACGGCTATCTGAAACTGACCGCTAGTCAGCTGACGGACCTGCTCTGCACTGTTAACTCAGAGGCTGCTTCAAACCTGGAGGCTGCTATCGAGGCTTACAACAACAACTATGGCGATGTCAACAACATGCTCGCTGACCTGAACACGGCTCTCGGCTATTCTACAGCTGTTGACGATGCCAAGAAGGAGGCTCTTAAGAAGATCGATTCTTATCTCGACAACCTCAACAGCCGTTATGCTTACTGGTTCAACCGCGTGAAGAAGGCTGCGCTCCATCCTTGCATGCTCTTCGTTGGCACCAACGCCCAGGGCGTAGCAGGTGTGCATCGTCTGACAGCTGCCGGTGCTACCGTGACAGGTTCCAGCATCAAGCTCGTTCCTACCTCTTACACTTACAGCCTCTTAGCTCCCGCTTACAAGAAGTTCGTGAAGGTCTACAGTGGTAGTGATGTCCGCTATGCTAAGGTCATCTCTGGTGATGACTATGAGGTGAATGTTGAGGGCCTGAAGAGCGGCGAGACTTACACCGTCGTTTACGAGGCTGTTGACTACACCGGTAAGGTAATGGCAAGAAAGTACACCCTGAACGTAAAATAATTCTTTAATAGACAGTAATCATGAAATTATATAAGGTAGTTTTGTCAGGTCTGGCTCTCTGCGCCAGCATGACAGCATTCGCACAGAAACCCGCTGAGGAAGGTGCGAAGACCGTTTACGATTTTGTTCCTCATTTCTATATTCAGGGCCAGATCGGTGGACAGTACACATTAGGTGAGATCTCATTCGGCAAACTGCTCTCTCCGAACGCACAGCTCGGCATCGGCTATCAGTTCAACCCTGTCTTCGGCCTGCGTCTCTCTGCTAACGCTTGGCAGAGCAAGGGCGGCTGGGACTTAGCTGCTAACAACACCACTTACAAGTGGAAGTACAACTATGTAGCTCCACAGCTCGATCTGACATTCAACCTGTCAAACCTGCTCTGTGGCTTCAATCCTAACCGTATCTTCAACCTCAGTTTCCTGATCGGTGGCGGTGCTAACATCGCCTGGAACAACGATGAGGCTCATGATGTTGACGCAGCTGTACGTGCAGCTACGAAGGTTGGTGACTCTTACGCTGGCCAGAACCTCCAGTATCTCTGGGATGGCACGAAGGTGCGTGGCTTCGGTCATGCTGCTCTCGCCGGTGACTTCCGCGTGAGTGATCGTGTGGCTCTCGGTCTTGAGGTCGGTGCCAACGTGCTGAGCGACCACTACAACTCTAAGAAGGCTGGTAACCCCGACTGGTACTTCAATGCATTAGCTGGTATCAAGATCAACCTTGGTAAGAGCTACAACAAGCGTGAGATCCCTGCTCCGGCTCCTCAGGTTGTTGAGCGTGTCGTAGAGAAGGTTGTTGAGAAGCCAGCTCCTGTTGTGGAGAAGCACGATCAGATGCAGCGTAACGTTTACTACACAATCGCTAAGACCGATGTAGATGTTGCTCAGGAGAAGAAGGTTCAGGATATCGCTGACTTCCTCAATGAGCACAAGGATGCTAAGGTGTCCGTCACAGGTTATGCTGACGCTGGCACAGGTAACGCTAAGATCAACGCTAAGCTCGCTCAGGAGCGTGCAGAGAAGGTTGCTAAGATGCTCAAGGGCTATGGTATCGACGAGAGCCGTATCACGGTCGACAGCAAGGGTGACACCGTACAGCCGTTCTCTGAGAACGATCGCAACCGTGTGGTCATCGCTGTGGCTAAATATTAATTGATAGTCCCAAGTTAGTTCTTGAGAAACAATAATTAAATCTAAAAACATGTCTTATTGGTGCTTCTACATCGATAAGGCATGTTTTTTTGTTTATAAAGATGATGAAATATAATCGTTTACTGATAGCAAGTATGGCATTCCTTCCGCTGATGGCTTTCGGTCAGACAAAGTTAAGTCTTGATGAGGGTTATTACCGTGTTCAGAATGTCACCAACAACCGTTATCTTGCCTTGCTTGATAACAAGGGTTATGCCAGGAGAAATGGTTCGAGTATAGATGCAGACCTGTACGCGCTTCGTTCTCTGAACGATACGAATAAGATTATGTCTAACCCAGCTACGATTGTTCACTTGACGAAGAGTGGCTCCGACTATATTTGTTCAGCTCAGGGCACCTCTACGAAAGATATCACAAGCTATGCTTTCACATTGGTGAAGTATGCCAAGGGTACAGCAATCACAGTTAATGTCAGCTCTTATGGTAAGGCTATTCTGACAGAATATGACTATCAGACTCCAGATAAGATTGTCGATGGAGAGCGTATCTGGGGTGTCACGTTGCCTGATTCCGGTCTGGTCGGTCAGACAGGAACGACAGCCGGTAACAACCGTATTTTCTGGAACTTCACCAAGATTGATGCCTCGACGAGCAACTATGTTGGCTTTGCTCCGACACTCTCTTTGGATGGCAAATATTATGATACGTTCTATGCTGAGTTCCCCTTCAAAGTCGTTTCTGATGGCGTAACGGTTTATTCAGTGTATACTATCTATGACGGCAAGGCCGTATTGAAACCCTTTGCTGCTGGAGACATTGTCCCGGGTGGAACATCGGTCTTGGTAGAATGTTCTTCTTCTAAAGACAGTTCAAACAAGATCGCTCCACAACTCACGAAGGTCTCGGCCTTGGCGCAAAACCAGTTGAAAGGCGTTTATTTCAACTATTATTGCGACAAGATTTCGACGAAGGTTCACGATAACCGTACGAAATATGATGCCTCGACGATGCGTGTGTTAGGCGTCTCCGATGGCAAGTTAGCATTTGTGAAGGCTTCAGATCTTACTTATCTTCCGGCTAACAAGGCTTATCTGAGTGTCCCCGCAGGTACGGCTGATGTGTTGGGGGTGATGTCTTACAACGATTATGTGACGGGTATCAAGGATGTTACCGTAGATAAGAAAACCGCAGCGTCTGGCATCTACACGCTTGATGGAAAGAAGGTCAACAAGATCTCGAAGCGTGGCGTGTATGTTGTTGAGGGGAAGAAAGTAGTAAAGAAATAATGCAGACCCCACCCCCAGCCCCTCCCCTTCAGGGAGGGGTGTCTCATACCGTGGGGCAGTATATTATTATTTCTTCTTACAAAGGGTTCTTGTTATTCTCAGTTCTACCACAGGCATGACCTTGGCGAGCTTGAAGATTTTGACGTAATTGTTAACGCCTTGCTTGAGGTTCGTTACATCATGGAGAAGGTCGGTACCATCGTGTGTCTTGAGCGATGGTGAGCCGCCCCAGAACAATGCACCTGCGTCAAAACCGATCTTCCAGCGTGGGTCGTGCTTGTCAAGTGTTCCCATGTAGCCGAAGCCTAAGTAAGGCTTGAACATATTGGCTTTGGCTTTAGCCCACACCATGCCGTTCTCATCCGGCTCCATGTTGTAGTTGTCACCGGCTTTGGCTTTCAGGTCTCCGGCTTTGTGGATGACGTCTCCCGTCAGATTATCAACGACATCCTCTGTATAATAGACATCGTGTTTATAGGTTCCTACATGTAGTCCCATTCGCCCATTGTTGGCCAGTTTCTCTGAGACATCATCGGGAAGATACATGTATGATCCGTCACCGGTGATATAATAAGGCTCGAGGTTCGTGGCTTTATCATAGAGGTGGTTGTACATACCTAAAGCCACAAGGGATGTCATGTCCTCTTTGCTGTTCTCTGCATAGGCTATCTCCTTGTTGCCGATGAAGAAGCCGGTGGTGACATGCCAGCGCTTGTTGTGGAAAGGCTTAAAGTCGACAAGGAGTTTGAAATTGTACATTTTAGGCGTGCCTTCCATGACGACCTTGTTGTCGACCTTATAACCCGTCAGGTCATAGAGAGCCGTAGCCATCTTGTTGAACTTTGTCTCGCGCTGCTTCTCGGTCTGTTGCTCATCACCGACCTGAACATGGAAATTCATATTCACGTTAACACGCGGCTCCATGGTGAAGCCTGCGCGTACATCCCACGACGGACTGAGATGAGACGTGAGTTCAACACCTATGCCGGTTGTTCCCACTGTGATGCCAGCATCGAGATTCTTGAAAGGTTTATATGTCTGAGTTTCCTGCGCCTGTGCGCCGAAGCAAGCCAAAGCTGCTAAGAGGGTTAATGTAGAGCGTATCATATCTCTCTTTTAATTTAATTTATTGCAAAGTTACTCATAATTCTTCATTGGGCCGTAAATTTCTTGTGAAGATATGGTGATATATTAGAAATTATTACGATATTTGCACAGAAATAGTAAGTAGAACGTAATATTCCGATGAGAAAGTTTTTCCCTGCACTCTTGTTAGTGCTTCTTTTCTGTCTGCCTATTGAGGCACAGAAAAAGTATAATGTCTATGCCGTAGGATTCTACAATCTTGAGAACCTCTTTGACACCTGTCATGATGTAGGCAAGAGAGACTATGACTTCCTGCCTAATGGCTCCTACAAATGGAACGGCATGAAGTATACACACAAACTGCACAACATGGCGCGTGCGTTGTCCGACATGGGCACGACGATGCTGCCGGGTGTAGGCTGCTCCGTCATCGGTGTGGCAGAGGTTGAGAACGACAATGTCCTCTCCGCACTCTGTGCCCAGCCGGAACTGAGCAAGCGTGGCTTTAAGTTTGCACATGTAGAGGGCCCCGATCACCGTGGAATCGACTGTGCATTACTGTACAATCCCGCCCTCTTTACGGTGAAATCGGTGCGCCTTTATCCTTATATCCCGACGACAAAACAGGACTCCACGTTCCGCACCCGTGGCTTCTTAGCTGTGAGCGGCGAGTTAGCCGGTGAGCATCTCGTTGTCATCGTCAACCATCTGCCGAGCCGTTTCAATGGATCATACTATCGTGAGGTCGGTGCCGCACAGATCAAGGCACTGAAGAATCGCGTCTTAGCCGAAGACCCGAAGGCAAAGGTTATTGTCATGGGTGATGTGAACGATGACCCGACGAACAAGAGTATGCACGAGGTCCTCTCTGCTAAAGAAGAAGTATCGATGGTTGGCAAGGGCGATATGTATAATCCTTGGTATGACGTCTTGGCTAAGCAGGGAACGGGCACGCTGCAATATCAAGGCTCGTGGAACCTCTTCGACCAGATCATCCTCTCGCCGGGTCTTATCAACAAAGACGGTAAGAAAGACTATACGACACTGAAATTCTTCAAGAATGAGGTTCAGCGCATGCCTTACCTCTTCCAGACAGAAGGCAAATACAAAGGCAACACGAAACGTACTACAGCCGGCGGTGTGTGGCTCGATGGCTATTCAGACCATCTGCCGACAGTCGTCTACCTTGTAAAGGAGCAGACGACGAAGAAGGCCGAGCCGAAGGATGCCGTCTATGCCCTGCCGGAATATACGGAAGCAGAGAAGAAGAACATTGCTTCGTGCGAGGCAGAGAAGAAACAGTTAGAGGAGAAGGACCATTAAAAGGTACGCTTTGCAGTGGCCGGTCTTGTACTGGCCACGAACCGCAAATCATGATAAAAATGACAGACGATATTGAGACCCATCCTTTCGAACCGTTTCTTCCGAAGAATGCGCGGCTGCTGATGCTCGGCACGTTCCCGCCGGCACCGAAGCGCTGGTGCATGAAGTGGTATTACCCCAACTATACCAATGACATGTGGCGCATTGTGGGCCTGTGCTTCTTTGGCGACAAGCTGCACTTTGTGGATGAGGCCAACAAGACCTATCGCTTGGCGGAACTGAAAGCCTTCTTAGCAGAGAAAGGTATTGCGATCTTTGACACGTGCTTGCGTATCCGTCGTACAACAGGCACGGCGGCTGATAAGGACCTGGAAGTGGTGGAGCGTGCTGACCTCGACGGGATGCTGCGTGCCTTGCCTCTCTGCAAAGGGGTCTTAGCTGCCGGTCAGCTTGCTACAACGCTCTTCACGGAGCATTATGGCATCGGTAAAGAGACGAAGAAAATGAAAATGGGCAGTCATGTAGACTTCACGTTCGAAGGACGTGCTATCAGCCTTTATCGGGAACCGAGCTCGAGCCGCGCTTATCCGATGAAGGTTGAAAACAAGGCGGAATATTACAGGCAGATGTTCTGTGACTTAGGACTATTATAAAGATATACAGATATGAACGATAAACCTACAATTATCGGTATAGCCGGCGGTACAGGCTCCGGCAAGACAACGGTGGTGAAGAAGATCGTAGAGGCATTGCCACCCGACTATGTGGCCGTGGTGCCGTTGGATTCTTATTACAACGATACGACGGGACTGACGGATGAGGAGCGCAAGGCTATCAACTTTGACCATCCCGATGCTTTCGACTGGAAACTGCTCATCCACCAGGTCAATGAGCTGCGCCAGGGAAAAGCCATCGAACAGCCTACCTATTCATATATCCTCAGTAACCGCTTGCCGGAGACAATCCATGTGGATCCCAAGCCGGTGATTATCATTGAAGGCATCATGACACTGCTCAACAAACGGTTGCGCGACATGATGGATCTAAAGATCTTCGTGGACTGTGACTCAGACGAGCGCCTGATCCGTAATATCCAGCGTGACACGATAGACCGCGGTCGCACGGTGTCTATGGTCGTGGACCGTTATCTCAAAGTGCTCAAGCCGATGCATGAGCAGTTCATCGAGCCCACGAAGCGTTTTGCCGATGTCATCATCCCACAGGGAGGCGAGAACGTCAAAGGCATCGGCATGCTGACCAACTATATCAGAACGCTGTTCAGTGAAGAGTGAAGAGGGAAGAGGGAAGAATCATAATGTATAAGTGTAAAATGCATTATGATTCTTCACTCTTCATTATTCATTCTTCATTTTCTTTAGCTCTTTCCTGCATTGGTGAATCTTGATGGCGTCGATGAGGTCAACGACTCCATAGACGATCATGCACCAGCCGAGTACGAGAAGCGGGGCAGAGGCAATGACAGAGGGTTTCACCACGGCGATGAGGCCCACGAGGAGCACGAGGGTAGGGAAGATCCACCACACGATGCCGATGCTCGCAAAACGGCGCGCCACCGTGAGGTTGAAGAACTGTGACAGGGCACCAAGGATCAGCATGGCTGCCAAGACATACATCAGTCCGTTAACGAAACTGTTCGGGAACAACGCCAGCACGGCGCCAAGAATGACGCTGCCTAACCCTACGATGGGGAAAGGCGGTGTGGGAGGCGTAAGGAGGTTGCCTTGCGCGTCATAGAGGTCTACGCCGCCTGTAGAGCCTTTGCGCTTGGCAGAGAACCATGCGGTGATGCTGATGATACCGCTCACTAAAAAGATGACACCGATGAGGACGGTGATCCATGTCACTGTCTGCTCCCGGTACTTAACTAACAACGCGCCGACGACGATTGCACACAGGGCGCGGAAAATACTGCTACGAAAAACTTTCATCTATAACTTTAGGCCTTAGCGCCTTTACTTTGTTTGTTTTTCTTATCTTCAATATATGATGCCATTAGACCCGCTATTGCAATGCAGATGACCATAGCACTGATAATCATAGCTCCAATCATATATGCAAAGATAGGCTTTTTTCTTTGAACAATGAGCGTTTGCGTGTTATTTTTTTGTAATTTTGCAGCGTAATTCATTTGTAAAGAACAGGATAACAGACAAGCATACAATAATATATACATATCATGACAAAACTATATCTTGTGCGCCACGGTGAGACCGTGGCCAATGCTGCCCAGATTCTGCAAGGATGGCAGGGCGGTGAGCTCAATGACACAGGCAAGCAGCAGGCCCGTGAGGTAGCTGAGAAGATGAAAGGAGAGAAGATCGATGCTTTTGTGGCCAGTGACCTCCACCGCGCCATCCAGACCTGTACAATCATTGCAGCTGCGCACGGCGTGAAGCAGGAGGATATTACGACGACGCCTTTGTTGCGTGAGCGTGACTGGGGCTCCTTCACGGGAAAGTTTATCCCGGACCTCGAGCATGCTGAATGGCCCGACGATGTCGAGAGCTTAGAGCATATGAAGAGTCGCGCCAAGAACTTCCTTACATGGATCAAGGTGACCTATCCCGATCAGACAGTACTCGCTGTTGGCCATGGTATCATTAATAAAGCCATTCAGAGCGTCTATTTCAATAAACCGATGAATGAGATACAGAAGATGATGAATGCGGAGGTTCGAGTGATCATGTTATAAAAAAGGCAGAAGCCTCACATTCTCACGAATACGAGGCTTCTGTCTGTGTGTTCTAAAAACGTGAACACATCTTTATCATAAAAGTGTATATTATTGTAAGAGAGATTATGCTCTGTTATTTATCACCTGCCCAGTGATTACTGGAGCAGGGATTTGATTTCGCTCAACGGACGCTTCTCTTGGCTTCCGTCCGGCATTGTCACTACGAAGTAATCGTAGGCAGACTTGCCGTTCTTGTAAGCAACCACTGCAACGCCGCCATTGCGAAGCTGTAAGGTGAAGTAGCCGTTACGCTTGCCATTGACGTATGTGCCATGCAGTTTCTCTTTGCCGTTAGGATAGTATGTTGTAACTTCGCCGTTGAGCACTGTGTTCTTGTCATTGCTCAAGTCAACGAACTTGTAACCACCCTCCGCACGGAGATTACCGTTCATGTAGTAGTCCTGGAACACGTCCTCTTTCATGAGGCCACTGTTCTGGGTCTTCAACAGACGGTAGTAGGCTGCCTGTCTTGCGTTCGTTACGCTCTGCATATTTGCAGCGTAGAATATGGTATCACTCACCACCTTGGCGTTCTCACTTACGTGACTACGTCCGAAACTCACTACTGTCATCAGCAACATGGCTGACATCAAAATGATCTTCTTCATAAGGCTTGTTCCTTTCAGATTTTATTGTTTTTCTTATTTCTGATGCAAAGGTATGCAATTTTTATGTAGGTTGTTCTTTTCCTTAACGTTATTTTATAATTATTTTTCGCTTTCGGAAAACTGTTATTCCGATGCCCCTTAATTTTATAAAATCAAATTTGTGCGCCTTATAAACTTTCATTTTGTAAACCGCCTTTTTGGCCAACCGGCTTAAACAATAGTGTTTGCTTTCATTATGGCAGAACGACTTCACCGTGTTCCGAATGTATGGGAGGGTGTTCAATTTGTAACGGCTCTGTATTTATTATTTAATATGTAAGCAATATTTACTAATAATCACTATTGATATAAATCAATTATATATAGTAACAATTCGTAAGACAAGTAAGGCTCAAATCGCCTAAATGTAGTGATTTGAGCCTTATTCTATATATATTGCACAAAGGTTCAGTTTGACTTCTTACAGTTTTACGGTCTATAGTTGATCGGCATGTACATTCTGACAGCTACAGGCTTGCCATTCTGACGTCCTGGCAGGAAGTCGGGCATGCCTTTGACAGTCATGGCTGCATGTCGGTCGAGGACGGGATGGACAGGCTTGAGGATGCACACATCTTTTATCTTTCCGTCTTTCCCGACGACAAAGCTCGTGTATTCCTTTACGGGGCCATTAAGCATGACACCCGGCTTGGTGGTATAGCTCATGTATTGTTTCAGAGCCTCATCGCCACCTTTGAAGGTCGGGTTAACCTCTACATTATTATATATAGAGTCTCCGTCGATGACCTGTGGCTGTGTGGTGACAGCGGGGCTAAGCGCCTCTCTTCGCTTCATGAAGAGCTTCCGCCCTTGTCGTGTGAGCGAGTAGGCATAGGTGCTGAGCGGCAAGGCAGACGTAAACACCCTTGTGCTCTTGGCCGTTGTAGCCTTGACGAGGAAATAGATGTTGCCTTCCTCCGCCCATACACCTTCGATCTCGCAGCCTAACATAGCGTTGAAGAAGTCATCGTCGAGCGGGGCGAAGAGGTTATCGTAGAAGTCCTGGGGCTCATTACGCTCAACGACATTGGCATTGACGAGATCCTGTGCATTCAGCAGTCTGCCTTCGGGAATGTCGTAGACCACGACGCGCTCTCCCGATACCGCCTTGAACTTCGACAGTTTGCCGGGGTTGACGCTGAGTGAGATCGAATAGGCTATCCAGTGGTCGGGGCTGTAGGCGACGATACGTGCCGAGGCCGTGACGTAACAGAAGCGGCGATCGTCAGGGATAGTCTTGAACATGCCGGTCACTGGTGTGCCGTATTCCTGAAGGATCGATGTTCGTAGTGAGTCGAAGGTCAGAACAGTCATCCCCGTCAGGTTGCCGCTGATGCATCGTTTCATCTCGGGTGCATAGCTGTAGCCTAAGACCTCCGGCCACTCAATATCGTAGTCAACGACGTTGAATCCCGAGTCTTTCTGTAAGAAGAGGTGCTCTTTCTCGTAACGCACGCTGTAGCTGACAGCACGGCTGTCCACTGACTGCGCTTGAACCGATGAGAAGAACAAGGCGAGAATAGCGGCAAGAAAGATCTTTTTCATCGTTTATCAAGTATATAGACCTCCGTTGACGTTGATGACGTCACCGGTGACATAAGATGCACCTGGGGAGACGAGGAAAGCTACGACCTCAGCTATCTCTTCCGGTTTGGCAAAGCGCCGCATGGGGATCTGTTTCTTCAGCTCATCTTCATTGAGATCACTCGTCATATCAGTCTCGACGAACCCGGGAGCCACGGCGTTGACGGTGACGTTTCTTGGAGCCACCTCGATGGCGAGTGCCTTTGTGGCACCTATCAGTCCGGCCTTTGCCGCACTGTAGTTAGCCTGTCCGGGCAGTCCTTTGACGCCGGAGAGCGAGGCCATGTTGACGATGCGGCCGCCACGGTGGCGCGGCATCATGTGTTTCAGGACGCGGCGTGTGAGATAGAAGAAACCATTGAGCGTCGTGTTCAGCACACTGTGCCACTCATCGTCGGTCATCATGAACATCACGTTGTCGTGACGGATGCCCGCATTGTTGACGAGGATAGAGATGTAGTCGTCGGGATGGGCGTTCTCCCAGGCATCCATGGCTTTATTGACTGCCTCCTCGTCGGTGACGTCGAAGGGCATGAGCTCAGCCTGACAGCCCTCGGCCTCTACGAGCTGTTTCACCTCTAAGGCTTTCGCTTCATTGGAGCGATAGTTGATGATGATGGGTTGTCCCATCTTAGCCAGGCGCAGGGCTACGGCTCTGCCGATACCACGCGAGGCACCTGTGATTAATGTGTACTTCATATTTCTTCTTGTTCTTTTATTCTAACTAATGCGGCCACTCCCCATGTCACGGCAATGAGAATGAGGGTGAGGAGGAAGAAGTGTCGGTATCCGAGCGACTCCTCTAAGCCGCCAGCCATGAGGCCGGGGAGCATGAGCGAGAGTGTCATCAGTGCTGAGGAGATGGCATAGTGGGAAGTACGAAACTCCCCTCGGTTATAATAGATGAGGAACATCATGTATGCCGTCAGTCCAAACCCAGTGCTGGCCTGCTCAATAAATACAGCCACAGAGACAACGGTGAGACTGTCCGGGAGCCAATAGGCGAGGCCGAGATAGATTGCCGAGGGCAGCGAGTAGGCGAGAACCATGGGGTAGAGCCACTTATGCAGTCCGCCCCGGCTCACGGCTATGCCTCCGATGATAGAGCCGATGATGACGCCAATCATGCCCACTGTACCCTGCACGAGGCCGTATTCCTGAGGTGCAAGACCCAGTCCGCCGTTATGCGATGCGTCAATGAGGAAGAGGGGGCTTATCTTTGACAGCAGTGCTTCGGAGAGGCGGAAAAGCATGATGAAGCACAGCGCCCGTATGATACCTTCCTTGCGGAGGAACGTACGGAAAGTGAGCACGAAGCCGCTCAGGATGGCCCGTGCACTGACGATGGGCCGCTGGCGGTCGTCGCGGGCGTGGGGCAGCATCTGACTGTGCCACAGCCATAGAGCGAGGAAGACACCGGCAAGACCATAGAACGTCAGGCTCCACGAATAGCGGATAGAGCCGCGGAAGATGACCTGCAGGTTACCGGCCACCATGACCAGCACACCTTGTCCGAAGATTGTCGCCAGCCGGTCTGCCATCTGTCGGATACCCATGAACCACGCCTGCTGCTGTTCGTTGAGGGCAAGGAGATAGAAGCCGTCGGCAGCCACACAGTGGGAGGCGCCAGTGAAGGCGGCGACCCAGAAGAAGAACAGCGTGCCCTGCAGCCAGAAAGAGGTGGGGATGGTGAACGCCACGCCGCCGAAGGCAGCACCGAGCAGGATCTCCGTCAGCAGTACCCACCACCGTTTCGTCTTCACAAGATCGATGAATGGACTCCAGACCGGTTTGAGGATCCACGGCAGATACATCCACGAAGTATAAAAGGTGACGGCGGTGTTCGACAGTCCCATCTGCTTGTAGAAGATGAGCGACACAGCCATCAGAATCACGAGCGGCAGGCCGTCAGCAAACGACAGTGACGGTACCCAAGCCCATGCGGCCTTCTTGCCTTTGGGCGAAGTATTCTTGGAAGATGTGTTGTTTGGAGATATGTTCTCTTTTACCATGCTTTTTCTATCTGTGCTCCTGGATAATAATGTTTTAAAATCTCGTCGTAGCTATATCCTTTGTCGCCCATGACGGCAGCGCCGATCTGGCACAGGCCCACGCCGTGGCCCCATCCGGCGCCATGGATGTCGAACACGTTGTCGTGCTTGTCCACGACGAAAGCTGAACTGTAGAGATGGCTCTCGCTTAGGGCACGACGTATCTCGAGTTCCTTACCGATGACGATCGTCTTCTTGCTGCCGACAATCTTCAACTCATAGATGCGCCCGCTCTTGCCGCGTTTCAATGGAACGAGGTCTGTGATGGTACCCAGGTCCATGCCGAGCTTTCGGTTGACGAGTTCTGTCAACTGCTCCTGCGTGTAACTGACATGCCAGCGGTAGAAGTCGGTTGTCTCCTGGTCATAGTCGTTGAGTACCTGAGAGAGGATGCGCTTGTCCTTCGTGTTGCAGAAGCTCTCGGGCTCACTCATGATCCATTGGCGAGCGTTCTCTTCTATCGTGAGGTCGGGGATCTTCTCCGAGGGCGTGTCGCCAATACCTTTGAGATAAGGCTTGGGCGTGTCGTCCCAGCAGTATTGAAACTCCTCCATGGCTCCGCCGCAACATTTTGAGAAACGGGCGTCACATATCTCACCGTCGTAGGTGAGGAGCTCGCCGCGTGTTCTCCGGATAGCCTCTGCCACGTTAGGGCTCGTCTCCATCGTGATGCCCTGATAGCGCTGACAGTGGTCATCGGCACAGACATCGAAGAGCGTGTGGTCCGTGTGGTCGTACCAGCGGATGAAAGCGTCGCCGTGGCGCTCCTGTGTGTTCGGTTTGGCCTTGTTCTCTTTCTGACTCATCAACCAGGACCGTGAGATGACGGCATGCGCCATGAGAAGCGGAAGGTTCGATGTGGCGCTCATCTCACTGGAGATGACGCTCTCTAAATAGTCTTCCACCGGCAGCTCGTTGATGGCCCATATCTTTCCCCCGTCAGCGAGGAGCCGCAGCGTTCCGCGGAACGTCTGTGTCTCGTGGCGCTCCCAATGGAAGTTGACACCGATGATGACGTCTTGGAGCGAGAAGCAATCGTTGGGTGACTGGGGCTCAAAGCGGAGCTGGGTATGGACCTTCCCATCGAGGAGGATAAGTCCGTTCTGGAGCGTTGCCGTGCGTGGCTCGTTTGTTGTGCCATAGCCGTTCAGCGAGAACGTGATGCGCTTGGCACCTACAATGCCGACGCAGACAATGGGTACACTGTTATATCGTTTAATCATGAATCTTGGATTCCTTTTTATACATCTTATTTCTGCAAAGGTAACGATTTTAAGCCATTTAACGACATCTTTTAATGAGAAAGTTCGTACCTTTGCACATATAAGGTTAAGTAAATGGACAAGAAAATACTTTTGGGTCTCACGCTCGATGAGCTGAAGGACGTGGCAAAGAGCCTCGGCATGCCGGCTTTCACAGGATCGCAGATTGCCAAATGGCTCTATGAACGGCACGTGCGCTCCTTCGACGAGATGACCAATATCTCCAAGCAGAACAGGCAGATTCTTTCTGACCATTATGAGATCGGCTGCATGGAACCATTAGAGCATAGTAACTCCAAGGACGGTACCATCAAATATCTCTTCCCCGTACGCACGACGGACGGCAACTTGGATCGTAAGCGTTTCGTAGAGACGGTCTATATCCCTGAGGAGGGTGGGCATGCCACACTCTGCGTCTCGTGTGAGGTGGGCTGTAAGATGAACTGTCTCTTCTGTCAGACTGGCAAACAAGGCTTCCACGGCTACCTCACCGCTGCCGATATCCTCAATCAGGTGTACAGTCTGCCGGAAGTCGACAACTTGACGAACATCGTCTATATGGGTCAGGGCGAGCCGATGGACAACCTTGACAACGTGCTTCGCTCCACGCAGATCCTTACCGCTCCTTACGGCTGGGCGTGGAGCCCGAAGCGTATCACGGTGAGCTCCGTGGGTATCAAGGACAAGCTTGAGCGTTTCTTGGAGGAGAGTGACTGTCAGGTCGCTATCAGCCTCCATTCGCCTATCCATGAGCAGCGCGAGCAGCTCATGCCGGCAGAGAAGGGCATGACGATAGAACAGGTCGTGGAGCTCCTTCGCAACTACGACTTCGCCCACCAACGCCGGCTCACCTTCGAGTATATCGTCTTTGGCGGGCTCAACGACAGTCAAGCACACGCCCGCGAGCTGTGCCGGCTGCTGAAAGGTCTCGACTGTCATGTCAACCTCATCCGTTTCCATCAGATTCCCAATGTGCCACTTCATGGTGCCAGCCCCGAGCGTATGGAGTCGTTCCGCGACTATCTGACAGCTCACGGCTTCTACTGCACCATCCGTGCCAGTCGTGGTGAGGATATTGAGGCAGCCTGCGGACTGCTAAGCACGAAGCGGTTTGACGCGCAGCGAAAAGACGCTGCGCTAAAGAATAAAGGCGCTGCGCTAAAGAATAAGGAATAAAGAAGAAAGAAGACATTGAGCGGGAGTCAGGTGATAGCTGTTAATGGTATGCATGGTATTAACATGGTGACACCTCACCCTCCCTACGGGGGAGGGCTGGGGAGAGGCCTTCACGGGGGAGGGTTAGGGAGATGCTTTGTGTTCCTCCTTTGCATTCTCCTCTTCGCTTCCTGTGACGAGCGAGGTGGCAGTCTGTTGCCTCCCTCCGGCGGCAAACTCTTTGAGACGTTGCTCGTCGGTGACAGCAGCGACATCGTGAAGGATGCCTTGCAGACGGATATGCCCGGACTGCCACAGAGCGAGCCGCAATGGGATGTCTCATCCGTAGACTCCTCGGCTTTCGGCTCTTCGCTCAAGGTGACGCGCAACATCGTCATTGTGAGGACCTCGCCGGCATTCTACAGCACCGTGCGCATCCATTATGAGCGCAATGTGTGGGCGGAGCCACAGATGGTCATCACCCTTACTGCCCCGACAGCCAAGATGATAGGTGACAGTATCAATAGGGTAGCGCCGACACTGCTCCGCTTGCTCAATCGCTCGGAGATGGGAAAGACGCTTGCGTTGCTACGCACGCACCGTAATGTCAAGATGGAAAAGGCCGTAGACAGTATGTTCCATATCCACATGTGGATACCGCTTGACATGACGGCAAGTCGCAAAGGCAAGGATTTCCTCTGGCTGAGCAACAACTCGCCGACGATCATGAACAATATCGTCATCTACCGCATGCCTGCCAAGGGCAACTTCATTGCTTGTCGCGACAGTGCTTTGGGCAAGAATATCAAAGGTGAGACTGACCGCATGCAGATGGCGACGGTGGCGCAAACGGTGATGCAGAATGCTGATGGTTCTTTCTTCCGCGGACTGTGGGAGATGGAAGGCGACAACATGGGCGGACCCTTCGTCAGCAGGCTCGTGAAAACCCCTGCGGGAGAATATATGGTAGAAGGTTTCGTCTTCGCGCCGGGCAAAACCAAGCGCAATGCTATCCGACAATTGGAAGCAGTTTTGTATTCTGCCAACCGGAAGTCGGCTACAAAAAACAACAACAGAAAAACAAGAAAATAAAAGATAAACAAACTATATATGGACAATAAGAAAATACGTGTGGCGTTGACCCACGGCGATACTAACGGCATCGGCTACGAGCTTATCTTCAAGGCTTTCAGCACGCCGGCAATGTTTGACATCTGTACCCCTATCATCTATGGTTCGCCAAAGATAGCCGCCTACCATTGCGATGCGCTCGGCCTGGACGGCAACACGTTCAGCATCATCTCCAATGCATCGGAAGCTAAGGATGGTCGTCTCAACCTGTTGGCCGCCTTCGACGATGACGTGAAGGTCGACTTGGGTATGCCCTCTCAGGATGCCAGTCGTGCAGCTATTCGGAGCATCGACCGAGCCATCACCGACTTCAAGGATGGTCTCTTCGACGTCCTCGTCATGGCTCCCGTGGAGAAAGAGAACATGCATGTCGACGGTTTCGACTTCCCTTGTAACGAGAAGTTCATTGAGAGTTGCATGGCAACGGACAAGAAGGGCCTTGACATCCTCGTGAGCGACCAGATGCGCCTGACATCGCTGACCTGCGATATGGCGCTGCGCGATGTGCCTGTAGCCATCACGGCAGAAGGCATCATCGACAAGGTAGCACAGCTCTATGCCACCCTCCGTCGCGATTTCTCTATTGAGGCTCCACGCATTGCTGTGCTTGCCCTCAATCCGAACGACACGGAGTCTCATCCGCAGAAAGAGGAGCAGGAGATCATTGTTCCCGCTATCCAGAAATTGTCCGACGCTGGTGTCTGCGTCTTTGGTCCTTACCAGAGTGAGGAGTTCTTTGGCAATGGCGACTTCATGGCCTTTGACGGTATCCTCTCAATGTACGAGGCCCAAGGCGCTGCTCCCATGAAAGTTCTCTGCCCCGACGGCGATGTCCATTATCTTGCAGGGCTGCCTATCATCGGCACGTCGCCGGACATGTCGCCTCGCTACGATATCGCCGGTCAGGGTAAGGCTGACGTCACGGCTATGCGTAATGCCATCTATCTCGCCATCGACTGCTTCCGCAGACGTAACGGCTTTGATGCTCCTTACGCCAATCCGTTGCAGAAACTCTATAAGGAGAAGAAAGACGAGAGCGAGAAGGTTCGTTTCGCCATTCCTAAGAAGCGCGCTCCGCAGAATGGGCCTCAGGGTGCTCCGCAGAGAGCACAACAGAAGCCTGCACAGAAACCTGCCCCAAAAGAACCAACACAGAAAGAACCAGTGCAGAAAGAATCAACACAGAAAGAAACTGAATAGTGAAAAAGAAATACCAGAACGCGTTCTTCATCTTCGGCGTCGTTGTCTTCGCCCTGATGGTGACTCAGCTCGACTTTGCTCAGGTCTGGCAAGGACTGAAGCATGCGGGCTACTGGTTTCTTGTCGTCCTCTTTCTGTGGGCCGGGTTGTATATCTTCAACACGGCCGCATGGTACCTTATAATAAAAGGTGTATGTAGACGGTCGGCTGACGACAACAATCAGCCGAAGGTCAACGTACGCCATCCTGTCTCCCTGCCGTGGCTGTATAAAGTCACGGTATCGGGATTTGCACTCAACTATGCCACGCCGGGCGGACTGATGGGTGGGGAGCCTTACCGCATCATGGAGCTCGCACCGAGGATAGGCACCGAGCGCGCCTCGTCGTCAGTCATCCTCTATGCCATGACCCACATCTTCAGTCATTTCTGGTTCTGGCTCTTGTCATTGTTGCTCCTTTTTGTCACCCATCATGTAGGCGTGGCGTTGTGGCCCTTGGCGGCCTTGACGGGCGCCTTCTGCCTTTTAGGCATCTGGTTCTTTATGTCCGGTTACCGCAAGGGAATGGCGAATAGGCTTATGAAGTTCTTAGGCTACATTCCTTTTGTCAAGCGATGGGCCAAGCCCTTCGTGGAGAACCATCGCGAGCAACTCGACACCGTCGACAGGCAGATAGCAGCGCTCCACCGCCAGGACCCGGTCTTCTTCGTCTCCTCCGTCTTGCTCGAGCTCGCTTGCCGTGTAGCCTCTGCTTTGGAGATCTACTTCATCCTTCTCGTCCTCATGTCGTCGCCCAATTACCTCGACTGTATCCTCATTCTTGCCTTCACCTCTCTTTTTGCTAATCTTCTTTTCTTCATCCCCTTACAGCTTGGCGGCCGTGAAGGTGGTTTCCTCATGTCGTCCACTGCTTTGGGTCTCACGTCTTCTGCCGGCATCTTCGTAGCTCTCATCGTTCGTCTGCGCGAGTTGATTTGGGTAGGAATTGGCTTGCTGCTTATCAAGATTGAGAAGCGACAAAAGAAGTAAATCATAGCGTTTATGAGAAAAAAAAGAAAAAGTTTGACCTGTACGGTTGAAAATAATTCTGGCTCTTCCGGTTTTCGGGTTGATACTGCAGATAACCTCGAAGAGGTTATACTTGAGTAACCCCAGGTAAGGAGCGCAGCGACGCAACCTGGGGTTCG
>CADBAG010000019.1 GCA_902792635.1 uncultured Prevotellaceae bacterium | reverse complement strand
GGTCAAAGATGACAAGCAAAATAGTAAAGTTGACTAAATATTGACAAGCAATTCAGTAAACCTGGTCGAACTTTGACAAGCGATTTCAGTAAAAGACAAAGTGTCGATGACTAAAGCACAGCGCCATCGCGACGCGGCCGCGTTGCAATTGTGACGCGGCCGTGAAACGATCGTGACGCGGCCGCGTCATGATCGTTACGCGGCCGCGAAACGATGACATTTCTTTTAGATTGTCTTTTACTGAAATCGCTTGTCAAAGTTCGACCAGGTTTACTGAATTGCTTGTCAATATTGAGGCATACCTCCGTGCCGTCGGTCATCGTGATGCTATACTCACCACCCCGCGGCGTCTCTAAGACATATCCCCTAAAAGGTAGACGAGAAAATACGATTTTATGCAAAAAAAGTTTCAATCTGAAAAGAAAGTACTAATTTTGCAATGATTTATAACGAATTGCGCTTAGTAGGCAACGCTTTAGGCATGAATAAGGGAAATAGATATCAAGACGCATACGAGCAGTTTCTGCAAGGCGAGATAGACCTTTTCTATAAAGAGGTCTACCCCACTCTCCTTGTCTTCACGCGCCGCTTGCTCCCTTCCACTCTCGTCTATCTTGCCGAAGACTGTGTGCAGGACTCCATCTTCAAGCTCTACCGTCAGCGCAGCGAGATGTCGTCGCCCGAGCGTGCCAAGTCGTTCCTCTATGTCTGCATCCACAACGCCGTCGTCTCTTACATCCGCAAGGATAACAGCCGGCAACATTTCATCAGTCAGGACAACGATTCCTTCGAGGATGACTTCTCGGTGGAACTTATCCGCCAAGAGACCATCGACGAGCTCATGGGAGCCGTGGATCGACTGCCCGACGACATGCGGCAACTCTGCATGATGATCTTCCGCGAAGGGCTCAAGACATCGGAGATAGCTCAGCAGCTCAACATGACGGAGAGCGGCGTGAAGAAAAAGAAGCGGCGGCTTCTCGACCTCCTGCGGAAATCACTCTCACCGGAAGCACTGTTTTTCGCTTCAATTATTCTCTCGAATTAATGACAAATAAAAATATTCATCAAGGCAAACGAATGGCAGCACTGCGAGCCGCCCTTCCTTACACCATTCCCATCTTCGCCGGCTTCTGGTTCCTCGGCTTGGCTTACGGCTTGCTGATGAACAAGTCGGGCTTCTCGTTCTGGTGGCCAATGATCATGGCGATGACTATCTTCAGCGGCTCGGTGGAGTTTGTTGCCGTCGGCATGCTCAAAGGCGCATTCCATCCCCTGCAGTCGTTCGTCATCGCGCTGCTCATCTGTGCCCGCCACCTCTTCTATGGCATCTCCATGCTCGACCGTTTCAAAGGCATGGGCTGGAAGAAGTTCCCGCTCATCTACGGTATGTGCGACGAGACATTCTCTATCAACTATACGGCAAAGATTCCCGATGGCATCGACAAGGGGTGGTTCATGCTCTGGGTCACCGTGCTCGACTATAGCTACTGGGTCACGGGAGCAACGATGGGCGCTGTCTTCGGCGACTTCCTCCACTTCAACAGCCGGGGTCTCGATTTCGTGATGACAGCAATGTTCGTCACCATCTTCATGGAGAACTGGATGAAGGAGCGAGACCACCGCGCCTCCATCCTTGGCATCCTCATCTCCGTCGTAAGCCTGCTACTCTTCGGCCCCGACAGTTTTGTGGTACCAGCCATGATCATGATGCTCGTCTGCTTCATGAGTCTGCGCAGCAAGTTAGAGATTAGAAAGGAGGCACAGGCATGATGACATTTACAGAACAGATCCTCACCGTTGCCATCCTCGTCTTGGCAACAGCCTCCACGCGTTTCGTACCATTTCTTATCTTCCGTGGCAAGAAAACACCGAGCTACATCCAGTATCTCTCCCAGGTGCTGCCTGCTGCCGTCTTCGGCATGCTCGTGGTCTACTGCCTGCGTAACATTCACGTCACCGCTGCGCCCTTTGGCATCCCCGAGGCCATCGGCGTCCTCGTCACAGCCCTGCTGCATCTTTGGAAGCGACAGATGATGATCTCCATTCTCGGTGGCACCCTTACGTATATGCTTATTGTACAAAACATTGGGTGAGTAGACGCCTAAGAATACGGATGATTAAAACTTTTTCGTGGATAAAAGGCATAATGTGAGAGTTTTTGTGTAAGTTTGCAGAAAAATGTACGACGTATGAAATACCCTATCGGAATACAGAACTTCAAGAGTCTCCGCATGGATGGCTACGCCTATGTGGACAAGACAGCCCTCATCTACCAACTGGCGGACCGAGGCCGTTACTATTTTCTTAGTCGCCCGCGCCGTTTTGGCAAGTCATTGCTTGTCTCCACAATGGCTGCTTATTTCCGCGGGCAGAAGGACTTGTTCCATGGGTTGGCATTAGAGCAGTTAGAGAAGAACTGGACGGTCTATCCCGTCATCTATCTTGACCTCAATACAGGTAAGTACGACTCCGAAGACGCTCTGTTCCACGTGCTCAAC
The DNA here is from genome assembly GCA_902792635.1 of uncultured Prevotellaceae bacterium. Lineage (GTDB taxonomy): Bacteria > Bacteroidota > Bacteroidia > Bacteroidales > Bacteroidaceae > Prevotella. The sequence continues at coordinate 39,778 of CADBAG010000019.1, read as the reverse complement.
GACTTTCTCTGTAAGTTGGAGGACAATTACGGCAAATATCCTTCCGAAGTAACGCCGGAGCTTCGCTTCAAAGGTCTTATCGAGCGTATCGCAAAGAAACATAATCAGCGTGTCGTCATTCTCGTGGACGAATACGACAAGCCGATGCTACAAGCCATCAGCAGCCCGGAGCTTCAGGATCATTTCCGCAACACGCTGAAAGCTTTCTACTCCGTGCTCAAGACTCAAGATGAATATATCAAGTTCGCTTTCCTCACGGGTGTGACGAAGTTCGGAAAGGTCAGCGTGTTCAGCGACCTCAACAACCTCGTTGATATTTCCATGGATGCACGGTATCAAGGCATATGCGGAATTACCGAGGATGAACTGATGACTTATTTCAAGACATCCGTGCAGGACATCGCCGATGCACACGGCGTCAGTTTTGATGAGGCTGCCGAGAAACTGAAAAAACGCTATGACGGCTATCATTTCCGACAGAAGGGAGTAGACATTTATAATCCCTTCAGCCTGCTGAATACTTTTGCTACAGGTGAGCTCGGCAGCTATTGGTTTGAGTCCGGCACGCCATCCTTCCTTGTCCAACTGCTCAAACGAGACAACTACTACCTCCCAAACCTCACGGAGGAAGAGGTGTCCGGCGACTTCCTCAACTCCGTCGACTCCGTGGATGTCTCGCCTGTACCTATCCTCTATCAGAGTGGATATCTGACGATCAAGGGGTATGATGCCGAGTTCCAATCTTATCACTTAGGGTTCCCCAACGAAGAGGTTTCGGAAGGGTTCACTCAGTATCTGCTGCCCTACTATACTAATATTGAGAAAGATGCGACCCCCATGTACATCGGACAGTTTATTCGTGATCTAAGGAAGGGTAAGCCCGAAGATTTCATGAAACGCATGGCAGTGCTCTTTGCCGACACCGACTATAAGATTGTAGGCAACGCCGAACTCTACTTCCAGAATGCTTTCTGCCTCATCACAAGGCTCTTGGGCTTCTACACTGAGGTCGAGCGCACGATCAGCGACGGACGTATTGACATGATAGCCAAGACGAAAGACTACATTTATATCTTTGAGTTCAAATACGACAAGAGTGCCGACGCCGCCCTTCGGCAGATCGACGAAAAGGGCTATGCCGCACCTTTTACCACCGATCCCCGCAAATTATATAAGGTTGGTGTGAATTTCAACCGGCAGAAGCGCTGCATCGATGATTGGAAGATTGTTGGATAAAAGCAATATTTCTCCTATTTTCTTGCCATTCTCGCTGAAATGATGTATTTTTGCAAAATAATACGAGGTTGAGCATATGGGATCTGTTGCAATATTCTTCACTGGGCTGCTTATTATCACAGTAGCTTTTTACATATGGTTACACACAAAGAGTGGGAACCGATGGGTTGATAATCTATAAAAATATATACACCAAATAATTATGGGACTTTTAACAGGAAAGACAGCCCTTATCACAGGTGCTGCACGCGGCATTGGCAAGGCCATTGCCTTGAAGTTTGCTAAGGAAGGTGCGAACATCGCCTTCACCGATTTGTTCATCGACGAGGAGCACGGCGGTCTGCAGACCGAGCGTGACATCCAGGCTCTCGGCGTCAAGGCCAAGGGTTATGCCAGCAACGCTGCCGACTTCGCTCAGACAGCCGACGTCGTGGCAAAGGTGAAAGAGGAGTTCGGCTCTATCGATATCCTCGTCAACAACGCAGGTATCACGAAGGACGGCCTGATGCTCCGCATGACAGAGCAGCAGTGGGACGCTGTCATCAACGTCAACCTGAAGTCGGCCTTCAACTTCATCCACGCTTGCGTTCCGGTGATGATGCGTCAGCGCAATGGTTCAATCATCAACATGTCGAGTGTCGTCGGTGTTCACGGCAACGCCGGACAGTGCAACTACGCTGCTTCTAAGGCCGGCCTCATCGCTCTGGCCAAGAGTATCGGTCAGGAAATGGGTTCTAAAGGCATCCGCGCCAACGCCATCGCTCCGGGCTTCATCGACACTGCCATGACACAGGCTCTGCCCGATGATATCCGTAAGGCTTGGATCAAGAACATTCCGCTTCGTCGTGCCGGAACGGTCGATGACATCGCCAACACAGCCCTCTACCTCGCTTCTGACCTCTCGAGTTACATCTCCGGTCAGGTCATCCAGGTCGACGGCGGCATGAATATGTAATGAGACCGCTTTACGAAGATAATCATATCATCATCGTCTACAAGGAGAGTGGTGAGATCGTGCAAGGCGACAAGACCGGCGACCGCCCGCTCTCGGAGACGGTGAAGGAATATATCAAGGCGAAGTATTACAAACCGGGCAACGTGTTCCTCGGCGTGGTGCATCGCCTTGACCGTCCTGTGGCGGGCCTTGTCGTCTTTGCCCGAACGTCTAAGGCGCTGTCACGACTGAACGACATGTTCCGTAAGGGCGAAGTGCATAAGACCTATTGGGCCATCACCCACGAGATGCCGCCTCAGCCCGAAGGTACGCTGACACATTGGCTCACACGCAACGAGAAGCAGAACAAGAGCCATGCCTACGACCATGAAGTGCCGGGGGCAAAGAAAGCCATTCTAAAATATAAGGTGATAGCCAACAGTGACAACTATCACTTGTTGGAGATCCATCTTCTCACGGGACGCCACCATCAGATACGCTGTCAGCTTGCGGCTATGGGTTGTCCGATCAAGGGTGACCTCAAATACGGAGCACGACGCTCTAATCCCGACGGCAGCATCTCCCTCCTTTCCCACGAGGTGGAGTTCATCCATCCTGTATCAAAAGAAAAGATCCATGTCGTCTCGCCGTTGCCTGACAACAAGTTGTGGAAAAGTTTTAAAGAATAAACAACCAGTCAACCTCGAAGAGGTTGTACTAAGTTAGCCCCACGTGAGGCGCAGCCGAAACGTGGGGTTGGATGGGAGAGGATGACTTGAATACCGGCCTCGAAGAGGGCGAACACGGTTACCAACAAATTTCTTTCACTTAGACCATGTTCGCCCTCTTCGAGGCCTGATTGCAACAAAATCACACCAAATCTAGCCCCAGGTTGCGTCGCTGCGCTCCTTACCTGGGGCTAACCATGTAGCACCTCTCCGAGGTGCAGACGCACCCAACAATACTGTTATTTCCCTGCCTTTTTCTTCTTTTTTCTCTCGAACGAAAACAAGTCGCGGAGACTGCCGAAATCCTTCTTGAGAATGAAACCAACGCCCTGCGTGTTGAGCGTGTTGCGCGTAAAATAACGGTCGTTGGCCTGATTGTAGACATGCACACTGAAGTTGCCATTGGGGAAGATGAGATAACGCAGGTCGAAATCACCAATGAACGAGGTCGTGGCATTGGCATTGTCGCGGTAACCAATCTGCCCATTGAAGACAAGGCGGTTGTTGAGCAGGTTACCACTGAACAGTCCTTCATACTCAGCATTGTTGAATCCCTCATCGCCCGTGGAGATATTAGCGCCAAAGTTCCAGTTGCTGTTCTTCATGAGTCCACCGATGACGTTGTTGATCTGCTGACTGAGCTGTCCACTGAGGATACTCTGCATGGCAAGCGACGTCTGGTTAGACTGCGCCGTAGCGTTATTCGTACCCCGCGAATAGAACCGGCCTACGGCAAGAAGGTAGAGCACCTGCTGGTTCATCTCTTCCTGACCATTGATGATGCTCGCTATCATCTGCTTCGTGTCGGAACTCATCGTGGGGAAGTCAAGATCGAAGCTCACCTGCGGGTTTGCCGGCGTACCGGTGATGTCCATGATACAGTTCACCTTCACATTGTTCGACGAGAAGCTTCTGCCCATCTGCAGGTCGGAGAGGCTGACGGAGGCGATAGAATACAAGGCGCGCAACTTCAGGATGGCACTGTAAGGATCACCGCCGAAGGTGATGGTGCCTCCCTGGGAGAAAGTGAAGACCTTCTTGATGATGTTCTGTATCGTCAGACTATAGATACCGCGCTCCACGGTATAAGTCCCGAAGATGTCGAGCCCACCTTTATTAAAATAGGAGGCACGAAGCGTTCCGGCGCCATTGAGCGTGATATAGTCGCCCGTCGCCTTGTCGGTGATGAGGCGGAGCGTCGCACTCGGGTTGGCATTGATGAGCAAGCTGAGATGGATATCCGTAGGGATGTCGGGGATACTGTCTTCAACCGACCTATTGGTGCTGTCGCGCTTTGCGACGGAAGCATTGCGGTCATGCCAGTGGACAAAGTCCTGGGCATCCGGTGCCGTGGTGCTGGTGATGTCGTACACTACCTCCGAGCCCTTCGTTGGCGTGACATTGACGTTGACATCGAGCGTACCGGGACGACTCTTAACGGTCACGTCACCTGTGCCGAATACCTTTCCATAGAAACTGCTGCCATCGGACCCGTCAAGGTTATAAGCCAAGAGACGATCGGCGCGCGCACTGATGTCGGCTGTGATATGACTGATATGCTGATGGTGGATGGCTCCACTGACCACGCCCTGGTTGCCATAGGCATCGCGGATGGGGTCGTCGAGCAGTTGTATCTCGTTCTCAATGAAACGGACCTTACCGCCGTTGACATAATAGCGCACGCCCGTCGGCTTGATCGTCATCGCACCGTCGGTGGTGATGTCGCCCGTGAGGTTCAGCTTACTCAGGTCGCCCCACAACCGCAGGTCCCCATTGCCGCGCAGGTCCACATCGCTCAGGAAACTGGAAGCGAGGGTACCTAAGAACTCGGCACGCGAGTTGATGAGCTTCATGCCGAGGTCGATATAATGGTGCTTCGTGGAGACATAGCCTTGCACAACGGTATGAGAGGGTATGACGGTCTTGCCTTCACGGATAGTGTCTTTGGTAACGCCATCAATGTTGATCTGACCCTCGCTGAGTTTCCACCCTACATTGGCATAGAGCGTACCGAGGCGGCCATCTATCAGTTTGAAGTTATCGACGCGCAGACTGCCATTGACATCGGGACTGCTGAAGAGTCCCTTCACACTCGCCGTACCCGACGCAGCCCCGTCGAATTTAACGGAGTGGAAGTTGACAAGATTAAGGATATAGTTCACGTTGACATTCGTCAGCTTAGCCGTCAGTGAGTCGCGGTCACTGGCAGAGCCCGAGCCCGCGACGAGGATGCGCTGCTTGCCGCCGGAGATGAGGAAGTCGTGAACCTCTAAGTGGTTTTTGCTGTAGAGGATAGTAGAGGGATGGACCGTATAGAGAGAGTCGCCGATATGCACCTGCGACTCATTGAAGTTGAGCAGTGCCAGCGTCTTACCCTCCATGTCCTTGCGGAAGGCGACGTCGGAGCTCAACGTGCCACGGAGCCGTTGTGAGGCAGCATGATTATCGAGGGATAGGTTCGCCGTGATATGGTCATTGCCGGCTGCCGCCCGCAAACCGAGGTCGGTGCCGAGTACCTCTGTCCGCATATTCGTGAGACCTGCATCGATAGAGAGAATTCCGTCGATCGTGCGGATGGTAGAACGGATGTTCTTCAGATGGCGGTCTCCATAGATAATGTCGGGTGCCGAGAGGTCAGCGTCGAGCGAGGAGCCGTCGCGACCGAAGGTGGCCCGCACGTTGACTGTGTCGAGGATATCGAGCGGCATGTTAAGGAAAGGCCGTGCCCACTTACTGTCAGTGAGACGGGCGGCAAAGCTCACCTCACCCGCATGGATAGGACGGTAACGGAACGAGGCGAGGTTCGTGATACCCGGCAGTTTCTTTACGATGACGTTTTCGACAGCCTGAGGCAATGCGGCATAGTCGAACTTACCATACACAGCCGCTGCACCGAAGTTGCTGTGCATGAGCAGGTAATGACCGCGGGCGGAATGTCCGGCGCGGAAGTTGAGTGAGTCGAGGCTATAGGTGTCGTTGCCTTGCTTCATCGAGAAGTTGCCGACACGGAGATATCCGTCTGCCGTATTGATGTCGCGTCCACGGAAGTTGGCGTCCACCGTACCGCCATAGGTAGCATTGGCAAGACGGCCTTTGAGCATATTCAACGCCGACGGAAGGAAACGTGCGACCGTCGCCTTAAGATGCACGGCTTTCTCTGCGCCTAAGAGCCGGGCGCCACCCTCTGCCGCAAGACTGATGTTCGGATCGTTGATGTTCACGCGTCCTTCAGCCAAGCCATCAGCATAGGAGCCGTCGAGTGTGATGTTACGATAGACATAGTTATTATAGTCGAAGCGTGATACGAGACCTTTAGCACTGAACCGTTTCGCTTTCATGTCGCCAATCCCCTCAAGGTCTGCAGATAGCAAACCGAAATGAGGATTAGCTAACACTGTTCCCAATGCGAAAGCCTTTGTAGCAATGTGACCGCCAATACGGCTGCCGGTCTTTCGGACATCTAAGGCTACATTGCCCGCTCCGGTATGCAGCTCTCCTTTCGCCATGAGGTCAGCCCCGCGTCCCGAAGCCGAGCCACGGAAAGCAACATTGCCAAGACGCATTACCGCTTCCGGCACCTTCCCCGCAAAATATTTCACGACATTGGCATTGGCATGAAACTGCCGTACCACAGCATGCCAGCGCAAGGACTTGCCTAACACAAGGCCGCCCACGGCAGAAAGGCGCAGGTCGGAAGGTTTCGCAAAACTATTGTAGCCCGCATATTGAGGCAAAGAGAGGTCAAGCTGAGAGATAGAGACACGCTTCCCTACCCCATTGACAGAGGCGCGAACGAGCAACGGACGGGCGATGGAGGCAAAATCGGGGACGAGCGCCCGCAAGTCGGCGAGGTTGATGCGCGACAAACCTAACGTGGCTTTAAAGGTCCGCTCTCCGTTCTTCATATCTGTCTCCGCATGCGGGATAGCAATCTCCGAGCGTGGGAGCGCTAAATAGAAGTTGTCGAGACTTGCCGACTGCTTCGTGGCCTTCGCCTTGAATGATAACGCTCGGATGTCAAGACCAGAAGCCTCACGGAGCGACAAACGTTTCAAATAAAGATTATAGTTGTCGCCATCGGTAATATTAAAAATAATGTGCGAACTGATATCCGTCACCTTCAGATGATTGATATCAAAGATCTTGACCACCGGCTTGTCGAGCCTGTTCCATGCCATCTGCCCGTGGCGGATAATCAAGCTGTTGATGGCGAGATTGAGATGCGACTTCTGCGACTTGTCCTTAGAGGCAAGCGAGTCGAGGACAAACTGGAAGTTAGGCTTTGTAGAAGCATTCTCCTGATAGAGATTAAACTTCGGTGTGAAGATTTGAGCAGAGGTGATCGTCACGCGGCCCTGCACAAGGTCTTTATAACTGAATTTTGCCGAAAGACGGGAGGTCCACAACATATGCTTGCCACGCTGATCGAGCATCGCCACATCGTCGAGGATGACACGGTTGAACAAGCCCACTTCAACGCGCCCCACCGATACGGCCGTACCGAGCTTCTTAGAGACAGCAGACGCCACGGCCCGTCCCAGTGCCGACTGCACGGCAGGGACATGCACAAGGGCAATGACGGTGAGATAAAGGCCTACCGTCACCCAAAGGATGATGTTTATGATGCGTCTGAGTCTCTTCAAGCAGAATTTATAAAGTGAATGTTACGTGAATGTTGCAATGTGGGCAGCTTGCACTTTCCCTCGTGCAAAATTAGACAAAAAATCGCCTTTAAAGAAGAAAAAAGACGTTGGATTTCTGTCAATTGGTCCAAAAAATGATTAAATTTGCACGCAGTACACCAAATATCTTTTATCTGTTTTATGGCAAATGTAATTAAGTTGCGTAAAGGCTTAGACATTAACCTGGCAGGGAAGGCTGCAAAAGAGAAGGTGGCAACCGCTGCATCCTCCGTTTACGGTCTCTCCCCTTTGTCGTTTCCTGGCATCACTCCGAAGGTGGCAGTGAAGGAAGGCGACCATGTGCTTGCCGGTGAGCCTTTGTTCGTAAACAAAGCTTGTCCTGAGATGGGCTTTGCCTCACCCGTTAGCGGCACCGTCAAGGCCGTGGTGAGAGGCGCACGCCGTAAGGTGCTCATGGTGACGGTAGAAGCCGACGCCGAGCAGCAGGCCCACGACTATGGGAAGGCTGATGTCGCTTCGCTCGACGGCGAAGCCGTGAAAAACAAGCTTTTGGAAGCAGGGCTCTTTGGCTACATCAACCAGATGCCTTATGCCGTCGTGGCCAGTGCTCAGACCCAGCCCGACGGTATTTTTGTTTCTGCCCTTCGTGACATGCCGTTGGCATGCGACTTTGAGTTTGAGCTTCAAGGTAACGAAGAGGCGTTCAAGACAGGTCTGAAAGCGCTCGCACGCATCGCTCCCGTACATCTCGGCACAGGCGCTGAGCAGACAGCTCCGACGCTGACGAGCGTGGAAGGTGTGGATCTCAATGTCTTCGACGGTCCCTGCCCCGCTGGCAACGTTGACGTGCAGATCAACCACATCAGTCCGATGAGCAAGGGCAAGACGGTGTGGACCGTTGACCCCACAGCCGTCATCTTCATCGGTCGTCTGTTCCTCACAGGTAAGGTGGACCTCACACGCACCATCGCCGTGGCCGGCAGCCGCGTAAAGTCACCGGCTTACACCGACGTGAAGGTGGGCACTCCGCTGAAGGATATCCTCAACGGACGCCTCACCCAGGAAGAGCACACCCGTATCATCAACGGCAACCCGCTGACAGGTACGCACGACACCCTCGACGGGTTCCTCGGCGCTCACACCTCTGAGGTGACAGTCATCCCCGAGGGAGACGACGTCAACGAGACGCTCGGATGGATCATGCCGCGCACGAAGGAGTTCTCGGTCAACCACAGTTACTTCTCCTGGCTCTTCGGTAAGAAGAAGACCTATGACCTCGACGCACGTATCAAAGGCGGTGAGCGACACATGATCATGAGTGGCGAATACGACAAGGTGCTGCCCATGGACATCTACGCTGAATATCTCATCAAGGCTATCATCGCCGGTGACATCGACAAGCAGGAGCAGCTCGGTATCTATGAAGTGGCTCCCGAGGACTTTGCCCTGGCCGAGTTTGTGGACAGTTCAAAGCTTCCCTTGCAGAAGATTGTCCGTGAGGGTCTTGACATCCTGAGAAAAGAGAACGCGTAATAGAGTTACAGCGTTTAGTTAAAGTCTCAATAGAATTTTCCAATAATAATATCCAATATTTGGAATGAACGCATTAAAGAAATATTTCGATAAGATACGGCCGAACTTTGAGGACGGCGGCAAGCTGCATGCTTTCCGGAGCGTGTACGAGGGTTTCGAGTCGTTCCTCTTCGTGCCCAACACCACCTCGGCGAGCGGCGTGTCTATTCACGACGCCATCGACTCGAAGCGCATCATGAGCTTCGTGGTCATCGCCCTGCTGCCCGCCATGCTCTTCGGCATGTACAATGTGGGCTACCAGAACTATCTCGCCGCCGGCACCCTTGCCTCGGCATCGTTCTGGAGCATATTCGGCTACGGCTTCCTCGCCGTGCTCCCGAAGATTCTCGTGAGCTACATCGTCGGCCTCGGCATCGAGTTTGCCTGGGCACAGTGGAAAGGTGAAGAGATTCAGGAAGGTTACCTCGTATCGGGTATCATCATCCCGCTCATCATCCCAGTCACCACGCCATTGTGGATCTTAGCTTTGGCTTGTGCCTTCTCCGTCATCTTCTGTAAGGAGATCTTCGGCGGCACGGGTATGAACATCTTCAACGTCGCTATCGGCGCACGTATGTTCCTCTTCTTCTCTTATCCGTCGAAGATGACTGGCGACGCCGTATGGGTGGCAAAGGACAGCATCTTTGGCTTGGGCAACACGCTCCCCGACACCTTCACCATGGCTACGCCCCTTGCTCACCTCGCACAGGGCACACCGATGGACACCAGCGTATGCAACATGATCACGGGTCTCATGCCGGGTTCTATCGGTGAGACATCGGTCATCGCCATCGCCATCGGCGCCGTCATCCTCTTGTGGACCGGTATCGCCAGCTGGAAGACCATGCTGAGCGTCTTCATCGGCGGCAGCGTCATGGGTGCCATCTTCCATGCTACGGGTGCCTCTCCTATCGCTTGGTGGGAGCACCTCATCCTCGGCGGCTTCTGCTTCGGTGCCGTGTTCATGGCTACCGACCCGGTGACCTCCGCACGCACAGAGACGGGTAAATGGATCTACGGCTTCATCGTCGGTGCCATGGCTATCATTGTCCGCGTGAAGAACCAGGGCTATCCTGAAGGTATGATGCTCGCCATCTTCTTCGGTAACATGATCGCTCCGCTCATCGACTACTGTGTCGTTGAATGCAACATCTCCAAGCGGGCTAAGCGCAGCAAGGTTTCAGAATAATTAGGACAAGAAAAACGAACAGACATGAAAACGAACAGTAATTCATATACCATTATCTATTCGGCGATCATCGTCGTGATAGTGGCGTTTCTCCTTGCCTTTGTCTACCAGGCGCTCAAGCCCATGCAGACTGCCAATGAAGCACTGGCAAAGAAGAAACAGATTCTCTACAGCCTCAACATCCGCAACTTAGATGACAAGGCAGCAGAGGCTAAATACAATAGTGTTGTGAAGCAGGAGAAGACCGTGGACGGCAGTGAGATGTTCATCTGCAACGTCGACGGCAAGACCAAGTATGTCTTCTCCATGACCGGTATGGGTCTGTGGGGCGGCATCAGCGGCTTCGTGTCGGTCAACGACGACAAGTCGACGGTCTACGGCGCTTACTTCAACCATGAGAGTGAGACTGCCGGCCTCGGTGCTGAGATCAAGGACAACCAGAAATGGCAGGAGAAATTCCAGGGCAAGAAGCTCTTCAAGGGCAACGACCGCAGCGACATCGCACTGTCGGTGCAAAAGAAGGTAACTGACCCTGAGACCCAGGTCGATGCCGTCACGGGCGCCACGCTGACCTCCAACGGTGTGTCCAACATGCTGCACAACGGGCTCGGGAAGTTCTTGAAGTTCCTTAATAGCAAGTAACTACAAAACACATATTATATAACACATATAATATATTATTATGAGTTTATTTTCGAAACAAAATAGAGCGGCATTCATAGAGCCTCTGCATCTGAACAACCCTATCATGGTTCAGGTGCTCGGTATCTGTAGTGCCCTTGCCGTGACCTCACAGCTCAAGCCTGCCATCGTCATGGGACTGGCAGTTACGGTCATCACGGCTTTCTCCAACGTCATCATCTCGCTCATCCGCAACACTATCCCGATGCGTATCCGCATCATCGTGCAGCTCGTTGTGGTGGCAGCCTTGGTGACTATCGTCAACCAGATTCTCGGGGCCTTCGCCTATGACGTCAGCGTACAGCTGAGCGTCTACGTCGGTCTGATCATCACCAACTGTATCCTCATGGGTCGCCTCGAGGCTTTCGCCATGATGAACAAGCCCTGGCCCTCGTTCCTCGACGGTCTGGGCAACGGATTAGGCTACGCCATGATCCTTGTCATCGTCGGTGCTTTCCGTGAGTTCTTTGGCAGAGGCTCGCTCCTCGGCTTCCAGATCATTCCACAGGGCGCCTACGACTGCGGCTATATCAACAACGGCATGATGACAATGTCGTGCACCGCACTGATCCTCATCGGCTGCGTCATCTGGATCAACCGCGCTTTCTTTGTAAAAGAAGACAAATAAGTGAGTTGGTAAGTTTATTAGTTTATTAGTTTATTAGTTTGTAAGTTAATGAGTTTGTAAGTTTGTAAGTTAATGAGTTAATAAGTTAATGAGTTAATGAGTTTATAAGTTATCAAAAACTCAACAACTCAACAACTCAACAACTCAGGAACTCAAAAACTCAAAAACTCAAAAACTCAGGAACTCAAAAACTCAATATAATGGAACACGCTATAGCATTATTCTTCCGGTCTATCTTCGTAGACAACATGATCTTCGCTTACTTCCTCGGTATGTGTTCATACTTAGCAGTAAGCAAGAACGTCAAGACCTCACTTGGTCTTGGTCTCGCTGTGACCTTCGTGCTCGTCATCACCGAGCCTATCAACTATCTTCTTCAGGTGTATGTGCTCGGCCCCAACTGCCTCGTTCAGGGCGTTGACCTGAGCTATCTGAGCTTCATCCTTTTCATCGCTATCATCGCCGGTATCACACAGCTCGTGGAGATGGCCGTTGAGAAGTTCTCACCGTCGCTCTATGCAGCCTTGGGTATCTTCCTCCCACTGATCGCCGTGAACTGTGCCATCATGGGTGCCTCGCTGTTCATGCAGCAGCGTATCAAGCTCCCCGTCACCAACGCACAGGCTATCTCCAACTTCGGAGACAGCGTCGCCTATGCTTTGGGCAGCGGTCTGGGCTGGACGCTCGCCATCGTCATGTTCGGTGCCATCCGTGAGAAGATGGAGTACTGCGACGTTCCCAAGCCGCTTCAGGGCATGGGCATCGCCTTCATCACCGTCGGCCTCATGGCTATGGCTATGATGTGCTTCAGCGGACTGCAGTTCTGACACTTCGCTAAAGAATAAAGAAGAAAGAATAAAGAAGACAGAGACGGTTGAATGAGACTGAACAAAAGGTCGCAGGAAGACCGCACAAAAGAAAACAAAGTAAAACAACAATAACATGGGACAATTTATAGGCGTAAGCATAGCAGTGTTTCTCATCACCATCCTCATCTTGGTGGTGGTGCTGCTTATCGCTAAGAAATATCTCAGCCCGAGCGGAAAGGTGACGATCACCATCAACGGCGACAAGAAACTGGAGGTCGAACAGGGCGGCTCACTGCTCTCTACCCTCAACGAGAACGGCGTGCATCTCTCCTCTGCTTGCGGCGGTAAAGGCAGCTGCGGACAGTGCCGTCTGCAGGTACTTGAAGGTGGCGGTGAGATCCTCGACACCGAGAAGGGCCACTTCACACGTAAAGAGATCAAGGACCACTGGCGCCTCGGATGCCAGACAAAGGTACACGGCGACCTCAGCGTCAAGGTCTCCGACGCTATCCTCAACGTCAAGGAATGGGAGTGCACCGTCATCTCCAACAAGAACGTGTCGAGCTTCATCAAGGAGTTCAAGGTGGCGCTGCCACCGGGTGAGCACATGGACTTCATCCCTGGCTCCTACGCTCAGATCTACATCCCCGCTTACGACACCATCGACTACGACAAGGACTTCGACAAGTCGCTCATCGGCGACGAGTATATCGGTGCATGGAAGAAGTTCAACATCTTCTCCCTCAAGGCCCACAACCCCGAGCCAACAATACGTGCCTACTCTATGGCCAACTATCCCGCCGAGGGTGACATCATCACGCTGACGGTGCGTATCGCCTCCACTCCATTCAAGCCACGTCCACAGGTCGGCTTCCAGGATGTGCCGACAGGTATCGGCTCCAGCTACATCTTCTCGCTCAAGCCAGGCGACAAGGTGCGCATGAGCGGCCCTTACGGTGACTTCCACCCGAAGTTCAACTCCAAGAAAGAGATGATTTGGATCGGTGGTGGTGCCGGCATGGCTCCGCTGCGCTCACAGATCATGTATATGACGCGTCAGATCCACTGCACCGACCGTGAGATGCACTTCTTCTATGGTGCCCGTTCTCTCTCCGAGGCTTTCTTCCTCGAAGACTTCTGGGAGTTAGAGAAGGAGTTCCCCAACTTCCACATGCACCTCTCTCTCGACCGTCCGGACCCGAAGGCTGATGCAGCCGGCGTGAAATACTATGCTGGCTTTGCTGTCAACTGCGTCCGCGACACGTACCTTAAGGATCATGAGGCTCCTGAAGACTGCGAGTACTACCTCTGCGGACCACCAATGCTGATCAAGACCGTCACCGATTATCTTGACAGTCTCGGCGTGGAGCCCGAGAGCATTATGTATGATAACTTCGGATAAACTTATACACGTAGGGGCGGCCCTTGTGGCCGCCCCTACGAAAATACCATCCAGCGGCTTTTTTGTTGTGTGTTGTGTATGCAGTCGCATCGCGACTGCCCACCCACGAACTACTCCTGGCTCTTAGCGCGTGTCTGATGGCGCTGCATGCGAGCCTTTTCGTTCTCCGTGTATTTCTGATACTGCGCATCGGTGAAGATAGCCTTCAACTCTTTCTGATAAGCCTCACGGTTGGCCTTCATCTCCTGACGGCGCTTAGCGCGCTCCTCCGAAGAGGGAGCCTGCTGAGTGGCACCGGTCTGGGCATCGGTTTTGGCCGTCTGCTGCGAACCTCTGGCGCCCCTGCCGCCACGGAAGCCACCCATAGGAAGCTTACCCGCATATTTCTTGTTCAGCGCCAGCACCTTTGTCTTCTGCGCGTCCGTCAGGCCATAGGTGCTCGCCATCCGCTCCGTCATACGCTGAGCGATCTGCTCTTGGGTAGGACGCTCACCATTCTTGTTACTACGCTGTGCAAAAACTGCGCCCGACAGCATCAGGGCAACAGCCAAGGTCATCATAATCTTCTTCATAATCATTCGTGTTGATGGAATACGTCACATGTATTCGTTATTAATTTTTTGTCGCGATTAATCATTGGAAGAGAGAAAACGGGTGAAAGTTTAACGCCAACAGAACGATTTAGCTTTCTTTTGAGAAAAGTAACAATCGCATAACAACCATTCATTGTCATGCAACAAACGGATGGTACTACCCACAGAAGAACGTGACGAGGAAGGGAACGCTGAAATCCATGACGAAGCCATGGAAGACGGAGAGCGTGGCGAGGTCCTTACCACTATAGCGCGTGATGATAGGCAAGGTGGTGTCCATGGAGGTCGCGCCACCCACACTGATAGGAGCTAAGGGTCCGAACCAACGGGCAAGGAGCGGCGAACAGAGCAGCGTGAGGAGCTCACGCACGATATTGGCAAGCAAGGCCACAGTGCCGAGGGCCGCTCCGCGGTACTGCGTGATGAAGATACTGGAAAGCGAGTAGTAGCCAAATCCGGAGCCAATGGCGAAGCAGTCGGTCAGCCGCATGCCGGGAAGGACAAAACTCACAGCGAGGCATCCCGCCAGTGTGCCGCCAAAGGTGCAGAGCGGCAATAAGAGAAGACGGGGACTGGTATGACGGAGGGTCGAGAGCACCTCACTGTCGGAACCGATACTGATACCTACACAGAAGATAAGCGCACACAGAGCCACAAAACTCACGTCGCTGTCGGCTATTTCAGGTGGAAGAAGATGGAAGAGGCCACAGACGAAACCGAGAATGAAGAACCCAATGATGACGAGGCTACCTTTCATGCTTTCTCTCCTTTCGTTCCCTTATTCGTTGACCATCGCCAAAGCCACAAGGCAAACAACGCACTGCCCAAAGAAGCTGCAAGTGCTATCGCCACGGCCTCGGCGCCCAAGCGGCTCAGGCTGTGGATGATGTGTTCATCTCCTCCCACCTCAATGCCCAAGAGAAACAGCAAGGCCCAGATGAGAATGGTGGTGAGCGGTGAGAGCCACCCCAACTTCTTTCTCCTCAGCATGCGGCCAACAACGATGCCGCACACCATCATCAGGATAATCTTCAGCATAAACTATTGCGTTATTCCACCTCTATCGTCTGCCGTTTCAAGGTGATATGGGCACGCGATATCATGTTAAGTTGATCGACAATATCCGTGATATTCATGGAGCGCAAACCACTGAAGTGGAGACGGTCAGGATAAGCGCCATGGCCCGTGAAGACCACATCGTAGTTGTACCACCGCCCTATCTCGACCAAGATATCGCGGAGCGTAGCACCTTCGAAATAGAACCGGCCGTCTTTCCAAGCCAAGCCGGTCTCAAGGTCGGCTGCGGATGTCTGCAGGCCTTGGGCTCCAAGGATGGTCTGTTCTCCGGGACTGAGCAGGCACGGCCGTACCTTTGGCGAAGAGGCTCCTACCTGCACGCGTCCGCTGACAAGCATCACGCACGGCTTCTCACCTGCATAGGCACGAACTGAGAACTGAGTGCCGAGGACCTTCGTCTCCAAGCTACCACCATCCACGATAAACGGCCAGTGACTGTCGTGATGAACCTCAAAGTAAGCCTCCCCTTCCAAACGCACGCGACGCGGCTCGTCACGGCTGAAACTGCGTGGAAAATAAAGACGACTGTCGGCATTGAGCCACACCCGGGTACCATCGGTGAGCACAATCTGTGCCACATGGCCCTGCGGAACGGTGAGCGTAGCTGCCGTGTTATCATCGCTCTTTTCGATATGGATAGTCTTATCGGAGGCGACGGTAAACCCCATGCCGTTCGTAGAAGATGTCGCTCCGCCCTGTCCCGAGAAAGAGAGACTCACGCTCCCCGGTACCGCCACCGATGCATAGACTCGACTGCCCGCCACCTGCTGTTGACGCGCAGGAACACGTACCATCGTAGCCTGTAAGCGGGCTAAAGCATCCTCTTTGTTCTTTGAGCGCAGACGGGGAAGAATAAACACGAAAGATAACGCGACAGCAGCTGCTGCCACGGCACCCGTCAGTAGCAGACGGAAGGAGAGGCGGCGATGAGACACAACAGCAGAAGGGTCTACACCCGGTGCTGCCAAGCCGTTGCGCTCGCAGAACTCTGCAAACGCCTCTCCGGCATCAGGCACAGGGTCATCGGACAACAGCGCCCGACGGGCCTCAAACCCTAACTGCTCATCTGTATAATTATCTTTCAACATTTTCCCTATTTTATATATGGTACGTGAAGAATCATGATACGGTGCCTATCGATTGTCATTGTTTAACATTTCCTTCGACAGCAACTTACGCAGCTGCTTAAACACTTTCAGCATATGCTTATGCACCATGTTCTCGCTGATCCCGAGCTTCTCTGCGGTCTCACGGTAAGTCAGTTTGTCATAATAGGTACACCGCAGGATGGTTCGTCCCGGCTCATCGAGGCTCTCCGCCGCTTGATGGATAAGGCTCACGCGCTTTTCAAACTCCTGAACCTCCTCATCGTTACTGAATGCTTCACTATGAATCGCCTCCTCCCGATAGTTGATGGAAGCTTTCGACCGGCGCAGCCGGTCAAGACAACGGTTACGCACAATGGTATATAGATAGGAAGAGCCCGGGTCACGGACATCGTTCTGCCACCGCTCCCACACCGTCTGGAACGTC
Source organism: uncultured Prevotellaceae bacterium (assembly GCA_902792635.1). Lineage (GTDB taxonomy): Bacteria > Bacteroidota > Bacteroidia > Bacteroidales > Bacteroidaceae > Prevotella. Next base: position 22,753 of record CADBAG010000019.1, on the reverse strand, counting down.
TCACTCACGACATCGCGCGATTCCTCCACGTCGTCTAAGAAAGTACGGGCGTAGAGAAAGAGACGGTCGTAGAACTGTTCATACAACCGCCGCATCTTGTCGATATCGTTATTGTTCGTCGTTCGGTACATAATATAATAATGTGCAAAATTACGAATAATTCTTCCATCCATTCGCAATCTGTTAACAAGAATAACGATTTAACATTCTTTATACGTACAAGTTTTAATAGCAATGCGTAACCATAACAAACGAATATTATAACAGATTAAACATTAATAGAGAGATTTTCATGGTAAAAAGAAAACTATTGTCTATTGTTTTCCTCCTGTGCATGAGCCTCAGTCTCTTTGCTCAGGCCAACAAGCCCATCAGCGTCAGTTTCAATGCAGAGCGCGCCACGACAGCTCTTCATAAAGTGGAGAAGCTCGCCGGTCTGAGCATTCAGTACAACTATGCTGATGTCGACTACCGCGTCACGTTCAGCGCTCATAGCATGAAAGCTATCAACGTGGTACGTGCCATCATCCACGGCCATGCCCTCCGCGTGGAAGAGAAAGACAACGCCCTCGTCATCCTCAAGGTTGCCAACACGCCACAGGACAAAGAGATTGGCTTGGGCCGCAAGCTACAAGGCCTGGTCACCGACTCTAAAGGCGAGCCTATCACGGGTGCCATCATCCGCGACCGCGATGGCAAGGTGAGCACGGTGAGTGACATCGACGGCAAGTTCTCACTCGACGCTAAAGACACGCGTATCGTGCTCAACGTGTCGTACATCGGCATGAAGCCCGCCCATTGGCAGGGACGCAACACCGACTATGCCGTCATCATCATGGAAGATAACTCGCAGACACTGCAGGATGTCGTCGTCACGGGTTACCAGCAGATCGACCGCCGCAACCTCACCTCCTCCGTAACGAGCGTGAAGATGAGCGACATCAACCGAGACGGTGTCTCCACCATCGACAAGATGCTGCAAGGACGCATCCCCGACCTCGTACTGACCAACGGTAGCGGTGAGGTCAACTCCGTGCCGCGTCTACGCATACGCGGTACGAGCACCCTCATCGGCAACCGTGAGCCGCTTTGGGTCGTCGACGGCATCATCGTCAACGACCCCGTGAACCTCTCGGCAGATGTCATCAACGATCCCGACTATATCAACCGCATCGGTAATGCCATCTCTGGTATCAACCCACAGGACATCGACCGTATCGACGTGCTCAAAGATGCCTCAGCCACAGCACTCTACGGTACGCGTGCCGCCAACGGCGTCATCGTCATCACGACGAAGAAAGGGCGCCCGGGCAAGCCCGTCGTGTCATATACAGCCACAACAACACTGCGCCGCCGCCCACGCTACACCGACGACAAGATCAATCTCATGAACTCTATCGAGCGCACACAGGTCTCGCGCGAGTTAGCTGAGATGCACTATAGCTACCCCGCCGACATGAGCTATGTGGGCTACGAGGATGCCATGCAGAAATACTACGGTGGCGTCTACACCCGCGAAGAGTTTGAGAACGCCGTGGCGCAGGCTGAGACACAGAACACCGACTGGTTCAAGCTCCTCACCCGTGACAGTTTCTCTACAGACCACAGTGCCAATATCAGCGGCGGATCGGATAAGTTCCGCTACTATGCCTCTCTCGGATACACCGGCGACAACGATGTCATCCGCGACAACTACAACCGTCGGTACACCGCCTCCACGAATCTCGACATGACGCTCAGCAACAAGATCAAGGTGGGCTTCCAGCTGAGCATGTATACCGACAAGAAGCGCTACGACCAAAGTGACGTCAATCCCATCAACTACGCCTACAACACGAGTCGTGTCATCCCGGCCTACAATGCCGACGGCACCTATTATTACTATAAGAAGACCTCTGGGGGCAACAGTGCCTACAGTTACAATATCCTCAACGAGCTCGACAACAGTTACATGAAACAGAGCGAGAGCGGCCTCAAGGCTACCGTCAACGTGCGCTACACGCCCGAGGACTGGCTGTTCTTCGATGCCATTGCCTCCTATAGCAACAGCGATACGAACATCGAAGGTTGGTACGGTGAGAAGAGCTGGTATGCTGCCTCACTGAGACAGACCGAGTATGGCATCCCCGCCGGGAAGACCAGTATGATGCCTTTTGGTGGCGAGCTCTCCGAGAACGATGTGCGCAACAACAACTGGACCGTGCGTCTGCAGGGTAACATGAACAGATACTTCGGCAAGTATTCTGAGCACAATATCAACCTCGCCATCGGTGTCGAGGCCAACAGCACCCGCTATCAAGGCAACTCATACACCCAGCGCGGCTATTATGCCGACCGCGGAAGGAAGTTTATCACCAGCGTGCCCGACAACTACACATCGTTCATCAACTGGATGACGACAAACTTCCCCACCATCACCGACAACCTCCTCAACCTGCTCTCCGCTTACGGCACCCTCTCCTATAGCTACAAGCAGTATTTCACCCTCAACGCCAACACGCGCTACGATGGCAGTAACCGCTTCGGCGACCGCAGCAACGAGAAGATCCTGCCGGTATGGAGTGTCTCCGGGCTGGCCAATATCTTGGAGATCAGCGGATGGAAGCCTAAATGGATGGATGCCCTGACTTGGAAAATATCTTATGGAGGACAAGGCAACATGCTTGAAGGACAGACGCCCAAGCTCACGCTGACTAAAGGCGCCTATGACACGCATTATCAGGAGATGGTGTCGACCGTGAACAAGTTTGCAAACCCCGACCTCAAATGGGAGAAGACCTACTCGTTCAACACCGGCCTTGAGGCTGCCCTCTTCAACAGTCGCCTGCTCCTCTCTGCCGAGGTCTACTACAAAAAGACCAACGACGCATTCATGGATAAGACCATCAGCGACGTCAACGGATTCACCTCTTATGTCGTCAACTCCGGGCAGATTATCAACAAAGGTTATAACCTCTCCGTCACGGCCACACCCGTCCAGACGAAAAACTGGAACTGGATGGTATCTGGCTCACTCTCCAAGGTCATCAACAAGATGAACACCGAGCCGGGTGAGGACGCCTATCAGATACAAGACTATCTCGACGGTACTGCCATCATTAACGGCATGGCTATCGGCTCTTTCTATTCCTACCGATTCATCGGACTGAACCCTTCCAATGGTGGTCCGCTCTTCGACGACTGGCAGGACCGCGCCAATGAGCTCGTGGGCCTCAACAACTATGAGACGGCTATGCGCGTGCTCTCCTACAGTGGGCGACGTGATCCCGACATCACAGGAAGCATCTCGTCGACCTTGCAGTATAAGAACTGGCGCCTCGGTGTACTCATGGACTATGCTGCCGGCAATAAGGTGCGCCTCTTCAAGGTCTTCAACCAAGGATCTTCGACAAACTCCGGACCTGGATACATCTATCCGGAGTATAACCTCAACCGCGCACTGCTCAACCGCTGGCGCAAACCCGGCGACGAGAAGAACACAAATATCCCGTCGATCATGAGCATCACCTCTCCCGACTTCTACCAGTATGCCAACCACTGGTCACAGGGATCCAACTACCAAGGTGTACAGTTCGCCTCCAACGCCTGGACGATGTATGACTACAGTGACGTGCGCGTCGTCTCAGCCGACTATATCCGCTTAGCGAGCCTCAGCCTCACCTACGAGCTGCCGCAGGATATCCTCCGCCGATGGGGTCTGGAGCGCCTCGCCTTCACCCTCACAGGCAACAACCTCTATACCCTCTGCAACAGTAAGTTGAAAGGACAGACGCCTACACAGAGCGGATTCGCAGAGGTGCAACTCTCCGATACGCCGTATTATACGTTCAGTATCAACATACAGTTATAATCTTATATTATAATCATTCAAGATGAACATCAGACATTTCCATCCATATATTCTGATTGCCGCTGCCCTGACACTGATGACCAGCTGCTCCGGCTATCTGAAAGAATATTCGCAGGACTCCGACTATGTGCGTTCATGGGAAGACCTCAACGAACTGCTCATCGGGAGTTGCTATGAGCCGACCTTCTCTGCCAATACCGTGGCGTTGGTGAGCGACCCGGAGTATTTTATCCATTTCCTCGGCGATGAACTCGACGAATACCCTGAGAGCTACAACAGTTACAGCATGGGCTATGACGGCAAGGAGCGTGTCTTCGGTTATTATACCTGGCAGGCACGAAGCAGTCAGAACGATACCTACACGGGCTACAACACGTCAACGGAGAGCGAGTGCTGGACCAATCTCTACAAGATGATCAACGTCGCCAACAACGTCATCTACAGTGCCAAGGATCTCAGCGACAAGACCGAAGACGAACGACGCGGCAAAGAGAAGGTCGACGGCGAGGCCCGCTTCCTGCGCGCCTACTATTATTTCCAGCTTGTCAACCTCTACGGCAAGGCCTACGACCCCTCAACGGCAGCTACCGACCCTGGTGTGCCCATCAAGACCAGTGCTGAGGTGGAGGACAAGGTCTTCCAACGCAACACGGTACAGGAGGTCTACGACCTCATTCTCTCCGATCTCGAGACAGCAGACCGTGAGCTCACTGCCTATGGCGCACAGCCAACGCACTACCGTGCCGACTCTGTCGCCGTACATCTCCTACGTAGCCGTGTCTATCTCTATATGCAGAACTGGCAGCAAGCAGCCGTCTATGCACAAAAGGTCATCAACGAGCATCCGGGAATCATTAACCTCAACACGCAGAGCGACGGTCAGGGCGTCATCTCTACGACGTCCGGAGAACTTATCTTCTCCATGGGAAGCAACAGCGTGATGTGCTACACACTGAACACGTATAAGAGCTTCACGATTTCTCCCACCGTCTATAACCTCTTCTCCGACAACGACCTGAGAAAGACGAAATACATGTGGACAAACGGCTCGTTCCACGGCTACACGAAATGTAATGTAGGCACACCAGACCAGACCGTGGATCCTGACGATGCAAGCTATTACTTCTACTACTACGAATACCCCAACGAGCGGGTATGGAACGAAGTCTCCGACAAGAACTTCTTCCGTAGCAGTGAGGCTTACCTCAACCTCGCCGAGGCTGAAGCCTATATGGGTAACGAGGCTGCCGCCCGCGAGGCCGTGAACCATCTGCGCCGTTACCGCTATAAGGAGGGTACCGACTATCAGCTCACCTCCTCCGGTCAACAGCTCATACGTGACATCCGCAACGAGCGCGAACGTGAGCTCTTCCTCGAAGGACATCGCTGGTTCGACCTGCGCCGATATGCCGTGTGCACGGTAGCGCCACAGACAACAACCATCACTCACAACTATTATTATTACGAGAGTCGGTCGAGCACAACAAAGACAGCCCATCATATCTTCACCCTCACACCGGACGACTGGGGCTGGACACTCCCCATCCCGCAGCCCGTGCTCAACCAGAATACCGGTATGGAGAATAACCCACGCGGCACGAGAACGTACACCGTGGGAGATCTATAATATCAATAATAGAATAAACATATATCATGCATAAGCTATTTTCTTTGTTCGCCCTGCTTCTTCTCCTTGCCTCCTGTGGCGGAGAAGATGCGCTGCAGCCAAGCAATGCCGACACCTACGGATTCGAAGTGCCTCAGAGCGACAACAGTGCGGAAGCCACGCTCCGCCGCTCTTTCCAGGAAAAATATGGGAGCTACCTGCTCTTCAACGACACCCTCAGCAACGGGGAACTCCTCGACTTAGGTTATAACATCACAGCATCAACCTATGCTTACGTCTACACCTTCGACTATCTGAAGACGATGGACGAGAAGCAGCAGGCCGTCAACTTCCTCACCTCACGCGTCCTGCCCCACCTCGGCAGCAAGCTCCGCCCCTTCTCGTTTCTGCTCTGCAACAGCATCACGCGCTACACACAGGACGGCACCAACTACAATCTCGACTGGCAGACGCCTTACCCACAGGTTGTCAGCAGCAAACGTGGCATAGCCATCTGTCTGTCGACGATCGAAGGGGCTGACGAAGCGACCTTGGCTGCCTATGCTCAAACCGTGCTCGTCGACCTCCTCGTCTCTCAGGTTCAGGCACAGGCGGCCTCAACACTGGAGCCCTTCACCTCTGTCAGCAGCCGCTACTATGGCGTCTATATGGACAATACCCCTGAGACAGAAGAGGCGAACATCCTATTGATGTATGCTGCCGGCTTCTGCGGAGCACATATCGCCATGTGGGGCGGCGTCTACACAGGTGTCTATCCCGACCAGGACGAGGATATACAACAGTATGTAGAGTTAGTGGTCAACAGTACGGCTGATGAGGTACAGCAGAAATTCAGTGCTTACCCGCTCGTATTGCAGAAATACCAGATCATGACAAACTTGTTGAATCAATTAGGTTACGTGAAATGAAAAAGGCAACAATCAATATGCTTCTGCTCTTGCCAGCCCTGTTCTTAGCACTGACGGCATGCAGCAGTGACGATGACAATACGATAGCAACCTACGACTACAGTCAGTGTGCACGCGGCACGTTCACCGATGAGCGCGACGGCAACGTCTATCATTATATCACCATCGGTAACCTCGATTGGATGACGGAGAACGCTCGCTACGACACAGGGACGGACGACACGCGCTCCATCTATCCCACCCAAGGCATCCCGGGCGATGACAACCAGACGAACAACGCACGCACTATCGCTCAGTATGGCTACCTCTATTCCTTTGAAGGCGCTCAGCAGGCTGCGCCTGAAGGCTGGCGCGTGCCAACGGATGATGACTGGAAAGCCTTGGAAACAGCATTAGGCATGTCGGCTACTGAGGCTGACGCCGACGACTGGCGCGGCAACGGTGTGGCGACATCGCTCACCGACACCACAGGTGTCCACCTCGCCCTTGGCGGTTTCCAGGATGTCAACAGTACGTTCTTCGCCTCGAAATATTATTACATGAGTGCCATGGGCTATTATTGGACATCGACGTCTCCCTCCGACGGCCTCGGCTACTTCCGTAAAATCCTTTATAACGATGGCCGTGTCTACCGCCATACCACAAAGACGAACAACATGCTCAGCGTGAGGTTCGTAAGAGAACGATAAAAGGCGTGTTGTGTATGCGGCCGCACCGCGGCTGCCAACCACGATATCAAGAAAAACAATAACAACCCATGAGAAAGATAATATTCCTTTTCTGCCTCCTCGCCTCCATGGCTGTTCAGGCACAGAGACCATTCGTCATCAAAGGTAACGTGCCGTCACTCCCCGACGGTACCGCTGTGGGCATTTCTGCCGCAGAAGACTCCATCGTTGAGCTGGCACAAGACACGGTCCGCAACGGGCAGTTCACACTCCGCGGCACCGTCAAAGGCACAGTGCTCGCCATGCTCTCCACCAACAATCTCGACCTCGTCGATAAGAACCACTGGCCTATGGATTCTATCCATTGGAACTACATCGACCTTTTCCTCTCTGCCGATACGATGACACTGTCTCCCGACCTGAAGATTCATGGCGGTCGAGTACAGGAAGACTTCAAGGCTTTGCAGGCCATAGGCGACTGGCACGACCCTGCCGCCACCGACAGTTTCGCTGCCACCCATCCGACGTCGGCCGTGACGGCCTGGATTGTGAATAATGATCTGAAACGCGGGTTTCATCTCTCCGATACTGACGTGGAGCGCCTCAGCCGTACCCTCACTGCCTGTCCCGATGACCCGGCACGGTACCAAGAGTTCCTTGCACGTGTAGCACAGGCGCGCAAGTCGACCGTCGGCAAGCCGTTCATCGACCTGCAGATCAAAGACCCTAAAGGCAATATACTGCGCCTCAAGGATGTCGTGACAAAAGGCAAATATGTACTTGTCGACTTCTGGGCGAGCTGGTGCGGACAATGCCTTGCAGCCTTCCCGAAGGTCGAGGAGATTGGCAAGAAATATGCGTCTCAACTCCGCATCATCGACCTGAGTATAGACATCAAAGGAACAGCTTGGCAGCATGCCATGCAGAAACATCCTCAGCCGTGGCCCCAGTACTGCACGACCCCTCAAGGCTACAAGGATCTCTTCTCCAAATATCAGATTGGCAACGGCGTGCCCTACTTCATCCTTATCTCTCCCGAAGGGAAGGTCATCGGCTCACCGACGATCGACGAGATTGAGCCAATGCTGGAAAATGCAGGACTTACTCCCTCCCTGCGGGGGAGGGCCGGGGAGAGGCACTGATAACAAATGTTATCCCTTCCTCCCTATAGCCGCTTTGGCACAGCTCTTGCTCCTATACTCGTAGGAAATGTATAACCATTAAAATAAGAAAGACTATGAAGTTCGAGAAAGGAAAAGTGTTTGTAGCAAGTGAGCTGGTCGACTATGTCGAGGGTGGTGTCATCAGTAAGGAACTCGTGCACAGCAATGCTGGCAGTGTGACGTTGTTCAGTTTCGATGCCGGACAGAGTCTCTCCGAGCACCTCGCTCCCTTCGATGCCCTTATCCAGGTCGTCGACGGAGAGATGATCCTCAATGTCGAAGGCACCGACCATCACATCAAGGCCGGCGAGAGTTTCGTCATCCCTAACGGTGCCCGCCACTCTGTGAAGGCCGAGAAGCCATTCAAGATGATGCTTACGATGATTAGAGGGTAATTTTCAGAATCTGTTTTTATGTGCTCAGCCTCGGAGAGGCTGAATTTTACATAACCCCAGTCTAAGGAGCGCAGCGACGCAGACTGGGGTTTGTTGTGAGAGCGTGTTTGACTGATTTCCTGCCTCGGAGAGGCAGACTGCACGAAGTGCGCTATGTTTCTGAAGGTTTTATCATACGCCAAAATAGCGCGCCAAGGCGCAGTCAGCCTCTCCGAGGCTGGACGTCAGGTATGCAAGCACCGTCTAAAATCCCCAGACTGCGGTCGCTATAGCTCCCTTAGTCTGGGGTTATGAATAAGTGTGCCTCTCCGAGGCACTGAACTATATATCTTTGTAGTGATAATGCATTTAATGGAGCAGTCTCGTTTATACGCTCCTCGGATAACCTAATCATAGAACAAAGAAGTTTTGTGGTCTGACCCCGGTTTCCTTCTCTACAATATCAGCAAGTTCCTTCTTAGCTTTTTCAACTGCTTGTGCCTTTATTGCCTTTGCCCTTTTTAAGCGTATAAGGGCTTCTTCCCTCGTTTTCATTGTTCTAAAGTATTATTGTTAATAACTACTTGTGCAAAAATAAGACTTATTTTGCTTTTCAACAAGGAAAGAACAAAATTTCTTTCACCTTCTCCCGTTTTTTCATTACCTTTGGGCCTGATAACCATCTATACCGAAGAGGTGAAGTTCACCAATGCTAAAGCTCCCGCTACCCTTGCTGGCACGCTTGAAGACCTATCCCGGCCTCAGCCATCTCTTCCAGCACAGTGCCACGGGCAACCCGCAGGATGCTGTGAACATCGAAGAGACCATTGCGCCTGAGGTGCTGAGCGATATTGCGGTCTGGATCAACAACGGGAAATAAATGATCCCGGTTTTCGGATTGGTGGGAGCACACAACCTCGAAGAGGGCGAACATGGTTATATATACAGGCACCTATCACCCTAACCATGTTCTCCGACAATTACCGGTCTCGACCATGTTCGCCCTCTTCGAGGCCGGATTGCAACGAAAACACACCGAACCTAAACCCCATGCTGCGTCGCTTCGCTCCTTGCATGGGGCTAACCATGTGGCACCTCTCCGAGGTGCTTATTCAACGAGGACGTTAATTTTCAACCGTACAACTCGAATGTTTTCCCTATTCTTTATTCTTTCTTCTTTAGCGAAGCGCCAGCGGAGCGCAAAATGAAGTATTGCATCACGCCGCGCATCGCAAGATATATAATGTAGGCGAGCCAAAGGATGTGGTTGACAAGCAACGGATGGGTGTGGGCCATTGGACTGAACACCGCCACAGCGAGAACAAGAAAGAACGCCAGTGAGGCGGTGAAGCTCGAGATGAGCATGCCGCGCGTTGCTGTGAGACCGATGAAGATGCCATCATAGACGAAGGCCGCAAAACCTGCCAAGGGAATGAGCCATGTCCAGTAAGCGAAAGTATGGGCGGCTGCCACGACCTGCGCATCATTGGTGAGCAAACGAAGAAGAAGTCCTCCACCCAAGATATACACCGCAGTGAAAGCTATAGCCAGCGACAGTCCCCAACGAATGAGCAGGCGGTGGATGACGTTATGGAGCCCCGAATAGTCGCGGGCTCCATAATATTTTCCGCCCAAGGCCTCACCGGCAAAAGCGAAGCCGTCCATGACATAAGAGAAGAGCGTGTAGAACGTCATGAGCAATGTGTTCACGGCTAACATGAGGTCGCCCTGGCGTGCTCCTGCCGACGTGAAGGCGAGGTTGACAGCCACCAAGCACAGCGTACGAAGGAAAATGTCACGGTCGGTGCGGAAGAAGGTGCCCCAGGAATAACGCTTCTCGTTATCGGCAACTATAGAGCCAGTAGCCGAAGGACCAATTATCGCAGAAGCCTTCATCTTTCTCAACTTTGCGCGCAATAACACAACCGACAGCAGCACACCACTCCATTGCGCCACGAGCGTGCCGAGCGCTATACCCGCAACCTTCATGTGGAGCATAAAGACAAAGAAGAGCGAAGCGATGATATTGACAATATTCTGAAAGATTGCCACGAACATCGGCACACGCGTGTCCTGCATGCCGATATACCAGCCATTGAGACTATAGAGCGAGAGCATGGCGGGCGCACCCCAGATGACGATATTAAAATAGGTGGCTGCCAACGGCCATACGACCTGTGAGGGATGAATGATACCTAATGCCGCCTCGCGCAACGGCCATTGGAAGACAAGAAATACAGCCGCGATGAGCAGTGACATCGTCAGTGAGCGGCGGAGCAGCATGTGGATGCCCTTGGTATCACGCGCGCCATAGGCCTGTCCCGTCATGCCACTCGTGCCCATACGCAGGAAACCCATAAGCCAGTAGATGATATTGAAAATCATCGAGCCGACGGAGATAGCGGCGATATAACGGGCCGAGCCAAGGTGACCGGCGATAGCCAGGTCGACAAGACCGAGCAACGGCACGGTGATGTTGCTCACAATAGACGGTACGGCGAGGTGGAGAATTTCTTTATCAGACGGGTTCATTAATTAAATGCAATCATTAAATAAAATAACCTTTCTCATGCAAAGGTACAGAAAGAATTTGTAATTTTGCACGCAGAAAGGAAATATGATGCTCAAGAGGATAACTCATCATAAGATAATCATTGCCATAGCACTACTCTTTCTGATAGGAATAGGCTGGCTCATCGTGCGCGCCATGCCCGCTACAGAGACTGATCTGCGACGCTCAGCCTGTTACGTTGACGGCAACGTCAGCATCTGTCTCGTCAATGGAAAAGACACGGCCGTGCTCACGTCCGACTCCGTCCATCAGCAAGGCGTGTGGATCAACCGACACTGGTGGCTGGCAAGTTGCGACGGGCGCGTGCTCACCGTCAGTCCCACGTCAAGCCTCCGTGCCGCTGAGGTGCCGGCACTTTGCGACTCACTCTCAAGTCTGCTCAACCGCAAGGAGACAGAGCGCAAAGAGCTCATTTATTACCTCCGTTCCCATGGTGTCATCGACGAGGGATACACGCAGATTGCCACTTATGCCAGCCGACAGTCGAAGATGACTGACTCGCTCAAGATCAAGCTCCGTGAACTGCAACGTATCTGTCCTATCGACAGCAGCAATAATGGCAAGCATTTCAAACTCGGCAAGAAGAACCGGCTGATTCTCAAGGCTGTCTACCACGTTAGCTGGTACAACAACAGTAACAAACTAAAGAGCGTCTCCTGCGATCCAGTCTATACCGCCCTAACGAGCAAAGTGGCGCCGCTCATCCTCCATACCCACCGCTCCATCAAGCCGTGGGGCGTCTATGCTGTGCGCAACGTGCCTTGGGGTGCTACCGAGCACCGTAAGATCGTCACCGTGAGGCTCGTGCCCACAGAACAGAGTGCTCCTTTCCACTCTATCATTGTATCAGGTAAATACTGGCAAGGACACGACCACGACCTGCCTCGCCTCTTCGCTGTCGACGGTGCACCCGTCTTCACGAAGCATGGCCGCTTCATCGGTATCATTCACGGAAAGGAGGTACTGCAATGAGTTACGCATTCGCTAAAGAAAAAAGAAGAAAGAATAAAGAATACATTATCACGGAAGAATACATTAAGAAAGAATACATTCTTCCGTTCTGTGTTTTGGTAATGGCATTATTCTCCGCTTGTACCATTCGTACAAACGAGATACAGACGGTGGAGGGAAAGGACAGCATCGTCTACCGCGGACAATTGAAGAACGGTAAACGGGAAGGACTTGGCGTGCTTTACAAAGGCGACAGCATCCTCTACAGCGGAATGTGGCACAACGGCATGCGACAAGGTCGCGGCGTCGTGAGAGATGCAGAAGGGCGTGTTGTCAATGGTCAATGGGATCATGACACGCTCGTCACAGCCATCCGTCGCGACTCTGCCGGCATCTACAATGGTGAGATGAACAATAAGTTTATCGCCAACGGCTACGGTCACTACATCGATACTCTCGATACTTATTATGAAGGTCAATGGAAAGACGGGAAGCGGACCGGATTCGGCTTCTCGTCACAGCACCGCTACTTCCGCGTGGGCGAATGGAAAGAAAATACCTATAAAGGTGAGCGGCTCAACTATACCTCTGAGCGTGTCTATGGTATCGATCTTTCCAAATATCAGCATATCGAGGGGCACTCTTTCCACACCATCGACTGGGACCGCCTGCGTATCACGCATCTCGGCTCCCTGTCAAAGAAAAATGTCAGCGGAGACATCGACTTTCAGGTGTCGTTCATCTTTATCAAGTCGACAGAAGGCGCTTCCATGCTAAATCCTTATTATGCGTCCGACTATGCTGCCGCACGCAAGCACGGCTATCCCGTGGGTACCTATCATTATTTCACGCACCGTACGTCAGGAGCCCAGCAAGCCTGGTACTTCCTCAGTCACAGTCACTTTAAGAAAGGCGACCTTCCACCCGTGCTCGACCTTGAGCCGTTGCCTTCACAAGTGAGGAAGATGGGAGGAGCCTTAGCGATGTGGAGCCGCGTGCGCAACTGGCTGCAGATCGTAGAAAAAGAGACGGGCATGCGCCCCATCCTCTATATCAGTCAGACATTCGTGAACCGCTGGCTCGACTATGCGCCGGACATCAAGCGCTCCTATCCCGTATGGATAGCGCGCTACGGAGAGTATAAGCCCGATGTGAAATTGTGGATCTGGCAGTTGGCGCCCGACGGAAAGGTACGTGGCATCGCCGGCCATACCGACATCAACGTCTTCAACGGATACCGCAACGAGTTCAAGCACTGGCTGGCAACCGTGACAAAGAAATAGGCCCTATATTCTCTCCACCTGCTTCACGCCTTTCACCGCCTTGAGCTTCTTAACCAATTGGTTAAGGCGGGCGATATCCTCGACTTGGATAGTGAGGTTACCGGAGAAGAGGCCGTCGTGAGAGTCGATATTGATAGACCGCATGACAATCTTCTCATCCTTAGAGATGATGTTCGTGATGTTGGACACGATACCAATATCATCGTTGCCGACGACACGCAGCGTAATGGCATACTTCGAGGAACCTTTGCCGGCCCACCGTGCCTTGACGATGCGGTAACCGAAGCGGCGGCGCATCTCCGGAGCATTGGGACAGTCCATACGGTGGATCTTGATACCACCGCCTGTCGTCACGAAGCCAAAGATGGGGTCACCATAGATAGGATGACAGCATGGTGCCAACTGATAATCGATGCCCTTGAGGTTCTGGTCGATGGTGAGCACGTCGTCGCTCTCATGCGTCAGTTCCTCCTCCGGGCTCTCATAGTTGAACTGGTCGGCCGACACCGTCTCGCGGTCCTTGCTCTCGATATGGTCGCGAACCTCCACATACTTGGCGATGATGTCGTTAGGATCGAGTTTCTCATCAGCAATCTGCTTATAGAAGTCAGATACTTCCTTGAAGCCCATCTTCTTCACGAGATGTGCCATGACGCTCTCCTCCGGTTCAATATGTTTGTTCTTGAACCGGCGCTCGAGCAGTTCCTTGGCATAGAGCCCGTCTTTCTGCCGCGTCTCTTTCAGTGCCAGACGAATCTTCGACTTTGCCTTTGGCGTGACGGCGATATTAAGCCAGTCGTGCTTAGGCTTCTGGTTGCTCTGCGTGAGCACCTCGACTGTGTCACCCGAATGAAGTTCCTGACGCATCTGTACGACCTTGCCGTTGACCTTTCCGCCAACGCACGTATTGCCGATATTGGAATGGATACGATAAGCGAAGTCGAGCACCGTAGAGTGAGCCGGGAACTTGAAAAGGTCACCACGGGGCGTAAAGACATAGATGTCATCGGGCTGCAACGACATCTTAAACTGGTCCATGACCTGCAAGTTGTCGCCTGCCTCTAACGCCGCACGGATATTAGCCAGCCACTCGTCCATCTGCCCGCCACTCTTGATGCCTTTGTAGCGCCAGTGGGCGGCAAGACCGTGCTCGGCGATGTCGTCCATGCGCTCCGTACGGATCTGCACCTCCACCCATTTCTTCTCAGGGCCGAGGACGGTGATATGAAGGCTCTCGTAACCGTTCGACTTGGGCACCGACAGCCAGTCGCGCAGGCGCTTAGGGTTAGGCTGGTACATATCCGTGATGATCGAATAGACTTGCCAGCACTGCTGCTTCTCTAATTCTAACGGCGAGTCGAGGATGATACGGATGGCAAAAAGGTCATAGATACCTTCGAAGCCACACTGCTGCTTCTTCATCTTCTGCCAGATAGAGTGGATCGACTTGGTACGGCCTTTCATGTGGAACTTCAGCCCGGCCTTCTCTAAACGCTCCTTGATAGGTCCGATAAAGCGTTCAATATAGGCGTCACGGCTTTGCTTCGTTGCGTTGAGCTTCTCCTTGATCATGTAGTAAGCATCATGCTCAAGGTATTTGAGTGACAGGTCCTCTAACTCCGACTTCAATGTATAAAGTCCGAGCTTATGGGCGAGCGGTGCATAGAGATACGACGCCTCCTCCGACACTTCGTGCTGAGCGTCTTTGTTGGGTGTATCGCGAATGAGACGCATGACGCACACACGGTCGGCAATCATAATGAGGATGACGCGCATGTCCTCTGCAAAGGAGAGAAGGAGGTTGCGGAAGTTGTCACTCTCGATGACCGGGTTCTTATCGTAGAGATGTTGGATCTTGAAGAGTCCATGGACGATATGCTCCACTGTCTCGCCATATTTCGCCATGATCTCCTCGTAGTTGTCGACATGACATGCCCAAAGGAGCGTGGCGATGACCGACTCGCGGCGCAATCCTATCTCATCGACACAGATACGTGCCGTCTCTAAGGCCGTCACGATGGGGTTGAGCCCGAAGACGTCACGGTGCACGCGCCCGTCCTCAATGGCTTTGCGCAGACTGCCTTTCAGCTTCACCATATCGGTTTTCGACATGGCGTCGCCCACTTTCTCCATCAGGTACCGGCGAAGCTCCCACGCTTCGTTCAACTCGTCACGGGAAAAAACAAATGGCTCTTCTTCCATCTCTATCTACAAATTAATATGGTTCATCCGTTAAATAAGAACACGCTTTCGAATATAGCTGAAGATCTTTATTTCACACGGATTTTAAAGATCTTAAAGATAGCTACGCTGTTCGCTACGCGGTGATGCTGAAGGTATGTGTAGCCGCAAAGCGGCGTAACAATCTTTATAATCTTTAAGATCCGTGTGAGAAAAATCTATGTGAGCATGCACGCATTTAATGGTTCACGATTCCGCCAAACACTTGTCGAGCTCTGCCTCGATGGCCTTGCGGTCAATGTTCTGGCCGATGAAGACAATCTTCTGCATGCGGTCGCCAACCTCCGGATCCCAGTCTTTCTTCACGTCGGGGTTCTTCTCTAAGAAATCCTTGAGCTCATCGGCCGGCATCGTGGCATACCACTGACCGGCATTGGTGATGTTGAACTGCTTACCCGACTGCTCGAAGAGATAACAAGTCTCTTTTTCGTCGTCGAAATAGCACATGCCTTTGGCACGCACCACGCCTTTCGGCCATTTGGTGGAGACGAACTCATCGAAGTCGCCAAGGATCATCGGCTTGCGGCGTTTCCATACGAAGGTCTGGATGCCATACTCCAAAGCCTCACCGCTCTCCTCGTTCTCCAGTTCGTCATCGTCGTCCTCCATGGCCTCAATCCAGCGGGCAGACGTAGCGACCTTGTCGAAGTTGAACAGATGAGTATTAAGGATCTTGTCAAGCTCCACGTCACCGTAGTTGCACTCATAGATCTCGGCCTTCGGCTGGATAGCCTTGATGACAGCCTTGAGATGCTTCAGATCATCGGGCGAGATCATGTCAGCCTTATTGAGCAAAATGATGTTGCAGAACTCGATCTGCTGGATGACAAGACTCTCGAGGTCGTCCTCACCCATGTCCGGTTTCTGCAAGGCATCGCCAAGGCCGAACTCATCGCGCATGCGGAGCGCATCGACAACAGTCACGATGGCATCAAGACGCGCCACTCCGTTCTTCATGATCTTCTCCGGGATCATCTTCGGATAAGTCGAGATGGTCTGGGCGATAGGTGCAGGCTCGCAGATACCCGAGGCCTCAATGACGATATAGTCGAACTTCTTCTGATTGATGATATCGTTGAGCTGCTGCACGAGATCCATCTTCAGCGTGCAGCAGATGCAACCGTTCTGAAGAGCTACGAGAGAGTCATCCCCCTGACCGACGACACCGCCGTTCTGGATGAGCGACGCGTCGATGTTTACCTCACCGATATCGTTGACGATGACAGCAAACTTGATACCTTTCTCATTCTTCAGTATGCGATTCAGAAGCGTGGTCTTGCCGCTGCCTAAATAACCCGTGAGCAACAGGACGGGAGTTTCTTTCTTTTCCATTGATAAAATATAATTAATGCGTATGTTATCGATAGTACGCTATGCAAAAGTACAAAATTAGTGCCAAACAAAACAGCAAAAGGGAAAGATTAATGATTTGACAGCTATTTTAATGATTAACGTCTATCAGGCACAACATTTTTCATACCATTGCAACACGCCGTTTGCAGATAAAATGCTACCTTTGCATACTGAAAGATACTGATTATCCACAAATGAAATATACATCCATTATCCGACGCTTCCTTCTCGGTGTGACCATCGTGCTTGCAGCATCATGCGGCTCTACCAAGAAAAGCGTCAAGGAAAAACAACATATCACCCCCACAGAGACAGTGCGGAAGGATTCTTCCGAGAAAACCTATACCATGCCACAGAAAGAGGTGCGAGCCGTTTGGGTCGCTACAATCGGAGGCATCGACTGGCCTCGCGAGCGCTTCACTGAGGCAACACAGAAGGCATGGTACGAACAGATGCTCGACACGCTACAGAAACTCAATATCAACACCGTCTTTTTTCAGGTGCGTCCGAAAGCCGACGCATTCTACGACTCGCCTTATGAGCCGTGGAGCCAGTACATCACGGGCTATCGCGGCAAGGCGCCATCCTATGATGTGCTCCGCTGGGTCATCGACGAGACGCACCGTCGCGGCATGTCCTTTCATGCGTGGATCAACCCGTACCGCGTGGATCAGAAACAGCAGCTACGGGACCGTTTCTCCAAGCTTGATCCGAAAATTCCAAAGAACCTCGTCAAAGACTACCGCATGGTGCGCGTCTACAACCCAGCCATGCCGGAGACACGCCAGCGCGTCACTAACATCGTCGCCGACCTGCTGCGCAGATACGATGTCGACGGTATCCATCTCGACGACTATTTCTACCCTGCGCTCCTAAAAGGCGAGAAGATGCGCGACGAGGCCGAATACCGCCGCTATGGCAAAGGATTCTCTTCCATCGCTGATTTCCGACGCGCCATGGTCGACTCGCTCATCGTCTCCATGCACGACACCATCAAAGCAGTACGCCCCAATGCCGTCTTTTCTATCTCTCCGCAAGGCAACTACGAGAACAACTACAACACGATGTACGCCGACATTGCTAAGTGGTCAGCACACGGCTGGTGCGACGTCATCATCCCGCAGCTCTACTGGAGCACGGAGCGCTGGTTCCTTCCACGCCTCAAATGGTTCTCCGAGAACGCCACGACCAAGACAAAACTGCTCATCGGCTATGCCCTCTACCGTTTCGATGCCAAGGCGAAGAGCACCTTCTATCGCACGGCTGACGACTTAGGTGCACAGATAGACTCTGCCCGGGCCAATGGACGTGTGTCAGGCGCAGCTCTCTACAGTGCCATCTGGCTCATGAAAAACCCAGTAGGCATCAACAACATCATCGCCTCCCGTTTCCCCACCCCAACGCTTGCGCCCTATCTCGGACAAGGCGAGGAGAAGAAGCCGGCGGCCCCACAAGGCCTCCATGCCGACGGCATGACGCTCTCGTGGGAGCCCGTCAGCGACTGCTACTATGCTGTCTACAAGGTTGTTGACGGAAAGGCTGAGCTCATCCAGGCTGTCTACGACAACAAGATAACCTTAAAAGAAACAGGTTCCTATTTTGTCGCAGCAGTCACGAAAGGCAACAATGCAGAGAGCCTGCCGTCTAAGACAATCGATATCGTTCAGGTAACAAAATAACTTAAACACATTATTTATTACACGTTAATCAAATTAATCATTTTAATTCAATGAAAAAGACATTATCAACCTTAGTGTTGAGCATCATCGCCCTCGGGGCCATGGCACAGATCCAGCGACCGAAGCTTGTCGTCGGACTGATGGTAGACCAGATGCGCTGGGACTACCTCTATTACTACTACAACCAATATGGTACCGATGGACTGCGCCGCCTCGTTGACAAAGGCTACAGTTTTGAGAATACGCTCATCAACTATGTGCCTGCCGTGACAGCCGTAGGGCACTCGAGTGTCTACACGGGCAGTGTGCCGGCCTTAACAGGAATAGTATCCAACAACTTCTACATCCACGACAAATGGAGCTATGCTTGTGATGATGCCTCGGTGAAAGCCGTGGGCTCCAACAGTGACGAAGGCAAGATGTCACCACGCAACCTCCTTGCCTCCGGCATCGGAGATATGTTGAAAATGGCCACCGACTGCAAAGGCAAGGTCATCGGCATTGCTCTCAAGGATCGTGCAGCCATCCTGCCCGCAGGCCATGGCGCTAACGCTGCCTACTGGTGGGATACCTCTGCCGGACATTTCATCACTTCAACTTATTATATGAACCAGCTGCCCGACTGGGTGAAGAAAGAGAACAAAGAGATTGGTGTCAAGCCTGGCACTGATGTCAAGACTGCTACCGTCGGAGTGACAAAGACCTTCCAGATGGCAGAGGCTGCCCTCGATGGCGAACAACTCGGCCAGGACTCTATCACCGACCTCCTTGCTATCAGTGTCTCTTCCACGGATGCCATCGGTCATAAATATGGCACACGCGGACAGCAGAACCATGACGTCTACATGGAGCTCGACCGGCAGCTTGCCCAGTTCATGAAGATGCTCGACGAGAAGGTGGGCAAGGGACAATGGCTGCTCTTCCTCACTGCTGACCATGGTGCTTCACATAACCACAACCTCCTGAAGCAGCGCCATATGATGGCAGGAGGACTGGAGCTGTGGAACACGCTCAAACCGACAGAGGCTGCTCTTGAGCAGGAACTCGGCTTTGCTCCCGTCATCAAGAAAGAGAACAGTGGATGGGTCTATATCAACGAGATAGGTGCTGCAAAGGCCGGTAAGAGTATGGACAAGGTCAAGGCTGCCGTCTGCGACAAGCTCCTTGCCAACGACAGTATCCTCTACGCTGTCGACTGTGAAAAAGTGCTCACAACAACCGTGCCACAGCCTATCCGCGAGATGATCGTTAACGGCTACCGCAAAGGCCGCAGTGGCGACATCTTCATTGTGCCGAAGGCAGGATGGGAGAACGTCGATGGCTCAGAGAAATATATTGGCACAACGCATGCTGAGTGGAACCCATACGATACCCATATCCCCTTCGTCATGTATGGCTGGCACGTGCCACACGGACAGAGCTCAGTTCCGGCTCATATCACCGACATCGCGCCCACGGTCTGCGCCATGCTGCATATCCAGATGCCTAACAGCTGCGTAGGCAGAGCTCTCAACGATTATCTGAAATAACAACACGTTGAACAACGTATGGGCGGCCCTTGGGGCCGTCCTAATCTTCAATATAAAACCATGACACAATCTCAGTCCCAGAAAGAAGCAACAATTGAACGTTGGTATGTCTTCGCCGTAAGCTACCGCAAAGAGATGGAGGTACAGGATGAGCTCTCTGCACAAGGGTTCACAACCTATATCCCCATGCGCTATTGCCTGCGCGAATACAACGGTAAGAAGTCACGCCAACTGCTCCCTGCTATCTCGGGACTGGTTTTTGTGAAAGGAGGAAGAAAGCAACTGCTCGACTTCCGTAACGAGAGCCGCTTGCGTGACTATATGTTCCTCAAAAGTCACATCATGCATGATGGTACCCTTCAGTATGTTGTCGTACGCGATGCAGACATGGACAATTTCCGAAAGCTGAACGAAGTGAAAGGCGTGCAGCTCACTTATTATAAGCCAGAGGAGCTGATCATTGCCAAAGGCAGTAAGGTGAAGATCATGGACGGACCCTTTGAGGGCATCACAGGCGTTGTGCAGAAACTCCCAGGCAAACGTGGACAGTATCTCATAGTTTCTCTGCCTGATGTGGCCATTGCTGCCGTGAGTATTAAGCCTCAATTTGTTGAGCCAGTAGATATTAAAGTCAAGAAGTCGGAGAACGTAGAGAAAGACACGCTCCTGCTCGCCCGCAAAGCTATGTCGCTGCTTATGGGAAAGAGAAACGATAAGACGGGAGGAAAAGATCTTATCATCAATGAGATCAAACAATTGATGGCTTCCCTCAAAGACTGCAAGACATTTCTTCCCAACGACAAAGCTCATTTCCAATTCGCTTTCTATGCAGCGCACCTTGCCTTGGGAGAAGAGGCTAACAAAAACCGGAACGAACTTGAGAAGCTCCTGCCACGGCTAAAGCCAAATAACCTCCTGCTTCCTACCGCTAACCTTATCTTCTATTACGAAGACCATGAAGAGCTGAAACTGCAGAAGGCTAACGACATCATCAACAAATGGGACAACACCCACTACACCGACCCGCAGCGTAACGTTATTATGCTGCGACAGTTTGTCCTTGCTTCGGCGAGAGATACTTCCGCCAATAATAACTAAACAGTGAACTGACGAAGATGCCCGTCAGTACCCAGGAGATGGGGTAACAGAGCATCAAATGGCGGAAGCCCGGCCACTGAGGCCATACCACGAAGATCCACACTAACCTAAGCACACACGTACCGAAGATCGTAAGCAGTGCCGGTTCCAGCGAATGACCGAAGCCACGCATTACGGCAGAAGGTATCTCGTAGCTCGTTGCTATCCATTGGAAAAGAAGTACAGCATACATTCGCGTCTTGGCATAATGGACCACGCTCGCATCGGTCGTGAACAAAGACAACACCTGGTCATCGAAGATAAGGAACGCCATATTGGCGACAAAACAGGAAATTGTTGCTCCGGCAAGGCATATCCAGAAGATACGCTTACAACGGGCGAACTGCCCGGCTCCATAATTCTGACCAACAAACGTGACGCAAGCACTGCTGAACGAGAACAGCAGGAAATAACAGTAAGCATCAAAGTTCTGGGAAATTGATGCACCGGCGATAGCCGAGGATCCAAACGTGTTAATGGAGGACTGTACAAAGATGTTACTGAACGAGAACACCATTCCCTGCAAGCCTGCAGGAACGCCAACAAACAATATACGCTTAGCCTCTTGCTTATAAAGACGGATAGCCTTCAGGTTTAGCCTTAACGGACCATTATCCTTCCGAAGATATCGAACCACTGCAAAAGCACTATAAACATAAGCGATATCAGTAGCTATAGCCACTCCTGCCACACTCAGATGAAACCCTATCACAAAGATAAGATTCAGCACCGTGTTGATAACACCCGATACAATAAGAATATTCAAAGGCCGCTTCGTATCTCCCTTACTCCTAAGAACTGAAGCTCCGAAGTTATAAATCATAAAGAACGGTGAGCCTAAGAAATAGATACGCAAGAAAAGCGTTGCTCCATCAATCACATTTGAAGGTGTGCCCATCAGCGTCAGCATAGGCTTCGCGGCAAGAGAACCAACGATGAGCAGAAAGAAACCGCTTATTAGGGACAAAGCGGCAGTAGTACTGACAGCACGGCGAATACGCTGCGGATCGTTCTGACCAATGAAATTTGCCAAAACAACATTCGCGCCCAGGGAGATACCGACGAAAAGATTAATGAAAAGGTTAATCAGGAAAGTATTAGCGCCAACAGCTGCCAATGCTTCACTCGAAGCGAAACGACCCACCACTGCCACATCGATCGTGATAAACAGTTGCTCAAGTATACTGCTCAAAGCAAATGGTATCGCGTATCTTAATATCTTGCCCACCAAAGGGCCATGAAGCATATCTATCGACTTACTGTCCATAATATCAAAATAAAAAGAGCCTTGAAAACATTGCTGTTCTCAAGGCTCTCGTTTCAAAGGAGGCGGCTACCTACTCTCCCGCATTGCATTGCAGTACCATCGGCGCAAGCGGGCTTAACTTCTCTGTTCGGAATGGGAAGAGGTGGAACCC
>CADBAG010000018.1 GCA_902792635.1 uncultured Prevotellaceae bacterium | reverse complement strand
CGCCGATGGTACTGCAATGCAATGCGGGAGAGTAGGTAGCCGCCTCCTTTAAAACGAGAGCCTTGAGGATAGCAATATTCTCAAGGCTCTTTTTCGTTTATATGTGTATTGTCATTCCAACTTATGGACGGCCTTTGTTGCCGCCTTATGGTTTGTTTGCTTTTCGAGGGTTAGGACGGCCACAAGGGCCGCCCCTACGTGTCGCCTTTTTGACCTTTGTTTGTAGGCAACAATATTGCTGGCCTTCGCATTGGCCTTTACTGTAGCTATATTCGGCTTATTTTCTTTCAACCGTAAAGTTGTACTCTGTTTAATTTTAAGCCTTATTTTAGCTTATATTGTATTGATTGAGGCAATAAAAAAGTGGAAGCCTATTGCTAAGCTTCCACTTATATATTGTGTGTTTATGATTCTAAGGAATCTCTTATTACTTCATGCTCTTGACCTGCTTTGCGATCTCATTAGTAGGATCGATCTCAAGCATCTTGTTTGCCCACTCCTTAGCTGCGGCTTTGTTCTGACGGCCATTGAACTCGTAAACGATCATGTACTGATAAGCTGTCTTCAGCATTGCTGTCTGATTCTCCGTACGGTCTGTCTTGGCTTCAAGAGCAGCAGCCAAAGCCTCGTAATAGGGCTTTGCCAATCCAAGCTTGCTATCCGGATCGAGGGCTGAGTTGATACTGCCACGTACGTAGTTGCAGTAGTTAGCCTGATCAGGGAATTTCTCAGCGATCTTACCATATTCCTCATCGGCTTTCTTATATGCAGCCTTTGCGCCTGCTATATCCTTTGCCTGTGTGCGCTTAGCAGCGATCTCAAGATACTGGCTACCGAGGCTGTTATAGTCGGAGAAGGATGGATTCTCCTTAGCCTCTATAGACTTCTCGACATATGCTAATGCATTGTCATAGTCACCTTTCTCGTTGTATACGTCAGAGAGGTTCTTGTAAAGGATGGGCTTTGAGACAATGGCGTTAGGATCTTTCGCCAGGCTGTCCAATGATGTGTTGTAAGCCTTGATAGCATCATCCCAGCGCTTAGCCTGCTTCAGTGCCGTGCCATAGTAAGCATAGTCATCGGCTGTGACGTTAGCGCTATCGCTCTTATTGAAGAGACGGTCTGCATATTCGAGTGCCTGATCGGTATAGTTCTTATCAGTAGAGTTCCAGAACACCAAGCGGTTCAGTGTGCTCCATTTGGGATCCTTTGTCAGACCAGCCTTGGCGACTTCAATACTCTTGTCCTTGTTTCCTAACATCCACTCGATGGTGGCATAGTCCTTGATATCCTCGTCCTCCATCTTCGTGACGTCTGCTACCTTTCCGTAGTACTCAGCAGCCTTTTCCAGGTTGGGGTTCTTGGTATGATAGTAGATACGTGCAGCGAGAGCGTCAACAGGATAGTCAGGAACCTGCTTGCGAAGCTCCTCAAGCGTTGCTACAGCATCCTCGGGGTTACGGCCGCGAAGAATCATTGCATACTTGTAATAAGCATCCGGATTCTTCGGAGCGAAATAGATAGCCTGCTGGTATTCCTGAGCAGCGGTACTGCCATCGTCGTTGGACACTGCGATATCACCTTTCAGGATATGTGCATCTGCACATTTTGTGTTCTTTTGCAGTGCATAGTCAGCGAACTTTCCGGCATTTGTCAGATCCTTGTTATTGTAGAATGTACGGCCGATTGCAACCAGCGCATCGGGATTCTTCTTGTTGTCCTTGTAGAGATCTTTGAGCTGTTTGTCAAAGTCCTCACCTTTTGTCTTGATCAGTTGCTTGGTCTGCTCCACGACAGCTTTAGTGTCGGTCTGGGCCATGCTTACTGTTGCAGGTCCTAAGAGTAGGGCACCTGCTAAAAGTAATTGATATGCTCTCATAGTGTTACTAATTTTATATTTCTACTATCTCTATAAACGAAAGAAAAGCATAGAAGTTACCTTCTGTGCTATTTCTTTATCTCTTTTTTATCATTTATGGCGCTGTGTTAACATCTCTGACATTGATATTGCCTAATACTGGCAATAATCCTGTCTTCATGACGATGCGCTGTCCCTTTGGTCCTTGTATGAAATGTGCAAAACCCCATGGCAATCCTTGTCTTGGATCGTTGAGAAGTGCATAGATGGTGCGGATCAACGGATATTCGCCATTGTAAATGTAATACTGATAAGGCTTACGGCTGTTAGCTGCTGTAGCAGGATACAATTTACTGAGGCTCATCACGCGGATATTGCGCTTGAAAGTCAGGTTTGTTGTATCGCGCTTGTCGTTCAGCCAGTTGTTACCAATAATACCTATGGCGTTCGGGTTCTGTTCAACGTATTTAATCACCTCGGCAGTTTTCTTAACAGCAGCTACATTCTTGTTGATGATAGGCTTGCCACCAAGGACGGAATCTTCAATGTAATGGACGGTGCTTGACTTAGGATTGTCAAATACCACTGTTATCGTGCCTTTCCTATTGCCATTGCTTAACTGATTCCACTTCGTTATCTTTCCGTTCATGATGTCTCGGACCTCTTTGACGGAGAGTAGTGTATCAGTGTTGTTCTTGTTGACAATGAAAGCTAAGGCGTCATAAGCAATACTGAAAGACGTGGGCATGTATTGTTGTGCCTCAAGACTTTTCTTCTCAGCAGGCTTATAATCTCTTGCAGCAAAGACGAGCCAGGTCTTACCATGCAGCAGCATATTGATACCGTCTGATTCGTTAGTATAGATAGGCTTGACTTTTGCGTCGGGATAGTCGTGTTGGAAAATTTCTCTTTCTTCTTCTATGATAGGACTAAAACTCTCGTCAGAGACGAAAGAGATGGTCCCTGACGAGTAAGTATCTGTCCTTCCATCCTTACCCTTCTTGCTGTTGTTGCCACAAGAAGCTGCAAGGATGGAAGTTAATGCTAATCCTACAATTATGTAAGATGTGAGTTTCATGTTCAAATAATTAATGATGCAATCTATTGTTGAAAGATTACTGCAGACGGAATGATACCGGTACGTTGTATTTCACACGTACGGCCTGACCATTCTGCTTACCGGGAATCCACCTCGGCATGCTTCTTACCACACGCTGTGCCTCACGGTCAAGTGACGGGTCAACGGAGCGGACAACCTGGACATCAGTGATGCTACCGTCACGCTCTACGACGAAGGATACAACAACACGACCCTGAACACCGTTCTCCTGTGCTACGACAGGATACTTAATGTTGTTGGCCAGATATTGCATCAGCGCACCCTGACCACCGGGGAATGAAGGCATCTGTTCTACGACATCGAAGACCTTATTCTCAACCTCTGGCTTTGGAGCCTCGGCTTTTACCGGCTCTGTCTCCACGCGCTGTGTAACCTTCAGGATTTCACCCTGATCAGAGTTACCCTTTACATCGAGAGCACCGATAGCGGTGTTGGTCTGCATGATCTGATCCTGTGTCTTCATCTCGTCCTCAGGCTTTACCTCTGCATCCTTCTTGATGACAGGAGCTGTGAACTTGATAGAAGACTTGACCTCTTTCACTACTTCTTTCTTTTCCTCAACCTGAACTTTACGTTGAACTTTTGCCTCAGCCTTTTTCTTAGGCTGGTTGAGTGCGGAGAGCTCTGTGACGTTCTCATTCTTTGCATGTGCAGCCTGATATGCGTCATATCCAGCCTTGATGTAGAAGAGAACGATGCAAAGTGCAGCGAGGATTGCAATCGTTATAATGGCTTTTAAGTTTCTCTTACCCGTCTGAGTACGGAGCTTGTAGGCTCCATACTCTTTGTTTCTTCCTTCGAAGATAAGGTCACACCAGCCATTTCTTGTTAAATCAATTTGTGCCATTTCTTAACCTTTCGTTTAGCTATGTTACCTTATAACTTGACGTTGTTTTCTTTGAGAAGCTTCAAGTCGTTATCGTTGATTTTATCAATCACATATTTACCGATTGAGCAGATGTTCATCTCATCGAGGGCGTCGACAAGGTTCTTGTAAGAAGCATCGTCGGTTGCCTTGATGATGACAGTCAGCGTGTTGATGTGTCTGCCATTGATGTTACCGGCTTTGATCTGTGCGAGCTGCTGATTATAGATGGAATCCGGCATCTTCTGTTTAGGATCCGGGTTCTCATGTTTTTTATCGAGCTCGATCTTTGCCTTCATGACATCGATCGTAGGCTGTGTGCCATCCTCGGTAGTATGGTTGATAATAACAGAGCGAATACCCTTAGCGCCCCAGGTTGTCTTCTTCAGACACTTAGGATCTTCGGGCTTCACCATTCCAGCCACATAGTAGATCTGGTTGTCGGCTGTACAATAAATCGTAATGGTATACGACTCCTTAGTAACAGTCTTATCCTGATCTTGAATATTCTTATCGTTACTCGGCATACTCAATTCCATCGTCTGCGGTTTAGCAAGAGATGTACAGAGCATGAAGAACGTGATAAGAAGCATCATCATATCCACCATCGGCGTGAAGTCGACGCGGACATTCATTTTCTTCTGTTTCGATTTTCCTGCAGCCATCTTTAATCCTCCGCTTTCTTGTATTGAGTAATCAGATAGTAACGGTTCTCATTCATATCCTGAAGCTCGCTCATGATCTTCTTTACAGTCTTGTAAGGAGTCTTCTCGTCAGCCTTGATAGCGATCTTGGCATCAGGGTTGGCTTCTTTGGCGGCTTTCACCCAGAGTTGGAACTCGCTCATAGCGGCATCACCTGTCTTACCCTTTACGGAGTCGGTAGGGATACCGAAGTTTTTGAGTTCCTGAGGACGAGTGTTCTTGTCGAGGCTCAGGTAAGCCTGAAGCTTCTGCATCGGAACACCCCACATAGGATCGTCGAGGAAAGCTTTCTCCTGAGCGGGAGTAAGGGTGATACCGAACTGATCAGTTACGCTTGCGAGAGCGGCCTGCGTGTCGGTGGTCTTGTCCATGCTCATGAAGATCTTTCCGTCATTTCCGACGAGGACGTTAAGGACGTTGTTTTCTGGAACCTTAATCTCAGACACACTGCCAGGCGTTTGTACTTTCACCGGCTCCTGCTTGACGAATGTAGACGTCAGCATGAAGAAGGTCAGCAAAAGCACCATCACGTCCGACATAGGGGTCATGTCGATCCAGACGTCCGCTTTCTTAATTTTAATCTTAGCCATACACTAAAGAATTTAAAGTTAAAGGGCCAAGATCAATTAAGCTTCGTCGGTGTGGTTTGCTTCGTATGTCTGTGCGATTGTGTAACCTACCTCGTCGAGTGCGTATGTCAGCTTATCAATCTTGTTAGTGAAGAAGTTGTAAGTGACAACGGCGCACCAAGATGTTGCGATACCGAAGGCTGTGTTGACCAGAGCCTCAGAAATACCGGTAGACAGAGCGAGAGAGTCACCGCCACCACCAGCAGCCAGAGCCTGGAATGAACGAATCATACCGGTCACGGTACCGAGCAGTCCGGTAAGTGTACCGAGCGTTACGATAGTAGCGACGATAGGAAGGTTCATCTGCAGAGTAGGCATCTCGAGCTGAGTAGCCTCCTCGTGAGCCTGCTCGATGCGAGCGACCTTCTGGCTCTTCTTCAGAGAAGCGTTAGCACCGCTCTCCATAGCGCGATAAGCGTGCAGAGAAGCAAGCACGACGTTAGCAACAGAACCCTGCATCTTGTTGCACAGATCCTCTGCCTTGTCGAAATCGTTAGCAGCGAGGGCAGCCTTGATGTTGGCCACGAACTTTGTCAGAGAGCCCTTACCGAAAGCGGTCTTCAGTGCGAAGTAGCGCTCAACAGCGAGGCAGAGCACGGTGAGCAACAGTGTGTGGATGATAGGCACCACATAGCCACCTTTGTAGATTGTACCGAAGATGTTTGCAGGAGCGTTTGCATTGTCACCGCCCTGGAAGTTAGCACCGTTACCCAACCAGAGGTTGAAGATGCAGAGTGCAGCGATGAAGCAGAGGACGATGATCCAGAATGCTCCTCTAATACCTGTGAAGCCCTGAGACTTCTTTGCAGCCTTGGGGGCTGCGGCTTTTTGTGAAGTTGCCATAGTACTTGATGTTAATTTTTGGTTGTGAATTTATTAATTGAATTATTGTTTCTGTAATTCCAAAGTGTGTTTTTCTATGCGCTTTTCATTAATGTCACGCAAAGATAGTAACTTTTTGATATAGAATAATCGAGTTGTCGTTTATTTAACACTCTTTTTCTTAATCTTGTTGTCTTATCTATGCATGACACCTTTTATAGCACTTATTTGAGCTTTTCGCACGCTTCTTTGATTCGCTTGAGCGCTTCGCGGATGTTGTCATCGCTCGTGGCGTAGCTCATGCGGAATCCATCGGGCTCACCGAATGCATCACCTGCTACGGTAGCGACGTGTGCTTCCTGAAGCAGATACATGGCGAAGTCGGTAGATGTGTTGATGGTATATTGCTTGTAGCTCTTTCCGAAGAGTTTCTTGCAATGGGGGAAGAGGTAGAAGGCTCCCTGAGGGACGTTGACCTCGAGGCCAGGAATCTCTTTAGCCAGTTTCACGATGAGGTCACGACGGCGCTCGAAAGCCTTGCGCATGTCCTCCACGCACTGCTGGTCGCCCTTGTAAGCTGCGAGTGCTGCGCGCTGTGCTACGTCGTTCGTACCACTGGTATACTGACCCTGGAGCTTGTTCATGCCTTTGATGATCCACTCTGGTGCAGCGACCCATCCGAGGCGCCAGCCTGTCATGGCGTAAGCCTTACTTACACCGTTGCAGATGATGGTGCGCTCTTTCATGCCCGGAGCAGCAGCGATACTTGCAGAGAAGCCTACGTAGTTAATATGCTCGTAAATCTCGTCAGACAGCACGTAGATACCTTCATGTTTCTTCACGACCTCAGCGAGTGCGTTCAGTTCATCCTGGGTATAGACACTTCCTGTCGGGTTGCTCGGCGAACAAAGAATAAGCATCTTTGTCTTCGGCGTGATGGCTGCTTCGAGCTGCTCGGGAGTAAGCTTGAAGTCGCTCTCCAACGGAGTGCGAAGAGCTACGGGTGTGCCACCGGCGAGCTTCACCATCTGCGGATAACTGACCCAGTAAGGAGCGGGAATGATAACCTCGTCACCCGGGTTGATGAGCGCAAGAATAGCGTTGCAGACACCCTGCTTGCCACCGGTCCCGACGATAGTCTCCTGCGGAGTATAGGTCAGGTGGTTCTCTTTAGCCAACTTCTCTGAGATAGCTTCTCGGAGGTCCATATAGCCAGGGACGGGAGAGTATTTAGAGTAGTTGTCGTCGATAGCCTTCTTGCCAGCTTCTTTAATGAAGTCGGGGGTCATGAAGTCCGGTTCACCGACACTCATATTGATGACATCAATACCTTGCGCCTTCATCTCGCTGCTCTTCTGTGACATGGCGAGAGTAGCCGATGGGGCAAGTCTGTTAAGACGATCTGAAAGACAACCTGTTGTTTGTGGCATAATGTATTGTTGTTTTGTTATTCTTTTATCAAACAGTCCATGAAACTGTATGCAAAAGTACGCATTTTATTATTCAAAACGAAGAAAAGCGTTTTTTATTTTTCAATATTGCAGTTAAATTGCGCTCGAAGTTAAGAATGACACACTTTTGCAACATTTCACCTTATTATATATAAGATAGGAGACCGGCCTTGGCCGGTTCTTAAGATTACTCGAGGTGGAGTGTATGTCCCATGCGGTCACGCTTTGTGCGCAGATATTTGATGTCGTATCTGTTAGGTGTGATCTCGATAGGCACGTTCTCTACGATCTCCAGTCCGTAAGCCTCCAGTCCGACTCGTTTGGTGGGGTTGTTGGTCATGAGGCGCATCTTATGCACACCGAGGTGGCGCAGCATCTGCGCGCCGCAGCCATAGTCGCGCTCGTCAGGCTTGAAACCGAGATGGATGTTGGCATCGACGGTGTCGAGACCTTCCTGCTGCAGTTTGTAGGCCGCAATCTTATTCATCAGACCGATTCCTCGTCCTTCCTGCTGCATATAGATAAGCACGCCTTTGCCTTCCTTCTCAATCATCTGCATGGATTTATGGAGCTGTTCGCCGCAGTCGCAGCGCATGCTTCCGAGGATATCACCCGTTGCACATGAAGAGTGCACGCGCACGAGGATCGGCTCGTCTTCTTTCCATGTGCCCTTGACGAGCGCCATGTGCTCCAGGCCGTTGCTCACCTGACGGAAAGGAATGAGATGGAAATGCCCATAAATGGTAGGCATATCAACTTCTACACCCACCTCAATGCTGCTCTCGTGCTTCAGTCGGTAAGCGATAAGGTCTTTAATGCTGATGATCTTCAATCCCCATTCCTTGGCTTTCTCCTGAAGCTGTGGCATGCGTGCCATCGTGCCGTCGTCGTTCATGATCTCCATCAGTGCACCGGCAGGGTACAGCCCCGATAGCTTGCAGAGGTCGATGGCAGCCTCCGTATGGCCTGAGCGGCGCAGTACGCCATTGTCCTGGGCATAGAGCGGATTGATATGTCCCGGGCGTCCGAAGGTCTGAGGTGTTGAAGCCGGATCAGCGAGGGCACGGATAGTCTCAGCGCGGTCGTGGGCTGACACGCCGGTAGTGCAGCCTTCGAGCTTGTCCACGGTGATGGTGAACGGTGTGCCGAGCACGGATGTGTTCTCATCGACCTGATGGGGCAGGTCGAGTTCCTCGGCGCGTTTGATCGTGATAGGAGCACAGAGCACGCCACGTGCGTTCTTCAACATGAAGTTGATCTTTTCCGGTGTGATCATCTCTGCAGCCGTGATGAGGTCGCCCTCGTTCTCACGGTCTTCGTCATCTACAACGATAACGAACTTGCCTTGCTTGAAATCGTCCAAGGCATCTTCTATGCTACTCAGTTTGAAATCTGACATATTATTATCTCCTTCTTTTTATATGTTTATATTTATTCAGCCTCTTTTTCGAGTCTGTCCATTCGCTTTTCCGTATAATTGACGATGTTGGTGTCGGTATATCGGATAACCTTAAGGTCGCGCAGCAGGCGCAGGCGGAAGCGCCACATGCGGAAATAGAAGAACACACCAACGGGCACGATGATGGCGGATAGGACATTCAGCCATTTCCTGTCGAACGGTCGCGTATGTGCCTTGACCATTAGCACGGGATACTGGTTGATGAGGTGCAGCACCTGATTGTCGCGTGTGTTAGAGAGGTCGCGTATGACTTTCTCCAACTCGTCGTTGATCTTCTCAATATCGTGATCCTCCTCATATTTGAAGAACACCTTGATGATGTTTGGTGGCGACTTGAGGTTATGTCTTGCTGAATAACTTCTGACCTCATTGTTGATCTTCAGCAGGGCGGCATTGTCATCTGCATAATGTGGCGTCTCTATGATGACCTCCTTGCCTTGTATGCTTCTCTTTGAACGCAAACCGAAGGCTTTCGTGAAGAATCGTCTCCATACATCAGCGTTAAATACCATCGAATCGTTCATGGCCTTGTAGGTGACGAAGACGGCGAGAGGAATCATTATGGCGGGTGCGAGCAAGTGTCCCACCCAAATAGGCCAGGAACCTTGTCGTGACATGCGGTAGCCCGAGTTGTCAAGGATATAATAAACGATGAACACGAGCACAGAGACGATGATAGGCATGCCGAGACCACCTTTGCGGATGATAGCTCCGAGTGGTGCGCCGATAAAGAAGAAGATCAGACACTGTAAGGCAAGCGTGAACTTATTCTGTGCCTCGAGCTGGTGGTTTCTTAGGATGCGCTCATTGTCTTGTGTCATCATCGCCTTGAAGTCGAGGTCGGAAGTCTCACGCTGCACGTTGCTCAGAGCCGTGGACATTGCTTGCTGCTGCTGTTCCAGCGGCATTCCCTTGTATAGCTTGTCGATGTCGATCTTCCCGTTTTGTGCCAGCCGCGTCTGACTGATAGAGTCGCGCTTGCTGATTCCCATCGTAGGGAAGCAAATGCGTTTCGTATCGCCCCAGAAAGCATTGCCGATGCTGTCGTAGGTCTCATTAAGAGAGTCGATATCGAATCTGATTTGTGCAAGGCTCTTTCCCTGAGCATTATTGGACAGTGCTGCGGCGTCCATCAGAGAGAAGTTGCCGTCGAAGTCGAGGATCACTTTCTTGTCGGTGAAAGTCTCGCGGCGGTAGGGTACGGCTGCACTTCCGCCGAGATCCGACTCGCGCATGTTCTCGAACCACTCACCGCTCCAGAGGGAGAGCACAAGGTGCTTCTTCTCGGCTGTAGACTGAAGCATACCGGAGTCGGCGAGGATGATGGCGGCGTCCTCATAGCTCTCTGTCATACGGTAGATCATGATACCATAGAGCTTGCCGGTCTTGATATCCTTCTTCTGTACGTAAATGTTTGAGTTGGGGATACCGTCGTAGAACACGCCTTCCGGAATCTCGAGCTCCGGACTCTTCTGCTTCATGGAGATCAGCAGCTGTGCGAGCTTCATGTTGGCATGGGGCCCGACGTTGTTCTGAAAGACGAACGACGTGCACATGATAAGCACGGTGATGACGATGAGCGAGCGGAAGCTCTGCATCAGCGAGATACCAGAGGCTTTGATGGCGGTAAGCTCAGAACTTTCACCGAGGTTACCGAAAGTGATGAGTGAGCTCAAAAGAATGGCGAGCGGCAGCGCCTGAGGCACCATCATCAGCGCCATGTATTCGAAGAACTGGGCAAGGACATCCATTGTCAGGCCCTTGCCGATGAGGTCGTCTACATAACGCCATAAGAACTGCATCATCAGCACAAAGAGGCAGATGAAGAAGGTACCCGCGAAAAGCAGCAAGAACTGCTTGGCGATAAATATGTCGAGTTTCTTTATTCGGAAGTTCATAATAATCAGTGCAAAGATAAGGAGAATATTTTAGATTCTCAAAGTTTTCTTTTCTTTTTTGTCTGCATACGTCAAAGCGTGTCTGCGATTGCACTGTTATCGGCTTGCGATTTAATCGTAATCGCAGTTCGATTTCACCGTAATCGCAGTACGATTTCACCGTAATCGCAGCGCGATTCAATCGGTATCGCGAGGCGATATAGCACATAATGAGCCTCCTTTTGCAGTAAAATTGAGGTAAAATTGAAAAAAGATGGCAAAAGATTTGGCGGAACCGATTCTTTTGCCTACCTTTGCACCCGCATTCCGAAAAACGAATGCTGTGAGGTCAAAGAACCAACGGATTGGAAGTTTGGGTGAGTGGCTGAAACCAGCAGTTTGCTAAACTGCCGTGCGCATTTACGCGTACCGGGGGTTCGAATCCCCCAGCTTCCGCAAAGGAAATAGCCTTCAGATGGTCGGTTCATCTAATGGTTAGGATACAAGATTCTCAATCTTGGCATAAGAGTTCGATTCTCTTACCGACTACTTCCTTCAAGGAGTTGAGCCTTGTTAACATGCAACATGCCGACAAGGCTTTTTTATTCTCTCAATGGAAACCAGATGGTGGATTCATCTAATGGTTAGGATACAAGATTCTCAATCTTGGCATAGGGGTTCGATTCCCCTATCCACTACCAAAGAAAAGCCTCTTGCAGAGCAATCTGCAAGAGGCTTTTGCTTTTAAGGCTGTTATTTGTTGAACACTTCGTTGATAGCTTCCTTGAACTGCTCATAGCCCATGGCCCCGACACTCTTCACAGGGTTGCCCTCTGTGGGGATGAAAAGCAGGGTAGGGATCGACTGAACGCCGAAGAGCCCCGCAAGCTCCTCCTGCTGGTCGACATCCACCTTGTAGAAGTCGATCTTTCCATTATACTCCTCAGAGAGCTTCTCTACGACGGGTGCCGTAGCCTTGCATGGGCCGCACCAGGTGGCATAGAAATCGATGATGGCCGGGCGTGTGCCTTTGTAGCTCCACTTGTCAGGGTGGTTGCTGTAGTCCATGATGCGCTCTTTGAACATCTCTGCTGTAAGTTCTGTAACCATTTTCTTTCCTTTCTTTTGTTGTTTAACTTTAGGGTTTGTTTGCTGCGTGGCGGCTTTAGCCACATTCGTATTGTTGCCTTCTTTGATGGCCTTCTGGCTGCTCTCATTGCATGAAGCAGTGAGAGCAAGTAGGACGATCGCGGAGGCTATGTGATGATACTTCATTTATTGCTTCCCTTTTAGATAACATGAGCAAAGATAATGCCATCTTTTTAGACGGATAAGTCGCCGATGAGAAAAACTCAGCTTAACAGTTAGTCCTTGTAGTCGACCTTGACAACGACGACACGGAAGTGCTGGTCTTTCTTCTTCGTTGAGACTTTGGCAATATGCCAGTCGCCCGGGAAGAAGATGTTGAAACAGTTCTTTGTGCTGGGGAAGACCCATGCTTTCGTCTTGTCGTAATCGTAGTGGATGACATCCTTTTTGTCGTTGTAGTTGCAGTTGGGCTTGGAAGAGTTATGGTCGATGAGTGCGAAGCCTTCGGTGCCACAGACTACATACTGGAAGTCGATTTTCTTGCGGTGGCTCTCCGTGCCCCGCTTCTCTATTGGCAGATTGACGTCATCCTGTATCGAGGCTGTCATTGTAGTGCCGGGGATGGGATGGTTGCCGGCAGAGAGTTTGGTCAGGTCCGTGTTCTCAACCCATGCGAAGAGTGCGTCCCACTGTGCCTTGTTCTTTGTATATTGGCGCTGGAACTCAGCGGCGTTGACGGTCTTGTCTGGCGAAGCTTTCGTAAGTCCGTTGCGCCAGGAGCCCGCTTTCATCCACTTCTTGGCTTCTAGTTGAGCAGTCTTGGAATAGGGTTCGGTGTATATTCTTGTGTCATTGAGTTGGAGGAGTCTGTCGTACTCATCTTTCGTGATGCGCATGAAGGAGCCGTGCTGTGGTGCCGTGACCCCTTCTATGTCCACCGGATCACTGAAATGGCGGAGGTGTGCGTCAGCCTTGCAGATGCGATAGTGTTTGGGGTTGTCGCTGTACTGGATATACGCCACACGCCAGGTGCTGTCGCCGATGAGCTGGAAAGCGGAACTGCCTTCGCACTTCTTGTGCCCTTCGAAACTCACGAAGTCGCTGTCGTCCGGCTCTCCCCAGCCGTGGGTGAGATGTTTGCTCGTGGCTGTGTAGATGCCAGGTTTGCCGCCTTCCTTCTTGATGAGCATGTGGTAGAGGCCGTCGGAGGGAAGGTAGTTGATGTCTGCATCGATGGTGGCATAGCCCCAGTCGAAGAGCAGCTGGGGTGTGGTTATTTTCGTAAACGAACGGTCGGCATGGCTGTAATACATACGGTCGTATTGCTCTTCGGGGCGGTTGAGCATGGAGTAATAGATAAGGTATCCACCTTTTTCGCCGTTGCTCCATGTATAGTTGGGATCCCAGAAGATCTGCGGAGCCCACACGCGGTTGATCGTGGTCCAGTCCTTATAAGGTTGCTTCGCCGTAGCGCCATCACAGAAGATGGAGGCTCCTTTTCGGAAGTCGAAGGTCGTGCTCTCCCAGTGGATAAGGTCTTTGCTTTTGAGCAGATCAATGCCATAGTTGTCCCATTTGTGACTTCTGCGCACACACATATCAGTGGTCACCATGAGGTAGCCCTTCTTGTCGGCAGCGCGTGTGATATAAGCGTCGCGTGTGCCGCCTTCTATCTTTGCGAGCTCATCGGGATTGAAGATAGCGTTGCCACCGAGGATGTCCTGATAGTGGTAACCGTCCCGGCTCACGGCATAAGCCGTCCATTCTCCCTGGTCACTCATGTGGCAGTAGAGATAGCCATAATCTCCTCTGACAGGATTCTGTGCGTTTAGGGGCAAAGATAATGCAAGGCATGACGCCATTGCCATTGTTAGTTGTTTCAACATGTTCTTTTAAGTCTTTATGTTTGTTTCTTATGCAAAGGTACGGCAAACTTAAGACAAATACGTAAACATAAGGAGGTTTTTTCTAATCATCATGCTTTAAGGTTCTTTTATCCGCAATTAGGGTTTGGAGAGTTTGGCATAATGTTTGTACCTTTGCAGGCACATTATTATATTGTATTGATTTCAAATAATAAAATAAGAATATATGGATTCCATTCACGATTTAACTTTTGGAGGTGAGCGCCCGCTGTTCGGTGCTCACGACGTCAAGCTTGACAATATAACCATCACTGATGGCGAGTCTGGTATCAAATGTTGCCATGACATCGAGTGCCATGACAGTAAGTTCTTCGGCAAGTACCCTTGGTGGCATGTTGACCGCAGTCTCATCACGAGTTGCTATTTCGCCGAAGGCTCACGCTCTGCTATCTGGTACAGCAACGACATGGTGATGAAGGACTGTGTCATCGATGGTCCTAAGTTCTTCCGTGAGATGAACAACCTGACGTTAGAGAACGTCAAGATCAACGATGCCGATGAGACATTCTGGCATGTTCATAACGTGAAGATCAAGAATGTGACGCTTCATCAGGGCACCTATCCCTTCATGCATGCCGACCATATCTATGTTGACGGCCTGACTTCTGATGCTAAGTACATCTTCCAGTATTGTAAGGATGTGGAGGTGCACAATGCGCATATCACGACGAAGGACTCTTTCTGGGAGTGTGAGAATGTGACGGTCTACGATTCGGAGATTGACGGCGAGTACATTGCCTGGCACTCGAAGAACATTAAGTTCGTGCGTTGTCATTTCAGTGGCGAGCAGTTGTTCTGCTATGCCGACAACCTTACGCTTGAGGACTGTACCATTGACCCTTCTTGTGACCGTATGTTCGAAGATTGCAGAAATCTAAATGTATCCGTCAAAGGCTCTATCACCAATATCAAGAACCCTATCAGTGGAAAGATCATTGCTGATAAGATTGGCTCCGTGACCTATGACGAGTTTGCCAAAGGACACGAAACTGAAATTATGAGAAGGGGAAGTGAAGAGTGAAGAACGAAGAGTGAAGAATTAGCTGAATAAAAAATGAAGTACGACTTTGATAAGATAGTGCCACGCCGGCATTCAGGGTCCTACAAATGGGACTCTATTCCGGAGGACGCTTTACCCTTGTGGGTCGCTGACATGGACTTTGAAGTGGCGCCCGCTATCAAGAAAGCGTTGGCTGATAGGGTGGCTCATGGCGTGTTTGGCTATACGCAGATTGATGACAGTTATTACGAAGCTGTCCTGTCGTGGTATCAGCGTCGGCATCAATGGTCAATAGACCGCCGATGGATGCTTTATACAAGTGGAGTGGTGCCGGCTATCAGCTGTAGCATTAAGGCTCTGACGCTTCCCGGAGAGAACGTGCTTGTGCAGACACCTGTCTATAATTGTTTCTTCTCGTCGATACGCAATCAGGGCTGCCAGATCGTAGAGAACAGGCTCGTGCGAAAAGATGACAGTTATGTCATCGACTGGGAAGATTTTGAGCGCAAGTGTGCAGATGAGAAGACAACTGTGTTCTTGCTCTGCGATCCTCATAATCCCGGTGGTCGGGTCTGGACAAAAGATGAGTTAGCAAAGATGGGAGCGATCTGTGCCAAGCATCATGTTTTTGTCATCAGTGATGAAATCCACTGTGAGCTTGTGATGCCAGGTTATAAGTTTACGCCTTTTGCTGCAGTGAATGATGTGAATCTGCGCAATAGTGTCACGCTCAGTTCACCATCGAAGAGTTTCAATACGGCGGGCTTGCAGATCGCGAACATCATCTGCAAGGATGATGAGATACGCAGACGGATCGATCGTGTCATTAATATCTTTGAGGTATGCGATGTCAATCCTTTCGGTCCTGTGGCGCTGAAGGCAGCTTATAATGAGAGTGAGGAATGGTTAGATGAACTCAACGAATATATTTGGGGCAACTACCAATTACTGAAAGAGACCTTCGCTCAGCAGTTGCCTTCGCTTAAAGTAACAAGGCTTGAGGGAACCTATCTCGCGTGGGTGGATATCAGCAGTCTGGGCATGACGAGTGATGCGGTAACGAAGAAGTTGCTCAAAGAAGGCCATGTCTTTGTCTCTAATGGTACGCTCTATGGCAAGGAGGCAGGTGAAGGTTTCATACGCATCAATCTTGCTTGTCCGAGGGCAGTGCTTAAAGAAGGATTAAGCCGTATTGTTAAAACGTTACAATAACAATACCGTAGGGGCGGCCCTTGTGGCCGCCCCTACGTGTTATAGTTTCACTGCATCAAGGATCTTGTCGGTAGCACCGGCAAGGCTCTCTACAAACGTTCCGGCTTCCTCGCTTGTCTTCTGAAGGAAGTCTTTGTTGCCTTCCAACTTCCGCATGAGTCCGGTGAACTCGCCATAGTCTTTAATCTCGAATCCTCCGCCGGCTTTGATAAGTCCCAAAGCTTCTTGGAAGTGCTTATTGTTTGGTCCGAAGATGACAGGCTTGTCCCACACGGCTGCTTCCAAAACATTGTGAATGCCTACGCCGAATCCTCCACCAACGTATGTGACATCAGCATATCGGTAGATACTTGACAGCAGACCGAAGCAATCGATGATGAGACACTCTGCATCTCTCACGTTCTCCGTTGTGGCCTGCGTATAGCGTACGGTCTTACGCTGCAGCTTGGAAAGAATCTGCTTAAGATGATCCTCGCCAATGACATGTGGAGCGATGATCAGCTTCCAGTTGCGGTGCTCATTGAAGTATTTAATGAAGATCTCCTCATCGGGTGGCCAGCTGCTGCCTGCGATAAACACAGGAGGGTTCTGGGTGTCAGATGTCTGCTCTTGAGAGTTAAGGAATGCTTCAACAATAGGCAACGACTTACCGGCATCTCTTATCTGCAGCACGCGGTCAAAGCGTGTGTCACCCGTTACCGATGCGCAATCAATACCGATGGAGTGGAGCAGTTGCTTACTCTCTTCGTTCTGAACGAAGAAATGGGTGAAGCAGTCCAACACCTCGCCATAACCTTTTCCATACCAACGGAAGAATACCTGGTTGGGCCGGAAAATGCTCGATACCGAGTAGAGAGGTATCTGACGGTGTTTGAGGATATGGAGGTAGTTGGACCAGAACTCATACTTGATGAAGAACGCCATGACAGGGCGCACAGTCCGCAAGAAACGGCGCGCATTGCTGATAGTGTCTATCGGAAGATAAACAATAATGTCGGCACCTGCATAGTTCTTGCGCACTTCATAGCCTGAAGGGGAGAAGAATGAAAGCAGAATCTTGTATTCAGGGTGTGTCTGCTTAATCTTCTCCATGATTGGTCGTCCTTGCTCGAATTCACCGAGCGAGGCGGCATGAAACCAGATGTACTTGGCGTTGGGATCAACTTTCTCTTCAAGAATGCGGAAAGTCTCGTGCTCGCCTTTCCACATCGTGCTGACCTTTTTAGAGAAGAATGTCGCAATCCATACACCTATATTATATAGGAAGATGAAGAAATTGTACATTGCCTCAATACCTTATCCCAATGTCTCTATAGCTTTCTGCATTCTTCTGATCGTCTCGTCTTTGCCAAGGAAAGCTGAGATGTCGAACATGCCGGGACCTTTACCGATACCGACAAGTGCCAGGCGCCAGGCGTTCATCACGTCGCCGAGCTTGTAGCCTTTGTCAGCAATCCATTTCTCTACGACAGCCTCCTGACCTTCAACGGAGAAGTCGTCGATACCTTTCAGCACTTCAATGAGCTCCGTCATCTGCTGGGCAGAGTAGTCTTTCCAGCGCTTCTTCGCTGTCTTTTCATCGTAGGATGTCGGTGCAATGAAGAAGAAAGCGCACAGTGGCCAGAGCTCCTTAACGAAGTTGACACGGTCTTTCATCAGATGGACAACCTGCTTGATGCGGTCGAAGGACTCTTCCACACCATTGTTGGCAACGATAGGAGCGAAGAGCTCAGCTATCTCTTCATCGCTCTTGCGGAGGATATACTCGTGATTGAACCAGATACCTTTCTGATAGTCGAACTTAGCGCCGCTCTTTGAACACTTGGTGATGTCGAAGGCTTTCACAAGCTCATCGAGAGAGAAGATCTCCTGATCGGTGCCTGGATTCCAACCTAAGAGCGCGAGGAAGTTGATGACAGCCTCAGGGAAATAGCCGCTCTCACGGTATCCCGATGACACCTCGCCAGTCTTGGGATCATGCCACTCTAATGGGAACACGGGGAATCCGAGGCGGTCACCGTCGCGCTTCGACAGCTTACCTTTGCCTTCCGGCTTGAGGAGCAACGGCAGGTGAGCAAAACGCGGCATCGTGTCTTCCCAGCCGAAGGCTTTATAGAGCAGCACGTGGAGCGGGGCGCTCGGCAGCCACTCCTCGCCACGGATGACGTGCGTGATCTCCATGAGATGGTCATCCACGATGTTGGCGAGATGATATGTAGGCAGCTCGTCGGCACTCTTGTATAGCACCTTGTCGTCGAGGATATCGCTCTTGACACATACGTCACCACGAATCATGTCGTTGACATGAATCTCCTCTCCCGGCTCTACCTTGAAGCGAACCGTATACTGAGCACCGTCTGCAAGCAGGCGTTCTACCTCATCTTTAGGAAGAGAGAGCGAGTTGCGCATGGAAAGGCGAGTATGAGCGTCGTACTGGAAGTTCTTCACTTCCTCGCGCTTCTTCTCTAACTCCTCGGGCGTATCGAAGGCAAGATAAGCCTTGCCGTTATCGAGAAGCTGCTGCACATATTTCTTATAGATCTTCCGGCGCTCGCTCTGACGGTAGGGACCATAGTCACCACCGAAGGACACACCTTCGTCAAACTTGATGCCGAGCCACTTGAACGACTCAATGATATAGTCTTCTGCACCGGGCACAAAACGATGACTGTCAGTGTCCTCAATACGGAACACTAAATCGCCGCCGTGCTGACGGGCAAAGAGATAATTGTATAAAGCCGTGCGTACGCCGCCAATATGCAGCGGACCGGTAGGACTTGGGGCAAAACGTACCCTCACTTTTCTTTCTGACATAACCAAAAGAATAATTTTGGTGCAAAATTAATATTTTTTTTCTGCTTTAACGGATATTTTTCGTATTTTCGCACCAAAATAATCATGCAACGGCTTTAGAGCCATCACAAGAATAGGAAAAATGAACACTTTCAGAAAGATAATAGGCAATGAGGAGAACGTATGGCGGAGTCTCGCTATCCGCACGGGTCTTGTGCTTCTTACCTCTTTTGTCATCGTCTGGTTCCTTCCTCGCAACGAGGCTAAGCAGTTTGCCTACGAGGTGGGAGAACCATGGCATTATGGTACGCTCATTGCCAAATACGACTTCCCTGTCTATAAGACGGATGAAGCCATTCAGCGTGAGCGCGACTCGTTGCTGCGCAGTTTTCAGCCTTACTACAACTATGACAACAGCGTGGAGCCGGTCCAGATAGCGCGTCTGCGCGTTGCATTATCGAAGGTGGGACCGCTGCCTACGGGCTTTGAGGCTGCGGTCATTGAGAAGCTGCACCATTTCTATCAGTCGGGCATCATGGACACGCCTGGATATAATGCCTTCCGCAATGACACAACCTCTCAGGTGCGTATCATCTTTGGAAAGGATGCAGAGAGTGTGCAGGTCAGTTTCCTCTATTCAACAATGTCAGCCTATGAGCAGCTTCTCGGTGATGAGCATCTTGCCAAGGAGCGGGGACTGATGCAGAAGTTAAATATGAACAATTTCATTGTTCCTAACCTCATCTACGACAGTCACCGTACGGAGACAGCACGCAACGACCTCCTGTCCAGTATCTCACCGGCAAGCGGCATGGTCATGGCCGGACAGAAGATTATCGGCCAGGGCGATATGGTTGATGAGTACAACTATCGGGTGCTCAACTCGATGGAGAAGGAAATGGAGCGTCGTCAGGTCGGCAAGTCACAGATTACGCGTCATCTTGTTGGTAATGCGATCTACGTCTTTGCGTTTGTCTTCCTCTTTACGTTGTACTTATCGCTCTTCCGCCGCGACTATTTCTCCAAGCCTCGCTGTGTGGCGATGCTTTACACGCTCATCGCTATCTTCCCGGTCTGCGTCTCTCTAATGATGGAGCATAGCTACTTCAACTTCTCCGTCTATGTGCTTCCTTTTGCTCTCGGGCCTATCTTCGTTCGAATCTTCATGGACTCGCGCACGGCCTTCATCACCCATCTTGTCACAGTGCTTATCTCTGCCTGCGCCTTGCGTTATCAGTTCGATTTTATTATCATACAGACCGTGGCAGGACTTGTCGCTATCTATTCCCTTCGTGAGGTC
Organism: uncultured Prevotellaceae bacterium; assembly: GCA_902792635.1. Lineage (GTDB taxonomy): Bacteria > Bacteroidota > Bacteroidia > Bacteroidales > Bacteroidaceae > Prevotella. Next base: position 49,172 of record CADBAG010000018.1, on the reverse strand, counting down.
TCCACACGTTCGCAGATCTTCCGCACGGCACTGTGGGTATTCCTTTCTACCTGTGTCGTCTATTTCGCGCTCAAACTCATGGAGAGTGGCGGTGAATTCCGCTTCGGACACAGTATGTACTATCATTTCCTGATCAATGGTGTGCTGCTGCTCTTGGCTTACCCGCTGATGTTCGTTGTGGAGAAGACCTTTGGCTTCGTGTCGGTATTGACACTTATCGAATTGTCCGATACCAATAAGGGACTGCTTCGAAAGCTCTCAGAGGTTGCTCCCGGCACCTTCCAGCATTCTATTACGGTGGGAAACCTCGCATCGGAGATAGCCAATAAGATTGGTGCCAAGGCCACCCTTGTACGTACCGGGGCCCTCTATCATGATATAGGTAAGATGAGGAATCCTGCTTTCTTTACCGAGAACCAGCAAGGTGGCATCAATCCGCATGACAACCTCACGGAAAAAGAGAGTGCACGTATCATTATTGCCCATGTCACCGATGGCGTGAAGCTCGCCGAAGAGAATAACCTCCCTGTGGTCATACGCGACTTTATCCTGACCCATCATGGTTGTGGCATGGCGAAGTATTTCTATATCAAGTATCAGAATGAGCATCCCGACGAAGTCGTTGACAAGAGCGTCTTCACTTATCCGGGTCCTAATCCTTCAACGCGTGAGCAGGCTATCCTGATGATGGCCGACACTTGTGAGGCCGCTTCTCACTCTCTGAAAGAATATACGGAGGAGAGTATCTCCAAGCTCGTCAATCAGCTTGTGGACCAGCAGGTCAAGGACGGGCTGTTCAGTGAGTGCAAAATTACTTTCTACGATATTGCTGTGGCCAAACAAGTTCTCATTGAGCGTCTGAAAGCTATCTATCACACGCGCATACAGTATCCGGATAAGATTATAAAAAATAAAAAATAGTTGTTGTTGGGATGCAAGATTATCGTTATCTTTGCATTTACTGAGAGGTAAAAACAAACAAAATTATAGTAAAAATGAAAAAACTAAGACTTTTGGGCTTGTGCCTTTTGGTGGCAGTCTCGGCCTTCACGTTGACATCTTGTTTGAACGACGATGACGACAATAGCAATGGCGTGCCTACAGCTGCGGAGAAAGCACAGATGTTCAATTCGGTGAAGGGTGCCTACAGTGGCAAGATCTATTCTATTGGTACCAATGTACAGACAGGTAAATCAACGCCAACCGACAGTGCTGATGTAGTATGCAGCATCAACACCGATTCCACGATGGTACTCAACTATGTACCAGCTCGGCTCTTAGCTCTCGCCATCGATACAACCACGGCTGAGCACAAGGCTATCCGTGAAGCTGTGGCAGCACAGGATCCGGTGAACGTGAATTGCTACATTAACTTCTACAAGTATTATCAGCAGTGGAGCACTTATCCTTTCTGGTTTATCTATCCAACGGGAGTAACCTTCAATGTTTCCGTCAACGGGGCAAGTCATAACGTGGTGATAGGCTTCTGGGGCAACTCTACAAGTTCATATGGTGTAATGAATGTAACAACGCGGGGTATGTCTACACAGATCCTGTTGGCTGGTGCTACCATAGATGGTGTGCAGCCTACCGTCTCTATCTCCAATGCCGTGCCTTTGGTGTTCGTGAAGAAATAACGATATCATAAGAATAAGAAATCCCCGGTTCTGAGCTCAGAACCGGGGATTTTCGTATCCTTAAAAAGTAAATGATTTACTCAGGAAGGCTGATTGCCTCGTTGGGGCAAACAGAAGCGCATGTGCCGCACTCTGTGCACATATCGGGGTTGATGTGATAGATATCGCCCTCAGAGATAGCGCCTACGGGGCACTCATCGATACATGTTCCACATGCAACACAGTTGTCACCAATTACGTATGCCATAATTTTGTAAGTTTAGAAAATTAATAATGTTTTTGTATAATCGTTGCTTACCTCATAGGTGCCTTACGGCTTTTAGGCTGGCTTCCCTTATTTCGGTTTTGCAAAGATAATCACTTTTGCTGGAATACCTACAAATGGTGAGAGATTTTTTTCAGATTTAACATTTGTGTGGGATAGGCATACCTAAAGATGGTTACTTGCACAATATTATAATAATATTAGCGTTGTCTTTAATATGAAGAGTCTTGTTTGCTCCATTTTCGCTTTGTTGCTCTGTGCTTGTGCCTATGCTCAGGACCGCACGGTGCAGAATCGGCCGTATACGGATTTGCGGCCGTTCCATTTCGGTATCCTTGTGGGAACACACCTGCAAGATATGGAACTGCTGAATGTCGGGCCGCAGACCATTACACTTGATGATGGATCTACTCAGTCGTATACGATTACCGCTGACCAAGACTCATGGGACAATGGTTTTAATGTAGGTGTGCTCGGTGAGGCACGCCTGAACGACTACTTCTCATTCCGCCTTGCCCCCGCTCTCTATTTTGGCAGCCGACATGTGACCTTCCACAACAATGATCCTCAGGCTCCTGACAGTTTGCGAAGCCGCACTCAGAATCTCAAGACTATCTATATCTCTTGTTCTGCCGACATCATCTACGCCTCTAAGCGTGCTGGTAACCATCGGCCTTATCTCATGGCAGGCCTGAGCCCGGTCATTAACCTTAGTGGGCGAAACGACGATATCCTCAAGCTTAAGCGCTACGATGTCTTCTTCGAGACGGGTGTGGGCTGCGATTTCTATCTGCCTTATTTCAAACTTCGTCCCGAGCTGAAGTTCATGTTCGGCTTGACTAACAGTCTCGACACCGACCATGCTCAACGCCTACGCGATGCTACGATGCGGCCCTTCGCCAACTCAGTCAATCAGGCCCATTCTAAGATGATAGTGCTTACGTTCTATTTCGAATAATAATTATTTCATGCGACATACTAATTTAATTAAGGGCTCCTTGCCTTTTGTAACGCTGCTCCTCTTGACAGCGTCCTGTCATACTCCTTATCATCTTACGAGTATAGACAGAACACGCATTCTGATCGATAACCGTTATGATGCTCATCCAGATGCCGCCGCTGCGGATTTCATCAAGCCTTACGAGCATACCGTCGACTCGCTGATGAAACCTGTGGTAGGTAGTACCGCTGAGCCTATGATAGCCCATCAGCCGGAGAGCAACCTCAGCAATCTCCTTGCCGACATCCTTGTGTGGGGTGGGGAAGAGTTTAATGAGAAACCCGACTTCGGTGTCTATAACATGGGCGGTATCCGTGCCTCGCTGCCTCAAGGCGATATTACCTATGGCGATGTGCTCAATGTGGCACCCTTTGAAAATCATATCTGCTTCCTGACGCTCTCCGGTGAGAAGACGCTTCAGCTCTTCCAGGAGATGGCAGTGCGCGGCGGAGAGGGCGTAAGCCACAGCGTGCGGATGACCATCACAAAAGACGGCACACTGAAGTCGGTGACGGTCAATGGTGCTCCCGTTGATCCGCAGAAGAGCTACCGCATCGCTACCCTCGACTATCTGGCTCAGGGCAATGACGGGCTGACGGCATTTAAGGACAAGACCGATGCTGTGTCGCCTGATGATGAGGCTCACGACGTGCGATATATCATTGTCAATTATTTCAAGCATCTCAAGGCGCAGGGGAAAGCCGCTGACACGAAAGTAGAAGGAAGAGTAAACGTAGAATAATATGAAGACTGCAAAATATTTACTTATATTGTTGCTGCTTTGCGGCAATGTCGTGCTCTATGCTCAGAAGCACTTGACCATTCTCCATACCAACGATACGCACAGTTGCATCATGCCGCTGTCCACCCATCTTGCTGATACGCTGCAAGCCGGGCGCGGTGGGTTTCTGCGTCGTATCGCCATGCTGAAGGAAGAACGGGAGAAGGACCCGAACTTGTTGCTCTTCGACAGTGGCGACTTCTGTCAAGGCTCACCTTACTACACCTTGTTCAAGGGCGATGTCGAGACCGGGCTGATGAATATGATGCATTATGATGCCGGCACGATTGGCAACCATGAGTTCGACTTCGGTTTGGAGAACTTGGCGCGTGTGTTCAAACGTCTCAACTTCCCCATTGTCTGCGCCAACTATCGTTTTCATGAGTATGACCTTGATAAGATTGTCAAGCCATACGTCATCCTTAAGCGTAATGGTTTGAAGATCGGCGTCTTCGGCCTTTCGCCGCAGCTCGACGGATTGGTTGACCACAAGAACTATCGCTCCACGGAGTATCTCGACCCCGTAAAGACGGCGCAGGAGATGGCAGACATCTTAAAAAAGAAGCACTGCGACCTCGTCATCTGCATCTCGCACCTTGGCTGGGAAGAGAAGGGTATGGGTGACCAGGAGGTTATTAGCCACACGCGCGGCATAGACCTCGTGCTTGGTGGTCATAGCCACACCTATTTCAAGCAGCTTCGCTATGTCAACAACCTCGATGGCAAGCCGGTGCCCGACGATCAAAACGGCAAGAGCGGCATATATATCGGGGAAATGGCTTTAATATTGAAAAATTGAGAGAATGAAAGGTTCTCTTTTCGGGTTGATAAGTGCCTCGGAGAGGCACACTCTTTCTAACCCCAGGCAAGGAGCGTAGCGACGCAGCCTGGGGAGTAGGTCGCATGTGGAATACCTGAATGCCAGCCTCGGAGAGGCTGACTGCGCCTTGGCGCGCAATGTTTCGTATGATACGATCCATTAACCTAACATACCCCAGGCTACGTCGCTGCGCTCCTTGCCTGGGGTTATGCAGAGTCAGCCTCTCCGAGGCTGTACCACACTATCAATCCGAAAACCGGAACAGATTGAAAAAATGAAAGATTGAAATAATGAATTAATGAAAAATTGATTGAAAAGATGAAACGATTTACTTCTTTAGTGGCAGCAACTATTGTCTCTGTTGCCTTCTTGTTGATGGCTTTTGAGCCTAACACACCCGTCATTTATATCATCGGCGATTCTACAGCAGCGCAGAAAGATACGACACAGGGCAAGATAGAACGCGGATGGGGCATGATGCTTCAAGAGTTCTTCGACGATGGGGTGCGTGTAGAGAATCATGCGGTCAATGGCCGCTCGTCACGCTCCTTCTATTCAGAAGGCCGTTGGAAGAAAGTTATCGACAAGGTCAAGCCCGGCGATTATGTCATCATCCAGTTTGGACACAATGATGAGAAGCCGAAGCCGGACCGCCATACGGATGTCGGCACCACGTTCGATGCCCATCTTGCTCAGTATGTCATTGAGACGAAGGCCAAGGGAGCCACGCCTATCTTGATGAGTCCTATGACGCGTCGCAATTTTTACTTAATGCCTGCGAAGCAGGATGACGACGAGAAACTCCGCGAGACAACGTTTAAAGGTGAGCATGTCAACTCCGACACGCTTGTCGATACCCATGGAGCCTATCGCTATGTGGCCCAGCGCGTGGCTAAGCAATACGGTGTGCCTTTCGTCGATGCCAACAAGATCTCCCACGACATTGAGCAGAAACTCGGTGTGGAGGGCTCTCGCAAGCTTCACATGTGGGTAGAACCTGGAAAGTATTCGTGGGCACCCAAGGGTCGGCAGGACAATACACATTATAATATATATGGTGCTCGTGTCATGGCGAAAGCCCTTGCAAAGGCAATCGGCAAGGAAGTGCCGGCATTGAAAAGCCATGTGCGGCGTTAAGAACTCCTGTGCGGTATTGAAACGGTTGTAGAAAGAGAAACAACTGTTAAAAAATAAAGAAAAAGCCGTTGCTGTTTCGCTATTCCATTAAAAGTCAGTACCTTTGCACCGCTTTTCGGCCTGACCGCTGGTTGAGGGAAGAGTCCTCAGGCTATGTCGGGTTGGAGCGACGGACAACATTTAATCATTACAATCAAAATGGATTTAATTAAAGTTGCTGAGGAAGCATTTGCAACCGGCAAGCAGATTCCTGCATTCAAGGCAGGTGACACGATCACTGTCGCTTACAAAATCGTCGAGGGTTCAAAGGAGCGTATCCAGCTCTACCGCGGTATCGTTATCAAGATCAGCGGTCATGGAGACAAGAAGCGCTTCACCGTGCGTAAGATGTCAGGAACAGTGGGTGTAGAGCGTATCTTCCCTGCTGAGTCTCCCGCTATCGACCACATCGAGGTTAACAAGCATGGTAAGGTGCGTCGTTCTAAGCTTTACTATCTGCGCAAGCTCACAGGTAAGGCTGCACGCATTCAGGAGAAGCGCGTCGTTGCAGGCGAGTAATCTCCTCCTCTTCGTTAAGAAACAAAAAGCATGGCATTCTTTCGAATGTCATGCTTTTATTGTCTTATCTCACTGCATAGTTCTCATCTCCATCGGCTTCCCCATGCAAGGCTTCGTCGAGATCATCCCATGTCTGGAAACCGGCGAAGAGCGCCAGACGGTTCTTGGCGGCCGGCGAGAGTTTGCGCTTACCGGTGACGAGCTCCATCAGCTTTTTCAATGACGCCACGCTCAGATTGATATGGTGCCTCTCCAACTTTTTGGAAAGACCATCCAAGTCGTGGCCAATCTCATGTTCTCCCTCTTTGACCTTCTTTCCTGCTTCCTGAAAGAGCAGTTTTAAGTCCCTTTTCATTTTCTCACATACTTTTTCTATAACGCGTGGCAAAGATACGACTTTTTTTGTTACCTTTGCCACAAGAAAGATTAAATCTATATTAATAATGAAGGAATACGCACTAAAGTACGGGTGCAACCCTAATCAGAAGCCCGCCCGCATCTACATGGAACATGGAGAACTGCCCGTTGAGGTTATCAACGGCCGTGCCGGTTACATCAACTTTCTCGATGCCCTCAACTCCTGGCAGCTTGTGAAGGAGCTCAAGGCTGCTACGGGTCTGCCCGCTGCTGCTTCGTTCAAACATGTCAGCCCTGCCGGTGCTGCTGTCGGTTTGCCGCTGAGCGATACGCTGAAGAAGATCTACTTCGTCGACGATATCGACTTTGAGCTGACGCCGTTGGCTAATGCTTATGCCCGTGCCCGTGGTGCTGACCGTATGTGCTCCTACGGTGACTTCTGCGCACTGAGCGATACATGCGATGAGGCAACAGCCCGCCTGATCAAGCGTGAGGTGAGCGACGGTGTCATCGCACCGGGTTACACCCCTGAGGCCCTGGAGATTCTCAAGGCAAAGCGCAAGGGTACTTACTGCGTTATCAAGATCGACCCCGACTATGTGCCAGATCCCATTGAGCACAAGCAGGTCTTCGGCATCACCTTTGAGCAGGGCCGCAACAATGTGGACCTCTCTGATCCGAAGCTCTTCGAGGATGTGCCGACAAAGAACAAGACGTTCACACCGGAAGCTCTGCGTGACCTGAAGATTGCGCTCATCACACTGAAGTATACGCAGTCCAACTCCGTTTGCTACACAAAGGACGGTCAGGCTATCGGTATCGGTGCCGGTCAGCAGAGCCGTATCCACTGCACACGCTTGGCAGGTAGCAAGGCTGATGAGTGGTGGATGCGTCAGAGCCCGAAGGTGCTCAACCTCCCGTTCAAGGATCATATCCGCCGTGCCGACCGCGACAACTGCATCAACGTCTATCTCTCTGAGGAGTATGAGGATGTGTTGCGTGACGGTGCCTGGCAGCAGTGGTTTACAGAACAGCCCGAGCCGTTCACCCGCCCTGAGCAGAAAGAGTGGATCGCCAAGAACACAAACGTATGTCTCGGTTCCGATGCTTTCTTCCCCTTCGGCGACAACATCGAGCGTGCGCACAAGAGTGGAGTGAAATATATTGCACAGGCAGGTGGCTCTATCCGTGACGACAATGTCATTGAGACCTGCGACAAGTACGACATCGCCATGGCAATGACCCACGTGCGTCTGTTCCACCACTAATCTCTTACATATGGATGATTTCGAGGATATTCTTGTCAATGGTATTACCTTCAAGAAAGCGTCGGGCCCAAAACAGACCGACGACAAGGTGAAAACCAAAGCCAAGAAGAAAAAATATATCACGGGTGCCCACGGCTCAGGCTCAGCGAAGCAGAAAGCTAAGTACAGAGAGCAGCGGGCAAACCGCAAAAGTCAACATAAAAACAAGTAATCGCCATTGGCTGACACGTGACAGCCAGTCGGTTGTCACGTGTCGGCCAATTGGTTGTCACGTGTCGGCCAATTGGTTGTCACGTGTCGGCCAATTGGTTGTCACGTGTCGGCCAATAGCATTACTAATCTTAATCTAACAACAAATCATGGAAACGATCAAAAATGATAAGTTAAAAGTAGAGGTCTCTGAGCATGGAGCGGAGCTCCAGAGTATAAAGGACAATGGTGGTGAAGAATATCTTTGGCAGGGTGATCCGGCTTACTGGCCCCGTCGCTCACCGATTCTCTTCCCGATAGTCTGCGGCCTGTGGAAAGATACTTATCGTGTCAACGGGAAGGAATATCATCTCTCGCGTCACGGCTTCGCACGCGACACCGACTTCACGCTCCTTGCCAAGGGCGATGAGCAGGTCGTTTATGGCTTGCACGACACGCCTGAGACGATGAAGGTCTATCCTTATCATTTTAACCTTGCTGTGAGTTATAAGCTCGTCGACAACAAGATTCACGTGGTGTGGCATGTGGAGAACACGGATGATAAGATCATCTATTTCCAGATTGGCGGCCATCCGGCTTTTCGTATTCCCGGAGCCAAGGCTGGTGAGCCTGTGAAGGGTACGCTGCGTTTTGATAATCCTGAGCCGATGCGCCTCTATGCCAACGTAGAAGGTTGTCTGGCTAAGGGCTACCACAAGGTAGAGACCGACAATGGCCTGTTCCACTTTACGGAAGACAGTTTCAAGGACGACGCTATCGTCTTTGACCACAGTCAGCTCCGTCATATCGAACTGCTCGATGAGACTGGTAAGACACATGTGGCACTCGACATCAAAACACCGGCTGTAGGTCTCTGGACTCCGTGCGGCAAGCACGCTCCTTTCATCTGTGTCGAGCCGTGGTATGGCGTCTCCGACTGGGCAGAGTATGACGGCGACATCAAGGACCGTTACCTCATGAACCAGCTCCTCCCCGGCAGCAGCTTCATGAGCGAGTATGTCATCACGATAGGATAGCAATTAATGTTTTTGAGCGCCCGCACCTCGGAGAGGTGCTACATGGTTAGCCCCACGTGAGGCACAGCCGAAACGTGGGGTGGTGGATGGGTGCAGATAACCTGAATACCGGCCTCGAAGAGGGCGAACATGGTTTAAAAACCCACCAACTATAACCAGCATCTCGTCCATGTTCGCCCTCTTCGAGGCCGGATTGCAACGAAAATACACTGGGCCGAAGCCCCAGGTTGCGTCGCTGCGCTCCTTACCTGGGGCTACTCATGTACAACCTCTTCGAGGTTGACTGTAGTAGCAATCCGAAAACCGGAAGAATCACTTTTTTATAATGTTTAACGGCATCGGATAACAATTGTTACCGGTGCTGTTAAGCGTTTATGGTTACCTTTGCAAGCGAATGGTAGGACGGCCACAAGGGCCGCCCCTACGGTGAACCAAATATCGTAGAACTTAATGTTAGATAAAATGAATAAACCGGAGATTGCAAAAGGAATACCTTTCGAGAAGTGGGACCTCGACTTGTTGGTCGACTATGTTTTGAAGTTTCATCACCGCAACACACGCAAGTATGGTGCGGAGATTTACAACTTGTTGCTCGATGTGGACAGCCGCCATCACGAGCTCGACAAGGTGGCGGATCATTTCCGTAACAGTATCCAGGACCTTGACAACCACTGCATGAAGGAGGAGCAGGTGCTCTATCCTTATATCATGGAGATGTACAACGCTCATGAGGCCGGTCAGCATATTGCTCCGTTCCATTGCGGTACTATCCAGGCTCCTATCCAGAAGATGATGATGGAGCACGATGATGAGATGAGCCGTCATGAGCGCATCGCTGAGTTGACCAACAACTATACGGCACCAGAAGGCGCTGAGCCACAGTATCAGCAAGTCTTGGACCGGCTTCGTGAGTTCCGCGACTGGTTGCTTGAGCATATCTGGGTAGAGAACGAGGTGCTCTTCCCGATGGCTCTGAGAATGGAACGTGAGAATCAATAACAGATAATGAACATCAGCATCAAAAGGGTCTACCTGCCTGCTGAAGACAGTGACGGTTACCGCGTGCTCGTAGATCGGCTTTGGCCGTGCGGCATCAAGAAAGAGAATGCGAAGATTGACCTATGGGCCAAAGCGCTCGCACCCTCTGCAGAACTGCGTAAGTGGTTCAACCATATCCCCGAGCGTTTCGAGGAGTTCTCAAAGAAATATGTAGAGGAACTGAAGGCCAATCCCGAGGTTGCTCCGATCCTAGACGAACTGCGTCAGCACGATAAGGTGACGCTGCTTTATGGCGCCAAGGATGAACAGCACAACAATGCTGTTGTGCTACTTCATCTTCTGTCGGTCTAAGATCGTTATCTCACGCCCGTTGATCTTGATGGCTCCCTCTTTCTGGAAGTCGGAGAGTACGCGGAGCAGAGAGAACTTCTGAATACCGAACGAGTCGGCAATCTCCTGGCGTGAGCGGAAGAGGTGGATGACATTGGATCCTTGCTCACCGGCACGTTCAAGGAGAAGCCATGCTACCTTTTCTCTTACGGTATAGAGGCTCAGCACCCGCATACGCTTCGTGAGGAACGAGTTGATGTTGGACAACACCCGCATGAAGTTCATCGACAGTTGCCAGTTGTCGCGAAGCAACTGTTCAAACTCCTGCTTGCGCATGCGGAAGACAGTGACGGGTGTACCGGTCTCTACGCCCACGGGCATGCTGCTATCTTTCGAAAAGACGAAGGCAGGTGCCACGATATTGCCGTCGCGCAGGCGGCTCACTTCCACTTGCTTGCCTGACAAAGAAGACATACGGCAGATAAGTGTGCCGCTGAGGACGATGTCAAGATGCTGGTAGGGCATGTTGGCAAGGGCATAGATGTCGTGAGCATCATAATGCACGGTGGACCATTTGACGCCACTGAGCGCTATTTCTATTTCTACGGGGCTCATGCCTGCAAAAAGCGGACAGTGAGCAAGTTTGTCAAGTATCTTTTGTTCCATATTGTACTAAAGCAATGTAAGAAGTTGTTTGAACGCGTCAATACGTCGGTATTTGGGGTGTTCTGTCTTTTCCTCCGTCTGCTCCATCTGCCATTCCAGTTCGTAGGGGATATGGATGGCATAGCCGCCGAGTTTCAGTACGGGCAGAATGTCACTCTTGAACGAGTTGCCAACCATGCATAGCCGGCCAATGTTCGTATCGAAGAGGCGGCAGAGGTGCATATATTCGTGTGGCGTCTTGTCGGCTACCACGATGCAGTCGTCGAAATACTTGGCCAGACCGGAGCGCTTGAACTTGTTCTCCTGGTCGAGGTTGTCGCCTTTCGTGAAGACAACCATCTTGTAGGTACCTTTCTTATGTAGTTCCTTCAAGGTCTCTTCGACTCCCTCGAGCGGAGTACCCGGCATATTGAGCAGAGTCTTGCCTAAATCGATAATCTTCAGCAGTTCGTCTCCACTTATGTTCCCCTTCGTCAACTTAATGGCATTCTCCACAAGAGAGATGGTGAAAGCCTTGCTGCCATAGCCTAAGAGCGGCATGTTGCTGTTTTCCGTCTGAAAAAGCTTTGCGGCAATCTCATCTTGGGAACCATAAGGAGCGAGCAAACGGCAATAGTCTGCTTCCACGTCGTCGAAATGCCCTTGGCAGTCCCATAGCGTGTCGTCGGCATCGAAGGCAATGAGCGAGATTCTCTCTGACAGCTTGTCGTGCTCCTTTATGATATCGGTTGTGTTCATGCTTACAAAGTTACAGAAAAAATAAGGGAAATGAGTTGAATTCGAAGATATTTAGTAATTTTGCAATAACAAAGACCGTGAATAACTACTTGGAATACTAAAATATGAGACATATAACAGACACTTGGACAAGTTGCCTCTTCATGTTGCTGATAGCAACGCTATCGGTTCTTCCGCTTCGAGGAGAGCCGCAGTTTGGCTATAATGTCTCTTATCTCAATCTCAATACGGGCATGCCCGCCAACTATGTGGATGACATCTATCGTGATTCTCATGGATTTATTTGGATCTCTACGCATGGCAGTGGATTGTTGCGCTATGATGGCTATTCTTATATGAATTTTGGACTGAGTGGAGACTTTGGACTCAGTTTGTTCTCTAATAGTTGTCATAATGTCGTGGAAGATCGTTTCGGGCGCCTGTGGATAGCTTTTGATGAAGGTACCAAGTGTCTTGATATGGTGAAGGGGAACACGGATTTTCCGAAGGTCAAAGACTCAAAGATACAAGAGAAGGTCAGAAAAATCATGATGTCTCCAAGCCTGAGAGTTTATTGTGATTCGAAGGGGAATATCTGGCTTCTTACTGTCTCATTTCTTTGCCAGTTGTCCTTTGATGCTGAAGGAAACATCACGAATGCGCTGATGGTTGCGTATCAAACGAAGGTCCCCGACCTCGCCATGGCTGATCTTGACGAAGATGGCTCTATTTATATCGGGCTGAACCTTCATCTGAATAAAGTTTTTGTCAAGAATGGTCGTTTGGTGGTATCAGATCTCTCTGCGCACTATCCACAGTTGAATGGTACGATTATTGGGTCTTTTGCTAAATGGAATGGAGAGAAATGGTTCGGAACCAACCGTGGCCTCTACAGTAGTGTCTTTCGTGATAAGGGTATCCATTTCAATGGGACAGCCAATGGCCTGCAGCATGAGACGGTAACAGCTCTTGCTACGTCTACGGATGGAGAATGCCTGGTCGTCGGTACCTTATGTGGTGTTGATTTTCTAAAACGAGACCGCACCTTTTGGGAACATTGGAACTGTAAAGACGAGCTGATGCCCCTATCAAGCAATTTTGTTAACTGTCTTCTTACCATTGGTGGACAGCTGTGGGTTGGCACGGAGACGGGAGGCATTACTCAGCTCAGACCCCGGAAAATCAATATCACGAATTTTATTCATGACAATAGTCTGTCAGGATCATTGAGCGCCGGTGCTGTCAATGCGATGTACGAATCGCCTGCCGGTGACCTTTGGGTTGGAACTGTAGAAGGCGGACTTAATCTATTACGTAAAGGAACTCATGACTTTGTGCATTTCACGGCTTCCAATTCGAACCTTCCGCATAACTCTGTCTCGGTATTGGCACCGGACAATGTGGGGAATGTCTGGATAGGTACATGGGGTGGAGGCGTAGCTGTGTGCTCCCATGAGAGTATTCGGCCGCTTGCTACTGATGCAGCGCATGCCGCAGACTTACTGTTTATCGGTGCTATGGCTTATGACCCCTACAACCATGGTATGTGGATAGGTGCCAATGCAGGTCTGTTCTTTTATGATTTTCGGACGCAGAAGGTACGTGATCCTTTCCCGGAATGCCGTACGATTAATGGTGCTATAGGCAGTTTGGTGACACGGGACGGCAAGTTGCTGATGGGCTGTTTGCCGGGAATGGTTGTTGTCGATCTGAAGAAAGGACCTGACAGGAAAGGCCGATTTTCTTTTACACATTATATATATAAGCTTGATAATCCATCGTCAAAAGCTTTTGAGAAGATTACATCTTTCTTTCAGACCAAAGATGGAATCGTTTGGATAGGCAGTAACGGAGACGGCATCTACAGAATGCGAGGTTCCATGCCGGACAGCGCATCCGTACGTTGCTTCACCATGGCTGATGGTCTTGCCAATAATGGTGTGAAAGGGTTAGCAGCTGACAAGAGTGGATTGTTATGGATTGCTACGGATGACGGGCTGTCGTGTATGAATCCTCGAACTGAGACCTTTGACAACTTTACGGTAGCTGATGGCCTGCTGAGCAATCAGTTCTATTTCAATGGACTCTTTCAGGGTGATCATGGAAAGTTATGGCTCGGTAGTGACAAGGGGCTTACTCTGTTAGAAGGAATCAATCCCAATGTTGACAATGTGGGTCATCTCACGCTCACGGCGCTTTATGTCAACAATCGCTATGTGACGGCAGGTTCTGATTATTTAAAAGAAGATATCTCTATAAGCAAAGAAATCTGTCTTCATGAGAGCGACCGCAGCTTTGCTTTCGAGTTCTCTACACTCAGCTATGATGGGGATGGCCAGGGCGCTTTCGCCTATCGCATGAAAGGCTATGAAGATGAATGGATCCCGATGCAGGTCGGTGAGCATAGCGTGAGATATTCGACCCTTCCTGCGGGACATTATACTTTCGAAGTGCGTTATATTCCTCCAATGGGTGCCGGGAAGGAGCAGATAGCCTCTGTCGGTGTGACGGTGACGCCTTACTTCTGGAAGAGCTGGTGGTTCCTGACCTTGCTCTTCATCAGCCTTGTGTTCCTTGCCTATAAAGCTTATAAGCGCCGTATGAGGCTCATGCGTGACCGAGTGGCAGAACAGCTGTATCGTCCTATTGAGTCAGCTTTGAAAGACAGTAAAGAGCCGGAGCTCTTGCAGTCGCGTATCCAGAAGATTCTTCAGAACGAACATCTCTACCAAGAAAGTCAGAGACAGTCGATTGACAAGGATAAGGCGGAGACGCAGGCTAAGGAGATGCCGTTCATGGATCGTATCATGAAGGTCATGGAGGAGAACTATGCCAACCCCGAACTGAATGTCAAGATGATTGCCGATGCCATGCGCATGCAACGGACAGAGGTCAGTAAGCAGTTGCAGGATAATGTGGGTGTGACAACCTCACAGTTTATCCGCAATTATCGCCTCGATCTTGCCAAGAAGATGTTGGAGGACAATGTTGCAGACCGTAACATCACCGAGATTGCGTTCCGGGTGGGCTTCAATGATCCTAAATATTTTACCCGTTGTTTCTCGCAGCGCTTTGGCATGGCTCCATCAGCGTATAAGAAGAGCTAAAGAGTAGAAAATTGCGCTAAAAGCAATATTTCCACCTTATATTTCTGTTTTTCCACCGTGTAGATTTACACCCTTAGTATCTTTGCAGCACAAGTTTTGTAGTTTACGTACGATTATCATTGTTCGTGGACGGCAGGACTAAGAGGCTGAGGCCTCGAAGACGTGAAAACCAAGTGGAAATAATTTATAAAACTAAAAACAGGTAAATATGAGGAAACAACTCTTCTCAGTCATGCTTTGTTTAGGCGCCATGGGTGGAATGGCCACAATGCCTACTCCCGTTTTAGCTGCCGTCTCACAAAGCCAGACCATCAAGGTCAAGGGACAGGTTGTCGATGAGAAAGGGGAACCGCTCATCGGTGCTACCATTAAGGTGAAGAACGCGAAGGACGGAGCCGTCACGGATCTTGACGGTAACTTCTCGCTTGATGCCCCTGCCAACGCTACGCTTGTCGTGAGCTATGTCGGTTATAAAGACCGTGAGGTAGCTGTACGCGGGCGCGCTATCATTAGTCAGATTCAGATGGAGCAGGACGACCGCACGCTCGACCAGGTCGTCGTCGTCGGTTATGGTACCCAGAAGAAGGCAGACCTGACAGGGTCTGTCGCTGTGGTCAATGCCGAGGAACTTAAGAAAGTGTCCAACTCTAACATCTCCACGATGCTTGAAGGTAAGGTTGCCGGCGTGCAGATCACCTCTGATGGTCAGCCGGGTGCCGATCCGTCGGTGCGTATTCGTGGTATCGGTACTTTCGGCTCGCAGGCTCCTCTCTATGTCATCGATGGCGTGCCAATGGGAACGACCATCCGTGACTTCTCCCCGAATGATATTGAAACTATCCAAGTCTTGAAGGATGCTGCCGCCGGTGCCATCTATGGTTCACGTGCTGCTAACGGTGTCATTATCATCACTACGAAGAATGGTAAGAAAGACCAGCCGCTGAAGGTAAACTACTCTGGCTATTTTGGCGTCGATACTGCCGACAAGGGTGTCTACGATGTTATGAATGCCGACCAGTACAGTGAGTATATCGGTCAGGCTGCCAACAATTCAGGTACTCCTGTGCCTGGAGGTTATACAGCTGACGCTAATGGCGTTTACCACTTCATGGATAACACCAACACCGACTGGTTTGATGAGGTCTTCAAGACGGGTACTCGTATGAACCACCACGTAGATCTCTCAGGTGGTGGCTCCCACAATACTTATAATGTAGGACTTGACTATTACAATCAGAAAGGCATCATCGAAGGTGCCGGTCCTAACTATAAGCGTTATACCGCACGTGTCAACAACACTTTCGACACTAAGTTCATCAAGTTCCGTACGGGCCTGACCTATACTCACTCTAATCAGGATAACATGGCATTGAGTAATGCTTCTGAGTATGTGCAGGGTCTGTATGGTGACGTCACCAACGTGCTTCGTGGCACGCTCCTGATGCAGCCGACCATTAAGGCTTACGATCCTTCAACATGGGTGCTTGACGATAAGGTTGGTTCTGCTTCCTCTTACAACTACGATGCTTACGGCTACGGTGTCTATTATGACAATATTCATGGTGATATCTCCGCTTCAAATCCTCTACTCGTAAACAATAAACTGACACGTAAAACACTCGTTGACCGTTTCGTAGGTACGGCTTCTGCTGATGTCGACCTCTTCAAGATGGTCGGACTGCAGAGCAAGAACCACAGCCTGCACTATAACATTAATCTCTCTTACAGTAAGACACATGCCTTCGATAAGACTTGGATTCCTGCCTGGATCCAGTCAAACCGTGTTTATCTGGCCAAGAGCAATGAGCGGCTCACAAAGGGCTCACGCGATTATTCTGATGCCTTGGTCGTCTAACGTCGAGCCTGTTGGTGGCTATACATCCGCTTTGGATAAACAGCCGGTATCTATGGTTCTGAATAATGTTCCTGATGAGGTAGCTATGGGCACGCCACTCGAAACAGCCATGCAGAATGTCTCGGCTACCGTGACCTATGAGGAAGGCGTTACAGCCACTGTCCCTGCCGATCAGCTCTACTTCGTCTCTGCTCCTGACATGAGTACAGAGGGTGAGAAGAACCTTGTCGTTGTCTATAACAAGACCTTCAAAGGAGAGGCTGCGACAAAGCCTATCTCTGCTCAGGCAAAGTTCAAGGTCGTTCTGCTTCCTACTTCAATAGAGGTGACAACAAGGCCGACCTATCGCCGTTATGCTTACTATTCGTCGGCTGCTACGAGTGACATGGCAGACCGCACGCTGGCTTTCGATCCTACGGGCATGGTCGTCACAGGAACCTTCCCTGACGGTACGACCGCAGCTATTGACAACAGTAAACTCACGTTCTCTTCTATCCCCGCTTCTGAAGGAACACACACAGTCACGATCACTCGTGGCAAGGCTAAGACAACGGTGAACGTTAAGGTCAGTGCTTCTACGGCAACAACCGTTACACCTTCGCCGACAACGCTTGGTGCTACAGATAACACAACAGCTTGGTGGGGTGCGCACTTAGATAAGGATATCAATGTACCTTTGGGCGAAACACGTCACTTCGCATTCACTAACTATGCCGGTGCCAATAACTGGAACAACTGGGTTGTAGTGTTGCGCAATGCTGCGTTGGCTGAATATGCAGTAGTTCGCTCCGACAACTATGGCTGGGGCAACGGTTATAGCTCTGCCAGAACGAGCGGTGGTCAGGCTGACTGGGCTACATGGCTGGCTGCTATGAATGGAGCAAAGGTTGATCTCTATGTAACGAATGTCGGCAACGGTACAGCTGATGTGCAGGCAGTGATGCACGGCACAGACGGTAAGACTTACACGCAATACTATTTGGGTATAAGCACCGTTGATCCTTCCGACCTGAATGTCGACTTTACGGTGGATAACTGCCATCTCGTCTTCGGCAGCTCGTCTTCTGCTAAGCGTCATTATGTACATCGCAGATAGTTGCATAGGTAGATAATAATTTGCGGGCATGGCTGCATGAAAGTGTGGTCATGCCTCTTTGGGTTAAATATTAAGCTTAATATTATGGATAGTCTTATTCAACATTCTTTACTCTCGGCGCTGGCACTGTCTCTCGTGCTTCCCGTCTCGGCACAGACTGCTTTGACGGATGCAGATCTGACGGATGCCTATCACACGAAGACTGTCACTGGGCGTATCTCCGTCCATGACCCTTCGATTGTTGCCGATGGTGACAACTATTACATCTATGGCTCACATCTGGGGCATGGCGAGACGTCGGCTGCCAGTAACTACCAGACATGGACAACATGGGGAGCAGGTGAGAGCACCGGTACGACGGGCTCCTTGTTTGCCAACGCTTCAGGCAATCTAATCAACTTTGCTGATGCCTATTCCTCTCAGGCTTACACGGGCAAGGTGAAGAACTATGCCGGCGAGGAGACTGACTTCGTGCGCTTCGATGCCCATGCCTGGCAATATAAGGGCAACAATGTGCAAGGCATGGAGTGGGCACCAGACATCATCTACAACAAGACGATGAAGAAATGGTGCATGTATATGTCGCTCAATGGTGACAACTGGTGCTCGAGCATCGTGCTCTTCACTTCTGACAGTGCGGAGGGTCCGTGGATCTATCAGGGACCGGTCGTGATGTCCGGCTTCGGTAAAGGCTACACACATAACGGATACAGTGGCACCGACGACTGGAAGCGCACAGACCTCGCGTTAGCTACGGGGGCTACGTCTTTGCCTGCACGTTATAACACATCAGACAACTATGGCAACTATTGGCCTAACTGCATCGATCCGTGTGTCTTCTACGATGATGACAATAACCTCTGGATGAGTTACGGCTCATGGTCGGGTGGTATCTTTATGCTGAAGCTTGATGCTAACACCGGTCTTCGCGATTATACCTATACTTATCCATATCAGATCAATGGCGTTACGCAAACGCCGGGTGCGGCCAGCAAGGCTTGTACCTCTGATCCTTATTTCGGCAAGAAGATTGCCGGAGGATATTATGTATCGGGCGAGGGTAGCTACATCCAAAAGGTTGGTAAATACTGGTTCCTTTTCCTCAGCTATGGCGGTCTGAATCCAAGCCAGGGCTATCAGATGAGAATTTTCCGCTCGGAGAACCCGACGGGACCGTATGTTGATGCGAACGGAACCTCGGCTATATATACAAAATATCAGATGAACTATGGTAGTAGCGCTGCTACAAACCGCGGCGTCCTTCTGATGGATGGTTATCAGTGGGAGACAATGTCTACCGGCGAGGTCGCTCAGGGACATAACTCTGCTTTCGTTGATGCTCAGGGCCGTGAGTTTGTCGTTTATCATACGAAGTTCAACGACGGCACTTTCGGTCATCAGGTACGTGTGCATCAGCTCTTCCTTAACGAGGATGGTTGGCTTGTAGCCGCTCCTTATGAGTTTGACGGCGGCACGACTACCGATGCTAAGATTGCTTCTGCTGCAAGCATTTCCGACAGTGACATCCCCGGTAGCTATCAGATTATCCAGCACGAATATAAGCAGTCGTTTGCAGCTGTCTCCAGTTCTAACCAGGCAACAACGGCAACGCTTCAGCAGCCTAAGAATATCACGCTGAACGCCGATGGCTCTGTCTCGGGCGACTTGACGGGTTCCTGGAAGCGTACTGCTGGCACCGACTATGTAACACTTACTTTAGCAGGGGTGGCTTACAAAGGCGTATTGTTTAATCAGATTGTCGACTATACCGACATGAACTCACTGAACATCTCCGCCCTCTCTTCGGGAGCTTCGACGGCGAAGGAGATATGGGCCTCTAAGGTCGACGCCAAAGCTGCCATCAAGTACACGCTCGATCATTATCAGGTGCCTTTCTCGGATGGAGCTACAATCAATAAAGATGTGTTGCTGCCTACAGCCAAAGGTAACCTTGGCGCTACGGTGACATGGAAGTCGAGCGACGAGAATGTCTACGATGACGACTTTGGTGAGCCCGTTGCCGACGGACCTGTGGTGCTGACAATGACGGTGAGCAAAGATGGTTATTCTTATTCGAAGGAGTATAAGCTCACAGTGAGCATGAACGGCACGAGCTCGACACCAGTCTATTATCCAGAGTCTTCTATAAAGAACACGTCATCTGGTTGGTGGGCAAATTTCTCCAAAGCTGACTATACCCTGGCGAAAGGAGCAAAGGCAAAGTTTGAGTTCTACAACTATAGCAATGAGTCGGCAAATTATTGCAACTGGTGTCTTTATGGGGCCAGTACTACACACGGCGGAGCTAATTACACGGAGTATTTTGGTATACGTTGCGATAACTGGGACAATACAACATCATCAAATACCGGTTGCACCAGTAACTATAATTGGGACACGTTTAAAGCAGACATGAATGGTTCTCATGTCAGCATGGAGGTCGATTACTCACAAACGGGCGTCTTTACGATGACTTCGACAATCACGACGACGTCGGGTAAGAGCTATAGTTATTCTTATACTAAGACCTTGTCTCCATCTCCATCAAAACTGACCCTTTTCTTCGTCAATGAAGGTTCCTACATTGATGGTTCTTCTTTGACAGGAATAGAGAAAATTGTGGTCAATTCACGAAAGAACTGTCCTTATTCCTACAATCTCTCCGGTCAGAGAGTCTCGAAGAACTATCGTGGCGTCGTTATACGGAATGGTAAGAAGGTTCTGCAGAAGTAATTTTTGAGCTTATGATCTTTTCTTCTCTTTTGGGTGCAGTGATGTTTTTCACTGCATCTACCCCTTTTGTGCATGATCCTGTCATGGCCTACGAGGATGGTACTTATTATCTCTACAGTACCGGCATGGGCATAGCACAGGCGACGAGTCGCGATCTCAAGACGTGGACTGTGAGTCGTGATGGCGTGCTTGAATGCAAACAGCCGGCATGGACCTACGACTCTGTGCCGGGGCTCAAGCATCACCTGTGGGCGCCCGATGTGATCCATTTTAATAATAGGTGGTACATGGCTTACTCATGCTCTACGTTTGGCAGCAACACGTCAGCGATAGGTTTGCTCTCTAACGACAAGCTCTCGAATGATTCTGGTTGGAAGGATGAAGGCTGTATCATTGCATCTAAAGGCGGACGGGACAACTGGAATGCTATCGATCCTAACTTTGTCATTGATGAAAAGGGTAACCCTTGGATGACGTGGGGCTCGTTCTGGGATGGCATCCAGCTCATTCCGCTCGACAAGACCATGCACGTCAAAGAAGGCGCCAAGCCACGGACCATCGCGCGCCGTTTCGCGTTTAATATGCGAGATGTTCCTGAGTCGGAAGGCGGACCAAAGAAAGTCGTGCCCGGACATTACGACAAGAATGCGGGGCAGAATGCGATAGAGGCGCCTTTCATCTTCCGTCATGACGGTTATTATTATCTCTTCGTGTCATGGGATTACTGTTGCATGGGGATGAAGAGCACTTACAGGGTCGTGGTAGGGCGTAGCAAGTCGGTGGAAGGTCCTTATGTAGATAAATGGGGAGTTGACATGCTCAATGGTGGCGGTGTGCCAGTCATTGGGGGAGATAAAACCCACTATGAGGCTGCCGGCCATTGTGCCGTCTATCATTTTGGCGACAAAGATCTTTTCCTCTGTCACGGCTACCGTATGCCCGGTGGCGAGTCGGTGCTTGTCCAGCGCGATATTCACTGGGTCGATGGGTGGCCAGAATTGAAGCAATAACGCGAAGCGGCCGTGAAGAAAAATCTTCACGGCCGCATTCATTTTACCAATTCTATTCTAAAGCAATGAAACTTAGCTTATTTCTCAGCAATAAATAACTTGTTTCTAATCAATAATCAACTTGTTTTTAATCGATAATCAAGCTGTTTTTAATCGATAAATAGCTTATTTATGTTCTCATCTTTTGAGGTTGATACTATAGTCAACCTCGAAGAGGTTGCACATGGTTAGCCCCATGCAAGGAGCGAAGCGACGCAGCATGGGGTTTAGGTCCGGTGTAGTCTTGTTGCAATCCGGCCTCGAAGAGGGCGTACATGGGCGGGATGCTGGTTATAGGTGATGGGTGATTGGTGTTTAAACCATGTTCGCCCTCTTCGAGGCCGGTATTCAGGTCACTCGCTCCAACTGTAACCCCACGTTTCGGCTACGCCTCACGTGGAGCTAACCATGTGGCACCTCTTCGAGGTGCGGACGCCCCTATTCCTCTGCAATGAACACACTGAAGCTCTGAGCAGGCAGCGTCACGGTGATGTTGGAACCATTGAGCGTGACTGCTTTGGTCACAGGCTTCACATTGTCGGGATGCTGCAGGTCGTTTGTATCTGTGAGTTTGGCAGTGAGCAGTGTCTGTGTGGCAGAGGTGAGCTTCTTGGCACCTTTGAGGTTGATGCTTACTGTCTGCGGCTGAGCGAGACTGTTGCCAATCTTTACGATATATTGTTTCTTATTCTTGTCGAGCACTGCGCTTGCATAGAGCCCGTTGTCGCCTTTTACGGCGCTGCCGTTCTCAGTCAGTTTCAGTACATTGGTGCCCTTGTTTGTGCCGTAGAGCATCTGAACGTACCAGTTGGGAGTACGCACTGAGTTGAGGTTATCAAACCAGATGAGGTCCGGTCTCCACTGCCAACCATCGACATGGGCGAAGAGCGGTGCATAAGTAGCCTGATAAACGACATCGGCATTGCGCTCCAAGCCGGTCATGAAACAAGCCTCAGAGAGTGCAGCCTCGAAGTCGTTCTTGGCAACAGTCGGCTTGTCATCCATGTTCTTTACATGCGATGCGTATTCACCGGCAAACACCTTCGGGCCTTTGCGAGAGTAGTTGTCGTAGCGACCGGCATTCTTGAAGAACCAGTCGGGTGACTTATAGTAATGTTCATCCACGAGGTCTACATTGAGCTTGCGCATCTCCTGCCACCCATAGTCGAAGTTCTTACCTTCTGCGAGTGGTCCGGCAGAACCGCAGATCTTGATGTTCGGATATTTAGCGCGAATCTGCTTCACAAACTCTGCGAGACGCTCGGGATAGAGTGGTCCCCACTGTTCATTGCCGATACCAATCTGCTTGAGGTTGAACGGCTTTGGGTGGCCCATGTCAGCACGCAGCTTGCCCCACTTGGTTGTTGTTGCGCCATTGGCAAACTCAATCAGGTCGAGGGCATCGTCAATATACGGCTGCAGGTCCTTCACGGCCACATGAGCGTTAGCGTCGTTGTCGCTGTTCTGATACTGGCAGGCGAGGCCTACAGATAGCACGGGCAGAGGCTCTGCGCCAATCTTCTCAGAGAGCAGGAAATACTCATAGAAACCGAGACCATAGCTCTGATAGTAGTTTGGGTAGAGGCGATACGGGAACGTGTAGTTCCAGCGGTTCTCATTCAGTGGGCGGTTCTCCGGGTCACCCACGGAGTTCTTCCACTGATAGCGAGTAGCAAGGTCGGTACCTTCCACGATGCATCCGCCGGGGAAACGGAAGATGCCCGGGTGCAGGTCTTCGAGGTCTTTCACGAGGTCAGCGCGGAGTCCGTGCCAGTTGTCCTCAGGGAAGAGCGAGACATAATCGAGGTCTACGGCCTCATTGCCATCAAGGAAGATGCGGAGCATACCTTTCTGAAGGGTCTTGTCGGCTGTGAGAGTCGTTGTGTACTTGTGCCATTTGTTGTCGGTTATAGTGATCTCCTGTCCGTCTATAGGCACATCGTTGTCATCGACGAGCTCTACGCGAATCTTGGCTCCTTTGCCTTGCAGTGCATTGAGACGGCCATAGACGGTGAAGTCATACTTCATGCCTTTCTTCAGGCCCATGCCGAAGAAGCCGTGGTTCTCCAGTCCACTTTGTTTTTCTTTGTGGCCACTCGGTGAGATCGTGACATAATGGGGGTTGCGGGAGAAAGCTGGTTCGTAATCGTTCACAGCCACCTTGCCGAAAGTGTTCCAACCCATGAGGTTTTGTGGAAACTCGAAGTTGCGGTTTTCAACCATCTCTGCATACAATCCGCCGTCAGCGCCAAAATTGATATCCTCAAAGAAGATACCATACATCGTTGGTTGTACTACGGCGCCAGGCTTGCCCGCTTCTACGGTGAGCTCGCGTGTCTGGGCATTGGCCGTCATCGCGAGTGCTGCCGTTAAGAGCAAAGATAAGATCTTCTTTCTTTTCATGTTTTTGATTCTCGTTAGTTTTGTTGTTTTACTTAAGTCTACGGCAAAGGTACAAGAAACTTCTCAAAGAAGAGTGTATTATTACACCTTTTTTGAAGAGAATGCGTATATTCCAATCATTTTCCCGTTTTTTCCACAGTCACGGCGTTATGTAAACTAAAAAAGGATCTTTCGAATTTGTACTGATGGGCGTACACAACCTCTTCGAGGTTGTGTGAACCCATCAGCTCGAAATACGGACGAACTAAAAAAGGCCGTGACATTCTTGCGAAGTCCGGCCTTGGCGATATTGGCACCTCAAAGGTACCTGATAAAGAGTTGTCTTATTTATTGTGTTCTGTCCTTGAGAAGCTTAGTCGTTCTTGTCATCGAGCATCTCGAAGCCACAGTAAGGAACGAGCACCTTCGGTACGCGGATACCATCCGGTGTCTGGTTGTTCTCTAAAATGGTGGCAACGATACGCGGCAGAGCGAGTGCAGAACCGTTGAGGGTGTGGCAGAGCTCAATCTTCTTGCTGTCAGCACGACGGAAGCGGCAGTGCAGACGGTTAGCCTGATAGCTCTCGAAGTTACTTGTTGAGCTTACCTCGAGCCAGCGCTTCTGTGCAGCAGAATAGGTCTCAAAGTCGACGCAGATGCTGGAAGTGAAGCTCATATCACCGCCGCAGAGCAGCAGGAGGTGATAAGGGAGCTCAAGCTTCTTCAGCAGACCCTCTACATGGTCGAGCATCTCATGCCAGGACTGGTAGGAGTGCTCAGGAGTATCGATACGTACGATCTCTACCTTATCGAACTGATGCAGGCGGTTCAGACCACGCACATCCTTACCATAAGAGCCAGCTTCACGACGGAAGCAAGCAGAGTATGCGCAGCACTTGATAGGCAGGTCCTTCTCATCGAGGATCTCATCACGGAAGAGGTTTGTTACAGGTACCTCAGCTGTCGGGATGAGGAAGAGGTTATCGAGGTTGGCGTGGTACATCTGACCTTCCTTGTCAGGAAGCTGACCGGTGCCGTAGCCGGAAGCCTCATTGACGACGTAAGGCGGCTGGATCTCAGTATAGCCTGCTTTGCGAGCCTCGTCGAGGAAGAAAGCCTCGAGGGCACGCTGGAAGCGAGCCATTTTGCCGATATAGACCGGGAAGCCTGCACCAGTGATCTTCACACCGAGGTCGAAGTCTACAAGGTGGAACTTCTTCAGCAGATCCCAGTGGCACAGAGCACCTTCGGGAAGCTCGGGAATGACACCACCTTCCTTGATGACAACGTTGCTGGAAGCATCTTTACCCTCCGGCACCTTGTCGTTAGGGATGTTAGGAATATCGAGAAGCTCATGGGTCATGTCAGCCTGAGCCTTGTCATAGAGCTCCTGCAGTGCCTTGTCGTCAGCCTTGAGGTCAGCGACCTGAGCCTTAATCTTCTCGGCCTCCTCCTTCTTGCCTTGCTTCATCAGACCGCCAATCTGCTTGGAAAGCTGATTCTGCTGTTGCTTGTTGGCATCAAGCTTCTGTTGTGCCTCGCGGCGTATCTTGTCGTATTCGAGCACCTTTTCCACGGCCTCGCGAGCGTTGGGGAAATGTTTCTTCTCAAGTCCCTTGACAACGCGCTCCGTCTCCTCTGTAATGAGTTTTAATGTAAGCATAACGCTGTATGTTTTTTAAGTATTTACTTTCTGGATGCAAAGGTACAAAGAATCTCTTAGTTATTGCTTTTTTTTAAGACAAAAAAAGCGGGGCAGGAATACCTGCTCCGCTTATATAGAAGTGAATGATATTGTTTACTTCACGTAAACGACTGCAATACGGTTAGATGTAACACCCTGTACACCCTTACCTGTAGCGCTGTCAACATTGACCTTACGACCCTTCAGATAGTTAGCAACAACATCTGCACGAGCCTGAGACAGACGGTCGTTGATCTCCTTAGAACCCTCAGGAGAAGCTGTACCAACGATCTCTACGTGGCTGCCTTCCTTGATCTTGTCAAGAGACTTCTTAGCAGCAGCAGTCAGGTTAGACTTACCCTGCTGGAATGTTACGAAGTAGAGGTTGTCCATGCGAACAGTGTTCGTTGTTGTCTTCTCAACAGGAACTTCCTTCGTCACAGTCTTGATAACCTCCTTAGGCTTCTTAGCGAGCTGAGCGCGGAGATCGTTGATCTCGTTGTTGGCTGCTGTGAGGTCAAGAGTCTTGAAGTTGTGAGTGCCGTTAGATGTCTTGAACTTGTAGTTGAAGCCGACCTGCAGAGCGAGCTGAGCAGCGCGCTTGTCGAACTGAACAGCATCCTTAGGTCCGTGAGTGAGGTTCCAATAGATACCCGGCTCAACATAAATCTGCCAAGGCTTAGCTGCACCACCGAGATCCCATGTGAAAGTCAGAGAAGTCTTTGCTGTGAGATCGTCGTTGTCGCCCCAGTTGTTGGCGTCGTTGATGTGACCTCTGTCACCGAAGTATGTACCCCAGCCAATTCCGGCCTCAGTACCGAAGTGAAACACCTTGTTCTCGTTGTAGCCGAGGAAAAGGTTTGTCCAGTTAATAGTTCCATTCAAACCGAGGTTGAATGTCTTTACGAATGTCTTGGAATCGAGAACCATGTGCTCAGGAACCTGTGCAACAAACTGGTTGTCGCCAAAGCCTGCAAGGGCCTCGATATTAGCACCGAAGACCGGAGAGAAGTTCTTGCCCAGCTTAATACCGAAGTTCGGATTGAGTGGGAAAGTGTGATTAAAAGTAAGGGGTGTAGAAACACCAGCCTTTGCTCCCAAATACCAGTTGTCAAGGAACTTGGAAGTCTGCAACCCTGTCTGAGCATTGGCGCTTCCAAGGCCCATAGCGACGAAAGCCGCTGCTAAGAGGATCTTTTTCATAATTGTTTAAAATTAAATTGTAAAACTAATCCCTAGTTGAAACGTGCGGCAAAGTTAGCATATTTTTTTGATACTGTTGTTATATTTTGCGAAATATTTTAGTCGTATTTGTATTTTTTTTGTTTTGACATTATTATTAAATATACATATAATTAAAAAAAGGCAGGATGCCCACCGGTATCCTGCCTCTGCTAAAATATAAAATTGATAGGTAGGTTACTTTCTCAAGTAACCATCCACTTCAGCAGCTACTTTTCTGCCACTTGCCAATGCGCGTACCACGAGGCTTGCGCCGTTGGCTGCGTCACCTGCAACGAAGACGTTGGCCGGGTATTCGGGTTGTTGTGGTCTGAGGAATCCCATGGCGAGCAGCACCATGTCTGCCTTGATGACCTCGGGATCCTTGGCAGGTTTCATGATGGGGCGTCCACCGTTGGGGTTGGGCTCCCATGTTATCTCCTGAACCTTCACGCCCGTGAGTTTTCCGTTCTTTCCGAGGAACTCAAGAGAGTTGATGTTCCAACGGCGGATACAGCCTTCCTCGTGTGCGAAGGTTGTCTTCAGCGTACGAGGCCAGTTTGGCCAAGGGTTCTTCGGATCGTCGGGACCATCGACGGGTTTCGGCATGATCTCGATCTGAGTGACGCTCTTAGAGCCCTGACGGTGAGCAGTTCCGATACAGTCGGAGCCGGTATCACCACCACCGATGACCAACACATCCTTGCCTTTGGCATTGACGAGCTTGTCTTTGGGGATATCCTCTCCCATGAGTATTCTGTTCTGCTGCGAGAGCATCTCAAGGGCAAAGTAGACACCTTTAAGATCTCGTCCAGGAATCTTCAGGTCACGTGCCTGTGGTGTTCCCGTGCAGACGACAACGGCATCGTATTCCTTGGACAGTTGCTCAATAGTCGTCTTCTTGGTGTTCTCCAGCGTGTTGTCGTTCTGGATGCAGACGGGCTCTGTCGGATTGACAGGCACAAGCATTACACCGAACTCAAACTTGATGCCTTCCTGCTTCAAGATATCCATCTTTCGATCGATGATGGCTTTATTGAGCTTGAAGTTAGGAATGCCGAAGCGGAGCAGACCTCCGGCATCTTCGCGAGCATCAAACACTGTCACTTCATAGCCTTTCTGGTTGAGCTGTGTAGCTGTGCTGAGTCCTGAAGGACCAGCTCCGACGACAGCCACCTTCTTGCCATTACGAGTGGGGATATGTGGATGTACAAAGTCCTCGTTGTAAGCATACTCAGCGATGGCAGCCTCGTTCTCGCGGTTGGTTGTCGGCTCATGCTCCATCAGATTGAGCACACAGGCCTTCTCGCAGAGTCCCGGGCAGACACGGCCCGTGAACTCAGGGAAGTCATTGGTCTCGCTCAGCAGTTCATAGGCGAGTCTCCAATCACCTTTGTAGAGCGCGTCGTTCCATTCCGGCATCTTATTGTGCAGCGGACAAGCCCAGTGGCAGAAAGGTACGCCGCAGTCCATGCAGCGGCTTGCCTGCAACTGCCGGTCGCGCGAGTTGAGCGTCTGCTCCACCTCGCCGAAATCGTGTATTCTATCGTGTATTGGACGGTAGCCGGCTTCTTTCCGCTCTACCTCCAAAAATCCTCTTGGATTACCCATACTTTAATTACTAATTACTAATTATTAATTACTAATTATTAATAGTCTCTCTGGATGTCAGAGATCTTCTGTTGAAGTTTCTTCACTTGCTCTTCCTGCAGTACGCGCTTGTACTCGATAGGCACAACCTGTATGAAGTCTTCCACATATCGGTTCCAGTCGTCGAGCATTGTGCGGGCGAGCTTAGAGCCTGTGTAGAGATAGTGCTGACGGATGAGCTCATGCAGCTCCTTACGGTAAGTGGTGTCTTCCACGAGGTTGATCTCCACCATACCCATGTTACAGTAGTAGTCGAAGTTGTGGTCCTTGTCCCAGACATAAGCTACACCACCAGACATACCTGCGGCAAAGTTGCGGCCCGTCTTTCCGAGGACTACCACGCGGCCACCGGTCATATACTCACAGCAGTGATCACCGGCTCCTTCAACGACGGCGATAGCACCGGAGTTTCTCACAGCGAAGCGCTCACCGACCTTACCGTTGACATAGAGCTCACCGGTTGTAGCACCGTAGAGACCCGTGTTGCCAGCGATGATGTTGTCCTCAGCATTGAAGTTGGAACGGATCGGCGGCAGAATACTGATGCGGCCACCGGAGAGTCCTTTGGCGAAGTAGTCGTTGGTCTCACCCTCAAGCTTGAAGTTGACACCGTGAACGAGGAATGCACCGAAGCTCTGACCGGCAGAACCCTTGAAGCGTACGTTGATCGTATCCTCGGGCAAGCCTTCCTCACCGTACTTCTCGGCAATGATACCTGAGAGCATAGCACCCACGGCACGGTTCGTGTTGCGGATAGCGAAGTCGAGGTTCACCTCTTCCTTGTCCTGAATAGACTTCTGCGCACTGGCTATAATCTGCTGGTCAAGGAGATTATTAAGCTCGTGGTCTTGTGTCTTTGTGCAGTAGAGGCTCACATCGCCCGTCTCTTTCTTCTCTAAGCGAGAGAAGTCGAGGCTCTCCCATTTAGCCTGTGTCTTCGGCAGAACAGGAGCCCAAATCTTGGAAGTGTCACGCTTGGTGAGCAGTTCTGTATGACCCACGATGTCGTTGAGACTTGTGAAGCCCATCTCTGCGAGATACTCGCGGACATGCTGTGCCAGGAACGTGAAGTAGTTGATGACATAGTGGTAATCGCCGCGGAAATGTTTGCGGAGGCGCTCATCCTGTGTGGCCACGCCCATAGGACAGGTGTTGGACGAGCATTTACGCATCATGACACAACCGAGTGTGATCAACGGCGCTGTACCGAAGCCGAACTCCTCTGCACCGAGCAGAGCCATGATGATGACGTCGCGGGCTGACTTCATCTGACCATCGACCTGCAGGCGTGTCAGCGAGCGCAGACCGTTCTTGACGAGTGTCTGCTGTGTCTCTGCGATACCGATCTCAGGCGAGATACCGGCGAAACGCATGGAGGAAGCAGGGCTTGCACCTGTACCACCTTCTGCACCGGAGACGACCACGAGGTCAGCCTTAGCCTTGACGACACCGGCTGCGATCGTTCCTACGCCACTCTCTGCTACGAGCTTCACGCTGATAGCAGCCTTCGGGTTGACGTTCTTCAAGTCGAAAATGAGCTGCTTCAGATCCTCGATAGAGTAGATATCGTGATGAGGCGGTGGCGAGATGAGGGAGATGCCGGGGATAGAGTTACGTGTCTTGGCGATGATCTGATTCACCTTGAAGCCGGGAAGCTGACCACCCTCACCAGGCTTAGCACCTTGTGCGACCTTGATCTGAATCTCCTCAGCATTGACGAGATATTCAGTTGTTACACCGAAACGGCCGGAAGCAACCTGCTTGGTCTTGGAGGAGAGACTAATGCCGTCTACCGTCTTGTGATAACGCTCATTGTCCTCACCACCCTCACCGGTGTTGGAACGTGAGCCGAGTTTGTTCATTGCCAGACACAGCGCCTCATGGGCCTCTGCTGACAGAGCACCGAATGACATAGCACCGGTGACGAAGTGCTTGACAATCTTCTCGACAGGTTCTACCTTGTCGATATCTATTGGGTTACGTTTCCAGTCGAGGAAGTCGCGGAGGAACAGAGGCTCTGGCTTGTTGTCGACGAGATTCTCAAACTTCTTGAATAGCTCGTAGTTGCCTGTACGCGTAGCGAGCTGCAGTGTAGCGATCGTCTCCGGGTTCCAAGCGTGCTTGATACCATCCTCACGCCAGTGGAACTGTCCGAGGTTAGGCAATGGGCGCTCCACGTCCATCTGCTCCTCGCGGATAGCTTTATCGTGATAAGCCTTGGCGTCGCGGGCAATGGTGTCGAGACCGATACCGCCGACGGTGCTCGTCTCTGTACCGAAGTATGTGCGGAGCAGACCTTCTGACAGACCGATAGACTCGAAGATCTGTGCACCACGGTAAGAACGGATCGTAGAGATACCCATCTTAGCCATGATCTTCAGCAGACCTTTCTTGACGGCATTGATATAGTTGGCCTCTGCCGTAGCGTAGTTCTCCTGGATCTTGCCTTTCTTCACGAGGTCGTCGAGGATAGCATAGGTCATGTACGGACACAGGGCAGAAGCGCCGTAGCCTAAGAGCAGGGCTGCATGCATCACCTCGCGGATCTCACCGCTCTCAACAATCAGAGCTGTCTGCACACGCTTACCTGCGTCAATGAGGTAGTGGTGTACGGCGCTCACTGCGAGCAGAGAAGGAATGGCGACATGATCCTTGTCGACGTCGCGGTCGGAGAGGATGATATAGTTGTAGCCTTCGTCCACGCTCTGCTCTGCATCGTGACAGAGCTTGTCGAGGGCTTCGCGTAGAGCCTCACCCGGATGCTCGGAGTTGTCCGCAGACGGAGTGAACGTGATGCTGAGCTTGCGAGTATTGAAGCCTTTATATCGAATGTTCTGAAGGATATCGAGCTGACTGTTTGTCAGGATCGGGTGGGGCAGACGAACCATCTTACAGTTGGTCTCGTTCGGGTTGAGAATACCCGTACCCACGCGGCCGATATACTCAGCGAGACTCATGACGAGCTGCTCGCGGATGGAGTCGATAGCAGGGTTGGTGACCTGAGCAAACTGCTGACGGAAATAGTTGAAGAAGATCTGCGGCTGGTCAGAGAGCACGGCGAGCGGCGTATCGTTACCCATGGAAGCGGTAGGCTCTTGGCCTTTGATAGCCATTGGGATCAGTGTATCAGCAACATCTTCCTCACCGAATCCGAACTCTACCTCTTTTGCCTCAAGATGGTCAACGGCGTTGCTCACCTTACGGCCCGTATGAATCTTCTCAAGTTGTATACGGTTGGTGTTCAGCCACTGGCGGTAAGGATGCTCATGAGCGAGACGATCCTTGATCTCACCGTCGTAGTAGATCTTGCCTTCCTGTGTATCGATAAGCAGGATCTTTCCCGGCTGCAGACGTCCTTTCTCTGCGATGACTGTCGGATCGAAGTCCATGACACCGACCTCGGAAGCCACAACCATGATACCATCTTTGGTGATGGTGTATCGTGCCGGACGCAGACCGTTACGGTCAAGCATGCCACCGGCATAGCGGCCGTCGGAGAACAGCAGGGCGGCAGGACCGTCCCATGGCTCCATCAGGATAGAGTGGTACTCGTAGAAAGCCTTGATATCCTCGGAGATAGGGTTCTTGTCGTTGAAGCTCTCCGGCACCATGATGCTCAGGGCCTTCGGCAGCGACATGCCGTTCATGACGAAGAACTCGAAGACGTTGTCTAAGCTTGCCGAGTCACTCATGTTAGGCTGGATGATTGGCGAGATCTCATGGATATCACCGAGAGCGTCAGAAGAGAGCACAGCCTCGCGCGCTTTCATCCACGAGCGGTTACCGCGGATAGTGTTGATCTCACCGTTGTGCGCTAAGAGACGGAACGGCTGAGCCAGCGACCATGTGGGGAAGGTGTTTGTTGAGAAACGGCTGTGCACGAGGGCCAGACCGCTCGTGAAATAGCTGTTCGTCAGGTCGGGATAATACTGACGGAGCTGAAGGCTCGACAGCATACCTTTATAAACAATATTCTTGCTGGAGAGTGAGCAAATGTAGAAGTCCTTGTCGTGGACACGACGCTCTATCTTCTTTCTGATGATATAGAGCATCCGTTCAAAGACGGGCACCTTGTCATCGGACACACCCGTGATGAAGACCTGCTTGATGGCCGGCTCCGATTCAGCGGCAGCCTCACCGAGGCAGTCGGGGTTTGTGGGGACCGTGCGCAGGTGCATGAGTTGTAATCCCTCGCGCTCTATTTCCTCAATCATGATGGAGAGAATCTCCTGCTGGCGTTTCTCGTCCTTAGGTAAGAATATGAGTCCTGTGCCATATTTTCCCTTTTCAGGTACTGGGATGCCTTGAAGAAGAATAAACTCATGGGGGATCTGAAGCAAGATACCTGCTCCATCACCGGTCTTGCCGTCAGCACCTTCTGCGCCACGGTGACGCAAGTTCTCAAGAACTTTCAGTGCATCGTCAACAAGCTGGTGACTCTTTCCACCATGGATGTTCACTACCATTCCTACGCCACAAGCGTCATGCTCGTAGGAACTGTTGTACAGTCCATTTGTTTGCATTTGCTAATGTTTTTGTAATTTACCTATCAATTCATTTGCAAAATTAAGCAATTTAATGCTAAATAGAAAGTAGAACTGCAATTTTATTTATTCTTTCATTGCTTTTTAACAATTAAGTAATGATTTGTAAGTTGCAGGCGGCTTATTGGGCCTTAAATCAATAAAAATGGAGGAGATTTGTTAACAGATTGTCGTTTTGCGAATAAATATACAGCAAAGCGTCAGAAGACTTTCCCAGAAACAATGCTGAGAAAGGTTTTAAAGAGGATAGAAGCATCCATCCAAAGCGAATGATGCTGAAGGTAGTAAAGGTCAAGTTCAAGGCGTCGCAGCATTTTCTCCATCGTGTCGGCATACCCATTATATAATGTGGCATAGCTTGTAACGCCCGGGCGGAGCGCATAGAGCTGCTCATATCGCGGATCATGCTGCATGATCTTGTCGATATAATATTGGCGCTCAGGGCGTGGACCAATGAACGCCATATCACCTTTGACGACATTCCACAGTTGGGGAAGCTCATCGAGGTGGTGCTTGCGCAGTTTGGCTCCAATATGCGTCAGTCGGGGGTCATTGGGCGTCTCGACAAGTTTGGGTATGCCGCCATCTTCCGCATCCTTTTTCATGGTGCGGAACTTGTAAATCCTGAAAGGCTTGCCATGACGTCCGATGCGCTCCTGGCTATAGATGACGGGCAGACCGTCCTCGCGCTTGATGGCAATGGCGCAGAAAGCCATGAGCGGAGAGAAAAGTATCAGACAGATGATAGCCAATATGAAGTCGATGACTCTTTTCATTTTGTAATGTGCTGAGCCTCGCTTACCAATGCGCTTTTCTGGTTGGATACCAGGTTAGTAACGAGATTAAAGATGAAATACATGGCTACGTCAATGCAGAGTATTGCGGTGGAAGATATGATGTCTGCCAAAGCAAAATTGGCTGCAATGATCAAGAACTGGAAAGCTACGATTGTAACCAGTGCCTGGTGCTGACTAAGCCCGCAGGCCATAAGTTTATGGTGGATATGATTCTTGTCAGGCTGAAAGGGTGAGCGCCCGTGGATGATACGGAAGAAGAAGACGCGCACCACGTCGAAGCACGGCACGGCAAGCAACGACCACGCCCATACGATCCTGCTTGGTTCGTAGGCTACGCGTGGCGTGTCCATGCACAGTTTCACAGCAAGAAACCCAAGTATGTAACCAAGGCTCAGACTGCCTGAGTCGCCCATGAAAATCTTCTTGTGTTTCTCTATGCTTCCGAACACATTATAATAAAGGTAAGGTATGAGCACGCCCACTAAAGCAGCAATCAAGACGCAATAGTAGGTTAGATTCTCTGAATAGAAACATATGAAGAATCCTATCAGAGCGATAATCGTAAGGGATGCAGACAATCCATCGATGCCATCGATGAGGTTGATGGCATTGCAGGTAAAAACTAAAACGAGGATTGTCAGAGGAGCACCAACCCAGAAAGGAATGGTGTAGATACCGAACAGCCCATAGAGGTTGTTGATATAGAGATTGGCAGCGGGTAAGATACAGGTGGCTGCAATCTCAATCATAAATTTTACGGTGGCGTTGAGGCCCACGAGATCGTCAACGATGCCCGTAAAATAAATAATGAGCAGGCTTACGCAGAAGTAGAGGCTCCAAAGACTCACCTGCACTTCTCTGTTATGACCCGTGCTCATAAGAAAAAGCACGATGACAGAGGTCAGAAGCATGCCGGGCACAAAAGAGATGCCGCCAAGCCGCGGGATGGGCTCGTGGTGAATCTTTCGGCCGTTGGGCTGGTCGTAAAAGTTATATTTGAGGCAGAACTTAGTGATTGCGGGGATGACGGCAAATCCGCATCCCATGCTTATCAACACTGCTCCGAAATATAGTAGATAGCCTTGCATTTAATAGTCATTCTTTATTGATTATTAAACGCTGAGACTATCGATATATTGTATTAAAAAGAAATCTTTTTTGTTCTTATTTTGCAACTTTTCGCATAGTAGCGTAGATGAGCTGTCGGAGCTTGTTAGGGATGATTCGGGTTGTAAACCGGATGGAGACATTGAAGCAGAAGTCGGTAAAGGAAAGATAATGCAACTGCCGATAGGCTCTCCATTGCGTTCTCGCTTCATCCACCGCATATTTCCAGCCGCCTCTTTTCCTAATGGTCTGAGGATTGTATCTAAAGGCGAGCAGACTGTCCTGGATGTTATAGAACAGGCTTCCCGCTCTCAGCATCTTCATCCAAAGATAGTAATCTTCGGGGAAGAGATCAGTTTGATAGCCGCCTACGCGCTCAACGGCGCTCCGTCGATACATAGCTACGGGATGATTGACCGGGCAACGATGCTTGCCATACTGATAAATGTCCTCAGACTTCTCGGGTAGTCTTCGTTGAGAGTGTATATGATCGGGAGTATCAATGAATTCGTCGATCCATGCAGATACAAGATCATATTCCGGATGCTCAGCGAAGACAGCTATTTCTCTTTCGAAGCGGTCAGGGTGATTGATGTCGTCGGTGTCGGCCCTGGCAATAATGTCGTGCTGACAGTATTTCATACCCTCATTAAGCGCTACTCCCAAGCCCCGGTTCTGCTCAAATCGGACCACGTGAAGCGCTGGATAACGGCTTTCATAATTGCAGACCACAGTCTCCAAGTCTTCCGGCAACCGTCCGTCTTCGACAAGTACGACATCATCCGACTTTATAGTCTGTGCGAAGACGCTGTCTAAAGCCTCCTTCAGATATTCCGGCTTCTCCTTTTTATAAAGAGAAAGAAGAACGGAAAAAGGAGGGTAATTGATAAATGAATTCAAATTATTCAAGGCTATGAAGAGTATCTATGAGGTAGGAATCGTCTTCCCTATCACGGATAGCTAGACGAATAAGTTGTTTCCCAGTCTCTCCCATGTGGTTTTTAGTAGAGCAATTGCTGATGAGAATATCTCTCTTAATCAGTTCATTTGCTAACTCTGCCGATGAATACTTATTTGTAATTTCACAAAGAAAGAAATATGCTTGTGATGGGAATACACGCAAGAAGGAAATAGTCTGTAAGTCTTTATAGAATAATTCTCTTTCTCGAACAAATAGTCTGCAAGCTTTCTTGTAATCAGATTCATACTTGCCGAATATCTGCATATAGTATTCTGCAAATGAGTTAATATTCCAGATGGATACTTCCTTTTTCACTCGATCTATGAGAGAAGTATCAGCTGAGGCAAGTATCCCTAAACGAAGTCCAGGAACGCCATACGACTTGCTGATAGATTTCATAACCATAAGGTTACGGAATCTCAATAGAATGTCATTTGAAAGTAGGCTGTTCTTCTCATAATTGTCCGTAAAGTCTACGAAACTTTCGTCAACGATGATTCGAATGTTTCTTTCTAAGCACCAGGATATGAGTTTCAGCAGATCCTTCTTCTCAATAAAGTGTCCGGAAGGATTATCGGGATTAATGAGTAGCAGTAACGAAATGTCTTTGTCTCCAAAGAAGTTAATAAGGTCGTCAATCGTGTATGAGAAATCATCTTTTTGTGAAACGAAAGCTACGATTTGATCCTTATGCAGCCTGTTCGGATATTCGTCAAACGTAGGGAACAAGACGCCCACCTTCTTTCCGGCATGTTCCTCCATAACATTCTTGATTAGCTCCGCAGCTCCATTACCCACAACTATAAACTCTTGCCTAACAGAAAAATATTTAGCAGCAAGCAAAGAGTTGACGTACATTCCCGATGGGTATTCTCTTAGCAAGATCTCAAAGTTTGACTTCATCTCCTCTATCATCCTTTCATTTGGGAAATAGGGATTGACAAGATAACAGAAATCTAAGAGCTTAGGGAAGCGCCAGAATCCACCATATCTCTTGTGGTACATATAAAATTTGTCTGCATCGCTTGAGAAAAGGGTGGATGCAATGTCAAGATCTTGTACGTCGTCTATCTCGTACCATTTGTCATCTTGCAGGGGAAGCGCATGAAGACTTGACTGATGGATAACAGTCAGTACGCGTAAAACTTCTTCATAATACTGATTGTTCCCCATTACTTTGCAGTAGGCTTCGAGGAAAGGAACATATACTCCGGTTGAAAACTCCTTGCTGAACTTGTAAAGATTAACAGTTTTATAATAAGAGTCTTTGTCCTGGTATCTGAAGGAAGACTTATTAATGAAGTTCTCTATTTCATTGTTCTCGTTAATAGTGACCATGGTGCCATCCATCCATGATTGATATTTATCAACGAGGGCAAGATTCGGATAAGGATCATTTATTAATTTTTGAAGTACACTGTCTTCAAAGATAATATCCGATTCTAATAGAATCGTGTCATCTTTACACAACTCGTCCTTAGCAAGGGCCAACGAGTAGATGTTGTTTGTCTTGTCGTAAACCTTATTCTCGATATACTCAATTTTCAGGACCTTGTCATACCGATGGCCTATATATTCTTTAAGCTCGTTTCCCTTATATCCTATTACGATTACAAGTCGACTAAGGTGAAAGTGTGCTAACTGTGTGATAGCCCGGTCTATAAGTTTAATGCCATTGACTTCCACCATACATTTGGTATTATTTTTGGTGTACTCGCCAAGACGTTTGCCCATGCCTGCTGCTAATATGATTGCTTGCATATTCTTAGTATTTTCCGAAATCTATTCTTTTATGGTGTGCTGGTACTTGTTCTTCTTTTGGAGGAAGTTTCATGTAATCGCCGAAAACAATTTTGAGATATTCATCATAGAGAATTGGAACAGGCAAATTAATATCTTCGAAAGGTACGCGTAACGTCCCTTCAAAAACTTCTTTCCTGCAAAAGGCATGTCTATAGGAAGTTCTTTCTGAAAGGAAAGCATAATAGCCAGTTTCCTCGCCATTATATTTTTCTTTCTCATGCTGAAAGAATTGTCCAATTGGATATAAATATTGTGGGAAAGATAATGCCATAGCAATCTTCTTTACCAAGGAAGCACTTTTATATCCACGCTTCCGCATTAGAAATGCTGTTCGATATCGAGCGCAGATATATTGCCATGCTCTACCTATTTTAGTGGGGGCTCCTCCGTCAACTCTGAATATATCAATAAAGATACCAAGCTGGTTCTGCTTACCAGCATACCCCTCAACCTCTTCCATATAAGTACCTTTTAGTTTTACCTTGCAAAAATCAAGTGGCCAATCTACTAATCCTTCTTCAAAATAGTACTTCTCTGTGTTAAGTTGTTCACGGCAGACCTGAATGAACTTTCTATAGTTGGGTGGTGTCATCTGTATATCCAAATCATCATCCCAGGGAATGAAACCATGATGTCGAATAGCTCCAATAGCAGAGCCTCCATTGAGGCTGTATTCTATGCCATTTTTTATACAAAGCTCATCAATGTCTTTGGCAATGCTAAGTATAACTAATTGTAGATGTCTTAATTCTGTCATGTATTTATGTATTGTTAACGAGACTGAGATTTTATTCCGTCCTTCATTCCTTTTATTATATGTTTGAGATACGAAATTCTTTCAGAGCTAAATAATGTATAGTAAATAATCTTTGCAATATATTTTATCCCATTATATAAGATCCATTTTTGAGGAGTATATTTTCTATGTATTAACCAAAGATAATTTCGGTATTGAAAGTACATGCGAAAAGGAGGTGTAATATGTATTTCGTATACCTTTGAACACTTTTTTGTTGCTATACCTAACCTATGATCCATTAAGATGTTGGTGTCATAAAAAAATCTCACCTTTGTAAGGTAATGTGCTCTCCAGCACCATTCACAATCAACAGCATCAATGAATAGATCTTCTTCCATACCTCCTACTTCCTTAAATAATCTTACAGGGATAAGTGACATAGAATTCATGGTATGCGTAACTTCTAAGAGTTCATGACCTGCGATAAAGGTCTCTCTTATTTTTGCGATACTATACGATAATTTTTTGTGGCTATAATGGTCTATTCCTATAGGAGCAATTGCGCCTATAGGAACGCCAGCTTTTGTTAAGTCTTCCATTGTTTGTAATAAATCAATGATAGTTGTCCTTCCTATAAGAGTATCTTGATCGCAAGAAATAATATAGTCGTAGTCCTCCTGTATGAAGTATTTAATTCCTTGATTTTGAGCCGCAGCAATACCTTTATTGCCATTCATAAATATATATTTTATTTTATCGGACTTAAAAGGATACTTGCATTGTTGCTTAGAGTTATCTACAATACAAATCTTATTAACCTGTATTGATAAATCGCAGATAACCTTGTTTGCAACTTCCAAATCTGGATTATAAAAGATTATTAATGCTCCGATTTTCATCTTATTTTCATTTTGCAATTGAGTCCAGCGAAGATTCCTTTAGCCATGTTTATCCAAATTCTAGGACCATCTTTTAATAATAAAGGAAAATAAAAGAATCTTAGAATTAATTTTATGCCAGAGGCGACTTTCCATTGGAATGGCACATATCTTCTTTTAGCCAGCCACAGATAATTCCGGTATTGGAAGAAATACCTTTTGGGGTTGGATATAATGACCTTATATTTCCCTAACGACAATTCTCTCTGTCCGACTTTGTGTCTAATCTTTATTTTGCTTGTTATCCCGCAGACAAGCCCCTTGCTTTCAGCTTGCCAGCACAAATCAAAATCGACATAGTCGATAAACAAGGCTTTGTCGATCTTCAGCGTGCCATTAAACAAGGATAGTTTGATGCATGAACCTGAGGATATAACATCCCGTCGGGGAATGAAGCCATGGTCTAAAAGTTTGTCTTTATGTACAACAGATTTATATTCTTCTCCGTCATCCTTGTGCAATACTGTAGGTCCAAGGATAGCCAATGGGAATTTCTTGGCAATGGATTGATATTCTCTGCAGATGGATGCTGGGTAATCAAGATTGATACTGCTATCTTGGTCAACGAACACTACATAGTCAGCTATCTTCTTTTCCAACAGATAGCTGACCGCAAGAGTCTGGGCTCCGGCAATGCCGTCTTTGTTGCCATTATACATATAGTGAAGGGAGCCAATGTCATCGTCGGTTATTGGCTTGGAGCTGTTGTCCACGACAACCCCTGCGTATGCTGTAGAAAGCCTTTTAATCTGATCGAGTTCCTCAGCGCTCGGCTGGAGAATAACGATTACAAGGGCTATGTCTTTGTTCATATCACCACTATTTTGATGGACTGATTCTCGTTTGATGGATCAGTAGCTTGTACTTGTCCTGAAGCGTTAAGATGATGACGAACAAGTATTGGAACAGAGTCGACAAACTTAGGATCAGGTTTTCCTGAAAGAACTGGAGAACCAATATCTCTGCAATATAAGCATAGAGGCATTTAAAAATAGCCCCGCCATTCTTGAACTTTCTGTACACCCATCCGGTGAACACTCCGTAAACAGATGCAAAGAATGCTACACCTTTATAGCCAAAGTCCTGGAAGAAAGGTTGGTAGACCGTATAGACGTTTGTCGAAACGGGTACGAACACAAAGGGCTGGAGCTTAGGCTCAATGGTATAGTTGGCTATTCCCAATTTAGTCACGAAAGCATAAAAGAAGGCAAAGGTTCGGGAGCCAAATTGTTCAGTCACCTTTTGTTGTACTTGTTCGAAGGCAACAGGAGGTGACAAAATGTACATGGCGATAAAATCGAAGAGATTGCTGTCCTGCTGTTTGTCAGATGTCGTTCTTGCAACATTGATGCCGTAGAAGAGAATGATGATACCTATGCCACAGAGGGCGATAGTTCTCAGTTTGATGACATTCTTCTCGTATAACACAAACATGGCAATTAACCCGAGGAAGAATAAGGAGCCTTTCTCCATGATAGCAAAGGCGCACATCAGGTTGGCAAGGGTAATGATCGTCATTCTCGTCTTCCCGACCTGTTTATAGAACCAGATACAAACAATGAACAACGCCTGGTTGATGGCACTGATATATTTCAGGAGTGTACCTATGGCGTCTTCCTGACCGGCATCGGCTAATACTCGGAGGTTTGACAGCAGATCCTCAGTACCGAACATTGTAACCGTCTTGATGATACGGAAAACATAGATCGGCGTGAAGACAAGGGAAAGGGCAAAGAAAAAGTTCAGCCAAGCGAGATTGATGTGTGTCTCTTCTTTGCTGGCTTTGCTGGAGGCGGGGGTAGCGTAATAAGTGAGTATGGCTGTGGCAGAGAGTATCGGTACCCATAAGAAAGTACAGATATAGAACCGGCTCTGTAGAGGATACAAACCAGTATCTCCCGCATTGAGAAGCAGTATCATCACCAGCCAGATAGCTGTAGTGATGAACCATGGAGAGAAAGCATCGCCTATCCGAAAAAAATAGAATAGGACAAGAAATGCCGTTAATATAATGATAAGCGTTATACCCATCGTTAGCGTTTACGATTATTCATTTTGTCTGGATCATTATTTGGTCCAGAATGCCGAGGCATTGCCCGAGATGATCTTCTTGTACTGTATCCGATTGAGAATAGCCCCCGGGATATTCACGATGACAAGTGCCAAAGCTATTCCGTTGATACCTAATCTTTGGGCAAGCAGCCAGGCTAAAGGCAAATAGAGAAGCGCCGCTATAACCGTTGCGATCAATTGAAGGTTGAGCGCACCTATGCCATTGAGAATATACGAATAGCTAAGGCTGAAGACAATCACAAATATATAAGCCCCCATGATGCTGGATAACATCATGTTGGTCTTCACTCCCGATCCTACCCAGATATTGTAAACAAAAGGTGAAACGAGCGTCATCACAATGATGATCAGCAACATGGACAGGACAATGAGGTTGAGTTTCCTTACCGAGGATCGTATCCACTTGACATCATGCTTCGCATAGGCATCAGTGGTAGCACTCCAGAATGGAATGGCAATGATGGTGAAGAGCATAACGATAAACGAATAGTAGCGGTAGGTCACCTGGTAAGGAGTGACCAACTCGGGAGAGAAAAGTCTGGAAATCAAGATATTTGTTGATGCAAAGAGCACAATGCCGGCAATCTGCAGCACAAAGAACTTGATGCCAAGAGAGAAAAGTTCTTTTATCTTGTTCTTTTTGAAGAATCTCCACGAAGGTGAGAGCTCCTTATATTTCCAATGAAAGGTGACCGGATATGCTATCAGATAAGTGAGCAGAGGACCTCCGGTATAGGCTATTGCTACCCATGTCAGCGAGTGGATATGGAAGACCTGCTGAATGAAAACTGCCAGCAACGTTACCGTCTGGCCTAAGGTCACCAACGCGTTATTGACAGCAGGTAACTGTAAGGCGAGGTAAACGTTTCCTAAAAACTTAAAGATGAAAGTGTTTCCGACGAGTACGACAGAAAGACAGATCACCGCCGTGAGATTGGGGATGATGCGTGGGTCTACGTTTAGCAGTTTGTATAAGTCGATATTCGTACAAGCTAATAGAATGAGAACTATTGCGGGAATGATGATTCCGATCAGTGTAAAGAAAGTCGTGGAAACATATTCCTTTGCACCGCGTGAGTCTCTGAGTGCTATACGTTCAGAGAGCTTGTTTCTCAGTCCATTGCCAAGTCCGATGTCAAGAGAGTCGATCCATATAAGAACAGAACTGATAACCATCCAGATGCCATTGATATAGTTGCCCAGGCAATGGATGGTAATCGGCACCAGCAGTATCTGAACAATGCCAGCCCATCCTTTGATAACAAAGGAAAAGAGAATGTTTTTCTTTAAGAGTTGGCTTCTATTGTTTGCCATGAATTCTGCTGCTTAACTTGTTGTGGAGGGATATAGTCCAGAAGTCGAATAACAACGCATAAAACAACCAGATGAGCAGGTTGATGAACGTTCTGGGATGCTCCGGGCTCTTGGCAATATTCCCGTCATTGAGAGAGATGAAATTGATCTGATGCCTTTGCTCTTTCATTGCAGCCAGATGGTACTGCAGGTTAGCCTTGTTGTATTCTTCCAATGCATTGTCTACATTCTTCTGAAGACTGTCAATGATACTCAGCTCTTCCATTAAAGTGGGAGAAGTGTTGCTGTCCACATATTTGGCATAGGCCTTCATGGCCTGGTCATATTTCTTCTTGCTGCTGATGCATTGCTTCCGCATGTTGTTCGTATTGATAACCGCAATATGCTTCGTGTATGCCTGAAGTATAGCCCGTAAGGAGGCTGAGGCTATCTCGGTAATCTCATAGGCAACCAAGGGATCCTGAGCCATACCTTTAATACTGATGATTCCCGTTTTTAGATCCACCTCCGTCATCATACAGCGCTCCAGCCGGTTTTCTTCATCTTGACTGTTGAAGAACCGGCTCCACCAAGGCTCACGACTAAAAAGCAGATAATCTTTCAACTTGAGCCTTTTGTTGTCAGAGGTCTTGACATACGCTTCTCCCATCAGCCGGAAGAGTTTGGGCGACTTTAAAAGCTCATTGATAACGTTGGGCTCTGTGGTCACATTGCTCGGCTCTATAGTAGGATTCTGGAAGAGAAGCTTCAGCTTGTTGGTAGCCTTCTCCAGTTTATCTTCGCTCGCATTGATGGATATCTTTTTGATGGAGCAATAAGACTTGGGAATGGATACCGAGACAACGGTGCTGCCAACGATTGCAATAGCCAAAGAACTGATGAGGAGGATCTTGTATCGGCAGATAAGCTGTGTCCACTTCATATATTCATAGTGTTATCCGGGAACCTATGCAATCTGTATGATGTTCTTACGGTATCTTATAGCTATAATCAAAAGGTCAATAAGCGAACCGATGATCAAGAAGGTAATGAGGATGAAAATCTTTGGAGTGTTGCAGTGCTTCAAAGGAACTGAAGCCGACTGGATGGTCGTAAAGGCGGGGGTGTTGTCCTGAAGGGTGGCCATTGACATTTGAAGCTGCTGCATGGTCTGCGTGTAGATATTGTATTTCAACTGCATGTCATTCTCCAGATCCTCTTGCTTCGATTTTACCGATTCGAGTGTGACATCCGTATTGGCATCACAATATGCTGCATATTTTTGTCTGGCTCTCGAATAGTCGAGCTTGGCCTTACGGTTGATCTCACTCATATATTTAACATCATTGCGCGACTTCTCCGTCTTATATTTGGTGATGAACTTCTGCAGTTCATCTTTGATGGCATTCGCCATAATGGTCGACACCAGTGGATCTTCCGTCTGTGCACTGATGGTGATGACATTCGTCTTCTTGTCCACCTGGCAAGTGAAGTCCTTTCTCATACTGTTTACGATACCATCCTCTATTTTTGTCAGATGATGGGGATCAGGATGGAGGGAGTCTACGCGCGGCTGAACCTCATCTTTCTTAGAGAGTGAGGCGAAAAAGTGCTGTATTCCTCCTCCCACTTTCATGAAGAAAGTCTTCTTGGTCTTGTTCTTCTGATAGTCGTAGAAGTTGGTGTTTACTTTGTTGTCCAGTGTCTTCACCTTGACAGGAAGCAACTTGACGAGAAAGTCATTGGAAGACATCATGTCCGGATAGATCTCCGGGTAGATGGCGTCTCCTGTGGGGTTGGCCTCGTCAAAGAGTCCTACCATGGATGTGATAGACGATATCTTACTGGCCAGGTTATTGCTTGTCGTCTCTGGCGCGAGCATG
This sequence comes from uncultured Prevotellaceae bacterium, assembly GCA_902792635.1. Lineage (GTDB taxonomy): Bacteria > Bacteroidota > Bacteroidia > Bacteroidales > Bacteroidaceae > Prevotella. The sequence goes on along the minus strand of CADBAG010000018.1, from coordinate 4,496 downwards.
ACCGTAGACCTGTACTCTTTGGGTTGCTGAAAAGCATACCATATGCCAAATATTGCCCAGACAAGTAATGTGATGGCAATAAATTTCCACTTGTGGGTAATGAGGAGGAAGAGGGCGACAAGGTCAACATTTATCTTATGACTATTTGAACTGTTAACCTTGTCGTTTTTCTGAGTTGTGCTTTCAGAAGCTATATTGTTTTGGTTTTCCATTAGACGCAAAATGTTAGTCATTCCTATCTATCCAATCTTCAATTTTTATTCCTTGGATATTCTTGAGTTGTTGGGCTATCAACTGCTGAAAGATTTGAATTGATTTGTTTGATTCTTGGCGAAGCCAATACCTTATGCATTTTCCAGTTCTAACATCACTTCGTCAGCACAGTAGTCATCGCTCATATTGTGGAGGTGAAACTGTAGGTTACACATATACTGATAGACTTTCGTGGAGTAGAAGAGATGTAATGCCTTGGCCTGAGATATATTCAAACGTCTTGACAAGATAATGATGATCCTTGCAAACTTCATCTGCAGGAGTATCTTATTTATCAATGGGTTATCTTTTATCATTTGTCCTCAATTTTTACGGATTCAATAAAGTGAAGATATCGCTCAATTATTTCTTGATTGATAATACAGATCTGATTGTTGGGCTTGTGATAACTAAGACGCTGAAGAGCTTCTTCTGCAGTTATCAGATCGGCGGCGTAGAGTTCTACCGTATTGAAGACTCTATCGTTGGCAATGCCGCCTTCTACCACATCATATTTCTTCCAAAGTCCTTGCCCTTTTCTGTTAGCTACGACAAAGTCAAGCCATTCTCTTCCATACTTGCTAAATTGGAGAATTCGAAAATTTGATTGATGGATATCCTCTATGTCTAACTCGTAGATATTGAGGTATTTCTTTTCTCCTTGATTGGCGGGCCGTGTAGCCCATGATATTGCTTGTTGCTTCAGATTGGTGACATAGAATCCTTGTCCAAAATCCAAGTTCTTTCTGCCTACATTGACAAGAGGAGACGTTATTTTCTCTGTAGATCCGTGATAGACTTTCATTTGCTGGTAATAAATGATGGATTATGAGCCTTAAGGTAATCGATTACTTCATCAACGATGTAATCTTTTCCTTGTGTGTGAAGGGCTTCGTAACTCGGATAGAGGAAGTCCTCTACTCCATGAGTCTTGTCCAAAGCCGTAATAACATCGTTGCCGCTGCATTTCAAGCGCTCAGCCGTGTTTTCTATACAGAACACAACAAACTCTGTCTTTCTGTCTTCCAATTCTTGTTCCATTACCTATAATTTATGTATTGCACCGCATTAAGGAACGGCATAATGCCGGCCCCTGCACTATCACCGACGTAATGTCTTCTTTCTTTATTCTCTTTATTTTAGCGTAGCGCCTTTTAGCGAAGCATCAGGCCTTCAATTCTTCCTCACTAAAAGCACAAAGTGCTTATATATAGTGAGTTATGAAAGTAAAGGAAAGGGAAATAGGGAGCTGCGCACAAAGGATAGCTCCCTATGCAATATTACTTCGTCATGTTGGCGATGGTAGCTATCATGGCGGCAATCGACGAGATGCTGGTACCGATGCTCAGCAGCTCAGCCGTACTTGTACGGCGCAGGATCTTGCTGGGTACGACGATCTCGCAGCCTGGCTCAACCTTGCCTTCTGAGGCCTTGGCTACCATGCCGTTCATGTAGATGATATATGCGCCACTCTTGCGCGCGTTTTTAGCATAGCCGCCGGCCGAATTGATATAATAGCGAGTGCTCTTGCCGTTGAGATAGCTCACGGTGTTGGGGTACATCACGGCGCCGTTGACCTTCACGGTTGCCGTGTATTGCGGCAAGATGAGGCGGTCGCCTTCGCGCAGCACGATGTTGGCATCACTCGACGGATCAGCGAGCGCCTTGTCGAGCTCTATGCCCACCGGATAGGTATCAGGCACCTGGAACTTCTGAAGCTGCTGGTCCTTGCTCTGCTGGCCTATCTGAGTAAGTGCCGTGTTGTTGTTCTGACTGGCAGCTAAGGACATGAGATCCTGCTGCAACTGCTCCTGCTGCATCTTCAGTGCGGCCTCCATACGCTTCTTCTCTGTCTCGTTGGCTCTGCGCTCTAAGCGTGCACCGCGGATATAAGCGAGGTTCGTGGGACCTCCGGCTGCTTCTACGAGGTCGGTGAGCCGCATCTTGCGGCGGGAGAGGGTATAGGTGCCGGGGAAGGTCACCTCGCCCTCGACACTCACGTTCTGCTGCACGGTGTAGGTCGGGTCCTTGCGCACATAGACCTCATCGAAAGGCTGGAGCACGAAGCCCTGCTCGCCGTCAACGACGAAGCCGTCTTTCAAGGCAAACGAATAGTTCTTGGCAATGATGCTGTCGCCTGTCAGCGACTTGGGGTTGCCCACACGCCGCGACACATCGACCTTCACCGTTGAGGCCTTGTCGGTCAGACCACCGGCCTGAAGCACGAAGTCTTCCAACGTCTCGTTGTCTGCATATTTGTAGATACCGGGATAGACCACCTCGCCCTGGATGCTGATCGTCTGCTCGTTCATCGCCGTCTGCTTCGTGGGGATGAAGAGCACGTCGTTCTCCTTCAGGGGGATATCAGCCACGCGGCCTTCCATGATACCCTCGATATCCACAGGTATGACGCGTAGCGTGCGGTCTGCTTTCATGCGGTGCATGACAGCGCGCGCTGTGAAGGCATCTTCCGTCAGACCTTCGGCATGCTGCACGAGGGTGCGCACACTGTTGATGCCATCGCCAAGCTGATACATGCCCGGACGGAAGACAGCTCCTTTAATTTCGACCGTGTTATGATAGCGTGGGAGGATAGAGTCAACGCTCACCGAGTCGCCATCAGCGATGCGGAAAGAGCTCATGTCGAACTCATCGACATTGAACACGGCATATTCGCGGCCCGTCTTGCGGTTCACACGCACGGCTTTCTTATAAGCGTCGCCTGTGAAGCCACCGGCATAGCGCAGCAGCGTCTGCAGGCTCTCGTTGCGTTTCATCTCATAGTACATCGGACGCTTGACCTTACCCGTGATGTTGACGAGACAGTCGTAAGGTCCGACAATGATGACATCGCCGTCGTGGAGCCGCACGTTGCCCGTCATCTTGCCATTGAGGATATAATCGTAGATATCGCATACCGAGACGAGCCGGTTGTGGCGATAGATCTTGATGTTTCGCAGGGTACCGATATCGTTCGTACCGCCTGCCATGTAAAGGGCATTGAACACCGAGGCGAAGGCCGAGAGCGTGTAGGTGCCCGGCTTCACGACCTCACCCATGACATTGATCGAGACGGTGCGTGTCTGACCCAATGAGAGGTTGATGCGGCTCGACTGATAACGTGAGCCGAGGGTGGCGCGCAGACGTGCCTTGGCTGCTGCCACTGTGAGGCCACCGACATGCACGGGGCCATAGCCGTCGATGACGATGATGCCATCGGGCGACACGGTGCAGTCTACTGATTTCTGTGAGGCTCCGTAGATATCCACCGACACCTCGTCACCGGCGCCAAGCACATAGTTCTGCGGCGTGGCGATATTCATAATAGGGTCGAACGACAGATCCTTATTGGAGAAGATGTCGCGCCCGAACACTTTCTTGTGCTGGCTCTGCTTGTATTCCTCCAAGAGGAGATGGAGAGAGTCGGGTGGGGTCATGGCCTCAATGTTTGCAGCATAATCCGTGAAGTCGGCATCATCTTCATTATATTGCTGCTGCCACGTGGTATTGCCCGCTATACGCTGAGAAGTCATGTTGTTGCGGTAGCGGTCCTCACTCTGGGTAGCTCTGCGATAAGCCTGTTGTTCACTGTAGGAGCCTTTCGTGCCACCATTGCCTTGGCGTAGCCGGCTCTTGCCCTGAGATGACTTGGCTGTTCCAAAACCACTACCGTTTTGCATGCGCTCGTAGGCATTGCGCACACGGCGGATCTGTGAGATGTCCACACCGCTCTGCATGAGGTGTGTGACAATCTGCGACTGTGAGGTGCCGCGCTTCACCTCCTGCTGGATATAGTTAGCGACCTGGGAATCGGTCATAGACGATTGAGCTAACAGCGTCAGAGGCAAGGCGAGGAAAAGCAATATGATGAGTTTTCTCATGAATATGATGTTTCTGTATCGTTTAATAATAACTGCTTTTATGCTTAAATATTGTATTCATTTAACCATTTGTTTCGCAAAGTTACAGTATTTTTCCGTTGCGACCAAATTTTATGCACATTGTCTGCCACGTGTCGACCGATTGTCTGCCACGTGTCGACCAATTGGTTGCCACGTGTCGACCAATTGGTTGCCACGTGGCAACCAATTGGTTGCCACGTGTCGAACGGTTTACTGACATTTGGGGTTCTTCCGCTTTTCGGGTTGATAGCGCGCCACAGCCTCGGAGAGGCTGACTCTACATAACCCCAGGCAAGGAGCGCAGCGACGTAGCCTGGGGAATGTTAGGATAGAGTTGTGACA
>CADBAG010000017.1 GCA_902792635.1 uncultured Prevotellaceae bacterium | reverse complement strand
GGGGTTCCACCTCTTCCCATTCCGAACAGAGAAGTTAAGCCCGCTTGCGCCGATGGTACTGCAATGCAATGCGGGAGAGTAGGTAGCCGCCTCCTTTAATAACGAGAGCCTTGAGGATAGAAATATTCTCAAGGCTCTTTTCGTTGTTGATTGTTTGATCTTGTTGCAGTGGCGCCCCACAGTGGCGGCCATCAGCTTATATTTTACATAGGTAAATTATTGGTCGTTTCTCTTTAACATTCTCTCCTTTTTTCATAATATTCGTCAATCAACTTAGCAAAATGTCTTGATTCTCAATTATTTTTATTACCTTTGCATCAACAACAATTGAGAACGTGTTGATCTTTTCTTCCTATCGTTTGTTTGATAGGTGTTTTGTATTGGCTGAGAGTTCTCGTAATTATGATGTAATGAAGAAAATTATTAGGTTATTTTTTATTCTTGTTTTCGGGTTTATGGTCTTACCGTCTCATGCTGCTTCAGCAACAGATGATGTCGAGATCGCCGATTCGGATCAGGATTGGAAGCCGGTAATTGAGGCTCTTATTCAGGTTGAAAGTAAAGGTAACAGTAAGGCGAAGAGTGGTGCTTCTGTAGGTGTCTTGCAGATCACTCCAGTGCTCGTTGCTGAGTGTAACAACATCCTTCGCCGCAGAAAGTCGAAGAAGCGCTATAAGCTCTCTGACCGTTGGAGTAAGCAGAAGTCGATAGAGATGTTCCTTCTTTTCCAGTCGTGGTTTAACCCGCTGCGTAATGTTGAGCAGGCTATCCGATCATGGAATGGAGGAATGCATTACAGTATCTCAAAAACGCAGCGTTATTTTGATAAAGTAATGTCTATCCTCCAGAAAAATAAGTAATCAGTTATCTTTTCACGAAGTCGAGTTCCTTTGGCATCTTAAGCCATTTCCTATTTCTGGCAATCTTGAGGGTGCTTCCATCTTCTTGGCGGAACTTGAAATTCTTGTCGTCTATGGCAGTGAGCGATGCAGTAAGATCCTCACTGCCATAGTCGTTTGTTATCTGTATCTCCGCTTTGTCTTTACTTATGATCTTAGCGTCAGTGAATAGCCATTTCCTTCCATCCTGCCGGTCACCGAAATATCCGGCCATCTCACCATATATCTCTTGGTTAGGCACTATCACATTGTTATGATAGAAATCGATGACGAGGTATACGTTGTATTTTTCATTGTAGAGATAGCCTTCAAAGGTTGTTGAGTCTTTTCCCGTTACTTTGTTTTGTGCTGCTGCACTTAGGGAAAGGAGTGCAACAAATGCAATTAAAAGAATCTTTTTCATATTTAGAACTTTTATCGCTGCAAAGGTAATCGTTTGCATCAAAAAAAGCGCATATTTTAGTAAAAAAGCGACTTGAATGTTGGGTAATTATTATTTTTATATTAACTTTGGGCATAAATAGTTGATTGGTATGGCTAATAAAGGATTGTTTCCAGACTATATATTTGAATCCAGCTGGGAAGTTTGTAACAAAGTTGGAGGAATTTACGCAGTGTTGTCCACGCGTGCAAGAACGTTGCACGATATGTTGGGTGACAACCTTATCTTCATCGGTCCCGATTGTTGGAAGTCTGAGCCGTCTCCTTATTTTAAGGAAGATAAGTCTTTGTTTAAGGATTGGCAGGTGAAGGCTGCCTCTGAAGGTCTTTCTGTGAAGGTCGGACGATGGACCATTCCGGGTGAACCTGTAGCTATTCTCGTTAATTTTGATAGTTATTATCAGAAGAAAGATGAGATCTATGGACAGTTATGGAATGACTTCCAGGTAGACAGTCTTCACGCTTACGGCGATTATGACGAGGCGTCAATGTTCTCCTACGCTGCTGCATTGGTAGTTCAGAGCTTCTATTATTATAATATCTCTCCTGAGAAAAAGGTTATTTACCATGGCAATGAGTGGATGACGGGTCTTGGGCTGCTTTATATTCATAAGTATGTGCCTGAGATAGCGACTATCTTCACTACTCATGCTACGAGTATCGGCCGGAGCATAGCAGGTAACAATAAGCCTTTATATGATTATTTCGAGGGTTATAACGGTAACCAGATGGCTGACGAGCTCAATATGCAGAGCAAGCATTCTATTGAGCATCAGACAGCTAAATATGTCGATTGCTTCACAACGGTCAGTGAGATAACGGCTCGCGAGTGTAAGCAACTGTTAGACAAGCCTGTAGATGTAGTCCTCCCCAATGGTTTTGAGAACGATTTTGTCCCGAAAGGAGCCGCATTTACGCGTAAGCGCAAGGCTGCCCGTGAGAAACTTCTTGCCATTGCCAATGCGTTGACCGGTGAGAACCTTGACGACAATACAATGATTGTCTCAACGAGTGGTCGTTATGAGTTCCGTAACAAAGGATTGGATGTCTTCATTGATGCCATGAATCTCTTGCGCCATGACGACAGGCTCAAGAGGAATGTTGTTGCCTTCATCGATGTACCGGCATGGGTGCGTGAACCGCGAAAGGACCTGCAGCAACGTTTAGAGCAGGTGTTTAACGACGGTACGCCTCTTGACACCCCTGTCATTACTCATTGGCTCAATAATATGGACCAAGACAGCACGTTGGGTAAATTCCGTGCATTGGGAGTTAATAATTCGAAGAATGACCGGGTCAAGATCATCTTCATTCCTTGTTATCTTACCGGTAATGATGGCATCGTGAACCTCAGCTATTATGATGTGCTGCTTGGCAATGACCTTTGCGTGTTCCCGTCTTATTATGAGCCGTGGGGTTATACGCCGCTTGAGTCTATTGCGTTTAAGGTGCCATGTGTGACGACAGACCTTGCCGGCTTCGGCCTTTGGGTTAACTCAGAGCTTGGTCGGTATGGTGAGCTGGCTGATGGCGTGAAGGTGGTGCATCGTACTGACAGCAACTATGCAGATGTGGCCAATGCCATTGAGGAGACCGTGTACGAGTACTCTGAGTTTAGTGCGGCTAACGTTAAGACGGCTCGTGCGAATGCAGAGAAGCTTTCCCGCAAGGCATTGTGGCGCCATTTCATCAAATATTATGAGCAGGCCTATGACTTTGCCTTACGTAAGGTCGCAGAGCGTGTTGCCAAGGTTTAACTCATTTGATAGTAGATAGTCAATATTCATATAGCATATTTTTAATTCAATTAATATGAAAATCAAAGCTGATTACACCAATGCCCCTCAGTGGAAAGAGCTCAATATCAAGTCGAGCCTCCCGGAGCAACTTGAGTGTCTTAACGAGCTCGCTCACAACATGTGGTGGGCATGGAACTATGAGGCTCGTAATCTCTTCAAGAGTCTTGACGAGAATCTCTATGAAGAAGTAGGTCATAACCCTGTCCTCCTGCTGGACCGTTTAGGCTACGACCGTAAAGAGGCTATTGTCAAAGACAGAGCTTTAATGAAGAAGGTCAAGGATGTCTATGCTAAGTTCCGTGCTTACATGGATGTAAAGCCCGACAGCAGCCGTCCTTCAGTGGCTTACTTCTCTATGGAGTATGGTCTGAACCAGGTGTTGAAGATCTATTCCGGTGGTCTTGGCATGTTGGCCGGTGACTATATGAAGGAAGCTTCCGACAGCAATGTCGATATGTGCGGTATCGGTTTCCTGTACCGTTATGGTTACTTCACGCAGAGCTTGAGCATGGACGGTCAGCAGATCGCCAAGTATGATGCTCAGGACTTCAACTCTCTGCCTATCGAGCGTGTCCTTGATGAGAACGGCAACCAGGTCGTCGTGGATGTGCCTTATATGAACTATCAGGTTCATGCCCTCGTATGGCAGGTCAACGTCGGCCGTATCAAGCTCTATCTTTTAGATACCGATAACGACATGAACTCTCAGTTCGATAAGCCTATCACTCACAGCCTTTATGGTGGTGACTGGGAGAACCGTCTGAAGCAGGAGATCCTGCTCGGTATGGGTGGTGTGCTGATGCTGAAGAAGCTCGGTATCAAGAAGCAGCTCTATCACTGCAATGAGGGTCATGCCGCACTCTGTAACCTCCAGCGTCTTGTTGATTATGTCGACGGTGGTCTGACATTCAATCAGGCTTTGGAGCTCGTGCGTGCTTCTTCTCTTTATACTGTACACACTCCTGTTCCTGCAGGTCACGACTATTTCGACGAGGGCCTGTTCGGTAAGTATATGGGTGGCTACCCTGCACGTCTCGGCATCAGCTGGGATGAGTTCATCGGCATGGGCCGTGAGAACCCCGACGACCACAGCGAGCGTTTCTGCATGAGTATCTTCGCTTGCAATACTTGCCAGGAGGTCAATGGTGTGTCCAAGCTCCATGGTTGGGTGAGCCAGAAGATGTTTGCTCCTATCTGGAAAGGTTATTATCCTGAGGAGAACCACGTGGGTTATGTTACCAATGGTGTTCACTTCCCGACTTGGTGCGCTACAGAGTGGCGTAAGGTCTATGACAAGTACTTCGATCCTTCCTTCATGAGCGATCAGAGCAACGAGCAGATCTGGCATGCCATCTACAATGTGCCTGACGATGAGATCTGGAAGACACGTATGGCATTGAAGGAGAAGCTTATCAAGTATATCCGTGATAAGTTCACAAAGCAGTGGCTTCGCAACCAGGGTGATCCCGCACGTGTGGTTTCTCTCTTAGAGCGTATCAATCCTAATGCACTGATGATCGGCTTCTGCCGTCGTTTCGCTACTTACAAGCGTGCTCATCTGCTCTTCACTGATCTTGATCGTCTGAGCAAGATCGTCAACGATCCTGAGCACCCGGTACTCTTCTTCTTCTCCGGTAAGGCTCATCCTGCTGATGGTGCCGGTCAGGGCTTGATCAAGAAGATCTTCGAGATCAGCCAGCGTCCTGAGTTCTTAGGTAAGATCATCTTCCTTGAGGACTATGACATGCAGCTCGCCCGTCGTCTTGTCTCCGGCGTGGATATCTGGATGAATACTCCTACACGTCCGTTGGAGGCTTCAGGTACATCCGGTGAGAAAGCCGAGATGAACGGTGTTGTTAACCTCTCAGTCCTTGATGGCTGGTGGGTTGAAGGCTACCGTAAGGGTGCCGGTTGGGCTCTTCCGCAGGAGCGTACCTATCAGAATCAGTCTTATCAGGATGCTCTTGATGCTGCAACTATCTATTCTCTCTTGGAGAATGAGATCGTTCCTCTTTACTATGCTAAGAACAAGAAGGGCTACAGCGAGAACTGGATCAAGGTTATCAAGAACTCTATCGCTACCATTGCTCCTCACTATACGATGAAGCGTCAGCTCGACGACTATTACAGCAAGTTCTACAACAAGGAGGCAGCCCGTAGCGCTAAGCTTCAGGCTAACGATAACCGTCTTGCCAAGGAGATTGCTCAGTGGAAGGAGAGCGTTGCAGAGCGTTGGGACAGCATCCGTGTCGTGAGCAAGGATGAGACTCCTCTCTATGAGGTAGGTCAGACAGGTCAGAAGTATAAGCTCAGCTACACTATTGATGAGCAGGGTCTTAACAATGCCATCGGTCTTGAGCTTGTCATTCTGAAGCCTGATACTGATCCCAGCGACCGCCGTATCTATGCTGTCGATGAGTTCAAGATGGTAGGACATGAGGGTAACAACTATAAGTTCGAGTTGGAAATCGAGCCTGAGCATGCCGGCACATTCAAGACTTGCGTGCGCATGTTCCCGAAGAACGCCAACCTGCCTCACCGTCAGGATTTCTGCTATGTGAAGTGGCTTGACTAATCGATCCTCGATTATTATCATCTTTTATTATAAAGTTATCCGCATTCATCCACAAGGATGTTTGCGGATATTCTTTATTAAATGTAACATAAACTGATGAAATGGAACGAAATGGAATGAAAATATAACGATTTTTATTTTGTACATATTTTCTTTTTAGCTAACTTTGCAAAAATAATATTATTCACCGGTAAATCAAATATTCATGGAACAAGAGGAAAGAGGTAGCTTGCAATTGAGAACCAATCGGGAGCAGTACGTTCTTATTACGTTGCTCTTTTTCGATTTCTTATTACTGAATGGGTTATTGTTCTCTTTTGCTCATTTCTTTGCTGATTACGTGCCTTCCTATTTGCTCTCATCCACCAAGGTCACTTTCTTGGTGATGAACATGAGTTTGGCGATTTCTGAATATTTCTATCATACGATTATTTATCGTCGTATGCTCCGTTGGATAGAATTCTTCTATAATGTGACGAAGCTCGTTACACTTCAGGTTTTTCTATCCTTCCTTATGCTGAAGTTTCTGACGGATAGCGTCGGCATGTTCAAGTTCATGCTTGTCTTCTACGTGTGTGAATGGTTGCTTTTCTATTTACTGCGTGTCGTATGCCGTTGGCTTCTGCAGATCTGGCGTAGTAAGGGCGGTAATGCCCGTACAGTGCTCTTCGTTGGCAATGATGACTCTCTTCGTAGTCTGTACATGAAACTTTCTCAGAGTGTGACAGGTTACCATGTCCTTGGCTATTATGCTGATGCACCGATGAAGCGGCCTGTTGACGGCTTGAAGTATCTTGGAACCATTAATGATCTGAACGCAGGGATGCATGCACGTATGTGTACTTCTGATCCGGAGTCGGCAAAGGGGCGCATAGATGACGTCTATTGTAGTTTGTCGCATGATGAAGGAAAACAGATCAGACTGTTGGAAGTCTTCTGCGACCATTCCCTCACGCGTTTTTTCTATGTCCCGCATTCTTTCTCTGAATATGGCTTGCCGCTTCGACCGGTACGTATCGGAGATACTATTGCCTATACCAACCGTTTCCAACCTCTTCTGAAGGTCGGCAACCGTGTGATGAAGCGCATGTTTGATGTTGCGGTCTCTTTGTGCGTATGTATTTGCCTGATACCTATAATTATTGTTGTCGGTATCATCATCAAGTTGCAGAGCCCGGGTCCAATCTTCTTCCGTCAGCAGCGCACAGGTATCAATGGAAAGACCTTCAAGGTTATCAAGTTCCGCTCGATGCATGTCAATAAGGATGCAGATTCTGTGCAGGCTACAGAGCATGACCCAAGAAAATTCAAGTTCGGTGACTTCATGCGTCGTGCCAATATCGATGAGCTGCCGCAGTTCTTCAATGTCTTGAAAGGTGACATGAGCATTGTAGGCCCCCGCCCTCATATGCTTCGCCATACCGAGCTTTATGGTCATCTTATTAATGAATATGCCGTCCGCCTCTTCTGCAAGCCGGGCATTACAGGTTTCGCACAGGTCAGTGGCTTCCGCGGTGAGACCAAGGAACTCTGGCAGATGCAGGGACGTGTCAACGCTGATATCTGGTACATCGAGCATTGGAGCATGGGGCTTGATTTGCGCATTATCTTTAAAACAGCCATGCAGGTCTTTGTTCATGACGAACAGGCCTATTGATATTATTAGTATTTCAAAATGGAATATATGTCTCAGGAATGCTACGATAAACTCGTAGCAGAACTCCGTAATCTTATTACAGTAGAACTTCCCAAGGCTCAGGATGAACTTTCTGAGGCTCGTGACAAGGGTGATTTGAGTGAGAATTTCGAATACCACGCTGCAAGACGTGCGCATGGACGCTTGTTAAGTAAGATCAGATACAAACAGAGAATCCTTGCCAATGCACGTGTGCTTGACACGGCACAGCGCAGTGGAGATACCGTGCAGTTGCTTTGTAAAGTAGAGATAACGAACTTGAAGACCAACAAGACGGCTACTTATACTATTGCCAGCCCCCACGAAGCAAATATCCGAGAGGGGAAGGTCTCTATGAAATCACCCATCGGTCAGGCTCTGATGAACCATAAGATAGGTGATGTTGTGGAAGTGAAGGTCCCAGCAGGTGTCGTAAAGCTGCGTATTGAGAGTATTGGACTTTAGGATTGGCGAATGAAAGCCTTTGAAAGTAATCGAGAGTAATTGTTTCGTAAAACTTATTGGCTTCTAAGGATTTTTTGCTAACTTTGTACGCTGAATAATTTTCACGAACAAAGATATGAACATCGCTGAGATTCTCAAAGATACAAAACGTCCGAAAGGCTTTTCTATAGAGGTGCTTCCACCTCTCAAAGGTAATGGTACGGAAGCTCTCTTCAACAATATAGATAAGGTCAGGGATTTCAACCCTCATTACATTAATATCACTACCCATCACTCGGAGTTCGTTTATCGTGAGACGGCTGATGGGCAGTATGAAAGGTTACGTGTCAGACGTCGCCCTGGTTCAATAGCCGTGGCAGCAGCCATTCAGAAACGATATGGCATAACAGTTATTCCCCATGTCATTTGTTCTGGCGCTACACAAGAGGATATCGAGTATGAACTAATTGATATGCAGTTTCTGGATATTGATAACATCCTTCTGCTGAGGGGCGACAAGGCTAAGGATGATAGCATGTTCAAGCCTGTCGATGGCGGCTGGACGCATACTACGCAGCTTATTGGTCAGGTGAATCGTTTCAATGAAGGCTTCTTCACGGATGGTACACCTATCAAGCATCCTGGAAAGAAGTTCCATTATGGGGTTGCTGCCTATCCGGAGAAGCACGAGGAGGCTCCTAACCTTGAGATGGACATGAAGTATCTGAAGGAAAAGCAGGATTTAGGTGCTGAATATGCGGTCACTCAGCTTTTCTATGACAACAAGAAGTATTTCGATTTCGTCAATAAAGCTCGGACGATGGGCATCACGATTCCTATCGTTCCAGGCATCAAGCCACTTGCTAAACTTACGCAGATAAATCAAGTGCCTAAAACTTTCCACTGTGACATGCCGCAGGAGTTGGCTAAGGAAGCGGTGAAGTGCAAGACGGATGAGGAAGCCCGTCAGCTTGGCATTGAATGGACTGTGAACCAATGCAAGGAGCTTTATAAGGCTGGTATTAATGATATCCATTTCTATACCGTATCAGCTTTCAAGAGTATGCCTGACATTCTGAAGCAAATATTATAAAGAGTTCCCATTGAAATTTGATAAAGTCATAGGTCAGGAAGAGGCTAAAGAGCGTCTTCGGCAGCTTGTAGATGAACAACGCATCCCTCATGCCCTTATGTTTACCGGGCCGGAAGGATGTGGTAAGATGGCGCTTGCTTTGGCTTTCGCCTCTTTCCTGTTGGGAGAGAGATGGGATGGCCGGTCCCTTTTAGCAAGTCCGGCAGCGGTCACTAATGCTGAAGCAATGCTTGCTCAATGGCAACATCCTGATCTCCATTTCTCTTATCCTGTCATCAAGTCGAAGGGTGCCGGCAGCGATTCCAAGATTACCAGTGAAGACTTTGCAAAGGAATGGCGGCAATTGTTAGCCCGCGGGCCTTACTTCTCTTTGGAGCAATGGATGACTTACATGAATGCCGACAATCAGCAGGCATCCATCTTTGAAGCTGAGAGCGACCGCCTGATGAGAAAGCTCAATCTAAAGGCAAGCCTTGGCGGAAACAAAGTAAGTCTCATCTGGTTGCCGGAGCGCATGAACCTTACCAGTGCCAATAAACTGCTGAAGCTCTTGGAGGAGCCGCCTTCGAAGACATTCTTCCTGCTTGTCTGCGAACGTCCGGAGCTGCTTTTGGAGACCATCCGTAGTCGTGTGCAAGTCTTTGCTGTAACGCGTATTGATGAGGATGCCATAACTCAAGCTTTGGTAGAGAGACAAGGTATAGCAGAAGAAGACGCACGCAGAATAGCACGTATCGCCAATGGCGACTGGATGAAAGCCTTGGAAGAGATTGATGCGGACAATGAGAATAAAGAGTTCTTCGCAATCTTTGTCACGCTTATGCGCAAGGCCTATTCCAAAGATGTTAAGGCCCTGAAGGCTTGGAGCCAGACCGTTTCTGATTTTGGAAGGGAGAAGCAGAAACGGCTCATCGCTTATATGATGCAGATGGTGAGGGAAAACTTTATGTACAACTTCCATAATCCTCAGCTTAACTATATGACGCAGGAAGAGGAGAACTTCGCCCAACATTTTGCACCGTTCATCAATGAGCGTAACGTGATGCTCTTTCAGCACCGATTGCAGTTGATGATGCGTGATATCGGGCAGAATGCCAATGGGAAACTACAGTTCTTCAACTTTGCATTAGAGACAACGATATATATCAGAAAATAATAGATTAAACGATTCGACAGATACAATATATGAGAGACTATAAGATGTGTGCAGGCTGTGGCCGAGGCCTTTCAGCTAAAGGCGTTGGCAGGCAGGACAAACAACTTAATACTTACGACTGGCTTGCCGATGTGCCGGGAAACGCAGAGTCGACCGACCTGGTGGAAGTACAGTTCAAGAATACAAGAAAAGGATATTATCACAATGTCAATAACCTCGATCTCCAGAAAGGTGATACGGTTGCTGTAGAGGCCAATCCCGGTCATGACATTGGCGTCGTTACCCTTACTGGAAAATTGGTCAAGCTCCAGATCAAGAAGGCTAACCTTAAGTCGGCTGATGACATCAAACGCATCTACCGCATTGCCAAGCCGGTGGATATGGAGAAGTATAACGAAGCCAAGAGCCGTGAGCACGACACGATGATTCAGAGCAGGCAGATAGCCAAGAGCCTTGGCCTGCAGATGAAGATTGGTGATGTGGAATATCAGGGTGATGGCAACAAGGCTATCTTCTATTATATCGCTGATGAGCGCGTCGACTTCCGTAAGCTTATCAAGGTCCTTGCCGAGACTTTTCATGTGCGTATCGAGATGAAGCAGATCGGTGCGCGTCAGGAGGCTGGGCGTATCGGCGGTACCGGTCCTTGTGGACGTGAGCTTTGTTGTGCTACGTGGATGAAGAACTTCTCCAGTGTATCTACGAATGCAGCACGTATTCAGGATATCTCTCTCAATCCGCAGAAATTGGCTGGTATGTGTGCAAAACTCAAGTGTTGTCTCAACTATGAGGTAGACGATTACTTGGAAGCAAGTCGTAAGTTGCCTCCCAAGGATATTGTTCTTGTCACACAAGATGCCGAGTATCATCTTTTCAAGACAGATATTCTTGCTGGTCTTTGCACCTATTCTACAGATAAGAACCTCGGCGCCAACATGGAGACGATCACAGCCAAGCGTGCCAAGGAGATTATTGCTATGAACAAGAAAGGCGAAAAACCATTGTCTCTCTTGGAGGACGACCGCGTGAAAGAGGTTAAGAAACCAGTAGACCTTCTTGCCGATGCTGACGTTAGTCGTTTTGATAAAGCTAAGAAAAAGAAGAAGAAAAAATCGAAGAAGGCTCCCAATGCCAAGAAAGCACAGGCTGCTCCTGCTCCACAGGATCCGAAGAAATAAGTATGGTCTTATGAGATGTGTCTTATGAGAAGGTTATTTTATATGTCACTCTTCTTGCTGCTCGCCTCTTGTAGTGGCAATACGGTGTATGATCATTACAACCACACTCCTGTCTCTGGCTGGGACAGAGGTGAGGTGCTGACTTATGATGTCCCACATCTTAAGCGTGGAGATAAGTATGCTACGATGTTAGGACTGCGTGTCAGTGAAGCTTATCCTTTCCAGTCTCTGACATTGATTGTTGAGCAGACGGTCTTCCCGGAGAAGAGAACAACAAGAGATACGCTCAATTGCCAGATATATGATCCTAAAGGAACGATTAAAGGACAAGGCATCAATTATTTCCAATATCACTACCTTGTATCTGAAAGGAATCTCAAAGAAGGTGACTCTCTGCATATCACAGTAAGACATGATATGCGTCGAGAGATTATTCCTGGTGTTGCGGACATTGGTATTAAGTTGTCCCGCTAAAAAATAGAATCAACCTAAAAGGGCATAATAACTCATACAGAAACCGCCCGTAATCAATAGACTTATGGAGAATAACTCTATTGATTACGGGCGGTCTTCTATTTAACTCCTCACTAAGTTCCTTCCTGCATCAATTCTCAAGAAGATAAACAAGAGCAGGGTAAATCCCCACAACGACGATCCTCCGTAACTGAAGAAGGGTAGCGGGATACCGATGACAGGTGTCAATCCTAATACCATTCCCACGTTGATAAACACGTGGAACAGGAAGATACTCGCCACGCAATAGCCATATACCCGCCCAAACTTGAACGGTTGTCGCTCCGCCAAATAAATGAGGCGCAGGATGAGTGCGAGGAACAACAATAATACACTCGCAGAGCCTAAGAATCCTTCCTCTTCTCCTACGGTACAGAAGATAAAGTCGGTATCTTGCTCAGGTACGAACTTCAGCTTTGTCTGCGTTCCGTTCAAAAATCCTTTTCCCCGAAGGCCGCCTGAGCCGATGGCTATCTCACTCTGGTGCACGTTGTATCCGGCTCCTGCCAAGTCGTCATCTAAGCCTAAGAGCACGTTGATACGAACTCGTTGGTGAGGCTCCATGACATTGTTTAGCACGTAGTCGGCACTGTAGAAGAAGATGATGCTACCTACGGAGAACAAGGCGATGAACAAGTAGTGCATGATGCGCGTCGACAACCCTTCATAGACGAGGTAGCCTATGAGAAAAGCTGAGATGGCCAATTGAATCCATACGATGTCGAAGGGAATGACAAACTCGGAGAACAAGAGCACTGTCAGTGTCGTTCCGGTACATATCCCTAACAGTCGAAGGGCTTGTGTACGATTCCTGGCATAGATGTAAACCATTCCTGATGCAAAGATCTGCACCAACAAGAGCACGACAAACTTTCCTACCGATGTCGGTGTGTCCCATAGAAAAACCTGCTCGTATTTGATGCCGACGACAAAGTAGACGACCATTGCCACTCCTGTAAACAAAATACTTCCCGGCATGCCTTCTCTGTAGAACATGAGGAAGAAAGCAAGGTATACGAGTGCTGAGCCTGTTTCCCGCTGCCCTATGATAAAAAGCATAGGCAGCAAAACAACAGCCATGGCTGCAAAGAAGCACTTTGGCTTATGCATGTCAAACCCGTAGGTACTCATTAGTTTGGATACCGCTAAGGCCGTGGCAAATTTAGCAAACTCTGCCGGCTGCAAGCGCAATGGACCTAATACGATCCACGACCGGGAGCCTTTAATCTCGTGTGGGTTGAATATCGTAAGGAATAGCAACACCAAGAGTGCTGCATAGATGACATAGGCGAAAGTGTCGTAGAATCGGTCATCGAGCATTAACAGGATGAAGCCCAGCGCAAAGGACGTGCCGATCCATACGATCTGCATACCGGAGCGCGTGGAGAGGCTGAAGATGTCAGTCTCTCCATACGTGTAGCTGGCACCACACACACTTATCCAACCGAAGATAAGGAGTGCAATGTAGATACCTACTGTCCACCAGTCGAGGCATCTCCAAACACTTTGTTGCCTTTTATCGTTCTGAGTCTCCATAGGAAATTCTGCGATTCTGCATTTCTTCAGCAAGTCGTTGGCCCGCAGGGCTGAGCTTGCCTGTTATATATTGTTCCATCAATACCTTGCCGATAGGCACACCGAAGTCGGCGCCCCATCCACCATTCTCCACGTAGACGGCAATGGCGATCTTGGGGTTGTTCATTGGAGCAAATCCCATGAACACAGAGTGGTCGTGACCTCGGTTCTGAGCTGTACCGGTCTTACCGCAAGCGGCAAAAGGCAGTGAGCTGAGCATCTTACATGTTCCGCCCATGGCCGAAGAGCGCATACCGGCAACGATGTAATCGTAAGCACGGCGCTGTGCCTTGGTATAATGACGTCTTGTATACATGGTGTCGAGAGGCACTCCTTGAATACGTCTCACCACATGAGGCACATAGTAATAGCCACGGTTGGCAATCGTTGCACCTAAGTTGGCTATCTGCAGTGGTGTAAGGTTCACCTCGCCCTGACCGATACTGATACTGATGATGGTCAGTCCATTCCACGAGCCGTGATAAGCCTTGTCATAAAACTGTGCATTCGGGATCAGTCCGCGTTTCTCGCCGGGAAGGTCTATACCCAAGCGATAGCCAAAGCCCATTGACACCATATAGTCGCGCCATGTGTTCATGGCATCTTCCACGGTCTTGTATTTGGCGCGGTTGCTCATCATGTGGAACAGTCCCCAGCAGAAGAAGGCGTTACACGATGTGCTGATAGCCGGAACGAGGCTCAGTGGTGAGGCATGACTGTGACAACCTACGTGCAGGCCTTTATAATAGAATCCTCTATGACAGGGATATTGTGTCTGTGGTGTGATGATTCCTTCGGAAAGGAACGTTAGACCTTGAGATGTCTTGAAGGTAGAGCCTGGAGGATACTGTCCCATGATGGCACGGTTCAACAAGGGTTTCTGCGGATCGTGCGTCAGAAACTTATGGTACTTGTTTCTGTTCTTGCCTTCGAGCAGTCTTGGGTCATAGCTTGGCGATGATACCATGCAGAGGATCTGCCCGGTGGAAGGCTCAATGGCAACAATAGCTCCGATTTTACCTTGCATCATCCGCTCACCGAGGGCCTGGAGGCGTACGTCGAGTCCGAGCGTCAGCTCTCTACCGGGCACCGGACGATGATCATATTTGCCATGCTGGTAATGTCCCTGCACACGTCCATGGGCATCGCGGAGAAGGATCTGTACACCTTTGATACCACGCAGATATTTCTCGTAGCTTCGCTCTACACCTAACTTGCCGATATAGTCTCCGGGCTGATAATAGTTGTCTTCGTCAATATCTGACTGGGACACTTCGGCCACCTCACCAAGGATATGTGCGCCATAAGGGTACATATACTGTCTGATGGTTCGTTTCTGGATATAGAAACCTGGGAAGCGGAACATCTTCTCACGGAAGACGCTGAAGTTCTTGTCATCGATCTGTGACATGAACAGCTGTTGGGTGAAGCGAGAGTATCCCGGGTTCTTGTTAGGATCCTTGATGTCGTTCATTCGTTTGATGAACATCTCTTTCGTGATACCTAATGTCTGGCAGAAGTCGAGCGTATCCAAATGGCCTTTCTCCTCGTTCATCACAACCATGATATCATAAGATGGCTGGTTGAAGACTAAGAGTTTGCCGTTCCTGTCGCGGATGACACCACGACTCGGGAACTCGATCTTTTTTAGGAAGGCATTGGAGTCAGCACTCTTGCGATAGTCATCACTCATCACTTGCAACGCAAAGAGCCTTATGACATAAATGACCACAATGACGACAGCTATGCCGCCAATGACTCTTTTCCTGTTGTCAAGACTATAATCTTTCATCTATCCTCCCTTTCACTTATGAACGTCTGATATTGTCGCATACCAATACCAGCAGAAGAGTCAACACTGTGCTCGTCAAGATACTGAGGATCCAATGGAGCCAGTTGAAAAACGAGAAGCTCTCCAAGGTAAAGAAAGTGAGACAATAGATGAACGTCAGAATCAGCGCAAACAACGTGTATTTGCCCAGACCGAACGTTGTAATACATGGGAGGACATCGTCCTCGTCATCACGCTGGATGAACAGTTCCATCAGATAAGGTTGAATAGCAGCGACCAACGTCATTGAACCGGCAGCCAGTCCCGGTGTGTTCGAGAAGACGTCGATGCCTAATCCCAACAGGAAACACCAGACAAGCATGGACCACTTCGAGGTACTGCGCCTGAATGATATGGCAAAATAGACATACAACAAGGGTGTAGCCACTCCGAAGAGGTGTACATGATTGAGCACGAGTGCCTGCAAGAGCATGAGCCCAAAGAAAAGCAACAGCCGTTTCAGGAAATCAATATTCATCCTTTTACCTTTATCCTCCTTTATTACTTGTCAGCTTTTGTCTTTAACGAGTCCTGAGCTGCACGGAGTGCATTCAGACGCTCCAGTACCGGCGCATTGTCAATAACGCATACATCGCGCAGACGGGAGAAGTCGGTTGAAAGCCGTACTTGAAGTCTGTACGAGACGCCATCGACAGAGTTATAGACATGCAGTATCTTTCCCACAAGGATACCCGGTGGGAACACAGACGAGAAGCCACTTGTCTCTACGTTGTCATATAGACGGAAACGTGCATGACGGGGTACTTCCTCAACATAAGCTTTCTGTGAGTCGCCTCCATACCAGTGGAGATAGCCAAAATAGCCTCTTCCATGGATGCGGCAACTGATATTCGACTTTGTGTTGATGGCGGGTATCACGATAGAGTAGTGGGGCGACGTGAGGTAGACAATGCCTACTACGCCACTTCCACAGGCCACACCCATATCGACGCGTACACCGTCTGCGGAGCCTTTGTCTATCGTTATCAGATTATTGGCGTTGGCGACAGAGTTGCTAACTACCTTTGCAGGAATAAGCCGGAACGTCTTCAGGATTTTCATACCCGCTGTGTCTGTCCATGTCGTGTCTTTCGTGACATCGTCAAGACGATCGGAGAGCTTCCTGACCTGTTGTTCCAAATAGAGATTACGCTGAGTAAGTTCCTGATTGACCTTGCCCAACGAAAAGAAATTCTCTACAGCAGAGTTCCAGGCATCTATCTTCCCTGTTACCGTGTTGGCAGAAGTAAACCATACACTGCCCTGGTAGCTGTTGTATTGAAACAACAGCACCAGGCTGATAACTTCCAATAGAGCGAAAAGAAACCAGTGACTATGTCTTTGTATGAAATCAATTAAATTGTGCATTGCACAATTAACGCATTAGGAACGAGAAGCGGTCTACATTCTTAAGCGCAATGCCTGCGCCCTTGGCCACGCTGTGCAAAGGATCTTCAGCAATATGGAAAGGAATGCTGATCTTGTCCTGCAGACGCTTGTCAAGACCACGGAGGAGCGCGCCGCCACCTGTAAGCCAGATACCATTCTTCACAATGTCGGCATACAGCTCAGGAGGAGTAGACTCCAAAGCAGAGAGTACAGCGTTCTCAATCTTTGCAACGGTCTTGTCAAGGCAGTGAGCAATCTCCTGATAGCATACGGGCACTTCCATAGGAAGAGCTGTGATACGGTTAGGACCATGCACCACGTAATCCTCAGGAGCCTCATCGCCGAGGTCGGTCAGCGCGGAGCCCACATGAATCTTGATACGCTCAGCCATACGCTCAGAAACCTTTACGTTGTGCTGACGGCTCATATATTCCTGAATATCGGCCGTGAGATCATCACCAGCGATACGGATAGAGTTATTGCTTACGATACCACCGAGAGAGATAACGGCAATCTCAGTAGAGCCACCGCCTATATCGACAATCATGTTGCCTTCCGGAGCCTCAACATCGATACCGATACCGATAGCAGCAGCCATCGGCTCAAAGATCAGGTAAACATCACGTCCGTCGGCATGCTCGGCAGAGTCACGTACGGCACGGAGCTCTACCTCGGTCGAACCGGAGGGAACACCGATGACCATGCGCAGGGAGGGAGAGAAGAGTCGGCTGCCTGTATGGACCATCTTAATGAGTCCACGCATCATCTGCTCGCACGCTGTGAAGTCGGCAATCACGCCGTCGCGCAGCGGACGGATCGTGCGGATATTGTCGTGAGTCTTCTCATACATCATTTTGGCTTTCTCGCCGACGGCAATCATCTTGCCTGTACGGCGGTCAAGAGCTACAACGGAAGGCTCGTCAACAACAATCTTATCATCACTGATAATGATGGTGTTGGCCGTTCCCAGGTCCATTGCTATCTCCTGAATGAATGAAAACATTCCCATCTAATTTCTTTTTCCTTTAATTGTTTAATCTTTATTGTTACGGCATCGGTTGGTTAGCGCAGTGAAGCGAACCAATCATGGATGGCTGTATCGTAATGACTCGATACGCCAAATGCTCTTTCTGCAAGCATGCGACGGTCCTCGATGTCTGTCTCAGCTCCCTTCTTGTTGAGCAGCTCAAGCAGTACCGGATACTCGGCCTTGCTGGGGATGATAACTACATCCTTGAAATTCTTTGCTCCGGCACGTATCAGAGAGATGCCGCCTATATCAATCTTCTCGATGATGTCCTGCTCTGAAGCACCGCTGGCAACGGTCTGCTCGAAAGGATAGAGGTCAACGATGACGAGGTCGATAGCAGGAATCTCATATTCTTTCATCTGCTCACGATCGCCCTCATTGTCGCGGCGGGCAAGAATTCCACCGAAGATCTTCGGGTGAAGAGTCTTCACACGTCCACCGAGAATAGAAGGATATGTAGTCACTTCCTCTACCTTCTGGCAGTCGTAGCCAAGGCTCTCGATAAATTTCTGTGTGCCGCCGGTGCTGAGAAACTTTACACCCTCCTCGTTCAACTTCTTCAGGAGATCCTCCAGTCCATCCTTGTGGAAGACGGAGATAAGCGCAGTCTTGATTTGTCTTGATTCAGCCATTTTAAGATGTTGTTTTGTATCGATACCTAAAGTAATCTTATATAGTAATCTTACTAAGATGTTCTTTCTAATCTGCAAAGTTACTTGATTTTCTTTGAACCGATACAGAAAAACGAGAGAAAATATTAATGGAAACGTTAAATTGTCTCAAGTCAACCTCTTTTCTTCTTATCATCGCTCTTTTTTGCTTATATTTGCAACTCGAAGTACAACACCTTATTTATAGGGTCTCTATCGTATAGGGTTAAAAGGTTCAAGTTATGAGGCGCTTATTATATCTTTGCATAATCATTCTCTCGGTGCTTCCTTTGCAGCGGGTGGCTGCGCAGCGAAGTATCACTGTTTATGATCCGGAAACGAACATGCCGGTGCGTGGCTTCCATATCTGGACAGGCAAGGAGAAGACCGACACGACAAACATGTTCGGAACGGCTGTTCTGCCGGAGAAGTTTGATACTCTGCTTTTAACGAAGCCGGGATATATTGCGTTGCGCATTCCTTCTAAACTTGTGAAAGACACTATTCCTGTCATCAAGAACTATAACAATATTGGCGAGGTCGTCGTTTATGGCAACCGGCAGAACGAGTTTCAGGAAGCTGTGAAACGGTGGGCGAAACAAGATCGTGTTGAGTTGCAGCTCAGGCATCCTATAACGGGCATAGATTTTAATCTCTCAGATATCCTTAGTGCTAAGCGTCGCCGCGACAAGCGTAATGCCAAGAAGATGGCTAAAATCTTCAACCGAATGGATGCCACCGACGATGATCCCATCATCCATTCTTACCGACGAGCGTTGCAGATAGAACCCAAACATTAATATATAATTTTAAAGATGAAGCATCTTCTTCTGACTCTTGCCGTTCTGTTCTTATCGCAGAGCATGATGGCACAATTTGAAACTCAATGGGATACTTTCAAGCGTAGACCCTGCGGTACAGCGATGTTGATGAAACAGAACGCTGTGGAGACTCGTGCTATCGCAACGTCATACAACTACGTGAAGCATACGGGTAGCGTAACGATCCCCGTTGTTCTCGTCCAATTCTCTGATGTGAAGTTTACCATTAACAAGCCTAAGCAGGCTTTTGAGCAGTTCTTCAACGGTGAAAAATATGATGCGGACCAGACTGACTATGGCAACGGAAACAAATTCAGCCATGGTTCTGTTGCCTTGTATTTCAAGGATATGAGCGACAGCACGTTCCTGCCTAAGTTCAAGGTTTATGGCCCCGTGACTGTTCCTCATGCCGAGACTTATTATGGTGGCAAGAGCAAAGACAATAATAATGACGAGAATCCTCGGTTACTTGTAAAAGATGCATTGGCACTTATCAAAGATTCTGTTTCGTCAGAAGACTTGAAATCCTTCAGTGTAGATGGTTCTACGATAGAGAGCGTCTATGTCATTTATGCAGGTTTAGGTCAGAATGATGGAGGTGCTGGCACAGCAGTGTGGGCTAATACATGGTCTACAGCTGGTGATACGTTGGGTGGAAAAAGCGTGCGGTGGTACACCATGTCGGGAGAACTGTCACCTTATAAACTTAACACATCTGGTCTCCCCTCTGATAAAGGCACTACTCCGATGATTGCAGGTGTTGGTGTTGCCTGTCATGAGTTCAGTCATGCCCTTGGTCTCCCGGATTTCTATCCCTATAGCAACAAGAATGCTCGTGTCAACAATCAGGAGATGGAATACTGGGACCTCATGGATGGTGGCGAATATTCGGGCGGCTTCACAAGGAATGGTTACTCTTATTATGCGACGGGTGGTTTTTACCCGACAGCCTACACAGCTTTTGAGAAAGAGCAGATGGGATGGCCGGTAAAGATTGAAGACCTTAGCAGCAATGCCAGTATCACGATGACGACCTCTACGGAGAAGGGTGGTACAGCATATAGAATAGTGAACCCTAATAACTCGCTTGAATATTTCATGCTTGAATGCATACAAATGCGAGGATGGAACAGATATCAGTGCGGTAACGGGCTGCTTGTCTATCATGTCAATCTGCCATACGCTACGTTCAGTACGGCAACGGATCTTAATGATACGCCTTATTATCCGGGTATGGCGGTTGTCCCTGCCGATAGTGTCACCCTGTCCTCTTACATTGATGCCAACAAAGACAATTACTTTACAAGTATGAGAGGAGACCTCTTCCCCGGTACCGGTAATTTTTATCCTGACACGATGAATGTCTCAGAACTCAGCGATGCCAGTCCCCGGCCCAACTTCTGCTGGTATAACACGAAAAAGACGGCGAAGCTGACGACGAACAAAGCGCTGAAGAATATCACTTTCAGCACATCCACAGGTATCGTAACTTTCGATTATATCGACGATGTAGCAAGCGGTATCCGTCCTATCTGGAACACAACGAAGACAGCAGACAACAGAATCTATTCTGTTGATGGGCGCTACCTCGGCACCGATCTCAACGCTCTGCCTCACGGCGTGTATATCGTTGGCGGAAGAAAGATAGTAAAATAAATAAAAAAGGGCGGCCTTTCGGTCGCCCTTGCTTTTGGTATTTCTACTTTATTTGATCTCAATGCTTCTGCCGTTGACATTGGCCTCTTCCTTCTTGATCTTAGGAAGAGCAATGCTCAGGATGCCATCCTCAACCTTAGCGGTGATGTGATCCTTGTCTACATCCTCAGGCAGACTGTAGACCTGCTGGTAGTTGCTGTAAGAGAACTCGCGGCGCAGATAGTGCTCCTTGCGCTCCTCCTTACCGTCCTCCTCGTGATGCTCAAGCTTGTTCTCGATGGCAAGCTCAAGGTCACCGTCCTTGTTCAGGTCAATGCGGACATAGTCCTTCTTGATGCCAGGGACGGCTACTTCCATCGTGTATTTATCTGCATCTTCCTTCACGTTCACTGCCGGGGCAGTTGCGTTCACGCGACGAACGCCGTTGAAGAAATTATCACTGAAATCGTTGTCAAACCAATCGTTCAATACTGGGAATAACATAGTCAAAACCTCCAATTATATTTTAATTATTTTCTTGTTATTATCTTGAAGCTCTCATCGAACTTCACCCTCAGTATTGCAACCTTTGTGCCCAATCAATATACATGCCATAATGGCAAGCTATACCGCCATTATGGCACAAGCGCGTTTAAGTCCAGAAAGCTGTCTCTCCCGTAAAGATCATCTCACCCCCACACTTCGGGCAGGTATGATGGTCCCACGTGACGATGCGACTGCTTCCGCAGTTGAGGCACAGTCGCCCGGCAAGGCCATTGAACGACGGAGCGTTGTTGCCGATGATGCCGCCTACGACAAGCGGCTGGATCGTATGGCAGTCGGGACAGCTCACGCTCACGATATGCTGGCGCATGAACCCCGTACCTTCATAGTCGTAACACTCATAGCCGCATTGCTTGCAGCGATAAGTCTTTCTCTGTGCCATTTTCTATCCTCCTTTAACTTTACCTATCCTTTTATGGCGTCGATAACTTCCGTGGCAACATCTTTGGCCCACGCGGCATCGAGACCGACCTCCATGCGGATATATTCGCGCCCAGGCTTCTTGGTCGTCAGAACTAATTGGTACTGTCCTGTGGTATAAGGTGTAGCCATATTAACGGTCGTCACGTCCACGATGTCGTCCATGCTTACAGGCTCCCCGGCTATGACAAGCAACCGCTTTTGCTTATAGACGAGGATGCAGCCTGCAGCTTCGTTGGCGCGTGTGGCATCTGCGACGATACAGTCGTCGGGCTCGCCGTATTGAGCTGTTGCCTCCTCCAAGGGCAATAGCTGACTATCCTGCTCTTCATTCTTGTTCTGATCCTTGTCCATATCCTTGTGCTTCCGATATAGGCAAATTGGCACGAACAGGACGAGAGCAAAGAGAACAAAAGCATTGACCTCAAAGGCTACAAGAAGGATAGCGATGGCGGCTACGACTGAGATAACGATTTCTTTCTTCATGGTTGTTTAAGTTCTTGCTTTGTTCTTGCTTTTACTGTTCTACCTTTTTATACAATGCATTCCACCAGGAAGCATCGCCCTTAAGGTAACGCTGGAACCAAGCCATGATGGTGTTGTGCCACTTGATGCGCTTGTTGTAGTCGGTGATATGATGATCCTCACCATCCACGACGACGAAGGCGGTAGGCCGGCCGAGCAGTTTCAGGGCTGTGAACATCTGGATGCTCTCACCGATTGGCACGTTATGGTCGGCATTGCCATGGAGGAAGAGTAGTGGTGTATGGATCTTCTCAGCATTGAAGAGCGGGCTCTGGTCGACATAGAGATCTTTGCGGGTCCAGGGATAACTGCCTGCCATCGATACCTCACTATAGCTGTAGCCCCAGTAGCCCTCGCCCCAATAGCTTGTGTGGTCACTGATGCCGGCATGCGAGATGGCGGCAGCAAACATGTTCGTCTGCGTCTGGAGATACTGTGTCATGAAGCCGCCGTAGCTGGCGCCGATACAGCCGATGTGGAGCGTGTCGGTATAACTATGTTCGCGGCAGAAGGTCTTTGTTGCTTCGATGATATCCTCTGCCACGCCCTTGCCGGCAGTGTTGACATGGCGGGAAGCAAACTCCTGACCGAAGCCTGTGGAGCCGCTGGGGTTGACAACGAGCACTACATAACCGGCAGCGGCATAGACATGATGCGGATAGCGTGACTCTAAATATCGGGTAGTAGGCACGCAACCACCGTAATAGTTGACGATAACAGGATATTTCTTCGTACTGTCGAAATGGGGTGGGAGATAGTAACGACACCAGATAGAGTCGCCACGACTGTTGACAAACGACCACGGCTCGCAGTCACCGAGTTCTATGTCTTTCAATCGCTCGGTGTTCAGGTCTTCGATGAGTGTTGACTTACCCGTTGTCGTGTCGAGGGTATAGAGTCGGTCAGTGTTGTTCACACTCTCGCCGTACCACAGTGCTTTCTTCGCATCATCGGCAGGCGAGACAACGAATACTACATCTTCCGTGTTGGGGATACGCGTGATGACACCTGTCTTGGGGTCGCACTTGAATAGGTGGCAATAATCCTTGTCGAGCGCCGTAATCCAGATTGATCCGTCTTCCTTCGACCATACATAGCGGTTGATGGACGGATCAAAGTCTTTCGTGAGCGGCTTCACCTCTTTGGAAGCGATGTCCATGAGGTAAAGTTCGTTTTCCTCCATACTTGGAATGCGTCCTTCCGGCAGGTTCTTGCCGATGCCGCCGAGACACTCAGGAGACCCCTCGATGGCAATCTGTGTACCGTCGGGGGAGAACTTAGCCGCAGAGATAAAGCCATCGTCCTTGACGAGGCATTCTGTCTTGAGCGTCTGCAGGTCCATCCGCCAGATAGAATAGAGCGTCGTGGGGCGAGCCGTGAGACGACGGCGCGAGGTGAGGTAAAGGATATAGCGGCTGTCACTGCTCACATCGAGCAACGACACATTATTATATCCGAAGGTCAACGGCTGCGACACCCCTGTGCTAAGGTCGTAGCGAAGGAGCGAGATGCGGTCGCGCCATCCCGGCTGGCGGTCGTCGGGTTCCACAATCTGATAGATGTCCTTGTCTTCTTTAGGACCTTCGTTGACATGGCTCAGTATCAAGCTCTTGCCATCGGGCGTTATCTTCCAGCTGTCGTCTTTCGGCAGACCGTCGGCAAGAACCGTCTCACAGCCGTTATCAATAGAAATTCTTACGATCTGTCTCTTGCCATTGTCGCCCGTACGATCCATGAGCAGGTCGTCGCTGCCCGGGTAGAACTGGAGAGAAGACGTGCTCGTGCGGATAACCTTGTTGCCGTTAAGGTCTCTGACGAGCCATGTCGATACCATCTTGCCCCCATCCTGCGTATCGATGTGGCCTTCGATAGAGTAGCGGCCATCGTGGGAGAGGCTCGCGCCCCACAATTGTGTGCCGTTGAGCACGTCTTTGATAGAGTAAAGACGCTTGGCACCCGGCTGGAGAACATTCAGAGCCGCATCGTTGTCTGTGCTCAGCGTCACCTTAGGCTTCACGGCGCCACTGCCTTTGAGCAAGGTGCTGATGACGAAGTGGTGGGTACCCGGCTCAAGCGCAATGTCTTTCCCGTCAGTCTCTGTGCCATCTACATAGATCTTGTTTGTTTTCAGACCGCTGACGGTAAGCGTGGCCTTCGTGTAGGCGGTCGTCTGAGCATCGAAGGACAGTGAGGCTACGGAATATGCAGAGTTGGATTGTAGTTTTTCTCCTGCGGAGAAAGCTTTGCCGTTATTGGTAGCCACAGGGACGCTCAGCAGTGACTGCTCGTCGAAAGCATTGCCGTTGATGTCCACACTATCTATCATGACAGGCCGTTGCACACTCACAGGGCCTGCAAGGGTAAACTTCTCAATGACATGATTGCCGGCTAAGCCCGGAAGACTGACGGCCGACAGGAGAATAAAAGACGATAAGAATTTATTCATAAGCCTTATTGTAACGTATCTCGTTAATGTTTTGTACCATTTGTTGCTAATCGGCTACAAATTTACACAATATGTCGCAAATCTCACGTACTTTTAGGTGAATAAATATTATCGTTACGCTTTTTCGGTCTTTTCTGTTAATTTAAGTCTCATCTTTGCGCGGCCACGTCACGATCTTTACGCAGCCACGTCACGATCGTTTCGCAGCCGCGTCACGATCATGACGCGGCCACGAAACGATGACAACTCATTTGAGTTAGGAGTTAGGAGTTAGAAATTAGGAGTTAGGAGTTAGGAGTTAGGAGTTGCAAGCACGGTATGGATAACTCCTAACTCCTATCTCCTAACTCCTAACTAATGGAGACTCCTAACTTTATTTAGGAAGTATTCATGTACCCTTGTGTCCGTGTCAAGCTCCGGATGGAAAGCGGTGACAAGTTGGTTGCCTTGACGGGCAGCAACGATATGATTGTCTACTGTCGCTAATATCTCGGCCTTGCCATATACATCTTCTATATAAGGTGCACGGATGAAAGTCATCGGAATCTTACCCACACCTTTCATCTCGGCCTCCGTATGGAAACTGCCGAGCTGACGGCCGTAGGCATTGCGAAGCACATGAATATCCATCGTGGCGAATCGTTTCTCCGGTTCGCCTTCAATCTTGTTGGCGAGAAGGATGAGGCCGGCACATGTACCGAAGACGGGAAGGCCTGCCTGGATGTCTGCCTTTATCGGTTCCAGGAGACCGAGATCATTCAGCAGTTTGGCTTGAGTCGTTGACTCGCCGCCGGGTAGAATCAGTCCGTCTTTCGGCTGCTGCCAGTCTGCGAGCTCACGCACCTCGAAGACCTCTGCTCCGAGGCGTGAGAGCATCTGTTCGTGCTCGATGAAAGCACCTTGTAAAGCTAAAACAGCTATTCGCATGGTTTGCCTCCGCTTTATTTACCTCTCTCGGCCATCAACACCTTGATCTCTTCCTCGTTAATACCGACCATGGCGGGGCCGAGGTCCTCAGAGAGTTCAGCGAGCTTCTCCGGGTCTTTATAGTTGGTGACAGCCTGAACGATGGCAGCCGCACGCTTGGCAGGGTTGCCACTCTTGAAGATACCGGAGCCGACGAACACTCCCTCTGCACCAAGCTCCATCATCAAAGCAGCATCGGCCGGAGTAGCCACGCCACCGGCAGCAAAGTTGACGACAGGCAGTTTGCCGTGGTCGTGGACATATTTCACGAGGTCGTAAGGAGCCTGTAGCTGCTTGGCAGCCTCGAAGAGCTCGTCCTCTGCCATACTTACGAGACGACGGATCTCACTCTGCATCAAACGCATGTGACTCACAGCCTGAACGACATCGCCCGTGCCCGGCTCACCCTTAGTACGGATCATTGTAGCACCTTCAGCGATACGGCGCAGTGCCTCACTCAGGTTCTTGGCACCACAGACGAACGGGACTTTGAACTTTGTCTTGTCGATATGGTAGACGTTATCAGCTGGGCTCAGCACCTCACTCTCGTCGATGTAGTCGATGTTGATAGCCTGCAGGATCTGTGCCTCAGCGATATGTCCGATACGGCATTTTGCCATGACAGGGATAGATACAGCCTGCTGGATACCCTTGATCATCTTCGGGTCGCTCATACGTGCTACGCCACCGGCAGCACGGATATCAGCAGGGATACGCTCCAATGCCATGACGGCACATGCGCCGGCTTCCTCAGCGATCTTTGCCTGTTCAGGCGTCGTAACATCCATAATCACACCGCCCTTGAGCATCTGTGCTAAGTTGCGGTTCAAAGTCATTCTGTCTTCCATTTTTTCCTTGTCTATTTTATTTTTAATTCTTTACTTTCCATTCTCAATATTCCTCTTGAAGCATATCTCTCCCACCCCTGGATGGGGGAGGGGTAGGGGTGGGGCCTTTAGGTCTTTTGGATTGTCCTGTATTCGCTTGGCGATTTCCCCACGATGTTCTTGAAGAACTTCGACAAGTGAGCCTGGGATGAGAAACCGAGACTCAAGGCAATCTCCTGAATGGTGTGGCCTGTTTTTGTCAACTGCCGTTCGATGTCTTTGACGATGGCGTCATCGATAATGCTTTTGGGACTGCGCCCTGCGATCCTGCGACAGACCTGACCGAGATAAGCACTGCTCACATTGAGTTTATCGGCATAAGAGGCGACGTCACTTTTTGTTGCAAAATCTTGACGTACAAGAGATATAAAGTCGTTGTAGAGTTGTGTGCTCCGGCCTTGCAAAACAGTAGCACCTGACAGTTGCCGTTTGCAAAAATCGTTGGCCTTGCCTACGGCTTCTTGCATGGACGCTCCTTCACAGAGAGAGACGGCAAGGGCAGAAGAGAAGCCATTGCTCAGGCCATGACGGTTGTCATCATCGATGAAACACACGTTGCCTAAGACCATGTCACCTAAGAGGTCGCTGGCTTCCTGATGGCGGACGATGATGACCGTGCAGAGTGGAAACAACTTCTTGCGGATGAGGTTGAGTGCCTCGTCGCCCATGAGGCGCTCACCGCGACTGGAGAAAAGCACAGGGTCGTAGATGACAAAGTCTGGACGATATCGGCGCAAGGCTTTCACAATCGTCTCAATGACTTCTACGCGACGCATCATGCCAATCTTTACGGCGCGAGGCTGCATATCGTTGACAAGAGCATCGATCTGTCCACCTACAACACTTGCCGGCAGGTCATGAAACTCCTGAATGCCGAGTGTGTTCTGAAGGGTGATAGTCGTGATGGCGGAGACGGCGGTATAACCTAATTCAGCGATGTATCTGATATCCGCCTGGATACCTGACTCACCCGTCGGGTCACTACCTGTTATCGTCAATATGGTCTTATCCTGCATCTGTTGTTTTATTTCTGCGTGCAAAGGAAAAGAAAAAAGTTTGGAAGACAATCAATAAGTTCGTTTTTTGATAACCTTTGCTTCAATTTGTATAACAAAAATGATTTTCCCACGCCATCTCCTAAGCACCTCGGAGAGGTGCTACATGGTTAGCCCCTGGTAAGGAGCGCAGCGACGCAACCTGGGGTCTAATTTCGGTGTAATTTTGTTGCAATCCGGCCTCGAAGAGGGCGAACATGGTTATATACTGCTCACTTAAAACCATGTTCGCCCTCTTCGAGGCCGGTTTTCAGGTCATTCGTCCCATCCACAACCCCACGTTTCGGCTGCGCTTCACGTGGGGCTAACCGTGTAGCACCTCTTCGAGGTGCGAACGACAATCTATGTTAATTACCGTTCGTCCAACGGTACGTATTTCTTCTGATCTTGAATGTTCTTGTAAGCAGGACGGATGATACGGCGGCCTTCGAAATTCAGTTCCTCGATACGGTGAGCCGTCCAACCTACGATACGTGCCATGGCGAAGATAGGTGTGTAGATTTCCTGTGGCAAGCCAATCATCTCATAAATGAAGCCACTGTAGAAGTCGAGGTTGGCACAGATGGGCTTGTCTGACTTGCGGAAGGCCGTGACGCACTTCACACCTTCCTGTTCGATGAGCTTAAGGAACTCATACTCTTCCATCCGGCCTTTCTCTTTGGCGAGCTCGCCTGCTAAGCGCTTCAGCTCTACGGCACGTGGGTCACTCATCGTGTAGACAGCGTGGCCGATGCCATAGATGAGCCCCGACTTGTCGTAAGCCTCCTTGCGGAGCATGCGGTTGAGATACGTATCGATCTCGTCGATGCTCTTCCAGTCGGAGATATTCTCTTTCAGGTGATGGAACATGTTGATGCACTTGATGTTGGCACCTCCGTGCAAGGGGCCTTTCAGAGAGCCGATGCCGGCAGCGATGCTCGAGTAGGTATCGGTGCGGGTTGAACTTGTCACACGAACGGTGAACGTCGAGTTGTTACCACCACCATGCTCTGCCTGAATGATAAGCAACAGATCGAGCATGCGCGCATCAAGATCGGTGTAGTTGTGCTTGAGCATGTAGAGGAAGTTCTCGGCAATGCCAAGGTTCTCCTTCGGATGACTGATGTGCAGGCTGCTGCCTTGGACGGAGTGGCGGTAGATGTTGTAAGCATAAGCCACGATCGTCGGGAACTTAGCAATGAGTTCTATCGATTGCCGCATGAGATTGTCGCGGCTGATGTCATCTGGGTTGGGGTCAAGGGTATACATCTCAAGCACGCAACGCGCGAGGATGTTCATGATGTTGGAGCCCTCGATGTCGATGATATGCACGATGGTGCGGTGGTCGAGCGCCATGTTGTCGTTGAGCAATTCCTTGAAGGCAGCCAGTTCCTCTTTGTCAGGCAACTTGCCGGAGAGAAGGAGGTAAGCAATCTCCTCAAAGCCGAACCGCTTCTCTTTCAGCAACGGCGAAACAAGGTCGTCAAGCTCATAGCCGCGATAGTAAAGACGGCCGGGACACGGCTTCAGCGTGCCGTCTTCCGCCCGGTCGTAACCGATGACATTACCGATGTTCGTCAGTCCGACAAGCACGCCCGAGCCGTCCTCATTGCGAAGACCTCGCTTCACTCCGTATTTGGCGAAGGCCTCGCGAGGAATCTTGCAGGCTTCTTTTACTTCGTCACTGAGCTTATATACTAAATATTCCTTTTTCATAATCTTCCTTTCTCAGAGTTTCTCGATTAATTGATTACCAAACTCCTTCGTGCCGAGACTCTTGCCGTTGGGCATGAAGCGTGCGAGGTCGGCTGTGGCGATGCCTTGCTGGAACAGATTCTCGAGCGCGTTCTCTATCAGCTGTCCTGCCTCGTGCCAACCCATGTAATCGAGCATCATTACGGCAGAGAGGATAATGCTGGACGGGTTGACGATATCTTTCCCCGCGATGTCGGGAGCGATGCCGTGGGTAGCCTCGAAGATAGCGTGTCCCGTCTGGTAGTTGATATTGCCGCCCGGTGCTATGCCGATACCGCCTACCTGAGCAGCGAGCATGTCAGAGACATAGTCGCCGTTGAGGTTCATCGTGGCAATGACACTGTAAGCCTTTGGCTTGAGCAATGCGTTCTGCAGAAAAGCGTCGCAGATGCAATCGTTGATGACGAGGCGTCCGCTCTCAAGCTCTTTCTTGTATTCGCGCTCGGCGAGCTCATAGCCCCATTTCTTGAAACCACCCTCGGTGAACTTCATGATGTTGCCTTTGTGTACCAGCGTCACAGTCTTGCGGTCGTGAGCCAATGCGTAGTCGATAGCCGCGCGGATGAGACGCTCACTGCCTTCGCGGCTCACAGGCTTGACACCGAAACCAGATGTCTCGGGGAAGCGGACCTTGTTGACACCCATCTCGTTATGAATGAAGTCGTAGAACTTCTTAGCTTCCGGCGTGCCGGCTTCCCACTCAATACCTGCATAGATGTCTTCCGTGTTCTCGCGGAAGATGCACATGTCGACATATTCAGGATGCTTCACAGGACTCTCGATACCTTTGAAATATCTTACAGGGCGCTGGCAGACGTAGAGGTCGAGGCCTTGGCGGAGAGCCACGTTGAGGCTCCGGATACCACCACCGACGGGGGTCATCAATGGTCCTTTGATGCCGACGAGATACTCGCGGAAAGCATCCATCGTCTCTTTCGGGAGCCATTCGCCCGTCTTCTCGTGCGCCTTGCCACCGGCAAGGACCTCCATCCATTCAATCTTGCGTTTACCATCGTATGCTTTCTCTACAGCAGCGTTAACGACAGCCTGCATGACAGGAGTGATCTCTGCGCCTACGCCATCACCTTCAATGAAAGGAACTGTAGGGTTATCGGGAACATTCAGTTTTCCATTGCTTTTTGTTATCTTCATAATCTTCTCTACCTTAATATCTATTTCTTTATATGTTTCTTGGGGGGAGGGCGCCCACAAGGGGTGCCCCTATGGTGAAGTATTCTCTATTCTTTATTCTTTAGCGAAGCGTAGTTGAGGGCACTCCCTGCCTTGAACCATGCTATCTGCAGGTCGTTATAGGTGTGGCGGGCCTGGAATTGTTCCTCGCTGCCATCTTTGTGCTTCAGTGTTATTGTGAAGAGACTACCCGGAGTGAACTGAGCAAAGCCTGTTACGGAGATGCGGTCGTCCTCCTGCACCTTCGCATAGTCATCCTTGTTGACGAATGTCAGGGCGAGCATGCCTTGCTTCTTCAAGTTTGTCTCATGGATACGGGCGAAACTCTTGGCAAGAACAACACGTACATTGAGGAAGCGCGGCTCCATGGCGGCATGTTCACGGGAACTGCCTTCGCCGTAGTTGTCTTCTGCGACGATGATGCTCGGGATGCCATGTGCCTTGTAGTCCTTGGCTGCTGACGACACCTCTTTATATTGTCCGTCAAGTTGGTCTTTCACATGATTGCTCTCACCGTTGAACGCATTGACCGCACCCATGAGCAGATTGTCAGAGATGTTCTGTAAGTGACCGCGGAAACGGAGCCACGGACCAGCCATGGAGATATGGTCTGTCGTACATTTGCCCTGGGTCTTGATGAGCAACGGCATGTCGATGAGGTCTTTGCCATCCCATGCGGGGAATGGTGCGAGTTTCTGCAAACGCTCTGAGTCAGGACGGATCACTACTTCCACCTTGTCATCCTCATGGGGTGGCACGAAGAGTCCTTCTTTCTCCAACTGCTCAATGTTACTTACCGTCTGTTCCTCGCTTACACCAAATCCTTTCGGTGGGAAGGCGTTGCCTGAAGGCTCGTCGAGCATCACCTCGTTGCCGTCCTTATCCGTCAGCTTGTCTACGGCAGGGTTGAAATCGAGCTTGCCGGCAATAGCTAAGGCAACAACCATCTCCGGAGAGCCGATGAAAGCATAGGTGTTGGGATTGCCATCGGCACGGCGGCGGAAGTTGCGGTTGAACGATGTCACGATAGAGTTCTTCCGCGTGTTGTCATCAGTGTGTCGCTTCCATTGTCCGATGCAAGGTCCACAGGCGTTGGTCATGATGACGCCTCCAATCTTCCGCAGATCATCAAGGATGCCATCACGCTCAGCTGTATAGCGGATCATCTCTGAGCCTGGGTTGATGATGAGCTCTGCCTTGACGGGGATATTTTTGGCTGTAGCTTGACGTGCCACAGAAGCAGCACGTGCAAGATCTTGGTAAGAAGAGTTCGTGCAGGAGCCGACGAGTGCTACTTCAACCTTCAACGGATATCCTTCCTTCGGTGCTTTCTCGCGCATCTCAGAGATAGGTGTGGCTGCATCCGGTGTGAAGGGGCCGTTAAGATGAGGCTCGAGTTTCGAGAGGTCTATCGTGATGAGCTGATCGAAATACTTCTCAGGAGAAGCATACACCTCGTCGTCTGCCATGAGGTCAGCGGTGTTGGCGAGTGCCATCTCGGCCACATCGTTGCGCCCTGTCTGACGCAGATACTCTGCTGAATGGTCATCGAAGGGGAAGATGGAACAGGTAGCACCAAGTTCCGCGCCCATGTTGCAGATCGTGGCACGGCCTGTCGCAGACAGACTGCCGACGCCTTCGCCGAAATATTCGAGGATAGCGTTGGTGCCGCCTTTCACAGTGAGCTGACCGAGAATCTCAAGGATGACATCCTTAGGTGAGGCCCATCCTGAGAGATGACCCTTCAGGTGTACACCGATGAGGCGCGGCAGCTTCAGTTCCCATGCTTGTCCTGTGAGCACATCGACAGCATCAGCACCACCGACACCGACAGCGACCATACCAAGCCCTCCGGCATTAGGTGTGTGTGAGTCGGTACCTACCATCATGCCACCGGGGAACGCATAGTTCTCAAGCACAACCTGATGGATGATACCTGCACCAGGTGCCCAGAAACCGATACCATATTTGGCAGAAGCTGACTTCAGAAAGTCGTACACCTCTTTATTTGTAGTCTTGGCTGCCGGCAGGTCCTTCTCTACACCAACGTCAGCGCGGATCAAGTGATCGCAGTGTACGGTAGCCGGAACTGCAACATGACTCTTGCCGGCATTCATGAATTGCAAAAGCGCCATCTGCGCTGTTGCATCCTGCATCGCAACTCTATCGGGCCGAAAGTCGACATACGATTCCCCACGGTGCAATGGCTCTGAAGGAAAGCCTTTATAAAGATGTGAGAAAAGCACTTTCTCTGCATAGGTCAAAGGACGGTTCAATTCTGTCCTCGCCGCTTTCACTCGGGAAGCGTAGGATGCGTAGAAACGCTGGAGCATGTTCAAATCAAGAGTCATAAATTCTTTGTTAAAGTATTACGCATGCAAATTTAAGTATTTATTTTCATATTCCCATCTATTTAGGTGAATAATGTTACGATTTGATGCAAAATTGCAATAAAATCGTCATATTATGTAATTTTTATGCAGGATAAGTCCATGAAGTGTTCTTACAGCCATTAGTGTATATATTACAATGTTGTAAAATAGCAGCGTTATTAAAGGTTAAATGTTGTTTAGGGCATTTTGAACTTCACGATATATTGCCTAACTTTGCGAGAAATATTAGTCAATCATTCTTATGTTTAAACGCTCCTTATTTTATTTAGGTCTTTCTTTGTGTCTAGCGTTACTCGCTGTAGGTTGCGGAAGCATTAAAGATGTTTCTTATTTTCAAGACGTCAAGTCGGAAGACTCTGTTCGTACTGTTAAACCTTATGTCATCGCTTTTCAGCCAGGTGACAAAATTTCTATTATTGTAAAGAGTAAGGACCCCCAGCTTGCTGCCTTGTTTAATCTGCCTGTCGTGACCTATCAGGCTGGTGCCTCTCTCGCTGGCTCTACATCTTCGTATAATCAGGTGTCGCTCTACACAATAGACACGAAAGGTGATATCGACTTTCCCGTTCTTGGCAAGATTCATGCTGGCGGGCAGACGAGAGAGCAATTGGCTGCGCTTATCAAGGGAATGCTTATAGGGCGTGATCTCGTAAAAGATCCTATCGTAACCATTGATTACGGATCGATGTACTTCTCTGTGATAGGTGAGGTAAATCATCCCGGACAATATACAATTGACCATGACCAGATAACACTTTTGGATGCTATCAGTAAGGCCGGTGACCTCACTATCTATGGCTTGCGCGACAGCGTCATGGTGATGCGCGAGTTTAATGGTAAACAGGTGAGCTATACTACGGATCTTACTAACTGGAAGAAACTGACTTCTTCCCCCGCTTATTACATCCATCAGAATGATGTCGTCTATATTAAGCCGAACGATACCCGTAAGCGTCAGAGAACGGTCAATGGCAATACCGTCACTTCTACTTCATTCTGGGTGTCCATTGCTTCACTCCTGACTTCTATATCAGTCTTGCTGTTCAAATAGGACGGAGCGAATACATTATTATATATAGAAAATACAGTTAGTTGATTTCATTCTGTTATAACAACAAAAACAACAATGGCAGAAATAGAGAACTTAAACCAGGAACAAGAGGAACAGTCCATTAATTTTCGGGACATTCTGAGCATGTGCATTGCCAACTGGATGTGGATTTTGCTTTCGGTGGTTATTTGCTTGTGCTTGGGAGTATATTATTATCTCCGCACTCCGAAGATTTATAACCGCTCAGCCGTCTTGCTTATCAAAGATGACAGCAAGACTCAGGGCATGAGTTCTGATGTCGCTTCCATGTTCTCAAATATGGGATTAGGTGGTGCTCAGACTAATGTCAATAATGAGCTTGCTGCCCTTCAGGCTCCGGCTAACATTATGGAGGCTGGTAAACGCTTAGGTCTTGACATGACCTACTTAGTGAAAGGTACGTTTCAACCCGTGGAACTCTATGGAAAGACTTTGCCTGTAAAGGTGCGTTTCATGGGCCTTTCCTCTGACGAGGCAGCGAGTCTTGAATTAACGCTTAAGGCTGATGGCTCTTTCACGATGACGGATTTCAATCGTGGCGGTGATGGACGTATCGTGGAGGATGACAAGACAGAAGTAAAAGGACACATCAATTCGGTTGTCAATACTCCTGTAGGAAATGTCATGGTCACACCGACAGCTAATTATGGTTCTTTCGTCTTCCGTGATGTTAAGCCTATCACCGTGGTGCGCTCTACGCTTTACGATATGACGATGGGCATTCAGGCTAATCTCACGGCTGATCTTGATAACAAGCAGGCTACGGTCATCGATATTGCCTATAAGGATAAGATTCCTGAGCGTGCGACGGATATTATCAACATGCTTATCAATGTCTATAAGGAGTCATGGGTTAAAGATAAGAACCAGGTGGCGATTGCTACCTCCAAGTTCATCACGAAGCGTCTGGCAGAGATTGAGCAGAGCCTGGGTGGCCTTGATGCCGATATCTCGTCCTTCAAGAGTACGCACCTTATCCCTGATGAGGCTTATACGGCTCAGCTTTATCTCCAGCAAAGCAGAGACAACAGTAAAGAGATGTTGGACCTGAGCACACAGCGCTCGATGGCGCAATATGTGCGCAATATGCTTGTCAAGGATGTGCATTCCCGTCAGTTGCTGCCTGCTAACTCCGGCATTGACAATGCTTCTGTACAGACACAGATCACATCTTATAATACGCTCTTGCTCGATCGTAATCAGCTTGCTGCAAACTCATCTAACAAGAACCCTATC
Source organism: uncultured Prevotellaceae bacterium (assembly GCA_902792635.1). GTDB lineage: Bacteria > Bacteroidota > Bacteroidia > Bacteroidales > Bacteroidaceae > Prevotella. The sequence goes on along the minus strand of CADBAG010000017.1, from coordinate 11,129 downwards.
GTGGAGGACTATGACCGGCAATTGGCTGGTATGCGTAAAGCCATCGTTCAGAGTCTGAACAATCTGGTTGCTGGTATTGATACCCAGATTAACCAAGCCCAGGCTACAGAGAGCCAGACAAACAACCGTATCGCGTCTGTGCCTACACAGTCTAAATATCTTCAGAGCGTAGGTCGTAAGCAGAAAGTAACCGAGCAGCTCTACCTCTTCCTGTTGCAGAAGCGTGAGGAAAATGAACTTTCACAGGCTTTCACCGCCTACAATGTGCGCGTGCTTTCTGCACCGTTCGGTTCAATGAAACCAATATCTCCAAAGCGTAACATGATCTTGCTGGTTGCGCTTGTCATTGGTCTTGCTATTCCTATCGGCATCATTGTCTTGAGGGCAAGTATGAACACGAAGCTTCGTGGCAAGAAGGATTTGGAGAACGTCACAGTACCTTTCATTGGCGAGATTCCATTGGCTGTGAAGAAGAAGTTTCACTTGCCTTGGCAGAAGCAGGAAGAAAGTCATACGAATGTCGTTGTGCAGGAAGGTGAGCACAACATCATCAATGAGGCATTCCGCGTGATGCGTACCAAGTTGGAGATTGTCACACCGGACAACAGGAAAGAGAATGTCCTTCTCGTCACATCCTTCAACCCGAACAGTGGTAAGTCGTTCATTGCAGAGAACCTTGCGATGTCGCTTGCCATCAAGCAGAAGAAGGTGCTTATCATCGACTGTGACTTGCGTAAGGGTGCTTCTTCTTCAATTGTCGGTTCTCCGAAGGTCGGTCTCACTCACTATCTGACAGGCAAGGATGTAGAGCTATCACAATTGATCCATACCTATGAGGGCAATAGTAACCTCTCGGTGTTGCCTATCGGCGTTGTTCCTCCCAACCCGGCTGAGTTGCTTGGCAACGGTCGCCTGAAGGATCTGTTGGATGAAGTTCGTCCACAATTTGACTATATTTTCCTTGACTGTCCTCCTGTAGAGGTCGTTGCTGATACGGAGGTCGTCGCCCGTTATGCAGACCGGACAATCTTCATTGTTCGCGCCGGACTGCTTGAGCGCAATATGCTTCCTGAGCTTGAGAAGCTTTACAAAGAAAACAAATACCGTAACATGCTGCTTGTCCTCAATGGTACTGAGGGTGGCGGTCATAGACATGGTTACGGCTACGGCTATGGATTCGGTTATGGTTATAGCTATGGCTATGGTTACGGCTATGGTTATGGCAAACATGAAAAGAACAGAAAGAAGTAAACGATTGATATGATTAAGAGAGGGACGGGCCTAAGGCTCGTCCCTCTTGCATTTCTGTAGCCGAACTTTATGCTGATTGTTATTACAATTCTGTGAATTGTTGAGTATGAATGTTACAATATTGGGAAGTTTTGATTAACTTTGTCGCAAATTAGGAAATTATGAAGCGGAAATTCTCCATAGGTAATAAGCTTTATCTGAGTGTGGTATCACTTTTCTTGCTCTTTGCCATTGCTTTCATCGTGTTCCAACAGCATCGTGAGCGGCAGTACAAGATTGAGACACTTACGCTCCGGTTGCAGGATTGCAACAATCAGTTGCATGATGCCTTGCTTTTTAATCGCGATCAGGCCATGGGGCAGTTTCTAAATAATTATCTTAGAAAAGGCTCTTTCATCAACTTGCGTGTTACTATTATTAGCAAGAAAGGGAAGGTCCTGTTCGATACAAGCAAGGATTATCGCACGATGTCCGACCATTCGCATCGCCCTGAGGTTGAACAGGCCTTGAAGGAAGGAATGGGTTTCTCCGTTGATCGCAACAGTCATACACTGAAGAAAGACTATTTCTATTGCGCTACCTATTATCCTCAAAACAATATCATCATTCGCTCAGCTTTGCCTTATGATGTCGACCTTGCAAAGAACTTGAAGTCGGATCAGCATTATATCTGGTTTGCGTTAATAGTTATCGTACTCTTGACATTGGTGCTTTATAATTTTACACATCGTATAGGAACCAATATTACAAGGCTCAATCAGTTCGCTACACGCGCCAGTTCCCCTGGCTTTACTTCAGCAGCATTTGACCAGGAGTGGGGCAAGACGTTGGGTACGTTCTCTAATGATGAGCTTGGTGATACGGCAGAGCGTATCGTGAAGCTTTATATTCGACTAAAGAAGACCCAGCAAGAACAATCTGTTCTCAAGCGCCAGCTCACGCAAAATGTTGCCCATGAACTTAAGACACCGGTGGCAAGTATTCAGGGTTATCTCGAGACAATTCTTGAAAATCCTCGAATTGATGACAAGACCCGTGATCTATTCCTTCAGCGTTGTTATGCACAGAGTAAGCGCTTGGCTGCTCTGCTCAATGATATGTCCACGCTGAACCGCCTCGATGACGGCGCTGATATGATGGCATTCGAGGAGGTGGACGTTGCGGAGATCATACGTACCGTAGAGCGTGAGAGCCAGTTTAATCTTGAGCAGAAAGGTATGTCGATGCGTTGTGAGATTCCTAATGAAATTCTTATCAATGGCAATAGCGGATTGCTGTATAGCACGTTCCGCAACCTAACCGATAATGCTATTGCCTATGCCGGAGCGAACACTCACATTCTTCTGACTGCAGAGCGCAAAGATGACGGTTTTTGGCATTTCATGTTCAAGGATGATGGAGTGGGGGTCGCTCCTGAGCATCTGCCTCGTCTCTTTGAGCGTTTCTATCGTGTTGACAAAGGCCGTAGCCGCAAGATGGGAGGTACAGGACTGGGCCTTGCTATCGTGAAGAATGCAGTGCGGGTGCATGGAGGTTCTATCAGTGTGAAGAACAATCCTGAAGGAGGACTTCGCTTCGACTTTACGCTCAAGGCATAAGTACTCTACTTCTTTATAATTGTAACATCTTTGTAATATCGATGTAAGATGGCTGTAATATTCTGTGGGTAACTTTGCACACAGATTTATATTACAGTTAATTATGGAGACAATTTATCTTTGCATTGTCACTTTCCTACTCTGCCTTGCGGTCTTTGACCTCTTTGTAGGAGTGAGCAATGACGCTGTCAACTTCTTGCAGTCGGCAGTGGGCGCGCGGGTAGCAACGTTCCGCACGATTCTTATCATTGCTTCGTGTGGTGTCGTCATTGGAGCCGTGATGTCTACGGGAATGATGGATGTGGCTCGCCATGGTATCATGGTGCCGAGCCACTATACTTTCCATGAAGTCCTGACGGTTTTCTTAGCGGTCATGGTTACCGATGTTATTGTGTTGGATGTGTTCAACACGTTGGGTATGCCGACTTCAACAACCGTTTCCTTGGTTTTTGAATTGCTCGGTGGTACCGTGATGTTAGCCTTCCTGAAGGTGGTGGCTGACGGAAGCCTTAGTATGGGTGAGCTTGTCAACTCCGATCAGGCTCTGAAGGTTATCATTGCTATTTTCGTGTCTGTTGCAATCTCTTTCGTTGTGGGTTGTATCGTGATGTGGATCAGTCGTGTGGTCTTCACCTTCAACTATTCCAAGCACAGCAAATATACTATTGCTATCTTCGGTGGTATAGCTTTCACCGCCCTGGCTTACTTTATCTTCCTGAAAGGTATTGGCAAGAGCCCGTACATTCCTGAAAACGTGAAAGATTATATTGACGAGAACACGAATATGTTGCTCGTCTATACATTCATTGGCTCGGCAATTGTGACAGAGATCATGTATCTCTGCAAGATTAATATCTTCAAGTTCACGGTCCTGATGGGTACTTTCGCCCTTGCTATGGCATTTGCCGGTAACGACCTTGTTAACTTCATCGGTGTGCCTCTCGCAGGTCTTGACTCTTATAATGATTTTACGGCCAATGCCCATGGGGCCAGTGCTGATACGTTCCTTATGACCTCTCTGATGGACAGTGCCAAGACGCCTCCATTCTATCTGATGGCTGCCGGTATCATCATGATCATTGCCATGGCGACATCGAAGAAGGCCCGTAACGTGATCAAGACTTCTGTTGACCTCTCCCGTCAGGATGAGGGTGACGAGATGTTCGGTTCCAGCCGCGCAGCCCGCGCCATCGTTCGCTTCACACAGATGATGGTTGAGAATGTTGCTCATCTGTTCCCCGTGAAGTTGCGTCAGTGGATCAACTCCCGTTTTGATACTAATGCCGCTCCTGTAGAGGAGGATCCGAAGAATGAGGGCGCTGCTTTCGATATCGTGCGTGCAGCTGTTAACCTTGTGATTGCTTCTATGCTCATCACCTTCGGTACCAACCATAAGTTGCCTCTGTCTACAACGTATGTTACCTTCATGGTGGCTATGGGTTCGAGTCTTGCCGACCGTGCCTGGAGCCGTGAGAGTGCCGTGTTCCGTGTTACGGGTGTGCTGAGTGTCATTGGTGGATGGTTTATCACAGCAGGTGAAGCTTTCATCACCTGTGCTCTTGTTGCTCTGTGCATGTGGTATGGCGGTTTCGTTATCCAGTTCCTATTCATGGCGCTCGTGGTCTTCATGCTCTGGCGCAGCAACCGTCAGTACAAGAAGAAGCGTGAACAGACCAAGGCTGAGGATGATAACTTCCGTATCATGATGCGCACGCGTGACCCGGAGATCGTCTGGGAAATGCTCTGCAAGCATGTTCGCGACACACAAAGCAAGAGTTGCCGTTATGCCCTCGAACAATATAATCAGATTCTTGATGGCTTCAATAACCAGAAAGTGAGTGGTCTGCGTAAGGCTGATTCAGGTTTGCGGAAGAATCTCACACTCCTTAAGAAGCTTCGTCGCCAGGAGATGCTTGGCTTGAAGAAGTCACCGGTCGAGATAGCTGCTGAGAAGAATACCTGGTTCCATGTCGGTGCCAACAGTGACCAACAGTATGTCTATACACTTCGTCGTATGCTTGCCCCGATCAAGGAGCATGTCGACAACAATTTCAATCCGGTGCCGGAGGCTTATATCAAGGAGTATGAACCGGTGCGCAACTCAGTGAATGATCTGATGAAGATGACTTGCGATGAGATTGAGACCAACCGTTACGATCAGTACCGTAGCATTCTTGCTGAGGCTGATGCTTGCAAGGACCAGCTCTCCGTGATCCGTAAGGTGCATCTCAACCGCATTCAGACGGCTTCAGATAATAAGAACCTTCAGGTTGACATGGTCTACCTGAATATCCTTCAGGAGACGCAACAGTTCTTGAGCGTCATGCGCCATCAATTGCGTTCTGCAAAGAAGTTCATGGAAGATTAGAGATCTTCCAACTTTTTGCTTACCTTTGCTTGTGCGTAACGCGATAGAAATATTGTTGAAACGATAAACATTTTCGATAACACATGGATAAAGAAGAAGCAACACGCATCTTAGTTGTTGATGATGAGGAGGATCTTTGTGAGATTCTGAAGTACAACCTTGAGACAGAAGGCTATCAAGTAGACACGGCTCTTTCTGGCGAGGAGGCTTTGGAGAAGGATGTCGCAAGTTATCAGCTCATCCTCTTGGATGTGATGATGAGTGGTATGAGCGGCTTTTCTGTAGCCCGCAAGCTTCGTGAGGATGAGAAGACGAAACATGTGCCTATTATCTTCCTCACTGCCAAGGGTTCAGAGAATGATAAGATCACGGGGTTCAACCTCGGTGCCGACGATTATATATCTAAGCCTTTCTCCATCCGTGAGGTTCTGCTTCGCATTAGAGCCGTGCTGCGGCGAACGAGCGTTGCTGCTCAGAGCGCACCAGCCTCTGATGAGGACGTAAAGCATACGCTGGAATATAAAGGTCTCGTTGTTGACCTTGACCGTAAGACGGTGGTCATTGACGGTGAGGAAGTGGAATTTACAAGAACGGAGTTCGGCATCCTCTGCACACTTCTTGAGCATAAGGGCCGCGTGTTCTCCCGGCATGATCTCATTCGTCAGATCTGGCCGATGGATGTCATTGTCTCCGACCGTACGGTGGATGTCAATATCACGCGAGTGCGTAAGAAACTCGGAGCTTATGCCGACAATCTCGTTACAAGGCTCGGGTTTGGCTATTACTTCGACGCGTAGAGCACCTCGGAGAGGTGCCACATGGTTAGCCCCAGTGTGGATGCACCTCGGAGAGGTGCTACATGGTTAGCCCCAGGTAAGGAGCGCAGCGACGCAACCTGGGGTCGTTTCAGTTGAGCTTCGTTGCGATCCGGCCTCGAAGAGGGCGAACATGGTTATATACAGATTCCTCTTGACCTTGTTCGCCCTCTTCGAGGCCGGTTTTCAGTTTATTCGATCCATTCACAAACCCCACGTTTCGGCTGCGCCTCACGTGGGGCTAACCATGTGGCACCTCTCCGAGGTGCTTTTCAATCTTAACCATTTTGTAATAATCTTGCAAAGGTACTGTTATATTCCCGCAACTGTTCTGTAATAATCGTTTACTAACTTTGCAATCGTAAAGAGAAACAAAGTATTAGTAATCGATGGAAATTAGAAACAAGAGATTTGCGTTCATTCTTTGCTTGCAGCTTTCTGCTGCGGCCTGCCTTGCTCAGGATATCAAAGGTAACGTGGTCGACAAGAAGACGCAAGAACCTATTATCGGCGCTACCGTGGAGGCAGTTGGAACCGGTAAACGAACTGTGACGGATGTGGATGGTAACTTCGACCTCAAGGGGTTGAAGAAAGGTGCTAAGTATACCATCACGGTTAAGTACATTTCTTATAAGACACAAAATATTGACGGAGTTCAGGCGATGTCTGACGGTGCTGGCAATCCTATCAAGATAGCACTGTCGGCGGATGAACAGCAGCTGGGCGAGGTCACTGTCACCGGCGTGGAAAGGAAGAATACTGACGTGGCGACAATACAAGCGGCCAAGTCGAGTTCCGTCATAGTGAGTAACGTCTCGGCACAAGAGATTCAGCGGACGCAGGATAGTAACGCAGGAGAGGTGATACGCCGTGTGCCGGGCGTAAGCCTTATCGATGACAAGTTTGTTATGGTCCGCGGCTTGTCTCAGCGTTATAATAATGTGTGGATCAATGGTGGTGCCGTCCCGAGCAGCGAGGCAGATACGCGCGCCTTCTCCTTCGATATGATCCCAAGCTCTCAGATCGACAATCTTACCATTGTGAAGGTGCCCGATGCTGAGTACCCTGCCGATTATACGGGCGGATTTATCCTTGTCAGTACGAAGGAAATTCCTGTTACCAATTCGTTCCATGTTAGTGTGGGCGGCAATTGGAACAGCCAGGCCGCGTTCAAGGACTTCATGTCGACCAAAGGCTCAGGTACTGATTGGCTCGGTTTTGACAACGGCTTCCGCTCACTTCATGGCGGTATGGATACTAACCTCAGCAGTCTTGGACTGAACTCAGGTGGTAATACAATGTACAGTCTGACGGGGAACCACTTCAACAACGACTGGATGGTGAAGAAGAAAACACCCTACGGTGACTTGAAGCTCGGTGCCGACTGGAGCCGCAGTTGGATTATTAATCGTGCGAAACTTGGTATGACTTCCGCTATCAACTATACCAATGAGTATCGCACGATGCTCGGCATGATCAATAACTTCTATGATGCCTACGATGTAGAGAACGATAAGGAGAACCCTCTACGTTTGTCTACAGATAATCAGTATAACCATAACGTGAGATTGGGTGCGATGCTCAACTTCACGCTTCTCAGCCCGAGCGGTAACAATAAATATCAGTTGAAGAATATCTTCAACCAGATAGGAAACAGCCGCTATACCAGCCGTGAGGGAACGAGTGCTCAGTCGGAGCCCGAGCGTTCTGCTGAGTACTATTACCGCTCACGTACCACTTACACCGGTCAGTTAACGGGTAGACACACCTTCAGCGGCGATGCACTTGACTGGAGCGTCGGCTATGCGTATGCCAACCGCCGGTTGCCTGACCGCAGAAAATACGTTCTCTACAATGAGGACACTTCGCAGGATCAGTACATCTGGCTCTACCAGAATGATATCTCTCGCGAGTGGACCTCTTTGGATGAGCACATCATATCGCTTCAGGCCAACGATGAGCATCAGTTCAAGTTTGGCGATTGGGAGCCGAAGTTGAAAGCCGGTGTCTACGGTGAATACCGTACACGTAACTACAAGACCCGTAACTTCTTCTATTGGTACGATGCTGACGGCAACTCGCTCCCTTCTGATTTCAGAGCCATGGATATGACGCAGTTGCTTAGCGATTCTCAGTATTTCGGTGCCGACAAGCTCTATCTCCTGGAGCAGGTGGATAAGCGAAACGACTACAGTGGTCATAATACGCTCGCAAGCGGTTACGTCTCGGCCACATTGCCTTTCGGCCAGTTCTCTTTCCTTGCTGGTCTGCGCTATGAATGGAACCAGATGGAGCTTATTTCCAATACACGCTCCGATAAGGAGAGTCATTCAAGCCACTTCTACCGCAAAGGTGACTTCTTCCCCTCGCTTAATGCCATCTATAAGATTGACGAAAAGAATCAGGTGCGATTTAGCTATGGTCGCAGTATTAACCGTCCGGAGTTCCGTGAAGTGTCTCCATCGGTCTACTACGATTTCGATCTTGCCAGTAACGTAGAGGGTAATTATAATCTGAAAAACTGCTATGTTGATAATGTCGACCTCCGTTATGAGTGGTATCCAAGCCGCGGAGAGGTCATCTCATTGGCCGCTTTCTACAAGCATTTCGATTCACCAATCGAATGGGTCTATACCATGTCCGGTGGTACTGATGTCATCTACTCTTATGCAAACGCAAAGGCAGCCAACAACTACGGTCTCGAACTTGACATTCGTAAGAATCTTGATTTCTTAGGCTTGCCCGACTTCTCCTGGAGTTTCAATGGCTCACTCATCCATAGTCGTGTGAAGTTTGACGAAGGGTCTGTCTATTATGACCGCCCCATGCAGGGCCAGTCACCTTACCTTATCAACACAGGACTCTTCTATAAGAATGAGCGTGCTAAGCTCGATATCAACTTGCTCTACAACCGCATCGGTAAGCGTATCGTTGGTGTAGGCCGTACAATGGGTAGCGGTGAGACTGATAAGAACGTTCGTGTGCCTGACAGCTACGAGATGCCGCGCGATGCCTTTGACCTTACGGCAAGCAAGAAGTTCGGCAAGCACTTTGAGTTGAAGTTCGCTGTGCGCGACATCCTCAACCAGAGTGTCCTCTTCAAACAGTTCTCCGATGTCACCTATGCTAATGGTAATACGAGAAAGGTGGAGGAGATCACGAGAAAGTATAAGCCGGGAAGAAATTTCCAGCTTTCGTTAATTTGTAATTTGTAATTTGTAATTAGTAATTGGATATTAGTAATTAATAATTAGTAAAAGACAATTAGTAATTTGTAATTAGTAATTTGTAATTTAACATTATGATGAAAAAGCAAATCTGGGGATACATGGGTATCCTCGCACTCGCTGCAACATTCTCTGCATGCAGCAGTAGTAACGACGATCCTTCTACGGATCCTAACAGCGGCAATGAGACCGTAGCTTACAAATGGTCTACGGACGGTGGCCTTAAAGCTGCTGACCACGTACTTTTTGACGAGGATGGAAAGGAAGATGCTAATGGCACTGTTATCGGTAACGGTGATCAGGAGTTCGTTTTCAAAGGCAATCAGACACTGAAGAAAGGTACCTACCTTCTCAAAGGCTGGGTATATATCGCTGATGGCTCAACGCTGACCATCGAGCCGGGTACAATCATCAAGGGTGATAAAGAGACAAAGGCTGCGCTCATCGCTGAGCCGGGTGGCAAGCTTATTGCCAAGGGCACTCAGACCTCACCGATTGTCTTCACTTCAGAGCAGGCTGCTGGAAGTCGTAAGCCTGGTGACTGGGGTGGCGTGATCCTCTGTGGTAAGGCACCTAACAACAACGGTGTGCTGAACCAGCAGATCGAAGGTGGTCCCCGTACAAAGCATGGCGGCACGGACAAGAACGACAACTCCGGTGACTTGGAGTATGTACGTATCGAGTTCGCCGGCTATCCTTTCCAGAAAGATCAGGAGATCAATGGTCTGACCTTTGGTTCTGTAGGTGCTGGTACAACGATCGATCACATACAGGTTTCTTATTCCAACGATGACTCTTATGAGTGGTTCGGTGGTACGGTAGAGTGCAAGCACCTCATCGCTTACCGTGGTTGGGATGATGACTTCGATACCGATAACGGTTTCTCTGGAAGTCTGACTTATGGCCTCTCTGTTCGCGATTCTAAGATTGCCGATGCTTCTCAGAGCAACGGCTTCGAGAGCGACAACAACGCCGGTGGCACAACTGCTGAGCCTTACACTACAGCCAAGTTCTCTTACATCACACTGCTTGGCCCGAAGACTTTCGATGCTAACTTCGTAAATGATGCTTCATATATCACTGCCGGCAATCTTAACCCGCAAAATGGTTCTTCTTTAGGTAAGTTCCAGGCTGCTATGCATATCCGTCGTAACTCTCGTCTGAATGTCTCCAAGACACTTGCTATCGGATGGCCTATCGGCATCATCCTTGACAACGAGAAGGGTGATACACAGGGCGCTGCTACAAAGGGGCTGATGGCACTTCAGAATAATACTTTCGTGGGCAACTCCATCATTGCTTCCGATTTCAACAAGGTGTATAAGGATAGCCTTTACGATTATAAAACTAAGACTGTTAATCCAGAGAAGGTATCTGCTACTCACAGTATCATTCTGAATCCTGAATATAATAATACTGTCGTGAGCGCTTGGACTCCGATCACGTTCGATGGCATTGCTTCTATCCTCAGTCTGAGCAAGCTCTACTCTGGAATCGGTGCCTTCCCTGACGGTACAGACTGGACTACAGGCTGGACTAACTGGGATCCTGAGAACACAAAGTACTAAATCTTATCTAATTAGAGATTATACTGGCGGGGAATGGCCTTATCGGCTGTTCCCCGTTCTTTTTTACTTTCGCGTCATTGTTCGGCACGTGTCGCCCAATTGTTCGTCACGTGTCAGCCAATTGTTCGGCACGTGTCAGCCAGTTGTTCGGCACGTGCCAGCCAGTTGTTCGGCACGTGCCAGCCAATAGCGCTTCAATAACAAATGGCACAGCGATTACAGTTAAATCGCATTGCGATTGCGGTTGAATCGCATTGCCATTTCACCGCAATCGTGGTGCCGTTTCGGTTTAATGGTATTCC